>JAJEIQ010000048.1 GCA_022827905.1 Pseudomonadales bacterium | reverse complement strand
AGCGCCGCGCCCGCAGCGGGTTGGCCGCCGCGGCCGGCAGCCCGGCCCGCAGCAGCGCCGCCTCCAGCGGGCGGTGCCAGCGCCCGGTCGGCTCGTAGGCGACGCGGTCCACGGGCGCGTCGCCGATCCACCGGACGAGCCGGCGGATGCCGTCCGCCGTGTTGGGGAAGCGCGCCGCCCGGCCCTCGGGGGCCAAGTGCGCGTCCAGGTGCGCCTTCGATACGTCGACGCCAACGGTGCTATGATCCATGAACCGTCTCCTTTCCTTATCTGCGGGCCTTGATGCCCTCGTTTCCATCCAGGACGGGTTTGGGGTGCGGGCGGCGGCCGATCACACTCGCTCACGGTCCTTCATGACCCAGGGCGCCACGATCCGACCGCCGCGCCTCCCCGCCGCCCTAGGGCGGCGGGGAGGCAATCCCGTTTCCGGGTCCGCAGGGGAAAATCTAACAGATAAGGGCGTCCCGCCCTCGGATCGAGCCAGGAGCTTTCCTAGTGCCGTGTTGCGTCTCGACCCAGGCCTGGCCTTCGGCGCGGGACAGCATCCAACCACCCGGTCGTGCCTCGCCTGGCTGGCGGATACCCGTCTTGAGGGGCGTTCGGTGCTGGATTACGGTTGCGGTTCAGGCATTCTGGGCATCGCCGCCGCCCTGCTCGGCGCAGCGCGCGTGATGGCGGTCGATATCGAGCCACAGGCGCTTTGGGCGACACAGGCGAACGCACGCTTCAACGGCGTTGCCTTGGATGCCGTCATCACTCCTGAGGAGTTTCCGACGCAACTGGAGTTCGACTTGGTGCTCGCCAACATCCTCGCCAATACCTTGATTGAGTTGGGGCCGACCCTCAGCGGTTGCCTCAAATCCGGAGGGCAGTTGGTCCTGGCGGGCATTTTGGAATCGCAGGTCGGTGCCGTGCTGCCCGCCTACCCCGGCCTTGCGTTTGATCCACCATTCGTTGACGGCGAGTGGGCACGTCTGACGGGACGGCGTCGTGACTGAACCTTCTCCCCGCTCCACCGTCGAGTGTCCCCACTGCGGCACCCGGTTCCACGTCCACCAAGCGGACCTTGCGGCTGCGGAGGGGCGCCTGCGCTGTGGGGCCTGCCTAAAGGTCTTTCGCGTAGTCGATGTATGGGAGCCGGTCGACGAGCCTTCCGGCGCTCGGACCTCCTTCCCCGCTTGGGTGGTGGTCGGTCTCGTTCTTGCCGTGGCCGCCTTGGCCGTGCAGATCGCTTGGCTGCAGGCCGACTACCGCGCCCGCGAATTGACAGTCAGCCGCCACGCCGAATCACCCGGCATGCTTGCCGTGCGGTTCGTGGTTCTACACGATGCGCCGATTTCAACGCCCTTGCCCACCTTGGACGTTGAGTTCGCCACCGCGGAGGGTGAGCCGGTGGGCAGCTTGCGTTTCGGGCCCGGCGATTACTTGGACCCCGAGCCTTCGGCAATCGAGGGGCTGGCGAGCCTGCGCCTGCTGGCCCCTGAAACCGCCCACCCGGTGACGCTGAACATCCCCCACCCAGGCGCGGCGGCGGCGCAGGTGACGATTTCGTTTCCTTCGCGATTTACAATAGGTTGGTGATGAACCCCAAACTCGCCCTGCTCAGTGTGTCCGACAAGACCGGCTTGGTGGAACTGGCCGCTGGGTTGCGGGAACTCGGCATCGACATCCTCTCCACGGGCGGCACCAGCCGGGCGATTGCCGAGGCGGGCCTGCCGGTGACCGAAGTGGCCAACCACACCGGCTTCCCGGAAATCATGGACGGGCGGGTGAAAACCCTGCATCCGAAGATTCATGGCGGCATCCTCGGGCGCCGGACGACCGATGGCGAGGTGATGGCCGCCCATGGCATTGCCCCCATCGATTTGGTCGTCGTCAACCTCTATCCCTTTGCCGACACCATCGCCAAGGCGGAAGTCACCGACGCCCTGGCCATTGAGAACATCGACATTGGCGGGCCGGCCATGATTCGCTCCGCCGCCAAGAACCACGCCGATGTGCTGGTGGTGGTTGATCCGGCGGACTACGAAGCCCTATTGGCCGCACTGCGGACGGGCGGCGTTGATCAGGCCATGCGGCGGCGCTTCGCGGCCAAGGCGTTTCGCCACACCGCCGCCTACGACAGCGCCGTGGCGGGCTATTTCGGGCGCGGCGATCCCTTGCCGGAAGCGTTCAACCTGGGCTACCGCAAGCGGCAAGCCATGCGCTACGGCGAGAATCCCCACCAGGAGGCAGCGTTCTACGCGGGCAATGCGGTGCCGCCGGGGACCATTGCCGCCGCGGAGCAGCTTCAAGGCAAGGCGCTGTCCTACAACAACATCGCCGATGCGGACGCCGCCTTGGAGTGCGTCAAGACCTTCGCCGAACCGGCCTGCGTGATCGTCAAGCACGCCAATCCCTGCGGCGTCGCCGTCGGCGCTGACCTTCGCGAAGCCTATCAGCGGGCCTTCGCCACCGACCCTACCTCTGCCTTCGGCGGCGTGATCGCCTTTAACCGTGAACTCGATGGCCCGGCGCTGTCCGTCTTGCTTGAGCGGCAGTTCGCCGAAGTGGTGGTCGCCCCGGCCATCGCGCCGTCCGCGGTCGCCGCTGCCCGCGCCAAGCGCAACCTGCGCCTTTTGAATTGCGGCCCGTTCGCCGGCGCCAGCCGAGGCGTAGAGCTCAAGACCGTGGGCGGCGGCTTGCTGGCGCAGACCGCCGATGAGCGAGAGGTGGATGAAGGGGCGCTGAGGGTGGTGACCGAGCGCCAGCCCACCGCCGACGAGGCGCGGGACTTGCGATTTGCCTGGAAAGTGGTCTGGTTCGTCAAGTCCAACGCCATCGTCTATGCCAGGGGCGGGCAGACCATCGGCGTCGGCGCCGGCCAGATGAGCCGCGTGGTCAGCGCCCGAATCGCCGCCCTGAAGGCGGCCGACGAGGGGCTTGAAGTGGCCGGATCGGTCATGGCGTCGGATGCCTTCTTTCCGTTCCGCGACGGTTTGGACGCCGCCGCCGAAGCGGGGGTGACGGCGGTGATCCAGCCCGGCGGCTCGGTGCGGGACGAGGAGGTGATCGACGCGGCCAACGAGCACGGGATAGCGATGCTCTTCACCGGCATCCGCCACTTCCGCCATTGAGGTGCCATGCATCCAGTTCGAGGGCGGGACGCCCTCGCTCCGGGAGGGCTCGAACGAAGGTCGCCCTCGCTCCGGGGAACGGCGTCGAACAAAGGTCGGGGCGAGGGCGTCCCGCCCTCGGGCAAAGGTCGGGGCGAGGGCGTCCCGCCCTCGAGCAAAGGTCGGAGCGAGGGCGTCCCGCCCTCGAGCAAAGGTCGGGGCGAGGGCGTCCCGCCCTCGAATGTAGCGTCTAGTTCTACGTAAGGAGGTTTAACTGCTGATGAAGGTGCTGGTGACAGGCAACGGCGGCCGCGAGCACGCGCTGGCGTGGCGGACGAGCCTAGGGGCGTCGGTGTCGCGTGTGTATGTGGCGCCGGGCAATGCGGGCACCGCGTTGGAAGCCAACGTCGAAAACGTGCCCATTGCGGTGAATGACTTCGCCGGTTTGGCGGCGTTTGCGAAGCGGGAGGGCATCGATCTCACGATCGTCGGCCCGGAGGCGCCCTTGGTCGATGGGTTTGCCGATTACTTCAACGAGCGGGGTTTGCGCTGCTTCGGGCCGAGCCGAAAAGCCGCCCAGTTGGAGGGTTCCAAGGCCTACACCAAGGCGTTTTTGCACCGTTGGGGCATCCCGACGGCCGCCTCGGAGTCCTTCACAGGGCTGGCGGACGCCAAGGCCTATGTGGGCGAATGTCCCCTGCCCGTGGTGGTCAAGGCGGACGGCCTGGCCGCCGGCAAGGGCGTGATCATCGCCGAAACAGTAGCTGAAGCCGAGGCGGCGCTCGAATCCATGCTGTCCGGAACGGCGTTCGGCGATGCGGGGCGCTGCGTGGTGGTCGAGGAGTTTCTTCAGGGTGAGGAGGCCAGCTTCATCGCCCTGTGCGATGGCCGCACCGCCCTGCCCTTCGCCAGTTCCCAAGACCACAAGGCCGCCTTCGACGGCGATGCAGGCCCCAATACCGGCGGCATGGGCGCCTACTCCCCGGCGCCGGTGGTCACTGATGCGGTCCACGCCCGCATCATGGAAGAGATCATGGAACCCACCCTCAAGGGCATGGCGGCCGAAGGCGCACCCTATTTGGGCTTTCTCTACGCCGGCCTGATGATTGCGGCGGACGGTTCGCCGAAGGTCATCGAGTTCAACTGCCGCTTCGGCGACCCGGAGGCGCAGCCGGTGATGATGCGCCTGGAGTCCGACTTGGCGGCGCTGTGCAGCGCGGCCTTGGACGGGGAGCTTAAGAGCCAGACGCTGCGCTGGGATGAGCGCGCCGCCCTCGGCGTGGTGATGGCGTCCGGCGGCTATCCCGGCAGTTATGAGACGGGCCACCCCATCACCGGCCTCGATGCCGCCGAGACCCCGGACTGCAAGGTCTTTCACGCCGGCACCCAACTCGACGACGGCGCGGTGCTCACCAGCGGCGGACGGGTTCTGTGCGTAACCGGACTGGGCGGCAACGTGACGGAGGCATGTGAGAAAGCCTACCAAGGCGCTGTGCGAATAAGCTGGCAGGATGCCCGTTATCGCTCAGACATCGGTTACCGAGCTCTAGCAAGAGAGGCGGGCGGTTAGCTTACGGTGCGGTAAGCGATAACGACTTCCAGCCAGCTTGGCCGCCTGCCATGCTGGCTGCATGGTTAAGCACTTACTGAAACGATTTGAGGCCTTCGAGGCCTTGGCCGCCGCCGAGCTTTCCGGCGTCGCCCGCCACACCCAGATCATCAGCATTCCGGCCAATCGCTGGGTGCTGCGTGAAGGCCGAACGCTCACCGGCAGCTACTACTTGGTCCAAGGCCGGGTGCGGCTGTTCTTGCCCGCCGCAGTGGTTGGCCACCGCTCGCGTGACGCCCGGGCGCCGCTCTATCCCGGCCACGCCGCCATCCGCACGCTGACCGCCGCGCGCCTGCTGCATGTGGACACCGCCTCGGTGGCCATGCTGTTGGGCCGGACGGACCTGCAGCCCAAGCAGGAAGTGCTGCTGCCATGGGAGCAGCGCTTTCTCGGCTCGCCGCTCATGCGCCGCCTGGACGCGGGGGTGTGGCAGAAGCTGTTCAGCGAGCTTGACGAGCGCCCCTTCGCGGCCGGCGATGACCTGATTTCCGAAGGCGACCCGGCGAGCGATTTCCTGGTTCTGAAGTCGGGCCGCGCCGCCGTGCGCCGCGATGGCCGCACGCTGGCCCAACTGGTGCCGGGCGACTTCTTCGGCGAGGACGCCCTCATCATGAACGGCCACCGCAACGCCACGGTCAGCGCGCTCGAGGCGGGCGCCGTCCTGCGGCTGCCCAAGGATCGTTTTGTGGCGCTGCTACTCGACCGGGTGGTGCGCTTTGTCGAATGTTCCGATGCGGGCGTCAATCTTGACATCGGCGAACCCGGCGCCTTGGCCAGGCTCCGCCAAACCATGGTCGCGCTGGACCCCAAGCAACGCTACCAAGTCATCGGCGGGCGTCCCGAGGAGCGGGCGCTGGCCACCTTCATCCTGGCCCAAAAAGGCCTCGACGCTTGGGCGATGGAGGGGGTCTGACGTGGACGTGCCTACGCAGCTTCGCCCCGACCCACCATTACGCTCAAAGGGGTTTTCGGCTACAGTCCGCATGACCCTGCAACGTGCGCCGCACAGGAACGACGAATTGGTCGAAGATTGCATTTTCTGCAAGATCGTGAACAAGGAAGTGCCTGCTGACATCGTTTTCGAGGACGATGAGTTGGTCGCGTTCAACGACATCAGCCCCCAAGCGCCCATCCATGTGCTGGTGGTGCCCAAGGCCCACATCTCCACGGTGAACGACCTGGACGAAGACCATGCGGGGCTCGTGGGTCGGATGGTGCTGCGGGCCCAAGCGCTGGCGGAGGCCCGTGGCATCGAGGAAGAGGGCTACCGGCTGATCCTCAACTGCAACGCCGGCGGCGGCCAGACGGTCTTTCACATCCACCTGCACCTGCTGGGCGGCCGTCAGATGCGGGGGTTCGGGTAGGTAGAATGATTGATGAGGCCATCGGCCAGTTCGACCGGGCGCTGCGAACCCTTTCGGGGCGGTTAAGCGCCCGGCGGCCCAGTCCTGGCGTGGATGTGCCGGAGGCGCCGCTCGACGATGCGGAACGCCGCCACGCCGGTGGCCTGATGCGGGTGAACCACACCGGCGAAGTGTGCGCCCAAGCGCTCTACGAGGGGCAGGCCCTCACCGCCCGGCAGGATGACGTGCGGGCCAAGCTCAAGAGCGCCGCCGAGGAGGAGTCCGACCACTTGGCGTGGTGCGCCGAACGCCTCAATGAACTCGATGCGTCGCCCAGCCTGCTCAACCCCCTGTTCTATGCCGCCTCCTACGCCATCGGCGCCCTAACCGGCTTGGCGGGCGACAAGGTGAGCCTAGGCTTTGTCGAAGCCACCGAGGATCAGGTCTGCGAACACCTCGACCGCCACTTGCAGGCGCTGCCGGAAGACGACGACCGTAGCCGTGCCATCATCACCGGCATGCGCGCCGAGGAAGCCCGCCACGGCGCCGCGGCCCTTGAATCCGGGGGTGCTGAATTCCCCGGAGCGGTCAAGGCGGCCATGACCGCGCTGTCTCGCTTGATGACAGAAACGGCCTACCGTCTATAGTTCAGGAGGGAAGTGGCTCAGTTTGAATAGCATCAGCCTGTGGATTCAGCGTGATGCTATTCAAACTGAGCCACTTCCCGCGGGAACCTGAACCTTCGGTTCGTTGGGCGTTCCAATAACCCGATTTCGGTATCGAGTTCCTTTTTTCGAATCGAAGTCAGGAGTATGTTCCGTATTTCTGATGATATTGTTGCGCCATGTTCCAAAGAAGCACTAGCGAGGCTTCGCCTCAGACCGACAATGCATGTGTTCCTCCGACCGATTGACAGTTGCCTGAGACGGACCCCGGCCGCTGCTCCTCTCTGCGGCACGAAGCCGCCGTTGTGGTCGCCCAAGGCGTCGGTGGCCGTATAGTGGCCTGTGGGGAGCCCATCGGCCGGAGTCCGAATGATGAACGTAGCACGAAATGCCGGCGAAGTGCTGGCGGAACACACCACCCTGGAACTGGAGTGCATCGACCGGATGTGCCTGAACGTCCACGTGCCGCTCTTGCAGTCGGGTGGCGGGACGTCGGCCTTCTTTCGCGGTGTGCGCGGCAATCCGGTGCCGTCCTCGGCATTGATGGCGCCGATGACGCGGCGCTTTGTGTCCGCCATTGAGCGCTTCGCGCAACGCGAGGGCGTCGACCTGGTTCGTTTCGAGCGCTTCGAGCGCAAGGACGACCGGACGCAGACGTACCTGCGCCGTTTCGAAGCCGCGGAGGGCGTGCTCTACATCGGCAAGGCGCAGGAGAAGGCGCGGGTGGTGCGCACCGAGCGCCGCGAGGATCCCGTACACGGCCCGTACCCGTGGCTGGTGTCTAAAACGGCGATGGTCAACCACTACTACATCCACATCGTCGACGACGACTTCGGACCGTTGTTCATCAAGTTCTGCTCGTACTTCCCCTACAACGCCAAGCTGTGCATCAACGGGCACGAGTACGTAAAGCGCCAGCTCGCCAAGCGGGGCGTCGCCTTTGAGCCACTGGACAACGGGGTGTTGAGCTGTGCCGACCCGGCACTGATGCAGCGTCTGGCCGACGGCCTGACGGCGGCGGCGATCGAGCGCCTGCTGCGCAAGTGGCTCAAGCGCCTGCCGCACCCGTTCACCGCCGCCGACCGGGCGGCGGGCATCCGCTACGACCTCTCCGTCCTGCAGGCGGAGTTCGCACTGACCCAGGTTCTCGACCGCCCCGTCCAGGGGCGTGTGCTGTTCGAGGAGATCATCCGGGAGAACGTCGACCTGGGACGTCCCGACCACGTGCAGTTGATCTTCAACAGACGCGTCACCAAGCGCACCCCATCGCGGCACCGGACCCGCGTGATAACCGACGGGGTCATCCCGTCGCTGCACGTCGACTACAAACACTCCCGCATCAAGCAGTACCACAAGGAAGGGCGCACCCTGCGCACCGAGACGGTGGTCAACGACACCTACGACTTCGATGTCGGCAGACGGCTGAAAAACCTCGATGATCTGAAGAAGATCGGCTTCACCGCCAACCGACGCCTGCTGCGCGTGCAACGCATCAGCCACGACTGCGCCATCGGGGCTCAACGGTTCGACGACCTCCATCGGCCGTGCATCGTCAACGCCCAGCGCGCCTCGGCACTCCGCTTCGGCGGTCCCCGGGTCCAGGCCCTGCTCGCGGCGCTGCTCACCTTCAAGGTGCTGCCCGACGGCTTCCAGAACCGGGACCTGCGCGAGACCGTTGCATCCCTGATGGGTTGGTCCCTCGAGACCTACGGCCGCAATCGCATGACCTACGACCTGCGCCGTCTGCGCCTGCATGGACTCATCGAGCGCATCCCCCATACGCGCCGCTATCGCGTCACCGACGACGGACTGCGCACCGCCCTGTGTTACCACCGCACCTATGCCCGCGTCTTTCGTCCCACTTTGTCCGTGGTGTTCGACGCGCCGCCGCGCACGGCCTGCCGCCTCCGCCGCGCCGTCGACTCCTTCGACCGCGAAATACAGCAACTGTGGCACGGCCGCCAACTCGCAGCCTAAAATGCAACCCAACTGAAAACGTCAACCCGGCTCAAGGATTCTAGCGAGGCTTCGCCTCAGACCCTACAATGTCGCCAATGAACGGTCGCTCCCCCCAACCCGGTGCGGCGGCATTCAGGATCGCCGCTTCGCGTCAACGATGGCTGGTTTCGGCCCTTGCTGCGCTGCTCTGGGGCTGTGGGGGTGGATCGTCGGAATCGGGCGGTCCGCCAACCCCAACCGCCGACCCCCAGCCTGCACCCAACCCCACCGCCCCGATGGTGGAATCTGTGACCGTTGCTCCGAGCAGCTCGCGGCTCACCATGAAGGGAGAAACCGTACAGTTCACGGCTGAGGTCAAGGATAGCGACAGCAATGTGATGATGGACGTCGAAGTAACCTGGGCCACCGATACACCCGGGGTAGCCACCGTGGACGGCGACGGACTGGTAACCGCTGTGGACTCCGGGACGGCCACGATCACGGCAACCGCCGGGGCCGTGTCCGGCCGGGTAATCGTGACAGTCGATATCCTAGTCGAATCCGCCGCCGACCGGGAAGTGCTCGTTGCACTCTACGAAAGCGCTGGCGGCGACAACTGGGTGACCCGAACCAACTGGCTCAGCGACCAGCCGATGGCGCAATGGTACGGAATACGAATCGGCGACGACGGCCGGGTCGTGACCATTGATCTCGGCAATAACGGTCTTGAGGGTTCGATACCGCCGGAAATCGGACAACTCACTGGCTTGGAGGAACTGTCGCTGGGTTACAACGAGCTTTCAGGTCGCCTGCCGGAGGAACTGGGCGATCTGAGGAGGCTCATAAGGCTCGGCCTGTACAGCAACCAGTTCTCCGGTCCCATACCGCGCGAAATAGCCAGCCTGCCGAGGCTTCAACACCTTAATCTGAGTCTGAACAGCTTTTCCGGGGCGATTCCGGAGGAACTTGGTGTGCTGAACACCTTGGAACACCTCATTCTTCATTCCAACGGGCTTTCAGGCCCGATACCTCGCGAGATCGGGAATCTCGCCGAGCTACAAACGCTTCGGCTGGACGTCAATCAACTATCCGGGCCGATTCCCCCGGAGCTGGGTGGGCTGCCGCGTCTGATTTACCTGTACGTGGACCTAAATCGGCTCACCGGGCCGGTTCCTCCCGCGCTCGGAAATCTGACCAGCCTTGCCGAACTCAATATTGCCAATAACCGCCTGTCAGGCGCCTTGCCGGCGGAATTGACCGGGCTGTTCCTGAAAAGGTTCTGGTGGTCGGGAAACCCCGGTCTTTGCCTGCCCGATACGTCCGGTTTTTCTGCTTGGCTTGACGATATCGCACAGCATGACGCTGGCCATTACTGCAACCGGGCGGACCGTGGGGTGCTGGAGGCGCTTTACGAGGCCACGGGAGGTTCCGGCTGGACCGCTGCGGACGGCTGGCCCGATGGTCCACTGGAATCTCGGCACGGCATCAGCGTGGATTCCAGCGGCCGCGTGATCGCGATCGATCTCTCCTCCAACGGACTGGTGGGGGAGTTGCCGCTGAAGCTGGGCGATCTGGACGTCTTGATGGAACTGCGCTTAGGCGGCAATCCGGAACTTTCGGGGCGTCTGCCGTACACGCTGCCCCGCATCGACGCACTACAGGAGATTCGCTACGCCGGAACGGATCTTTGCGTACCGCGGGAGCCATTTCTCCGCGAATGGCTGGAGCAGGTGCCCCGGCACGAAGGAACGGGCAGCGATTGCCCGCCCTCGGAGGACCGCGACATCCTTGAGAAAATCTACGATTCGATGAGTGGGGAGCTGTGGGATGACAACAGCAACTGGCTGAGCGAGACGCCGCTTCGCGAATGGTTCGGCGTCAAGGCAGACGGACAGGGCCGGGTTGTCGCCCTCGATCTGACCCACAATGGCCTGGTGGGGCCCATTCCGGCGGATATCGTAGCGCTCGAAAGGCTCACCGAACTGAGACTTGTCGGCAATGACACCCAGCGCTCGCCAATACCTCCGGAACTGGGAGAACTTGCCAATCTGGAGATTCTCGATCTGGCGGGCATCCGCGCCGCCGGATCCATTCCGCCGCAGAT
Source organism: Pseudomonadales bacterium (assembly GCA_022827905.1). Lineage (GTDB taxonomy): Bacteria > Pseudomonadota > Gammaproteobacteria > Pseudomonadales > Azotimanducaceae > Azophilus. Next base: position 23,427 of record JAJEIQ010000048.1, on the reverse strand, counting down.
CGGCCAACTTGAGCACCTCAGGACTCTGGATCTTTCAGGCAATGGGCTTACGGGCTCCATTCCCTCTGAATTCGGCAATCTCGCTTCGCTGGTTGAGCTTTATCTGGACAGGAACCGTCTGAATGGTTCGATTCCGCAGCAACTTGGCAACGCGGCAGAGTTACGGGAAATTCACCTTCCCGGCAATAATCTCTCGGGGGTGCTGCCCAGTACGCTGGCCAAGCTTGACAAACTGGTAATTCTGGACCTTTCGAACAATGACTTCTCCGCCGGCCTCCCCTTATCGTTTGGCGATTTCCCGGCGCTGGAGTACCTGAATCTCTCCTACAACAGCTTGGCCGGCGCCATCCCCGAGGAGGTGGGGCAAATGGCCAGCCTGACCGAACTGTATCTTGGCAGCAATTCACTTTCCGGTCCGATTCCGCCCGAGCTGGCGGATCTGACGCGGCTGCGTTCGCTGGCCCTCACCGGCAATATGGACCTGTCGGGTCCCTTGCCGGTCCGTTTGGCGGATCTCCGTGAGTTGGCTCACTTCCAAGCTGCGGGCACCGCCTTGTGCGCACCCCAAGACGCCAGGATGCTCGGCTGGCTGAACGAACTGCTTACCCGTCGCGTGAGGCAGTGCGACGTTCAGCCGGTAGCGGCCTATCTCACGCAAGCCATCCAGTCCCGCGAACTTCCCATTGCCTTGGTGGCGGACGAGGAAGCCCTGCTGCGGGTTTTCCCGACTGCAGCGCAGAGCAACTCCGAGCGCATCCCGCCCGTCCGGGCCGACTTCTATCTGAGAGGGGAACTCACTCATGAGGTCGATATCCCTTCCAGCGAAGGGCCTGTTCCGACCCTGCTGGACGAGAGTTCGCTGGAGCGGTCGGCCGACGCCACGGTTCCGGCGGAGATTGTGCAACCGGGACTGGAAGTCGTGATCGAAATTGATCCAGATGGAACGCTGGACAGCAGCCTTGAAGTGGCTCGCCGAATTCCCGAAACTGGTCGACTGGCGGTGGAGGTGCGGGAAATGCCCGCGTTCGGCATCACCTTCGTCCCGTTTTTGTGGGAAACCAACCCCGATGTGTCGGTGGTTGATCTCGTAAACGCCATGGAGGCCGATCCCATGGGTCACGAGATGCTGGGTCAGACCCGCACGCTGCTGCCGGTTGCGGCCCTCACGGTCACCGCCCATGATCCGGTCCGAACCTCCACCAACTGGGGGCATGAACTGATCAGCGAGGTTCAACTGATCGCCACCATGGAGGGCAGCGAAGACTATTACATGGGACTTCTAGCCGGGGAGTTTTCAGGCGCCTCGGGAATCGGCATCATCGGCCACAAGACAGCGTATTCCATAACCAACGCTGACGTGATTGCGCACGAATTCGGACACAATCTTTCGTTGCAACATACGCCCTGCGGAGATCCGCTGGGCTTAGAGCCCGCTTTTCCATACATCAACGGTTCCACCGGAGGTTGGGGCTACGATTTCGCTGAGAAGCGTCTGGTGCCGCCCGATGAATACGTCGATCTGATGTCGTACTGCTCGCCCTACTGGATCAGTGATTTCAGCTTCGACAAAGCTCTGCGCTACCGGCTCAACGCCGCGGGCCTGCTCCACCGGCCGCAAGCCCACAGCGCCGTCCAATCCCTTATCGTTTGGGGTGGCAAGGGTGGCGGGTCGGCACTGTTTCTGGAGTCGGCCTTCATTACCCAAGCCCCGCCCGCACTCCCGCAAGTTCCCGGACCCTACCGCATAAGCGGAACGGCCGCGGACGGCACGGTGCTGTTCGATTTGAGTTTCGACATGCCGGCGGCGGGCGACGCAGGGGGACGTTCGAGCTTCGCCTTTGCGCTGCCGATGCAGGCCACTTGGCCGGATGAGCTCGATTCAATCCGGCTTTCGGGCCCCCGCGACCGGTCCGTAATGCTGAACAAGGATACCGACCGGCCGGTAACGGTGCTACGCAACGGACCGGCTGGGGAAGTTACCGCCATCATCCGCGAGCCAAAAGCCGCTGCTGCTCTGCGCAGCGCAGCCCAGCCGGGATTGTTTAGCCGGGGGATTCCGCGGAATCGCTAAAGCCCCGGCGGGTGCTGGTCCGCATGGGGGGGGGTCGCGGCGGCGAGGGTCAGGCCGCGGAGTGGGTCGTTCGGCGGATGGATCCGTTTCGGCAGTTCCTGGAGGCCGCTGCACGGGCGAACGGCACGACCCTGAACTACGCCCCCGCCGGTTAGAAGCGCCAAGTCAACTCCAGTTCGTACTGCCGGGGGCGGATGGTGCCGCCGGACAGGTCGCCTAGGAAGCCCTCCGCAGTCCCGGTGTTGCCGCCGGTTGACGGCACGTCGCCGGCGCCGCGGATGGCCAGCTTATCGGTGAGGTTCTTGCCGATGAAGGCCAATTGCCAGCGGCCGTCCTGGGTGCGAATGCGGACGTTGGCGTCCAGCGTCGCGTAGGCCGGGTAGGTGATCGACGGGATGTCCGCGCTCAAGTGGGTCTTGCTCTTGTACTGCACGTTGCCGGTGACGCCGAGCACCAGCCCGTTGCCGATGCCGCGCTCGTAGTTGGCCACTAGGTGCCCGGACCAGCGCGGTGCGCCTGGGCGCGTGTTGCCGGCCAGGTTCTGGCGCAGGTCCGTCTCCGTCTGGCCGGGCTGCAGTGGTCCGCAGCCTTGGGCCGGCGTTTGGCCGCCGTGGCAGAACTGGAAGAACTCGGTGAACTTCGATTCCAGCCAGCCAAAGGAGCCGCTGAGGAACAGGCCCTCAACCGGCGTCGCCCAATCCACCTGCACTTCGGCGCCGTAGGTTTCCGAGCCGCCCGCATTCGACGTCACGAAGGCGAATTGGGCGTCGTTGAAGAAGTCCACTTGCAGGTCGCGGAACTTGTAGTAGTACACCTCCACTGAAGCGAGCATGGAGTTGTCGAGCAACGAGGCCTTCACGCCAACCTCGCCGCCCTTGTTCTCCTCCGGGTCGAAGACGAAGTCGCTGAACACCAGGTCATCGCCGGGGCTGGCCGAGCAGGTGCCGCCGAGACCCGGTGAGATGCAGGGCGCGCCGTTCAACAGCGGCGGTGACAGGTTGCTCAGGATGGCGCTGTTGGAGAAGCCGCCGGACTTGAAGCCTTCCTTGTAGGCGGCATAGACCGTGAGGTTGTCGGTGGCGGTCCAGGTCAGCGTCGCTTCGGGAATCAGGTTCTTGAAGGTTTGGTCCGACGCGGCCCTGGTCAGCAGGTTGCCGGGGTCGTAGGGAATGAACAGGCCCGTGACGAAGGGGAACACATAGGGCTGGATGAAGAATGAGTCCTTGGTCTCGTGGATGTAGCGGGCCCCCGCCGTCAACTCCCACTGCTCGGCAATTTGCCACGCCACCTCGCCGTACACCGAAACGGTCTCGCCGTCGGTTTCGGAGATCTTGTTGTAGGCGGTGAACTGGTCGTCCGGGTCCTCAAGCGGCCCAGTGAACTCCGGCCCGCACACCGTGGCGGTGCCGACAACGCAGCCAGGGAATGGCAGGAAGGCGAAGATAACGTCCTGGTCGAAGAAGCGGTCGGTTTGCTGGTAGTACACGCCGAACACCAGGTTCACCGGCGCATCGAAGCGCGTGACGGCGCGTGACTCGATGGCGAACTGCTCGAAGGTGTTGCGTTCGCCGGCAAAGATGTTGGTGATGCCGCCGCCGTCGAAGTCGCTGACCCAGCGCTCGGTGGCGTCGTTGTAGTTGATGATGGTCTTGAGGTCCACGGAATCGAACGCGTAGTCGAACGTCCCGGTGAGGTTCCAGGAGGTGAACTTCTCGCCGAGATCCCCGTCGCCGAACTGGTTGAGCAGGGAATTGACGTTGCCAATGCCCGGCGGCACGTCGTTGATGCCCCGGGCCAAGTTGATCTCGCAGTCCGAGTCCGGCACTGGGCGCGGTTCGAATAGCGTGGTTTGCCGTCCCTCGGGCTGCGGATCGACTGGCAGGCTGATGTGCTGGCGTCCGTCGAGGGTGGGGCAGCTGAACAGTTCGCCGCCGCCGCTTGAGGCGTGCTGAGCGAACTTGGCGTAGGAGCCCTTGATGTTGTAGCTGAAGCGTTCACTCAGGTCGCCTGCTGCGGTCAGCCGCGCATAGGTGGTCTCCTCGCCCGGCCACCACTCGCCCGCAGCCGCCGGGTTCTCCCAGACGTTGATTTGCCCGGTGGCCGCATCGAAGGTGGCGTATCGGTCGGCGCCGGCGTTGTTGCGAATCCAACCCTTGTTCATGTCCGAGGTCTGCACCGCCGCGCGCAGCCCGAGCTTCTCGTTGACCGGCACCGAGATGATGCCCTCCAGGGTCAAGTCCTCCGACTCGAACTCATTGTTGATCCGAACGCTCGCCTCAAACTCCTCGCCTGGGTTGTTGGTCATCACCGAGACCACGCCGGCGGTGGAGTTCTTGCCGAAGTAGAGCGCTTGCGGGCCTTTGAGCACCGCCACTTGGCTGGTGTCGAACAATCCTTCGTTGATGGCGCGGGCTTGGGGCATGTAGACGCCGTCGATGATGACGCCGACGGACGACTCGATGCCGATGCTGCTGGTGGCCGAAGCGATGCCGCGGATGCCGATGGCGGCGCCGTTGCCGCTGCCGCCGCGGCCAATGCTGAGTTGCGGCGTGATGGCCTCCAGATCCATGAACCCTTCCAGCCCGAAGGTGTCCATGCGCTCCTCCCCAACCGCCGTGATCGCCACGGGAATCTCGCGCACCGACTCCTCGGTGGCCCGCGCCGTGACGATGATCTCCTCGATTTCCGCCGCGAACGGCGCTGGCGCCACGGCGGTAAGGATGAAGAATGGAACGAGTGACTTAAAGATGTGAGCCAAGCTTCGCGCTATGGTCATGCTGAATCTCCCCACGTTGGTCGGGGGCGGCCCGTTCAGCCAACCTCGCAAACTTCGAGCGACCCTTGGCGACCTTGGGCGCGCCTCTTGATTTGTTACTAGCCGGACCCTCACCCGGCCTCACCGGCATGGGAACACATCGCCCCCACTCCGCGCAACCCTTCGGTTCCTTGCACCCTCGTTAAGAGCGCTATTCCCCCCGCTGCAGCCTGGCCTTCATGGTCTCCGCCAACCGCAGTGCCAAGGCGGCGATGGTCAGGGTTGGATTGGCGGTGCCTGAAGTGGGAAAGACCGCCGAGCCGAGGATGTGGAGGTTGTCGTGGTCGTGGCAGCGCAGCGCCGGGTCCACCACTGAATGAGCCGGATCCTCACCCATGCGGCAGGTGCCGATGATGTGCCCCGCACCTTGAAACTCGGGTTGGTGATGGATGTCCGTGGCGCCCAGCTTGGCCAAGATGCGGTCATGGATGCCCTGCGCCGCGGCCAAGCCGTCGCGGGAGTAGTCGCCAATGGCGTAGCGCAGACGTGGCAGCGGCACCCCGTAGTGATCCTTGTCCCGAGCGTCCAGCACCATCCGGTTGCCGGCGTCCGGTAACTGCTCGATCAGGGAGGCCAACTCCACATGCCGGGCGGCCTGATCAACGGCGGCGTTGCGCAGCGCCTTGCCGCGCAGCCCCGATTCGGCCAAGGTGCGGGGCAACGTTAGCGCCCCGCCGGTGCCCCAGGTCCAGCCGGCGTTGCCGATCTGGATGCGCAGCCCGGCGCGGCTTGCGCGCACCGGGCCATCGCGCAGGTTTTCGATCCCGGCGGTGGACAGCGGGCCGCGATAGGGCCACACGGGCTCACCCGACAGCGCCCAACTCAACTTGATGGGATGGTCCATGAGATGGCGTCCCACTTGGTCCGAGCGATTGGCCACCCCGGCCGGCGTGCGCTCGGAGCGGGAATGAAGCAGCAGCCGCGGCGTCTCCATGGCATGGGCGGCAAGGACGTAGAGGCGGCCTTGGGCGACCCCCTCGCTTAAGTCCGGCCGGCGAAAGCGAATGGCCGCGATGCGTCCGTTCGCGTCGGCTTCCACCGCCGTGGCTGTGGTGCTTTCATGCACCACGGCGCCTTGGCGCTCGGCTTTCCGCAGATGAACGGTGGCGTCGTACTTGGCCTGAACCGGGCACAGCGGAATGCAGCTTGCGCTGCCGCAGCAGGCGGGACGGCCGTCATGGACTACGGAGTTGCGCGCTTGGGGCGTTGTCCGGACTGCAAAGCCGGTACCGTCAAGCGCCCGCTCAAAGACTTGGTCGAGATAGGACGGCGCAATGGCCGGCAGCGGAAAGCGGCCCGACCGGGGGGAACCCAAGTCCTCGTTGGAGTCGCCCGCGACACCGAGTTCCCTCTCCGCCTCCAGGTAGAACGGCTCAAGATCGCCATAGCCGATGGGCCAGTCAACGCCCTGTCCGTAGAGGCTTTTCAGGCGAAAGTCGTTGGGCAGGAAGCGCAGGCAGGTGCCGAGCCAATGCCAGGTGGTGCCGCCCACGGCCTTGAGGTAGGTGCTTTTGAAGGTGTCCGGACCCGATTGCCGATACCAGTGCCTGCGGTCAGCGCTTAACGGGAAGTCCGCTTCCGGCGTAGCCCGGTAGGGACTCTCGGGCGTCTTGATCGGCGCGTTGAAATAACGCCCCAAGGCTTGGGCGCGATCAACGCGCGAACCGGCTTCCAGCACCGCCACCCCGATGCCCGCACGGGCCAGCCGCTCGGCCACTAGCGCCCCAGCCACCCCGGACCCGACGATGATGACGTCGGCCTCTACCGTTTTCATAGCGACGGGCTATTCGTCAAGCGGCGGCTTGGACCAATCTTGCGGCGCACCGCAAATGCCCGGCGGCATGGCGAAGCCCAGGGCAGCCCAAATCAATGCCTCCCGGAAGGTGCCAACCATCGACCCGGATGGCGTGGGCAGGACACCCGAGTACCAAGCGGCAATGATTTCTGTCTCCAAGTCGCCGAGCTCGCTGCCCGGCGCCTCCAACCGGCGCTCCAACTCATCGCGGCGCCCACCCACGGTCAATGCCTCTGCCAGATTGCGGGCGAACTGGGCATCAAGCGCCGAGGCCGGGAATCCGGTCAACTCCGCGGAAAGCTTCTGCAACGGATACAATTCCGGGGCTCGTGGCATTGAAGCCCCCAAGGCCGCAGCCACGCTCGCTGATCCGCAGAAAAGCGCGAACGACCGGCGGCTTAAGGGTTCGATGGATTGCCTCATGGTCCCGCTTCGGCAACGAAGGTTTCCAGCGCCTTGTTCACCGCTTCGGGCGCTTCCTGCTGCACCCAGTGGCCGGCGTTTGGCACGATGGTGGTGCCGCGAAAGTCATCCGCCGATGCGTCGGCCCGGGCATAAAAGTCGCCGTCTGGTGCGAAGCGGCGGACGGGGTCGCGTTCGCCGGCGATGAAGCAGGTGGGCTGTTTGAGTCGCAGGCCGTGAACGGCGGAGAGCTGCTCGGGGTCGAGGCGTTGCGCGCGGTAGCGGTTGAGGGGGCCACGGAAGCCGCCTGCTTCGAAGGCGTCGGCGTACGTCGCCAAGTCTTCCGGGGTCATCCAGCCGGGGAAGGGGTCGGGGGCCTCCAGGCGCTGCAGCAGGGTTTCCGTGGCCGGGCGCTCCTGCAGCCACATGTCCGGCGGCGCTTCGCCGGAGAGCGAGAAGTAAATCTTGCGCAGCGCCGTCGGAATGTCGGCTTCCAGCTCCGCCTCCGCCACGCCCTCCTCCTGGAAGTAGAGTTGGTAGAAGAAGCGGTTGGCGAACAGGCGCTTCGCCAAGTCGAGAAAGGACTGCGGACCCGGCGGCGTGAACGGCACGCTCAGTCCCGCCACGGCGCGCACTACGCGGGGATGCAGCAGGGCGGTGGCGTACACGATGGGGGCGCCCCAGTCGTGGCCGAGGAGAGTGACCGGTTCAGGGGATAGGTGCCGGGCCACGGCGGCCACGTCCGAGGCCAGTTCGCGCAGGGTGTAAGCGGCTATGGCGTGGGGCTTGGAGCTGCCGCCGTAGCCGCGAACGTCCATCGCCGCCACGCGGTGGCCGCGTTCGGCAAAGTAGGCCATCTGGTGCCGCCACGAATACCAGAGTTCCGGCCAGCCGTGCACGCAGAGAATGACCGGCCCCTCGCCCTGGCTCGCCACCCACAGGCTGATGTCGCCGTTTTCCACCGTCTCAAACTGCATCCTTCCGTCCCCCTTTTGTCGATTGCCAACCTCAGCCGTAGGCCAAGCGCAGCAGGTCGATCACGTCCCCGACCTGACGGCTCCAAAACCAGAGGGCGGCCGCGATGACCACCGCGGCAAAGCCGAACACCGCTCTTTCCAAGGTCTTTTTCTTCATGCCGCTGCCGCCATTGCCTTCAGGAGAAGCCAATCCAACGTCCGCAGGCGGCCACGGAAAACCAGATGATCAGGCTGGTGACCGCCAGCAGGCGCAGCGCCCATGGATTGATCGTAGCGTGCTCGAAACGCAGCAGCAGGGGTCGGCGAACCCCGTAGACGAAGGCGATGCCGAGGCCGAGCCCCGTCATCTTGGCCCAGTACATCTCGTTGTAGTAGAGCTTGATCGCCACCGCGCCGCTCATGAAGATGCCGCTGGCGGCGATCAGGGCCAGCGCTGCGTTGAACCACTTTTGGGTGTTGCGGATCACCGTCTCGGAGGGCACGTCGGTCATTACCAGGCCGAGCAGCCGCAGGTCGCCGAGGATCACCGTGCCGCCGAGCAGGGCGAGCGCCAGCAGGTGGAACATCTGCACCACCGCGAACACGCCGCCGTAGGCTTTGGCAGCTTCGCCAAGTGCGGAGGCTTCGAGCCATTCAAAAAAGGGCAGCAACTCCATGTTTGGCCTACTCGAATCGGGCCATTTCGTCCACGCAGCCGGCCGCCCAATACAGGAAGTAGGGCAACTGCTTGTGGCAGTCGAACCAATCGTAGGCGATCATGCGCCCGGTCATCACCACCCCCGCCCACAAGGCTAGCGAAAGGCCGGCGGCGACGCGCAGGCGCTGGGGCGGCTTCGGGTCCCGGTCCCAACTGCCGTCCGCTGCCTTCATGCGGGCCCGGAACAGCAGCGCGTTGATGCCCGCGGCGATGAGCAGCACCACCTTGATGCGAAACCACAGGCTTTGGGTGGTGCGCACCGGAATGGCGAAGTAGAGAATGAAGCCGGTGGCGACCATGACCGTGAAGCCGATGAGCATGGGCACATCGAGCCGCTCGGCGACGGCGGAGGCGGGGACCTCGGTGAAGATGAGGCCCAGCATGCGCAGGTCGATGATGAACAGCATGCCCAAAAAGACCATCAGCGTGAGCACGTGGGTGGATTCCACCCAAGCGTAGAGATAGAGGGACTCGTGCAGCGCCGTGCTCCAGGTCATCGCGTCGAGCCAGTGCGCCAAGCTCAATAGCAGTTCGTTCAGCATCGGCGCCATTCTAGCCTGCATGACAGGCAATCCGAGGGCACTCTAAGCATCGACGCCGCGGCGCGGAGTTTCGCGTAGCGAAACTCCAAACGCGTCGCCTCCGGCGACGCGCGATTGCGCCTTGGGCCTTGGGTTTCCTAAAATCCGCACCCCTCCTTTTCAACAAGGGTTTGAAAACGTGCCTGCAATCGAAGAGTTCCGCGCCGAAACGCGGGCTTGGCTCGAGGAGAGCTGTCCGCCGTCCATGCGCACCCCGACGCCGGATGATGAAGTCGTCTGGGGCGGGCGCGGGGAGCGGTTCAAGAATCCGGACTCCAAGGTCTGGCTGGACCGCATGGCCGAGCGCGGCTGGACTGCGCCCCGATGGCCGGTGGCTTACGGCGGCGGCGGGCTGTCCTTCGAGGAGGACCGGGTGCTGCACCAGGAACTCGGGCGGATCAACGCCCGCACGCCGCTCAACAGCTTCGGCGTGTGGATGCTGGGGCCGGCGCTGCTGGAGTTCGCCAGCGAGGAGCAGAAGCAGGAGCACCTGCCGAAGATCGTGCGCGGCGAGATTCGGTGGTGCCAAGGCTACTCGGAGCCTGGCCATGGCTCGGACTTGGCGGCGCTGCAGACCAAGGCCGAGGACTGTGGGGACTACTACCTGGTCAACGGTGCGAAGATCTGGACTTCCTACGCCGATCAAGCGGATTGGATCTTCTGCTTGGTCCGCACCGATTCGGCGGCGCCCAAGCATCAGGGCATCAGCTTTCTGCTGTTCGACATGGCCTCTAAGGGGGTCAGCACCTCCCCGATCGAGCTCATCAGCGGCTCGTCGCCGTTTTGCCAGACCTTCTTCGACAACGTGCGGGTGCCCAAGGCCAACTTGGTGGGCGAGATCAACCAAGGCTGGACCATCGCCAAGCGCCTGCTTCAGCACGAACGCAACATGGTGGCCGGCATCGGCGGCAACTCGGCGCTCGGCGGCACAGGCCGCCGAATGGAGGACATTGCCAAACGCTACGTCGGCGAGCAGGACGGACGCATCGGCGACCCGGTGCTGCGCGGCAGGATAGCCAATCACCGCATGAACGACCGCGCCTTCCAACTGACCCTGTCCCGAGGTGGCGAGGAGGCCAAGGCGGGCTTGGCCAGCGGCCATCTGGCGTCGATGTTCAAGTACTACGGCACCGAGCAGAACAAGCGCAAGTACGAACTCATGGAGGAAACCATGGGCCTGGCCGGCCTCGGCTGGGATGGCGCTTCGTTCAGCGAGCGGGAACTGGCCACCACCCGCCAATGGCTGCGCTCGAAGGCCAACTCCATCGAGGGCGGCACCAGCGAAATCCAACTCAACGTCATCGCCAAGCGGGTTCTGGGCTTGCCTGACTAGGCCGGGGCCTATCCATTTGCCCGGCGGCGCACTAAAATGCGCCTTTCCGGCAGCGAGCGTTCCATGGCCGAACCTGCCCTTCCTGCCAACGGAGCTCCCCGGGAGCTCGCTGCCCTGGACTTGGGCTCCAACAGCTTTCATCTCATCGTCGCGCAGGAGTCGGGCGGCCACCTGCAGACGCTCGATAAGATCCGCGAGATGGTGCGGCTCGCCGAGGGGCTTGACGACCGTCAGAGGCTGACTGAAGCAGCGAGCCAGAGGGCCTTGGAGTGCCTGGAGCGATTCGGGCAGCGCCTGCGCCACCTGCGCCGCGAAAACGTGCGCGTGGTGGGCACCAACGCGCTGCGCAAGGCCCACGATTCGGAAGCCTTCATCGCCAGCGCCGAGCGGGCCTTGGGGCACCGGGTGGAGATCATTTCCGGGCGGGAGGAGGCGCGGCTGATCTACCTTGGCGTGTCCCACGCGCTGGAGGACAACCACGACCGGCGGCTGGTGATCGACATCGGCGGCGGCAGCACGGAGTTGATCCTCGGCCGCCACTTTGAACCGGAGGTCATGGAGAGCCTGTACATCGGTTGCGTCGCCCAGAGCCAGCAGTGCTTTGCCGACGGCGCCCTGACCCAGCGGGCCTTCAAAAAAGCGATCAACCATTGCCTGCGGGAGTTGGAGGCGGTGCGCAGCCAATACGTGGATTCCGGCTGGGATGTGGCCATCGGCGCGTCCGGCACGGTGCTGGCGGTGAGCAACGTGCTGGCTGGGCTGCAAAACGGCGAGGCCGGCGACATCCGGCCAGCGGGGGTGGCGGACCTGATCGACCGCCTGATCGACGCCAAGCACACGGATCGGATTGACTTGCCGGGCCTGTCACCGGAGCGGCGGGCGGTGTTTCCCGGCGGGGTGGCGGTGCTCGCCGCCGTCATCGAGTCCTTGAACCTCAAGTCATTGGAGGTCAGCCAGGGCGCCCTGCGCGAAGGGCTGCTCCAGGACCTGCTCGGCCGGGTGCATCATCAGGACATTCGTGATGCCACCGTGCGCAACCTCATGGGCCGCTACCACGTCGATGCCGCCCACGCCAAGCGGGTGCGGGACACGGCCTTGGCCCTGCTCGCCCAGGTTGCGGTGTCTTGGCGGCTGCAGGCTGCGGAGCACCGGCTGCTGTTGGCTTGGGCGGCGGACCTCCACGAGGTCGGCATGGACATCGCCCACAACCAGTACCACAAGCACGGCGGCTATCTGCTCGCCCATATGGACATGCCTGGCTTCTCAAGGCTCGATCAGAGCCAACTCGCCACCCTAGTGCGCTTGCACCGCCGAAAGTTTGCCATTGACGACGAAGCGCTGCCGGCGGAAGGCGCCATCCTGAGATTGACGGCGTTGCTGCGTTTGGCGGTCATCCTGCACCGCAGCCGCAGCAGCGATCCCCTGCCCCACGTCGCCATCGAGGCCGATGGCGGGCAGATGGAGGTGACGCTCTTTAAGGAGTGGCTGGCCAAGCACCCCCTAACCAAGCTCGACCTCAAGGAGGAGGCCCACTACCTGCAGGCCTCGCCGCTGTCCTTGAAGGTCAAGGCCCGTTAGCCGTCGCCGCTACTGCCGTCGCCACTATTGCCGTCGCCACATGGCGCGAACGTAGTAGTAGCCGCCGTTGAAGCCAAACGGTGAGCTTTCGGGATAGATCAGGCCGGCCACATTGCCTGAAGAGTTCTTTGCGGGGTAGGTATCGAAGGCGTTCTGCGCACCTGCTGTCAGAGTTACGGTATCGCTCAAGTCGAATGATGCCTCCAGATCAACTAGGAACTTCGAATCCGCTGGGTCGAACCACTGTGCAGGGTTGTCGGTGTTGGTGGGCGCATCGAAGAACTCACCGTAGTAGCGGCCCCTGGCCATGACTCGCCATGGTCCCTGAAGGTGTGTCCAACTCACCACAAACCGCGTGTCCGGGCGTCCCTCTTCGATTTGCAGGCGTGTCCTCTCGCCGGTGAACGCCGGGTCGTATTTGCTCATTTCGATATCCGACCAGTTGGCCACGGCCGTGAGCGTCGAGGTTCCCCCACCTAGATCGAAGGGCACTGTAACAACAACATCCACGCCTTGGGCTTCAATGGTCTGCTGATTCGAGAAGAACCGTGCGGAACTGAAACTGGTGGCATCGCTGACGCCTGCGGCGAGCAGCGCCTGGATGTCGTCCGGAGAAAGTGCAAATTCGCTGGTAAACGTGATCCGATCCTTGATTTCGATATTGTAGTAATCGATGGTGACTGCCGCCGGACCTGCGTCAAAAACAGCCCCAATCGTGATGTTTACCGATTCCTCGGGTGTCAGGGCTTTGGCCCCCAATTGCTGAGCGACGGGATGGGTGGGCGGCAGCGTGGCAACATCGGCCAACTTCCCGTCAATGAACGCGGTGGTCACGTTGCGCAGGTTGGCCTGCCCGGCGGTCGGCACCCGGAAGCCGGTGCTTACCGCGCCGCGCAGGGCGAATTGCTCGGTCACTTGGAATCGAGCCGCGCCCTTGACGTCCAGGGTGTCGCCGAATTCCTTGTAGTCCTCGTAGCGCAGGGCGGCGCCGAGCAGCAGCTGCTCGGTGACGTTCGACTCCAAGTCGATGTAGGCGGCAATGGAGCTCGACTTGTCGCTGCCGGCGTCGCCGGGCTGGAAGCCGGGAAAGCCGTTGGACCCGACGCCAAAGCCCTGCTGCGCAAGCCCGTAGTCGGTATCGATGTAGAAGGAGTTGGGTTCGCCGTTGGTGATCTTGAAGGTCTCATCCCGGTATTCGAAGCCCACAGCTAGGTTGACCGGCCCGTAGAGGTTGCCGATGTCCAAGGGCCGGGACAGATCGATGTTCACCACGCGGTCGGTTTCCGTGTAGTCACCGGCCTCGTAGTAGGTGTCAATCCCATTGCGCTGGCCAAGAAGCTGCGGGTTGATGGTGTTGTAGATGTAAAACTCCGCGTTGCTGCGGCCGGCGACCGCGCTGACGTCGAAATACCAATCGCCGAGTTGTCCGCGCAGCCCGCCCGCCAAGGCGTAGTCGTCGATGTAGCCGCCGAACTGGGGCGTGAATCCGCCCGGGAACCGCTCGTAGAGGGTGTAGCAGTTGGCGCTGCCCTGGACCATGGCCATGATGCCGGCGTGGGGCACGTTGTCGATGATCGGGACGCCGCCCGGACAGGTGGTGGACCCCGGCGTCCAAGTCCCGCTCAGGTCGGCCACCTTGACGCTATCAACGCTGGCGTTGCCGCCCTGAGCGGCAGTCAGGCCAGTGGCCGGATCAACTTTCGGCCCCTCGAATACGCCGCCCCGTGTGTGCGGGTTGCGGTAGTAGAACCCGCCTTCCACTTGGCGCTCGGCCCAGTTGCCGAAGGCGTAGGCCTCCATGCCGTTGCCGAGTTCGAGGCCAAAGTTGCCGAACAGCTTGAAGTCGTCGGAATACTCCGGCGCCCCCCAGATCTGTGCCGCCGGCTGGCGCACGTTGGTGTTGCCGGCATCGATGAGCCCTTGGGCGTCGCCGCGCTGACGGCTGCGGCTGGTGGGGTCGGATTCCTTCCACTCGAAGCTGAAGTTGGCGAATCCGTACTCGGTCAAGGGCAGGCCGACGTTGGTGGACAGCGTCAGCGCATCGCCGTCGCCTTCGTAGTGGCTGCCCCACTTGGCGTCGAAGGCCATGCCGGAGTTATCTTCCTTGAGCACGAAGTTCATGATGCCGGCGATGGCGTCGGAGCCGTATTGGGCGGAGGCGCCGTCGCGCAGCACTTCGAGCCGGTCGAGGGCGATGGCGGGGATGACGGAGACATCGGGCCCTTGGGAGCCAGCGGAAATGCCGGCGCCGAGCAGTGCGATCACGGCCGCCCGATGGCGCCGCTTGCCGTTAACCAGCACCAGCGTGGCGTCTGGCGCGAGGCCGCGCAACGTGGCTGGGCGAATGAAGGTGGCGGCGTCGCTGATGGGCTCTTGGCTGACGTTGTAGGAAGGCACTAGGCTGGCGATCAGGTCGTCCATGTTGGAGCCGCCCTGAGCCTCGAAGTCACTCCCGCCGATGACATCCACCGGCACCGGCGAATCGGAGGCTGATCGGTCGCGGCGCCGGGAGCCGACCACCACGACTTCCTCAATTTCCATTTCCACGCCTTGAGCGGATTGGGCCGCCGCACGTTCGGCTGTTAGAGTGCCGAAGGTGGCCAGCAACGCCCCGAAGGCCGCCAAGCTGGCCGTCTTAACACCAAGCTGTTTCAGCATGAGAGTCTCCCGAATTGCTTTTTGTGAAAACCGAAGCCTAGGTGGCTACGCCTTTGGGCAATTTAGTTTACGCCTAATTGGATAACTTGGCCAGTAGGGATTGCTGGGCGCTGCGCCGCTGGGCTCTTGGGCCGGCGGTGGCTTGGTAGCTGCCGTCCTGGCTGAGCTGCCAGGCTTGGCAGTTGTCCTTGAGGTAGTTGTCGATGGACTCCTGCACCACCCGCTTCCTCAGCTCTTCGTCCTCGATCGGGAAGCACACCTCCACGCGGTTGAAGAAGTTGCGCCCCATCCAGTCGGCGCTGGACAGGTAAACCTTGGGTTCCCCGCCGTTCTCGAAGTAGAACACCCGGGTGTGCTCGAGGAAGCGGCCGACGATGGAGCGCACTCGAATGTTCTCCGACACCCCGGGCACCCCGGGGCGCAGGGCGCAAACGCCGCGCACGATCAGGTCGATGGTGACGCCCGCTTGGCTTGCCCGGTAAAGCGCCTCGATGATGGTGCGGTCGATCAGTGAGTTCATCTTCGCTGCCACCCGGGCGGGCTTGTTGTTGCGGGCGTTCTCCGCCTCCGCGTCAATGTACTCCAGCATCGACTTGTGCATGGTGAACGGCGACTGCAAGAGCTTCTTCAGACGCCCGGCCCGACCCATGGCGGTCAACTGCGCAAACACCTTCTGCACGTCGTTGCCCATCGCCGGGTCGCAGGTGAACAGGCCGTAGTCGGTGTAGAGCCGCGCCGTGCTGGTGTGGTAGTTGCCGGTGCCGAGATGCACGTAGCGCTTCAACGCCCGCCCCTCGCGGCGGATCACCATGCACATCTTCGCGTGGGTCTTGTGCCCCACCACCCCGTAAACCACCTGCGCGCCCGCGCTTTGCAAGTGGTTGGCGAGCTCGATGTTGGCGGCCTCGTCGAAGCGCGCCCGCAGTTCGATCACCACCATCACCTCCTTGCCGTTGGAGGCTGCCTCGGTCAGCGCCTCCACCACCGCCGACTGGGCGCCGGTGCGGTAGAGGGTTTGACGAATGGACAGCACGCCGGGGTCCTTGGCGGCTTGGCGCAGAAACTCGAGGAAGGGCGCAAAGGACTCGAACGGGTGGTGCAGCAGCACATCGCCAGCGGCGATGGCCTCAAACATGTCGTTGGCGCGGCGCACCCGGTCCGGGACGCCGGGCCGAAACCCCGGATACTTGAGGTCCGGCCGGTCCACCAAGTCCGGCACGGTGGCCAAGCGCATGAGATTGACCGGGCCGCTGCAGCGGAACACGTCCTCTCGGGAGAGATGGAATTGGGCGGTTAGGAAGGCCTCGAGCTCCTCCGGACAGTCCTGGGCCACTTCGAGGCGCACCGCGTCGCCGTAGCGGCGCGAGGGCAGTTCCCCTTCCAAGGCGCGCAAGAGGTCGTCCACCTCCTCCTCGTCAACGAACAAGTCGCTGTTGCGCGTGACCCGGAACTGGTAGACCCCGGTGGCCTGCATGCCGGGAAACAGCTCATCCATGTGCGCGTCGATAATCGACGACAGCAGCACGAAGTCGTTGGGGCCGTCGGCGCAGGACTCCGGCAGCCGCACCACCCGCGGCAGGGCGCGGGGCGCCTGCACGATGGCCTTGCCGCTGTTGCGGCCGAAGGCGTCCTTGCCCTTGAGGTTGACGATGAAGGCCAGGCTCTTGTTGAGCGGGTCGGGGAAGGGGTGCGCGGGGTCGAGCCCGATGGGGCTCATGATGGGCGCCAGCTCGTGGTTGAAGTAGCGCTTGATCCACTTGAGCTGGGCGGCGTTCCAATCAGCCTTGTTGATGAAGTGAATGCCCTCTTCGTCCAGGGTCGGCAGCAACTCCTCGTTCAACACCCGGTACTGCTCGTCGATCAGCGCCCGGGCTTGCGGCGCGATGCGGCGCAGTTGTTCTGAGGGCGACAGGTTGTCCGGCCCGCGCTGCACCACCCCGTAGGCCTCCTGTTGCTTGAGTCCCGCCACCCGAATCTCGAAAAACTCATCGAGCACCGAGCTGGAAATGCAAAGGAAGCGCAGCCGTTCGAGCAGCGGCAGGGCCTCGTCCCGGGCTTGGGCCAGCACCCGGCCGTGGAACTCCAGCAGGGAGAGCTCCCGATTGATGTAGAGGTCCGGACTGTTAAGCGCTTCGGCGTCCACGGGCTGCGGCTAAAATAGGTTGTGACCGAACAACCAGTCTATCACTGCCTACAGCCCGCTCATGAACCGCAAGGACCGCCTCTTTCAGCAAAAGCGCCCGCAGATCGTGGACTTCGCCTTCGACGAAGCGGTGGCTGAGGTGTTCCCCGACATGATTCGGCGCAGCGTGCCCGGCTTTGAAACCGTCGTTCCCATCTCCGGGCTGATTGCCGCCGAAAGCCTGCCGGAAGGGGGATTGGCCTTCGATCTCGGCTGCTCCCAAGGTGCCACCACGTTGGCGCTGCTGCGTGCCTTGGGCAGCAAGCCCTGCCGAATAGTCGCCGTGGACTCATCGGCGCCGATGCTGGACCGGGCGGCGGCGAACATCGAGGATGAGCGGGTGACCTTCCGGGAGCAGGACATCCGGCAAACGGACGTCGCCGGCGCCAGCGTCGTGCTCCTGAACTACGTGCTGCAGTTCATTCCGCCGGCCGACCGCCAAGGCTTGCTCGATCGCTGCTGCGAAGCCTTGCTGCCGGGCGGCCTGGTCATTCTTTCCGAGAAAATCCGCTTCAGCGGCAAGGTGGACCAAGCTTGGTCCGAATCGCTGCACATCGCCTACAAAAAGGCCAACGGCTACAGCGACTTGGAAGTCAGCCAAAAGCGGGAGGCGCTGGAAAACGTGATGATCGTCGATACCGAGGCCGAGCACCGCCAGCGGCTTGAACGCGCCGGATTCAAAACCGTCCGCACCTGGTTTTGCTGCCTGAACTGGTGCTCGATGGTCGCCATTAAGGGTTGATGGAGCACTTGTGCCGGACGCCCGCTTCGCGACGGTCTATGAGGCGCTGCCGGATTGGGCCGAGCTTGATGCAGCGCTGTTCGCCCACCTCAACCGGCATGGCGACTGTCGCCGCTGGCAAGCTGCGTTGGACCGCTTGCCCGCGGCCTGCGGCGTTCGGGCCGAGTACGGCGATGTGGTTGCGGTTGCAGGCGACTTGGCTGCTAAGGACCGCGCCCGGCTGCGGGAAGCCCTCCAAGCCCTGCATCCCTGGCGCAAGGGGCCGTTCGACCTGTTCGGGGTGCGCATCGATGCGGAATGGCGTTCGGACCTCAAGTGGCGCCGGGTGGCGCCTGCGGTGGACTTGGTGGGCGCGGCGGTGCTCGATGTCGGCTGCGGCAACGGCTACTTCGGTTGGCGGATGCTTGAGGCGGGTGCCGAGCGGGTGGTCGGCATCGACGCCACGCCCCTGTTCCACATGCAGCACCAGGCCATCAACCACTACGCGGGCGACCAACGCAATGCGGTGCTGCCGGTGCGTTTCGAGCAGTTGCCGGAGCGGCTCATCGAAGCCCGCTTTGACGCCGCGTTCAGCATGGGGGTGCTCTACCATCAGCGCACCCCCGACGAGCATCTCAAGCGCCTGCGCCGCAGCCTCAAGGCCGGCGGTCAAGTCATCGTGGAAACCCTCATCGTCGAGCGCGCCGCGCCGCTACGCCCGACGGGACGCTATGCCCGCATGCGCAACGTGCCCGAGATTCCGACCCCGAACAGCTTGCTGAACGCCTTGGTTGCGGCCGGGTTCGAGGAAGCGCGGATCATCGACATTGCGGCCACCACCGGGACGGAACAGCGTTCGACGCCTTGGATGCGGTTCGAGTCCCTGGCCGAAGCCCTGAATCCCGACGATTCCGGGCAAACCATCGAAGGGCATCCGGCGCCCAGACGTTGCGTTGCGGTGGCAAGGAACCTAAATTGAAGTGCCATGTTCGGCCTGATTCCCTTCAACTTCAGGTTTCGCGGCAGGATTCGCCGGCTGTTTGACCTGTACCAGTGCTTTTTGAACCACCCGGGCAAGGGCCTGCATCCCACCCAGTTGTCCCGTCACACGGGCATTGCCTTCGCCGATGTGGCGCGCATGCTGGAACGCACCCCGGAGTTGTTCGTGCGGCTGCCGAAGCGTGACGGCATCACCCGCTACCGCCTCACCAGCGCCATGACGGCCCGCGAACCGGAAGAGGTGGAGCAGTTCCTGAAGGCTCAAGCGCGCCGGGAGAGCCTGGTCTTCTACGCCTTCGCGGCGATGGTGCTGTTCCTGTTGCTGATCGTCGCCATCTTGGTCGCGCCGGCGCTGTAAGACCTCCTTAAGGAGAAACCCCCAATGCCCGAATCCCTGGACGCCGAACTTGAGGCCTTGCGCCAGCGCGCCAAACGCTTCGCGGAATCGACCCTGCTGCCCTTAGCGGGCCAGGCCGACGCACGGGCACAAGTGATTGCGGCGGCCCAGGCGGAAGGCTTCCACGCCATGACCCAACCTCGGGAGTATGGCGGCACGGCAGCGGGACCGCTGGCGCTGACCGTCGTGCGTGAGGAACTGGCGGCCCACAATCCGCCTTGGCTGGAGGCGGTTTTCGGCCCCGGCCCTGGGGTTTTGGCCAACTGCGGGGAGCCCTTGGCGAGCGCCTTCCTCGAGCCCATGCTGCGCGGCGAGAAGCGGGCCGCATTCGGCTTCACGGAACCGGAGGAAAGGCCGGTTACGGGCCGCTTCGATGGCGAGACGTTGATCGTCAACGGCTGCAAGTCCTACGTCACCGGCGGCGCCGACGCCGACTTCATCAACACCTTGGTGCGCATCGACGGGGCCGGCCCCGCGCTGGTGGTGGTCGAGACGGACAGCCCCGGCCTTGAAATGACGCAGCGCTTCGAGTCCTTGGACGGCAGCCACCATGCCGCCTTTGAGTTCAACGCCGTCCGCGTGCCCAAGGCGCACATCATCGGTCAACCGGGCGAAGGGCTGCCCCGCGCGCTCGGCCAAATTGGCGACACCCGGTTGCTGATCGCCGCCCAATGCGTGGGCCTCGCCCGCTGGGTGGTCGATGAGGTCACCGCCCACCTGCACCAAGCGGACCGCAAGGGCACGCCGAGGGGCGCCAAGGAGGGTGTGCGGCTGCGTTACGCGGACATGCGCATCAAGGCGTTTGCCGCCCGCAGCATGCTCTACCGCACCGCCCGCTTGGCGGAAAGCGGCGCCAACACCGTCAACGAAGGCATCATGTGCAAGGTGTTCGCCACCGAAGCCATCACCGAGATCGTCGATGCGGGCATCCAGTTGGTCGGTGGCAGCGCCCTGGTGGTGGGCCACCCCTTGGAAAGCCTGTACCGCCGGGTACGCGCCTGGCGGCTGGCGGAGGGCGCCTCCGACGTGCTGCGGCTCAACCTGGCCCGCGGCAAGCTGGACTTGGACAAAGGAGTGATTTAGCCCAGCGGCAGCCCCGGATAGCGGTCGGAGCGCGTGTTGGGTATGGGGCGGTTATCTGCCGCGTGGTAGGTGAACACGCAGGACAGCTTGATCCGGTCGCTGCGGTTGACCCCGGCGGCGTGCATGGCCCGGCAATGGAAGAACAACACGTCGCCTGGCGCTAAGGCCACCTCCCGGGAACCGCGGATGAGGGCCTTGTTCTCTGGCAGGTCCGGGCGCAGGAACAGGTCCCGGTCGAAACGTCCCCGGTCGAGATGCAGCCGATGGCTGCCGGGAATGATTCGCAGCGCCCCGTTGCGGCTGTTCTCCTCGCCCAGCGCCAGCCAAGCTGAGAGCAGTTCAGGCCGGTCGAAGGACCAGTAGCGGATGTCTTGATGCCAGAGCGTGGCGCTGCTGTAGCCGGGGTGCTTGGTCATCACGCAGTTGTGGTGGCATTGGGAGAGCAGCGCCTCGGCACCGAGCCAGGGTTTGAGCAGGTTGGCCACTTCGGCGCTGCGCGCCCAGTCGCCGAGTTCCGGAAAGCGGGAGGCCGCGTGCAGCAGTCGGCGCGGCGTGCGGCCACCTTGGGATTCAAGGTGCGCGGGAGCGCCCGGGTAGCCCACCTCCGCTTCGAACTCGACCGGCCCCATGAGCGGATGCAATGCCGCCTCAACCGCTGCGCGAGCCTCCTGAATGAAATCCGCATCGACCAGCGCTCTGGCCACAAAGTAGCCGTCGCGCTCCAGAGCGGATGCCGCCAGCGAGGCTGCTTGATAGGGCTCTGCGCTCATTGCCGCAGCAGAGGGAAAAACTCACCGGCAAACGGCGTCCCATGCTGGCGATCGTCGCCCAGGAACAGGCTATGCGGGCACGGCGGCTGCCCTTCGGCCCGGTAGTAGGTACCGTCAGCGATGTAGGCCGGAGCCAGCACCAAGCGAGGGAGCGCGGTTGTGTTGGGCCCCGAAGCGTGTACCGTCAGCGAGTGGTGGAACGAGACTTGGCCGGCCTTGAGTTCGAGCGGCACATCCACCTGCAGGTCCAGTTCGGCATCCAGCCGCTTGCGGGTCTCGCTCAAGTTGCCTTCGAAAAACCCGCCTATTAGGTCGTCGATCAAGCCCAGTTTGTGCGAGCCCGGAATCATGCGCAACGCGCCGTTTTCCACGGTCACGTCCTGCAATGCGATGTTGGCGCTGACCATGTTGGTCGTGGAGCTGTCCTGCCAATAGGAATAATCCTGATGAAAGCCAATGTTGCCCTCATCCACCAGCACGCCGCCGGTGCCCGGCTTCCAGATGGCTTGGTCTTGCCATAGGCGCACCGCCTCGCAACCCAACAACGCCGCCGCCATGCGCACGAGCTCTTCGTTGGCCGCCATGGACCGGATGGTCCGGTTCACATGGGCCGAAAACAAGGTGGTGCGAACGTCATGCGGCCCGTTCCCCATCACCGGCTCGATAAAGGGCCACGATCGCCCGTCGTCCAGATCGCCCGAATAGACCCGGTCCACGGCATGGCGCGCCTGGCGTATCTGTTCCGCATTGAACACGACTGGGGCAACGCAATACCCCGATTCGTGGAACTGTTTGATGTCCTCAGTGGTCAGCATCACTTCACGCCAACGCCCATCTTGGATATGGTGACACCATGAAGCTTGAAACGCGAGCCATTGCCTGATGCGCGCCGCGCTGATGCAAAGGGGTCGCATCTGGGTAGACGACTTGGAAATGCCCGAACCGGGGCCGGGCGAACTGCTGGTCCGCTCCTTGGCCTGCGGCATCTGCGGCTCCGACCTCCATGCCGCCGCCCACACGGACGAGTTTGTGGCCACCAGCCGGGAGGCGGGCGGCGCCTTCAAGCTCACCACCTTTGATCCCGTGGTGCTTGGCCACGAGTTTGCCGCGGAATTGGTTGATTACGGGCCGGACACCGAGCGCCGGCTGAAGGCAGGGGACGTGCTCTGCTCGGTTCCCGTGCTCACTAGGGCTGCGGCCTTGCCCATTGGCTACTCGAACGAGGCCCACGGGGCGTTTGCCGAGTTCTTTTTGTTATCGGAACGCTTGGCGCTGCCGGTGCCGGCGGGCACGCCGGCCGATTTGGCGGCGCTGACCGAACCCATGGCGGTGGGCTTGCATGCCGTGCGCAAGGCGGCGGTGGGCGAGGGCCAGACGGCGCTGGTGCTCGGCTGCGGGCCGGTGGGGCTGGCGGTGATCACGGCGCTGAAGGCTGCCGGGGCTGGCGCCGTCATCGCCACCGACTTCTCGCGCGGCCGGCGGGATTTTGCCGCCGCCCAAGGGGCCGACCTGCTGCTCGACCCGGCGCAGGCCGACCCGTTCGAGCAGCCGGAAATCCGTGCCGCCAAGGATCTCGTGGTATTTGAATGCGTCGGCGTGCCCGGCATGCTGGACGGCGTCTTTCTCGGCGCGCCGCGCAACGCCCGCATCGTCGTGGTGGGCGTGTGCTTGCAAACCGACCGCGTCCGGCCCCTGATCGCCGTCAACAAGGAGCTCAACGTCCAGTTCGTGCTCGGCTACAGCCTGGCGGAGTTCGCCGAAACCCTGAAGGGCATCGCCGAGGGCACCTTGGCGGTGGAGGGCCTGGTCACGGGACGAGTCGGCCTCGACGAGGTGGCGGATGCCTTCGAGGTGCTGGGCTCGCCGCAGCAACACGCGAAAATCATCGTGGAACCGCGGCGTTGAACACCGCAGTTTGAGTGCAAGCTATCCTGCCCTAGCGACCGCATCATCGTGCAGCGGCTGTCCATTCGCCGTGATGCGCAGCCGTCCGCTCCGGGCCCAGTACCGCACTTCGATGTAGTGGTGCTCCTCCCACTCCAACTCGACGTTGGTCCATAGGTATTGGGGCTCGCGGTCGGACGGCGGGCACTGCTTGCGCACCACCTTGCCGAGCATCAGCGCCAGTTCGCCCTCAGCGGTTTGGCGAACGGCGAAATCGCGACCCCGGTAGGCAAAGGCGTGGCAGAACATCGCCCCATGGTAGCACCGGCGGTGCCGTGCGCCGGTAGTGTTTTCCAATATGGAAATGAGCCTGAAGGAAGGGGGTTGCGGGGAAGTCCTGCCGGGCCGGTCTCCGGGGGTTGGTTTGAGCGCTGATGATGGTCCCTCCGGGCGCTCCGCGCAAGCGGAGGGCGGCCCTTGGAGG
>JAJEIQ010000036.1 GCA_022827905.1 Pseudomonadales bacterium | reverse complement strand
CCTTGGCCTCCGGGAGTGAAATCCCGAAAGGGCACCAAACGGCGCCGCCGCGTTCAAGTCAGCACCACCAAAATACGCGGAAAAACGTCCCTTATTCATGCAGTTATGTAAACTACGGGCTCAGTTAACCGGACACTAGTGTACATATACAACAAATCCAGCCGCAGAGGAGAGTATGGAAGTCATCAACAAGGTGGTGCCCAACGAGGAGCAGATCAAGGGTTTCATGGAACCCGGCCATGATGGCCCGATCTACATGCTGAATCTCTTGAAGTTCAAGGAGAAGGCCAGTTACAAGGATGGCCGTGAAACCGACCTGACTGGCGCCGAGGCCTATGCGATCTATGGCGCGGAGGTGGTCGAGCACGTGACGAAAGTGGGCGGTGTTCCATTTTTCTCGGCCAAGGTTGAACGCCTGATGCTGGGCGAGGTGGAAGAACTCTGGGACACGGCGGCCATTGTCATGTACCCGTCCCGCAAGGCCATGATGGACATGATAAGTTCACCCGATTATCAGGCTTCCGCCGTGCACCGGGCCGCGGGACTGGCGGGTCAGCTCAACATCGAACTGGTCGAGCCAATGGGTGCTTGGCTGATGCAGCAGCGGGCATAAGAATGAAGTGGATTGCGGGAGTTGCGTTGGCCCTGGCCGTGCTATTGGGGGTCGGCTGGACCTTCAGAGCGGAAATCGCCCTGTTCGGCATCGGCCGCATGATGGCCTCGCAGAACGATATTGGCCCGACGCAGGAAATCAACTGGTCCATTGGCACGGATAGTGAGGGGCGTGACCCCGCCAGTCGCCCGCCCAACATCGTGCTCATACTGGCCGATGACCTGGGATGGAACGATGTGTCCATGAACGGCCCCAACCCGACCACCCAAACTCCGAACATCGATGCGCTGGCAGCGGAGGGGGTGAACTTCTCCCAGGGTTACGCCGCCAACGGCACCTGCGCACCCTCACGGGCGGCACTGATGTCGGGACGCTACGGCACCCGCTTTGGCTTCGAGTTCACGCCGACGCCCACCGGCTTCATGCCCATAGTCAGCCTTGTCAGCGGCACGAGGGATCGGCCGCTGCAGCCGGCTTCGGTGACGAACGCCGAGGCGTCCAGCCTCGGCTATGACGAGATGGGCATGCCGCCCTCGGAGATCACGCTGGCTGAACTGCTGGCCGAACAGGGCTATCACACGGCGCACATCGGCAAGTGGCATTTGGGGCGCGCAAACGGCATGGCCGCCCACGACCAGGGTTTTGCTGAAAGCCTGCTGATGGCCAGTGGTCTGTACGGACGGCGCGACCACGAGAACGTGATCCAAGCAAGGCAGGATTTTGACCCGATTGACCGATTTCTCTGGGCTGCCCTAAGCTTTGCCGCCAGTTTCAACGGTGGCCCCTGGTTCGAGCCACCGAAGTACCTGACGGATTACTACACGGATGAGGCGGTCAAAGTCATTGAGGCCAACAAGGATCGCCCGTTCTTCCTGTATTTGGCGCACTGGGCGCCACACACTCCGCTGCAGGCGACCCGCGAAGACTATGACGCGCTGTCAGGTATCGAACTGTACCGCGAGAGGGTGTACGCCGCGATGATCCGGTCCCTCGACCGGGGCGTGGGGCGGGTGATGGAGGCTCTGAAAGCCAATGGCCTAGACGAGAATACGCTGGTGATGTTCACTTCCGACAACGGCGGCGCCGGCTACATCGGTCTGCCGGATGTGAATGACCCCTACCGGGGTTGGAAGATCACCTTGTTTGAGGGCGGCATCCGGGTTCCCTTCCTAGCGCGTTGGCCGGCGAAACTGCCCGCCGGCGCGACCTATGATGCGCCGGTTCACCACTTTGACATGTATGCCACAGCGGCGGCGGCAGCGGGCGCTGAACTGCCGACGGACCGGATCATCGACGGCGTTGACCTGACGCCGTTTGTGACCGGCGCCGACCCGGCCGAGGCACCACACGATTATCTCTTCTTCCGCAGCGGCGCCGCCCAAGCGGTTCGGGATGAGCGTTGGAAGCTGATGGTGAGCGCGCCTCAAGGGCTGCCTCGCAAGGAATGGCTCTTTGACCTCGCCGCCGATGGGGAATGGACCGATCTCCTGGCAGAGCACCCGGCAGTCGCTGATCGGCTGCGCGGCGTGCTTGAGAACCACAACAGCAAGCAGGCCGAGCCGCGCTGGCCCTGGACCAGCACGACGGCCTACAACGTCGACCGCGATCTGTCGCAGGAGGATCAGCCGGGCGATGAGTTTGCCTACTGGAGCAACTGACTGAATCCCCGCGTTCCCGCGCCAATTCCCGCCATGATGGCTTTCCTACCTTCGATTTGCAGGTCCACGTCGCTTCTCCCTAGTTCGATACAATGCCGTCCATCACTTTATCAAAACGACAGTTGAGAGCGTTTCGGGAGGAACCTGCAATGACTGAGGCCATCGATGTTTACTGGTCGTTCCGCAGCCCCTATTCCTATCTGGTGACACCCGATCTGTCGCGTCTGCGCGATGACTACGACGTGGACGTGCGCATGCGCATCGTCTATCCGATCGCCATCCGCGAGCCATCGCTGGTGTTCGATCCCGCCAACCGCAGCAAGCCCGTCTACATTGCGCGCGACTCCCAACGACGCGCGGAGTTCTTGGGTCTGCCTTTCGCGTGGCCGCGCCCGGACCCCATCGTGCAGGATCCGGCAACCATGGCCGTCGCGACGGAGCAGCCCTACATTCACCGTCTCAGCGCACTTGGCGTCGAAGCAGAGCGCCGTGGCCGCGGGCTCGAGTTCGTCACCGAGGCATCCGCGCTCATCTTTAGCGGTACGGATGGTTGGAACCAAGGTGAACACCTCAAGGACGCAGTGGCCCGAGCGGGCTTCGATCTCGGCGAGCTCGATGCCGCCATCGAGGATGGCGATCAGCTGGAGGAAGTCGAGCGCAATCAGCAGGCGCTCACGGCAGCAGGCCATTGGGGTGTGCCCACCATGGTCCTGCGAAATGAGCCGTTCTTTGGCCAGGATCGCATCGACACGCTGCGTTGGCGGCTTGATCAGTACGGACTGGCGCGGGGCTGATCCCGTATGAATCGGAAACTGCCGGAACCTGCGCCAATCGATTGAAACGTCGACCGAGGAGACTCTGATGCCTGACCCGTACCTTTTCACCGTCACCGACCATGTGGCGACCTTCAGCATCAACGGTGCTCCCTGGAACCTGATGAGTCTCGAGTACATCGATCGGCTGGAGGAGCAGCTTCCGGATGTCCTTGCGAATGACGACATCCGTGCGATGGTCTTTACAGGAGAAGGGCTGGACCATTTCTCCGCCGGCATGAACTTAAAGCAGATTCCCGAAGGCATTAAGCGGGCTGGCAGCCCCGAGGCATTTTTCGGGCAGCGCCACCGTGTGCTGGACAGGATTGAAAACGGCGGGACGCCCGCCATTGCGACGCTCTTCGGCTATTGCCTGGGTGGCGGCCTCGAGTTGCCGCTGGCTTGTCACTTTCGCATCGCCGCTGACACCGGTGCGCGGATTGGACTGCCGGAGATGGATCTTGGCAGCGTCCCTGCCTGGGGTGGCTCCGCGCGATTGCCGAGAACGGTAGGGCGCGCATACGCGCTCGACATGATTCTGCGAGGACGCAATGTGGACGGTCCCGAAGCGTATCGGATTGGTCTTGTGACAGAAGTGCTGCCACTCCCAGACCTCAAGGCCCGCGCACAGGCGCTCGGTGAGGAACTTGCCTCCCAGCCGCGCCAGGCAGTGAGGTCCATGCTCGATGCAATCGTGGGGCATGAGACGAAGACCCTTGATCAGTCGATGGCTGATGAGGCGGCTGCGGTCGCGGCAAATCGGGGCACGCCGGACGCCAAGGAAGGGATGCGCGCCTTCATGGAAAAACGCAAGCCGGTGTTCAACCAATAGTCCCGATTCCATGCGGCGGCGTGGCTTCGCACAGAGGGAGATCAGGATAATGACGTGGATCCGACGCTTGTTTGCATTGATTGTCATGCTTCCAGGGCTGCTGTTCATCGCCCTGGGGTTGCGATGGCTGGTGGACCCTGCCGGCGTTGCGCCCACACTGGGGCTTACTCTGGAAACGGGTTATGGGCTCAGCAGCCAGGTGGCTGACCTGTCCGCGTTTTTTCTTGTCACTGGGCTCAGCATCCTGATCGCCGTTGTGACGAGCGTCCGCACTTGGTTCTATCCGCCCATGCTGCTTCTGCTAATCGCCGCGGCTGGCAGATTGGTGGCCTGGCTGGCGCACGGTGCTGCATTTGCGCCCCAAGCCATCGTCCTGGAGGTTGTGGTCGCGGCGTTGCTGTTGATTGCGTCTCGCTATCTCCCCGAGCGCGAATGAACATGCCCGAGGGCCCCGTACGCGCAATCGTCGTCGCGCTTGCCATGCTTGCGTTTGGCCCGCCGCTAAACGCCAACGACAGACCGAACATCGTCTTTCTGCTCGCGGATGATTTGGGCTACACCGACATCGCCCCCTACGGCAGTGAGGTCAATACGCCTGCGCTGTCAAAATTGGCGCAAGAGGGGGTTCGATTCACCAACTACCACACGGCCGCCAACTGCGCCCCGGCACGGGCGATGCTGCTGACTGGCGTCAACAATCATCTTGCTGGCGTGCCAAACATTCCGGAGATGTTGGCACCCGAGCAGATGGCGCATGAAAACTACCAAGGCGTGCTCGGAGACAACGTGGTGACCATCGCAACGCTGCTGGAAAGTTCGGGCTATCACACTTACATGGCCGGCAAGTGGCATCTGGGAGCGGCGCCGGGCAAGCTGCCAAGCCATCGTGGATTCGAGCGAACGGTAGCGCTGATGGATTCCGGTGCTGACAATTGGGAGCAGCGCCCGTACCTGCCGATCTACGATCGGGCCAATTGGTTTGCGGATGGCAAGCGCTTCGAGTTGCCGGACGACTTCTACTCTTCCCGCTTCCTGATCGACAAAACCATCGAGTTCATTGGCGGCAACATCGGCGACGGCAAACCGTTCTTCGCCTACGTGCCGTTTCAGGCCGTGCACATTCCCGTGCAGGCGCCTCAGGAATACATCGACCGTTACATGGGCCTGTATGACGAAGGCTGGGATCAATTGCGGCAGGCACGCCATGACCGTGCCGTCGCCTTGGGAGTCCTGCCCGAGGCGGTGCCCATGGCGCGGATGCCGACCACGGCAGACTGGGGCGCACTGGGCCCGGAGCGGCGGCGCTACGAGGCCAAACGCATGGCGGTTTACGCCGGGATGATTGAGGCAATGGACGCCAACATTGGTCGGCTTCTCACCTATCTGGAGAGGCAGGGACAGCTCGAAAACACAATCGTCATCTTTACTTCCGACAATGGCGCTGAGGGGAGCGGGTCGCAGGATCCGGCTTCGTTTTCCGCAAACAGCCTGGCGTCCAGCCTGGGTTACTCAACAGACTATGAGACGCTGGGCCTGAAAGGCAGCTACAACTCAATCAATCCGGGATTTACCAGCGCCGCTGTAAGTCCCCTGTCCTTCTACAAGTTCTATGTGGGCGAGGGCGGATTGCGGGTGCCGCTCATTATCTCTGGAAGACCATTGGATGCGTCACCGGCGCAAACTGACGCCTTCGCCTGGGCCACGGACATTGCAGCAACCATCCTGGCTTTCGCCGGTGTGGACAAACCCGATGGTCGGTTTGCAGGCAAGCCTGTGCTGCCGATTACCGGGAAGGACTTGGGGCCTCTTGTGCGCGGAGAGGTTGAGCGGGCTTACGAAGAAAGCGATGCCGTGGGCTACGGACTGACCGGGCATGGGGTGTTGTTTCAGGGTGAGTTTAAGATCGTGCGAAACCTGCCTCCACTGGGCGATGGAGATTGGCGGCTCTACAACATTGCCAAGGACCCGGGCGAGGTTCGGGACTTGAAGGCGGAGATGCCGGATCTGTTTCAGGTGATGCTCAGTGCCTATGCCCGGTTCGAGCAGGAAAACAAGGTTATGCCCATCCCGCCCGGATACAGCCAGACGGGTCAGCTACTCATCAACATGCTTCGGGATCAATATGGGCCGGCGATACTGGTGGCGCTGCTCACCGTGCTGCTGTTGATCCCCTTCGTGGTGTATGTTCGAACCCGCGACGCAGTCCGCAGGCGCTGACGCTTGGGCTATCCGTCCGGCGCCGGATCACGGGATGCCATGCGGCGCACTCCGTCGCGCTGCGTTTCACCCCAGCGTTGGGGTGAGCGAGGCATCCGCGATTCGACGATCACTCGTGAGCAGGGTCGCACCCAACACTCGAGCGGTCGCCACTAATATTCTGTCAGCCGGGTCGCGGTGAAACGAATCCGGGAGGGCCGCCACTTCGGCAGCAATCGCCGGGGAAATGCCGTGCCTGCGCACGAGCGGCGGAGCGACTGCCCTGTCCAGCCACTCTCGCAGCGGCAACGCCAGCCGAATGCGGCCCAAGCTTTGTAGCATCGCCACTTCCCAAAGGGAGATATCGGACACATGCAATGGGGCATCGGGAGTCGCAGCCTCGACAACTTCCTTTTGCTGCGGCGAAAGCCGCGTCAGGTCATTCAGCCACCAGATCAGCACATGCGTGTCCAACAACGCTGTGGTCAACGGTTGCTCTCCCAATGGTCCTCTGGAACCGCCGGGCTGACGATGTCGTCCACCACGGTGACGGTGCCCTTCAACTCCAACTGGGGATAGCGACCATGCAACCCGGTCGTGGGACCAAGTTCCGCCACGGGCTGACCGCGCTTCAATATGACCACGCGCTCGCCGGTTGCCCTGACGCGGTCGAGTATGGAGAGGCAGCGGGCCTTGAAATCGGAAGCGTTGATGTGTTCCATAAGTGACTAGTATTGAGGACCGGTCAGAAAAGGTCAACGGACGATAGGAAACATGTGGGGCTTGTGCAGATGTGTTGACAAGGATGACGAATGGAGTGCTTCAATGAAGTCCAAACAAGGGAGTATGAGTGCCACAGCGGCCATGGCGGGGCTTTGGGTGGCGCCCTGCCAAGCGCTGGAAGTCGACCAAGCGGTCGATGCCGCCTTCAAGCCTGTGGCCCGGGCCATGTCAGAGGTTGTGTTCTTCGCGGTGCCGGTGGGCGATGCGCAACTGCCCTTGATCGTGCTGTGGCTGATCGCCGGCGCTGTCTTTTTCACGTTCTACTTTCGATTCATCAACCTTCGCGGCTTTGCCCACGCCATCCGCATTGTCTCCGGCAAGCTCGACAAGGCGCCCAAGGGCCCCGGCGAGGTCTCCCACTTCCAGGCGCTCACCACAGCGGTCTCGGGCACTGTGGGCGTGGGCAATATCGTCCATGTCGCGGTGGCGATTTCCGTGGGCGGCCCAGGCGCCACCTTTTGGCTGATTGTGGCCGGATTTCTCGGCATGGCGTCAAAGTTCGTGGAGTGCACGCTCGGCGTGAAGTACCGTCAGGAGAACGCCGACGGCTCGGTATCCGGCGGCCCGATGTTCTACCTGGACCGGGGCCTAAGGGAGCGGCGCCTGCCCCGGCTCGGCAAGGTGATGGCTTGGTACTACGCCGTATGCATCATCGTCGGCTGCCTGGGGGCGGGCTGCATGTTTCAGGCCAATCAGGCCTACGTGCAGTTCGTCAACGTGACCGGCGGCGAACAGAGCCTCTTCGCTGGCCGGGGCTGGCTGTTCGGCACGCTGCTGGCCGCTCTGGTGGCGCTGGTGATCGTCGGCGGCATCAAGAGCATCGCCCGGGTAACAGTGCGGCTGGTGCCGTTCATGGCGCTCCTGTACGTTGGCGCAGCGTTGGTGGTCATCGGCGCCAACGCCGACGAAATCCCAAGTGCGCTCGGCGCCATCGTCACCCAAGCGTTCACGCCTGAAGGCGCCACAGGCGGTTTCTTCGCGGTGTTGATTCTCGGGTTCCGCCGCGCCGCTTTCTCCAACGAAGCGGGCATCGGCTCCTCCGCCATCGCCCATGCGGCCGTAAAAACCCGGGAGCCTCTAACTCAAGGGTTTGTCGCCATGCTCGAACCGTTCATCGACACCGTGGTGATCTGCACCATTACGGCCTTGGTCATCACGGTGACGGTGTACGATCCGGCGCTGCTGTCCGATGGCGCCATGAGCGGCGTGGAACTGACCTCAGCGGCGTTCGCCAGCGTGATTCCTTGGTTCCCGTACCTGCTCGCGGTGGTGATCATGCTGTTCGCCTACTCCACCATGATCTCCTGGTCCTACTACGGGCTGGAAGGCTGCATCTACCTGTTTGGCAACGGGCGAGCCGCCAAGCGCGCATTCAACACGGTGTTCTGCGTCTTTGCGATCATCGGCTGCACCACGCAACTCGATGCGGTGCTCGACTTCTCCGATGCCATGATCTTCGCCATGGCGCTCGCCAACGTGCTTGGGCTCTATCTGTTGGCGCCTGTGGTCAAGCGCGACTTGGACATCTACTGGCAGCGCATCAAGGCGCAGCCGCCTTGAGGATGGGATAGGGCTTGCCCTCAAAGACCGTTCCCCAAATGGGGATGTCCTTCAATTGCATCGGCGGAACAGTGAATGGGTCCCGCTCCAGCACGGTGAAGTCGGCCCGCTTGCCGGCGACGATGCTGCCTATCTCATCCTCCATCCTGAGGGCGAAGGCCGCATCGAGGGTGACTGCCCGCAGCGCCTCGGCCACGGAGATGCGCTCCTCGGGCGCCATCAGCGAGCCCTCGGAGGTGACCCGATTGACCGCCACCCAAGCGAGGGTCAAGGGCGCCGCTGGCGCCATCGTGAAATCCGAGTGCAACGAAGTGGGGATGCCGTTGCGCACCATGGCACCCACACGCGACATCTGCGAAGCCCGGTCGTAACCCAGGCCGTGATCGGCGTAGAGGTCTCCCAGCGCCCAGATGTAGTAAGGCTGGGCGGAGATCACCGCGCCAAGCCGAGCCGCCCGCCGCAGCTGATCGTTGGTGGCAAAGCCCACATGATGCAGGGTGGTGCGATGGTCGGGCCGAGGGCTTTCCGTCAGGTTCTCTTCCAGAATGTCGAGCACCACATCCATGCCCTCATCGCCGTTGACATGAAAGTGCAGCTGCAGGCCCCGATCCCAGAACAGCTTGGCGAGCTTTTCCAGCTCAGCGGGCGGCGTCAGCCACTTGCCCTCGTGCCCGTCGATGTAGCCGGGCGGATTCATGCGCATGTACTGCGCGAAAAAGCCTCCATCCGCCATCAGCTTGACGTGCCGGCCAACGCGGACCTTGGGTGAGGCGGCGCCGCTGAATCCGTCGATGGCCTGAAGCCAAGCCTGTCGTTGTGCATCGCGCGGGGGCGGGCGCGATGCGCTCGGCACCAGAACGATTCGAATCGGCACATCGGGGCTTTCGAACGCCGATCGGTGGATGGCCGCTTCCTCCCGCAGCCCCAAGTAGAGCCCAATCCCCATGTCCGCGATGGTCGTGATGCCGCCTTGGTGGACAATTGAGCGCACTGCTTCCAAGCCCGCGTTCAGGCGGTCCGGCGTGAGCAGATAGGGGACCATGCGACTCAACGCGGCGGTGAGCCCCCGCTCGGAGAACAGGCCAAGGTCGAAGCGCACATCAACCGGTTCCGTGTCCACTTCGGGGTTGAACCCCAGCCATTGCAGTGCCGCGGAATTGACGACGATTTCGTGAAATGAGCGCTGCCAGAGAATCACCGGTCGTTCGGGCGCAATCCGGTCCAGGTCCGCACGTCGAATCACGCTGTGCCAGAGTTCGTGATAGCCCCAAGTGATGAAGGGGTCGTCTGGCACGCCGTCAGTGGCGGCTTCGGCCGCGACCCGTTGGAGGTAGGCTGCACGTCCGCGGGTGGGCTCCACGGACCGGCCGGGCAGCGACCAGCGCTGCGGAGTGATCCAACGCGTGTTCAGCAGGATGGCCGCCATCAGCGGGTGCAGGTGGTTGTCGATGAATCCAGGCAGCAGCACCTTGTCCGCGAACCGGTCATCGATCACATGTTCCCGGGCCTTGAGCCATGCGCCCATAGACTCCAAGCTGCCCACCGCAACGATGCGCCCGTCGGCCACAGCCACTGCCCCGGCCCGGGGCAGCGACTCGTCCATGGTGATGATGGCGCGGGCGGTGTAGACCCGCATCGGCTCAGCGGCGGCGGCGAGGGTCGCCAGCCCCGAAATGGCGAGCAGGAGAAATTTCAGCGCTCGCAAGGGCAGTGCTCGCTCAGAACAGTTTTGGAACTATTCGTTGCGCCAAGTCAGCGTCAAGCCGTAGGTGCGTGGGGGCGCCGGGGTGGCCTGACCACTGCCCTGCAACGGCCAATTGTGCAGGAAATAGTCCTCATCAAAAGCGTTTCGGAGCCAGAGGGTCGTCTCCAAGTGGCCGTTGGGCCATGCGTAGGTGGCTCTGAAGTCAACCACGTCGTAGGACGGCACAGCCGAGAACTCCAGCACATCGGGATCTTGGAAGGCCTTGCCTTTGTATCGCCAATCGCCCTGAAGGCTGAGCGCTCCGCCGTTGCCGAGCGGCCAGTCGTAGCGCGCCAGGATGTTGAAGGCATGTTTGGGCGCATTGCGCAGTTCGTTGCCGGTCCGGTCAACCGGCGTCCCGCCGCCCAGATCGGGTGGACGAAAGCCGCTGGGAATGAAAAAGTTGGAGAACTCCGTATTGAGGTGGGTGTAGGCGCCGGAAATGGTCAGGTTTTCCACGGGAATGAAGGTGAACTCAACCTCCACCCCCTCGATGTCCGCATCCGCCGCGTTTTGCGTGATTAGGGAGCCCGCCGTGCCGGGAACGGCGTCTTCGGGGACGAGCAACTGTAGAATCTGCAAGTCGGAGTAGTCGGTGGTGAACAACGCCATGTTGACTCGCACGCGATTGTCCAGCCACTCACTCTTGACGCCGACTTCGTAGAGGACCGCCTCTTCGGGATCGAAAGGCGTGATGGCGATGAGCTCCGTGTTGGCGAGCCCCTGATAGCCCCCTGACTTGAACCCTTCCGACAGGGTGGCGTAAACGAAGATGTCCTCGGTTGCCTGCCATTCGATGCCGGCCCGCATCGTGAAGGCGCTCCAGTCCTCGCCCGTCTCAAAGTCGAACACCCGCCCCGGATTCAGGCCGGAAGGCGTGCCCAAGCGGCTGATGTCCTTCTCCTCCCAGGTTTGGCGGCCGCCAAACGAGAGGGTGATGGTGTCGGTCAGATCGAAGCCGAACTGGCCGAACAAGGAATAGCTGTCCGTTTCATTGCGTTGGTCGTCGCCGCCATCGATGACCGGTATGGAAACCCCCACGCCGCCCATCCCGTTGGAAAAGTCCAGCCCAATGGGTGCACGCTCATTGCGATGGGTTTTTTCCTTCAGATAGTAGGCGCCAGCGACATAGTTGAATCGGTCGAATGCGCCGGTGAGCCGGAACTCGTGGGTGAAGGTCTCCGAGTCGTCCGTGTAGTCGTTGGAGCCCACCAAGTAGAGTGGCACCGCATTGGTCGAAAGCCTGAGAGCTGCGAGGTTCTTGGTGCCAAGATACCAAACCTGCTCCGCCTCCACGTCCCGGAAGGAGGTAAGCGACGTAAAGGTCGTCGCGTCGCCGATGTCGTAGTCGAGGCGGGCGGTTATGCCGTAAATGTCGTTCGTTGAGCGGCCCGGATCCTCAAGCAGGTTTTCATGGTGCCGGTCTTCGTAGTTCGGCAGCAGCGCAGCGTCAGCCAGGAACGGGATGCCGCCCGGGCCGACGGATCGATAGCTCGGCCCCGCCCGGTCCATGGTCGAGTAGTTGGCGGTTAGATTGATCTCCATCCGGTCGGTGGGCACGAACCGCAACGCGCCGCGGACGCTGTCGGAGTTGACGTCGAGCTGGTCGAACTTGCCGAGGGAGTCCGGACTGAGGCCGGGGAAAAACTCAGGGAATTGGCCGATTTGAGATTTCAGGTAGCCGTCCCGCCGCCGGCTGGAAAAGGACAGCTTGCCGTAGGTGTTGGCCGCGATCTGGCCACTGGCGAGGCCGCGAATCGTGAGCGCTTCCAAATTGCCCACCGTGCCCTCGAACTTGAGCTCGGTTTGTTCGGTTGGCTTTTTCGTGACCAGGCTCACTGCGCCGCCGATTACATTCTTACCAAACAGCGTGCCCTGCGGGCCGCGCAGCACCTCCACGCGCTCTAGGTCGAACAAGTCCAAGTCCGAACCGGCGGAGCGGCCGATGTACACCTCGTCAACGAAAATGATCACCGACTGGTCGCCGCCCGCCCCGTCCTCGTTGGAGCCGATGCCGCGGATGTAGTACTGCGGCTGGCCCGGGTTGAACACGCCCATGGTGAAGCCCGGGGTGCGTTCGGTGATCCCTTTGATGTCGACAATGCCCATCTCGTCGAGGTCATCGCCGCTGAACGCGGTGACGGCAATGGGCACGCTTTGCATGTTCTCCGCACGCCGCTGCGAGGTCACGATGATCTCCTCAATGGGCCGATCAGACGCCCCGGAGTTCTCTTGGGCCGCTGCCGCCGGGATGGCAGCCAAGGCGTACGCCGCGCCAAGGAGGGCGGCGGAATGGATCAATCTCATGTTCATTCTCCTGGATTTCATGTGAGCGCTGCGTCCGGTGGCCAACCCAGTTCGCTCACTTTGCGGGCAAGCGCAGCCGAGGTCACCGAACAATCCGAACACGAGCGTATTGTAATCCTTCGCTCCGGGAAGTTGTCCGACTGAATCTGTTGACTGATTCTGGCCAGTGCTTGGCGCTTGGAGTACCTTGGCGCTTGCGGCATGGTGCCGTAAGCTAGCCAATTGTTCCTCTGGTAAAGCCAATGCATCAAAGACTGCCGCCGCTGTTGTGGGCGCTTCTCTCGCTGACCACCGCTTCGCTCACCGGCGCCCATGAACTGGTGCTCAAGGGCGGCCGCGTGATCGACCCGGAAAGCGGGCTCGACGCGGTGCGCCACGTCGCCATTGACGATGGACGGATCGTCGCGGTTTCCGAGTCCGCCCCGAGCGGCGTCGAGGTGGTGGATGTCTCTGGCTTGGTTGTCGCTCCGGGCTTCATCAATCTGCACAGCCATGCTTGGACGCCTCTCGGGCAAAAATTCCAAGCCCAGGACGGCGTCACCACGGAACTCGAACTCGAGTCCGGCGCCTATCCGGTCGCCGAGTTCGGCACCAAGGGGCCGTTCGCCATCGCTGGCAACGCGGTGGTCAACTTCGGCGCTTCGCTCGGCCATGCCTGGGTTCGGTCAGCGATGAAGGATGGGGAGGCGGCCGTTTCCGGCATGGATGCCCTCGTCGGCGGCACCGGCACCGGAGCGGTCGGCATGAACCGCCCCGCATTTCGCGAACCCATGTCGCCCGAGGAATTGCCAGCGCTCAAGGCCCGCCTCCGCGATGGGCTCGATCAAGGCGGGCTCGGCATTGGCATGCTGCTCGATTACATGAGCGAAGCCGTCCACGGCGCGGAGATGCTTGCCGTTTTCGAGGTTGCGGCCGAGCGGGGGGCGCCGATCGTCGTGCACATTCGCCGCGGCATTGCCGGCGACCCCACCGGGCTTTATGAAGTGATCGGGCTTGCCGAACGAACCGGCGCCGCCGTACACGTCTGTCACCTGCAGGCCAGCGCCATGGGGGGCATGGCGGAGTTCCTGCGGGCGATACGTGCCGCGCGGGCACGTGGCGCGCGCATCACGACCGAGTCGTTTCCCTACAACGCCGGTTCCACCGCCAACACGGCGGCGGTTTTCAACCGCGACTGGCGCAAGGTCTTCGCCATCGACTACGAGGACGTGGAAGTGGCGGCCACCGGCGAACGGTTCACCGAAGCCACTTGGCATGAATACCGGGAAAAACATCCCGGCATGGGCGTCATCCACCATTACAACCGGGAGGCCTGGACCGCCATCGCCACCAACGCCCCGGACGTGGCCGTGGCCAGTGACGGCATGCCGATCGTCAGCCTTGAGGCCAAGGTTCCGCCCTGGGGCATCGGCACCAACGCCCGGGTGCTCGGCCGCTACGCGAGGGAGAAGGGCGGCCTAAGCCTGATGACTGCCCTGTCCAAGATGACCATCCTGCCGGCTTCCATCCTCCAGGACTACAGCCCCTCCTTCCGGCGCAAAGGACGCATCCAGGCCGGTGCCGATGCGGACATCACCATCTTCGACGCCGACACGATCATCGACAACGCCACCTTTCAGGATCCGTACCAGCCCTCCTCCGGCATCGCCCATGTGCTGGTGAACGGCACTTTCGTGGTCCGGGACGGCGAGTTCCTGGAAGGCGTTCATCCGGGCAGGCGGGTGTTGCGGGGCGACTAGCCGGCCCTTGCGCGGTTGGCTCGGGACTGATCCTCGCTTTCGCGAAGCCTTCGCGCCAGTTCGAAGACATGGGCGTCCTCGATCCGCAAACGCCGCAGTGCTGACTCCAACTGGTAGAGGTAGTCCAAGTTGGTGCCGCTCGGTCCGGCTGACCGCCCGATCTGCGCCACGATTTCATCGACCGGCGCCGACCCGAGAAACGCAGGGTTGTTCACGGGCGCGACGTATGCGACCCCCTGATCGGTGCCGCCTCGGCGAAACTCCAAGCGGACGTCGTGCCGCTGATAGCCGTTCTTTTCGCGGTGGTCGAGCCCTTCAAAGGTCGCCGCCGCCAAGTCGGCAGCGACGCGATAGGCGACGCCTTCGCACGAAGCCCCGGGCTCCGGCACCAGCGTCACCACACGCCCCGGCGCATGGGGAAGGCCCCGGTGATCGTGCGAGCCCTGCCAGAATCGCCGCGTCCAACCCCCAACGCGCGCCACCCGGCGCTCACGGAACGCGATGCCCGGCCGCCAGATCAGCGACCCGTAACCAAAAACCCAAACGCTTTCCAAAGTCCCCGTTTCCTTAGTCTCAACTGGCGTTAGATCGGCGCACGCGCGAGGTGATTTCGAGAAAGCACAATGACACGCCCAGATTCCGTCCCGCAACCGATGTTCCACCGATGTCAATCTGGAAATCCAAGCATCCCGAGGCCCCTCAGCCCCCCTTCCCCGATCAGCGGTTCGGTTACGCCGATGTCTTACAGCTCGTTGAGAGATTGACCGCATACAACGGTCTCGCACCCCGATAGAGTGTTCCGAAAACGACCCATTGATAGGCAATCATCTCCTTGATGGAGCCTCGCTAGTGTTGAGGACCAGTCATGAAACGTCAACACTGGCGGGCGCGTTCTTCAGCCCGAGCAAGCCGCCCCGCAACGTGATCGCCGCGGCGGAGTAGGGGTCAACCAGAGTATTGCAACTCCCCTTGTTTCGTGGCAGGGTGCGCACTAAATTAAGAAGATGAATTCAATTTGGCCTTTAAGTAACTGATATATTTATCTGTTCTGACAACGTGCGATTTGGAGAGTCTGCCTTCAAGTTTGAAGTAGCAGGCAAGTTCAAACTAAAGCCTAGGCCACGGGGCATTCAGTGTGCAACGCGAAACGCAACTTAGTATCATGGTGAGCCGAGCCGAGCCGAGCCGAGCCGAGCCGAGCCGAGCCGAGCCGAGCCGAGCCGAGCCGCCTATATTGGCGTAACGCCCTCTGCTTGCGGCGTACTCGCTGCTTACGCAGGCCTCCGGCACTCAATCGAATTCCGCTTGATTGCGCCGCCGCTGAATGGCAGCGCACCGTTCCTAGGCGGGCGTTTTCACTCTCGCGCCCCGGCACACTCCCCTCGATCCCCGACCACGGCCGGGGCCGAGACCGCAGTCCCGGTCCATGGCTCTTCACACCCACCTTCCCCGTGGCGGGCAACGCACCGTTGCCCGCCGCGTTCGCATGCAAAACCACCGACACCAACTGAATCAAGGACAAAAGCGATGAAAACCGCTTTCAAGGCCATAGGCCGCAAGGTGATTCCAGCCCCTCTGCTGCTGTCGGCTGCAGCCCTATTCGGGCTGCACGCCCCGCTAGGCTGGACGCAGGCGGAAGATCTGCCGACGGTCACGATCGAATCCGCAACGGCCCTGGAGGGGCGCTCGATGTCCTTCACGGCTCGTCTCGACAAGCCCAACCCCACCAATGGCTTGATCGGCTTTTCCTACAGGACCGAAGGCGTTACGGCGACTCCGGACGTGGACTACGAGGGATATGGCCAAACCGCATCATTCCGCCCGGGCGATACCGTGACCGAGATAGTCTTCGTGGCTCTTCAGGACGACATTGAGGAAGGCAGCGAAACCTTCAAGCTAATCGCTTCGAATCCTGACGGAGTGAAGCTCGCAAACACCGAAGCCATTGGCACGATCACCGAACCTGAGGAACCTTCGGGCCTGCCGGAGATTGCGGTTCTGGCCCACTACGAAAGCATCGAGGAAGGCGGCCAGGCGACCTTCACGTTGGCCGCCAGCCCAATGCCAGAATCCTCCTTGCGCGTCAGCGTGACCGTTAGCCAGACCGGCGCTTTTGCCGCGTTCGGCGAAACCGGCCGCGAGATCGTCACGGTTGACTCCCGCGGCCGGGGCAACATAAGCGTGGCGACGGTGGATGACAACCGCAACGAGGCCACCGGGGCGATCACTGTGACCGTGAATCCCGGCAATGGCTACGAGGTCTCCCGCGACAGCTACCGCTCCGCCACCACGGCGGTGACGGACAACGACCTGCCCGTCGTGACCATACAGCCGGGCCCGAACATCAACGAGGGGAGCGCCGCGAGATTCACCCTGTCGGCGAACCCGCCGCCAGCCGCGCCCTTCGACGTCAGCGTGAACGTTGCCCAAGCGGGCGACTTTGCGGGCGAAGGTCAATTGGGCGCCAGAACGGTCACCATCGCCACTAACGGCCGCGGAACACTATCCGTGGAGACCGTCAGCGACACCACGGATGAGGACGACGGATCCATCACCGCAAGCCTCGACAGCGGCAGCGGATACATCCTCGGCAGCCAGGCTTCAGCAAGCGTGGATGTGTCCGATGGCGGCATCCCGACCCCCCGCATCGGCATTCGGGCCAATGTTTCCACCATGGTCGAGGGCGATACCGCCACTTTCGAACTGACCGCGAATCCCCCGCCAGCGAGCCCGCTCGATGTGCGGGTGGACGTCACGGACAGCGGCGATTTTGCGGAGCAGGGCCAGGCCGGCACCCGGACCCTAACCATCGGCACGGGTGGTACGGCCAGCTTCAGCGTGGCCACGGTCAACGACTTGGTTGCGGAGCCGGACGGAACCCTGACCGCCCAAGTGCTCGGCGGCGCCGGCTATCTGGTCGCCGCTGCCGGCAGTGCGTCGGTGACGGTTGAAGACGAGTCGGTCAAGGTCTCGATCCGTTCGGATGGCGACATCGTCGAAGGCGGCACGGCGACCTTCACCTTGACCGCCAGTCCAGCACCGCCCTACGACCTAGGTGTGGAGGTCAGCATCAGCCAACGCGGCGATTTCCTCACCAGCGGCGCCTACGCGGAAATCGTTACCATCGGCACGGACGGTCGCGGCACGATCTCGGTGGATACGTTCAACGACCTGAAGGCCGAAGATGACGGTGCCGTCATTGCGACCGTTGTCGGCGGCTCGGAGTACGCCGCCGGCTCACCCGCGCGAGCCACCGCCAATGTTTCCGACACGACGCCCACCGTCACCATCGCTGCGGGCCCAACCGTCATCGAAGGCGACACCGCCACGTTCAACCTCACCGCAAACCCGGCGCCGGAGAGCCAGCTTACCGTGCTGGTGGAGGTTTCCGAGGGTGAGCACGGCAGTTTCGCCGCCAGCGGGGAAAGCGGCCAACAATCGGTGCTGATTTTCCCGGACGGCAGCGGAACCCTTGAAGTCCGCACCGACGATGACGAAACCAACGAACCCGACGGCCACATTGCCGTGAAGGTGATTCCCGACGGCGCAGGCGGCTACTACCGGATCGGCTCGCCCGCCGCCGCCTCGGTGAGGGTCAACGACAACGACAGCAACGACGGCAGCGTTACCGTATCCGTAGCCGACGCGCAGGTGCAGGAAAACGCCCGCAACGGCCGGTACGGCAGAACGGAGCTCCACTTCCCCGTGACCCTCAGCAAGGCGGCCACAACCAGCGTGAGGGCGGAGTTTGAAACCCGGCCCGTCGAGGATCCCGGCAGGACGTCCGCCGCCACGCCGGGTGGCTTCCACTCCGGGGGCGACTACCGGGGGGACAGTTTCGCGTTGTGGGTCAACTTCGAGCCGGGCGAAACTAAGCGGGTGCTGCACATCGCGGTTCACGACGACGATGAATACGAGGAGCTGCCCGAGACCTTCGAGGTGTTGATCAGCAACGTTTACAACGCCGAGATAGGCGACGGCGTGGCCGTGGGCACCATTCTTCCGGACCCGACCGATGCACCCCGCGGCACGCCGGTGGTCACCATCAGGGGCGGAGCGGCGGTGAACGAAGGCCAGCCGGCGACCTTCAAGCTAACCGCCAAGCCGGCGCCCGAAGAAGACTTGGTGGTCGATGTCACCGTTTACGACGACAGCCTAGGAGGCTCCGCCGGCGGCTACTTGGCCGCAGAGGACGAGGGTGCCCGCCAAGTGGTCATTCCCGGCTTGAACAAGCAGGGTTACCTGGCCTTCGGCGACAGCGTGGCGACCCTTGCTCTGTCCACCGTGAATGACTCGGTGGAGGAAGCGTCCGGCAAGGTTCGGGTGCAGATTGAAGTGCCTCCGGACGGCCGTTACGAGGCCAGTACGCAGCCGTACTTCGCCGAGGTTGATGTCCGCGACAACGATGGGCCGCCGCCGGAGGTTCCATCCGCCTTTTCGGTGTCCAACGCCTCCGCGAACGAGTCCGATGGCTCGATCGTCTTCGACGTGACGCTGGACCCGCCGGTGCCGGACAACAGTGGTCCCATGACGGTGTTCTACCAGATCTACAGTTGGGGGGACTCCGACGGCGGCGCCAAGCCCGACGTCGATTTCAAGGCCAAGCACGGCACCTTGACCTATTACGCCGGCGACTCGCTTCGGCAGGTTGAGATTGAGATCATCGACGACGACCACGATGAGGGCGAGGAGCAGTTCGTCCTGTACATTTCCCGCCCCACCGGCGGCGCCGTCATTGCCGACGCCACGGGCCGGGGCACCATCGTAAACTCGGACGCGATGCCGAAGGCGTGGCTCGGCCGCTTCGGGCGTGCGGTGGCGGAGCAGGCGCTGGACGGCATCGCTGAGCGCATCGGAACGCGCCGGGGCGACGGCGAGCGGGCCCGGACGGCAGGCTTCAGCGGCACCCTCGCCGGAGTTCGCTTCGGGGACGGGCCGGATTCGGCTTCGCACGGCTTCGGCCTCCTAACCGGCGATGAGCGGAACCGGTTTGTTGACGGCCTGCCGATGGCCGGGATTCGCGGCCCCAACCTCAGCGGCGGCGCAACCGACACAACCCTCGCGCAGCTTCTGTCTGGCAGCCGCTTCACCTACGCCGGAGGCAACGACGCCGCAGGCGGTGCGCTCGGCTTCTGGGGCCGAGGGTCGCACACCCGTTTCGACGGTGCCGAAGGCGATTTGGACTTGGACGGGGAGATCATGACGGCCCTGCTGGGCGCGGACTACGCCCGCAACAACTGGCTGGTGGGCGTGGCGCTCACCCAAACCCTCGCCGATGGCGGCCATCGCGGTGACGGGGATGCGCCGGAGGGTGATGTCGAGAGCTCGCTGACGGCGGCCATTCCCTACGCCTCCTGGCAGGCTTCGGAGCGGCTCTCGCTTTGGGGTGCGGCCGGCTGGGGCGCGGGCGGCATGCAGCTCAGGCCGAACGACGCTGAAACCCTAAAGGCGGACATCGACTGGACCATGGCGGCCGCTGGCCTGCGCAGCGACCTGCCCGCCATTGGCGGCGCGAAGCTGGCGCTGGTCTCCGACGCCTTGTGGGCGCGCACGGAATCGGAGGCTGTGGAAGGGCTCGTCGGCACGGATGCCGCCGTCAGCCGGCTGCGAGTCGGCCTTGAGGGCAGCCGCCGGTTCACGCTGCCTGGCGGCGGAAGCCTGACGCCTAAGCTGGAGGTTGGGATGCGCCATGACGGTGGCGATGCCGAGTCGGGCCTTGGCGTGGAGGTCGGCGGCGGCTTCGCTTGGACAGAGCCGCGGCTCGGCATCCGGCTCGATGTGGAGGGCCGCACGCTCGTTACCCACGAAGATGGGGCGATGCAGGACCGCGGTTTCTCGGCCTCGTTGGCCTACGATCCGAGCCCGGGGTCGGCGCGGGGCCTTTCCTTGGCGCTGCGGCAGGAGGTCGGCAGCCGCTTTGGCGGCGGGCTGGACGCGTTCTTCTCGAACGACCCGCTCACCCGCCGCTTTGGCGGTGAGGATGGAAGCCGCTGGACAACCGAGCTGGGCTACGGCCTGCCGGCGTTCGACGGACGGTTTGTGGCCACGCCGCATGTCGGCTATGGCGTCTCCCAAGACGCCCGCGAGGTTGGCTTTGGCTGGCGGCTCACTCCGGAGGCAAGGCCGGGTGCCCCGAACCTCAGCCTGTCGCTTCAGGCCACGCGGCGTGAGGCCGCCTTGGCGCCGACCGACCACCATTTGGGCATCGAGGTTCGGGCGACATGGTGACCTGGGCCGCTGAAACCCGTCGGGGTGGAGTTTGGGAGTTGGCCCAGGTGGCGATGAAATCGCGCGATCTGGAAAACCTGTACCTGTAAATGATGGAGGGCGCTATGGGCGTTCGTTTTTGGAAAGCGGCGCTTGTTGCGCTGTCGGGCCTTGTACTTTGTGGCGCTGCGCTCGCGCAGTTGTCCATCGGGCGCGAGCACATCCTGCCGCTGTTCGTTTCCGAGGCGAACTCGATGCCCACTGCCTCGGGGGTCACCCAGCAGGGCTTCGTTCGCATCATCAACCACTCGGAACAAATCGCCATGGTGTTCATCTTTGGCGTGGATGACGCGGGCAACGAGCGTGGCCCGGTGATGCTGGAACTGGGCGGCGGGCGCACCGTTCACCTCAACTCGGGCGATCTGGAGAACGGCAACGCGGGCAAGGGCCTGCCGCAGGGGCTGGGTCCGGCAATGGGCCACTGGCGCCTCTATCTGCACAGCGAGTACGACATCGAGCCGCAGGCCTACATTCGCACCCGACCGGACGGCTTTCTCACCGCCATGTCCGCAGTGGCGCCGGCTGGGGGCCTTCGGCATTGGGTGTCCATTTTCAATCCCGC
Source organism: Pseudomonadales bacterium (assembly GCA_022827905.1). Classification (GTDB taxonomy): domain Bacteria; phylum Pseudomonadota; class Gammaproteobacteria; order Pseudomonadales; family Azotimanducaceae; genus Azophilus. The sequence goes on along the minus strand of JAJEIQ010000036.1, from coordinate 32,097 downwards.
CAGCAACTTCAACCAACGCAGTTGGCTGCGCTTGGTGAACCTGTCGCGCAACGGCGCCAATGTCACCATCAGCGGTGTTGATGACGCCGGGATGGCCGGGGCTCGGGCAGGCGAGTTCAGGCTGGGAGCGCTTGAGGCCATGGCTGTGACCGCGGAGGATCTCGAAGTCGGCAACGGTTTTGGGGACGGCACCGGCAAGTGGCAACTCGCGGTCATCTCGGACCAACCCATCTTGGTTATGAGCCTGTTGGAAACCCCAACCGGCCACTTGTCCAATCTGTCAGCCGCCAAGGTGGATTATCGAGGCCCGGCCGGCGTGTGGAAGCTGACCTTCGACGATGGCCTGAGTGAAGACGGCTATCTGATCGCCACCACCGACAGCCGCCTGTATGGCTGGTTGCCCGAAATGTCCGGGAATCCCTGGGTCGTTGACGGCACCTATGGATCGGACGCGGGCCGTTTGAACGCCTTGGGCGAGGTCTATGAGTCCGGCGAAGTTCAAAGTCAGGGGGCGGGCATGCGGGGCGGCAGCGAGTCGTTCGAACTAGCGGCCACCTACCAGCAGGGCGACTGGATGCGGGGCAGCTACACGGTCGGGAACGGCTCCGCCCGTGCATTCAATGGCTGGGCGGTTCCGGGTTTCGACCGCGGCGCCGACGCCGCCGGATTGGCGGGAGCTTGGAAAACTTCGGACGAAGACCTGATGTTTTCCATCAATGCGGCTGCTGAATTCGAGGGAGAACTGAATCTGGGCACCCTGCGGTGCAGCTTGTCGGGCGCACTCGACGGCATCAACCCGGCGTTCAACCTGTACGAAAGCAATGCGGAGGCCGATTGCGGGCTGTTTGACTTGAAAGTGATTCTTGCCGTCGGGGATGCAACAAACGCCGGCGGCAATGACCATGCGATAGCGTTGGTGATCGCCCGGGGCGACGCTGTCGCCATCGGCGCCACGGCAACCCGCTGAAAGAAAGCGCATTTGCGACACGGACTCATTGCAACAGGGTAGTTGATGAACGTCGGAGTGCCCCGGCGCATCGGGAACGCCCCGGTGGTCGCGGGAGCCCCGCCAGAACCGCCGCGTCCAACCCCGAACGCGCGCCACCCGGCGTTCACGAAGCGCCATGCCGGGCCGCCAGATCAGCGACCCGTACCCAAAAACCCAAACGCTTTCCAAAGTCCCCGTTTCCTTAGTCTCAGGTGGCGTTAGATCGGCGCACGCGAGGTGATTTCGAGAAAGCACAATGACACGCCCAGATTCCGTCCCACAACCGATGTTCCACCGATGTCAATCTGGAAATCCAAGCATCCCGAGGACCCTCAGCCCCCCTTCCCCGATCAGCGGTTCGGTTACGCCGATGTCTTACAACTCGTTGAGAGATTGACCGCATACAACAGTCTCGCACCCCGATAGAGTGTTCCGAAAACGACCCATTGAACTGCGTTGGAGGAGCGAGCGTGTGGTTTCAAAAGGTGCTTCTGGGCAGTGCCCGATTTGGCGGTGGGCATCCGCTGTGCCAAACTGCCATGCCAGCGAGACAGGGCTGTCGAGGAAATCGGCTTGAGGGCGGGCATGGAGCATCGGTCGCACACAACGAACCCCTTGACCAAGCGGGAACTGCCGCGTCAAGGCCGATGGCGAGACGAGGACTATTTGGGTTTCACCGACCACGCACGGCAGCCCATCGAATTCACGGACGGCTGCATTGAGAAGCTGCCCGTGCCAACTGACCGCCACCACCAGATCCTCGGCGACCTCTACCGCCATTTCTTCGCTTGGCTCGGGGACTCGGGCATCGTCCATTTCGCTGGTGTGCGCTTGCGCATTCGCGAAGGCAAGTATCGTGAACCCGACTTACTCCTGCTTTGCGACCGACATGATGGCCGCCGCCAAAATCGCTTTTGGCTGGGCGCCGATCTGGTGGTGGAAGTTGTCAGCCCTGACGACCCGAATCGCGACTGGATCACCAAGCGCACCGACTATGCGGAGGCTGGCATCCCCGAGTACTGGATCGTCGATCCGAGCACGGAAACCATCACGGTGTTTGAGCTCGAAGGCTCCGCCTACACTGAGTACGGCACCTTCGGCCTTGGCACTGAGGTCACTTCACCCTTGCTGACGGGTTTTGCGGTGGATGTGGCGACCATATTCCGGTCGAATTGAAAAGCCTCCATCGAGCCACGGGAATCGGCCTCACAGCTGGCTGCCGAGGTAGCGCACCTCCCAGGGTGTCATCCACTTTTGGAAGTCCTGCAGTTCGCTCCGCTTCACGTCAACGTACACCTCGATGAACGCTTCCGAGAGCAGGTCCGCCAAGCGGCCGTTGGCGGCCAAGGTGGCGAGCGCTTGGCTTAGGTCATTCGGCAGGGTGGCGGGGGCTTCGTAGGCGTCACCTTCATGGGGTTGGGTCGGCTCCACGCGGTCCTGCATGCCCAACCAGCCACAGGCCAAGGTGGTGGCGGTGAGCAGGTACGGATTGACATCGGCGCCCGCTACCCGGTTCTCCACGCGCCCGCTGGTGGACGGGCCGTACGGCACCCGCAGTCCCGCAGTGCGGTTGTCGTAGCCCCACTCCAGGTTGATGGGGGCCGAAAGGTCCGGCACGAAGCGCTTGAAGCTGTTGACGTTGGGAGCGATCAGGGCAAAGGCTTCTGGCAGCCAGGTTTGCAGCCCGCCGATGAAGTGGCGCAACGCGGCCGGTGCCCGCCCATCCTTCAAGGCGAAGATGTTGCCGCCGGTGCCGTCGACGACGCTGCAGTGCAGATGGGCGCCGCTGCCCGGCACCCCGTCGAGGGGCTTGGCCATGAAGCTCGCCAGATAGCCGTGGCGCATGGCGCAGGCCTTGACTAGGCGTTTGAGAAGAAACAGTTGGTCGGCTCGGCGCAGCGGGTCCCCGTGGGCCAGGTTGAGCTCGATCTGCGACGGACCCACTTCATGCACGAAGGCGCTGACCGGCAGGCCCGCCGCTTCGCCTTGCGCCTTCACGTCATCCAGGAAGGGCGCGTACTTATCCAAGGCGTCGGCGCTGAAGGCTTCGCCGCCGAACTCGGCACGGCCATCGAGACCGGGCGCCAGGGCAAGCGCCGAAGCATCCTGCCCAATCGGCTCAAGCAAGTAGAACTCCAGCTCCGGGGCAACGACGGGATGCAGGCCCGCATCGGCGTAGATCCCGAGTATGCGCTTCAATACGTTGCGGCTGTCGTAGGGGATGGACGCGCCCGACTTGTCCAGCGAATCACAGATTACTTGCCCGTGATCGCCTGGCTTCCAAGGGCAGGCGCTGTAGCTCGACCAGTCGGGACGCAGGATCAAGTCCTCGTCCTTGGGGTCGTAGCGCTCCATGCACCCTTCGGCGTAATCGCCGGTGATGGTCTGAAAGAACGCCGCAGCGACGAAGTGCGGCGGGTCGCCGTCGTCCAAGGCGCCGGTCTGCACCGTTTTGCCCCGGGGAGCGCCGTTAAGGTCGGCGACGAGTAGATCCAGGGTGGACGCCAGCTCAGCGGGTTGATCCGTCATGGTTCCCCCTACTGCCCCAACTCCGACGGACGCTGATAGACAATCTGGCCTTCGAACAGGGTCATGGTCACGGCCACCTCGCCGACCTCCTCAGCCGCCATGTCGAAGAGATCCTTCTCCAGAACCACGAGATCTGCCGCCATGCCTGGCTTGATGACGCCAGTCTCGTCCTCCTGATGCATCAGCCAGGCGCCGTTGGCCGTGTAGGCCCGCAGCATGGTATCCAAGCTCACCGCCTCGTCAGCGTTGAGCACGCCTTCGACCTCGCCGGAAGCATCCTGCCGGGTCAGGGCGGTCTCAATGGCAGGCAGCGGGTTCAGGGAGGACACCGACCAGTCGCTGCCCGCCACAATGCGGGCGCCCGCCCGTTCCAAGGAGCCGATGGGGTACATCCCCTCGACCCGCTCAGGGCCAAGCGCGGGCAGGTTGATGTCGGTGACGTAGCCATCGGGGTAAGCCCACAGCGCCTGGAAGTTGGCCGTGACGCCTAATGCCGCAAAGCGGGGATAGTCGGCGGGATCGATGAGTTGCAGATGGGAGATGTGATGACGGTTGTCCGAAGGGCCGTTGTGTTCAATCGCCTGCTCGACCGCATCCAAAGCCACCCGAACGGCCCGGTCGCCGATGGCGTGAAAGTGCGCCTGCACGCCCTGGGCGTCCAACGCCAGAACCCGCGCCGCCAGTTCATCGGCCGGCAGGATCAACATGCCGCTGCCGCCGCCCTCGCCCAGGTAGGGTTCCAGCAGCGCCGCGGTCTCGCCTTCGAGCACCCCGTCAACAAAGAGCTTGGCTGCATCCCGGCGCAGGCGCTTGCCGCGGTTGCGGTCCTCCGCGCGAATCAGCCCCTCGGACGGCGTCCAAGTCAACGGGCTGGACACCGGGACGGACAGCACCACCCGCGCGGTGAGACCACCCGCCGCCTCAAGCCCTTGCCAAGCCGCCCACTCGTCCGCGGAGGTGGCCGCGTCGATCATGGAGGTGATGCCGAATTGGTTGGCCAAGGCGACCGCTTGACGGGTGGCTTCCAAGCGATCCGCATCGGTAAGCGGCGGGACAACTGCCTCGACCAAACCTTGGGCGGATTCCCGCAGCGTGCCGGAGGGCACGCCATTGGCGTCGCGCTCAATGATCCCATTGAGCGGATTGGGGGTCTCCGCCTCAATGCCCGCTAAATCCAGCGCCTTGGAATTGGCCCAGGAGGAGTGGCCGTCCGAGCCGCGCAGGAAGATGGGGCGGTCCGCATTGACCGCATCGAGCAAGTCCTTGGACGGATTGGCATCCGCAAACAGCGACAGGTCCCAGCCACCGCCCACCAGCCATTCTCCTTCCGGCAGCGCAGCATCGCATTGCGCCACTTGGGCGAGCAGAGTCGCCGCGTCGGCCGAGCCGGACAGGTCGCATTGCATGAGCTGGATGCCACCGAAAGTCGGATGCACGTGGGCGTCGTGAAATCCGGGCAGGACCATGCGCCCGCCGAGTTCGAAGACTTGGCCCCGAAAGCGGTCGAGCACTTCTGCGTCACTGCCAACCGCGGCTATGCGACCCCCGCGAATTGCCACGGCCTCGGCCCAAGGCATGGCCTCATCCATGGTGTACACCCGGCCTGCGCTCAAAATCAGGTCGGCGGGCTGCGGCGCTTGACCGCAACCGGACAACAACGCCGCGACGGCCAGCAATGCGAGTGGAATGCGCATGATGAGCCATTGTGAAGGCCGGACACCGCATGTCAATCGCCGTGCCCTCCCCGGAGCGAAGGCGTCCCGCCTTCTTCGGAGCGAGGGCCTCTCGCCCTCCCCGGAGCGAGGGCGTCCCGCCTTCTTCGGAGCGAGGGCGTCCCGCCCTCGAAAGTAGGGTCCAAATCACCGGAGCGCTGATTGAGCGCCGCACTCACCGCTGGCATAGTGGCAATTCGGCCCCGAGTTCAGAACACCGCAGGATTCAACAGATGAAGCAGACCATCGCCAACGTTCTCGATGACTCCGACCGCGCCGTCCTGCTGCACCCCTTCACCGACTTCGCTGCCTACAAACGGTCCGGTGGGCGCGCCTTCGTGGCCGCCGAACACATCTACCTGACCGACGCGGAGGCCAATCAGTACATGGACGGCATGTCCGGCCTGTGGTGCGTGAACCTAGGCTACAGCCAACCGAAGATCGTGCGCGCCGTCACCGAGCAACTCGAACGGCTGCCCTACTACAACAGCTTCTTCAACTGCACGACCGACATCACCATCGAGATGGCGCAGCGCCTCATTGCAGTGCTGCCGGAAGGGTTCAACCACGTCTTCTTCACCAATTCGGGTTCCGAGGCCAACGACACCAACATCCGCTTGGTCCACCGTTACTTCGACCTCATCGACCAACCGCGTCGGAAGCTCATCATCAGCCGCAAGAACGCCTACCACGGCAGCACCATCGCCGCCGCCAGCCTCGGCGGCATGAGCAGCATGCACAAGCAGTTCACCGGCCTGCCCTACGTCCATCACATCGAGCAGCCCTATGCCTTTGAGAATGCCGGCGAACTGGACGAGGCGGCCTACGGCAGGGCGGCCGCGCGGCTTTTGTCCGAGAAGATCGACGAACTCGGCGAGGCCAACGTCGCCGCCTTCATCGCTGAACCGGTCCAAGGCGCCGGCGGCGTCATCATTCCCCCGCAAAACTACTGGACGGAAGTGGCCCGCATCTGCTCCGAGCGTGGGGTGCTGCTGATCAGCGACGAAGTCATCTGCGGCTTCGGCCGCACCGGCGAATGGTTTGGCTGCCAGACCTACGGTGTGCAGCCGGACCTGATCAGCTTCGCCAAAGCCGTCACCAACGGGTTCCAACCCCTCGGCGGGGTGGCGGTTGCCGATAAGTTGGCGGAAGTGCTCACCACCCAGGGCGGCGAATTCGCCCACGGCTTCACCTATTCCGGGCATCCGGTGGCCTGCGCCGCGGGCATCGCCACCTTGGACATCTACCGGGAAACCGCCATCGTGGAAAAAGTGCGCCAAGACACAGCCCACCATTGGCGCAAGCGCTGGGGTGCGCTCATCGACCACCCCATCGTCGGCGAGGCCCGCACCCAAGGCTTGTTCGGCGCCTTGGAACTGGTGCGCAACAAGGCCAGCCGCCAACGCATCGACGCCGACCACCGCGCCGCCATCCACTGCCGCAACGCCGCCATCGGCAACGGCCTGATGGTGCGGCAGGTGGGCGACACCATCATCAGCGCCCCGCCGCTGATCATCAGCCGCGAAGAGATCGACGTGTTGGTCGAGCGTCTGACCATCGCCTTGGATGCCACCGCCGGGCACTACGGGCTTAACCTGCGGTAGGGTGCGGTTTGGGCGGCAAGGTGGGCGGCGGCACGCGGCGGAACTCGAAGCTGGGTTGGGGCCCGCCGTCGTCCGAGGGGTTTGCGGAACCACCGACACGCTCGCCTTGACCGGTCGGGTCTTCCTCGGCGGTCACCGCGCCTCGGGAGATGAAGCCGTCTAGGGGTTCGCCCTCGGTCAGCGCGGCCAAGGCGTCCTCGGCGGCCTGGGCGGTGGCTTCGTCCCACGGCAAGCGGTGGGCGCGCGGCTCGCTGGCCACCAAGCCCGCCGCGTCGAGTTCGCTGACCCAGAAGAAGATGCTGCCCGGCGCGCGGCTGGCCTTGTCCGGCTCCTCGATGGTGATCCAGTGCAGGCGAAACTGCTCCGGCATGACGGCGGACGTCGCCCAGCCCATGAGTTGCTTGTGGCCCTCAAAGGCCACGATGTAGAAGCCGCTGGCGATGACGATTGCACCGAGCTTCACCGCCAGCCCCCAACGGCTGGCTAGGCTCAAGTTCAGCAGCAACGCCACGATGAGGGCGTAGGCGAGGGACAGCGCGACGGTCATGCCTTGGCGGCGACGGCGCGGGTCAGCAGCCGCTTGCCCAACGTGTTGGTGTTCACCACCTGGCCATCGGCATTGATGGAAAAGCGCACGGCGGTCCGCTCATCGCCAGCGCCCTCAAGCTCGAGCGTGTCGTAAAACACCACCACCGCGCTTGGATTGAGCTTCTCGACCTTCACGGAGACCGGCAGCGGGACGCTGTAGTTGGCTTGGTAGTGCAGCAGGTTGACGACGTACTCCCCGGCCTGCAACGCCCGGATGGTCACCGTTTCCTGGTTGATCGGATTGGCGGTCTCGACGTTGTTGACCACCATGCGGTCCTGGAACAGCCCCCGGTCGTCCCGGTCAAGGTGCATCAGGCCGGCGTCCCGGTTGTGGTACCAGACCAAGTTGCCCTGGGGATCCTCCACCAACGCGTCAACGTCGTCGGGATGGCGGTCCGCCCAGCGCACGGTGATCAGGATCTCGGCCTTGGATTCCACTTCGCCCGCCTTGGTGGGATCAGCCATGAGGCTGAACGCGGCCACGAACATGAAGGCGAAGCCGAGCAGCGCGTTGAACAGCAAATCGGTGAAGGCGTCCTGGGAGTCCCGTTGCCGGTAGATCCTATGGCGCATGATCCGCCGTCACCACCGATAGGCGGGTCGCCAGCTCAGCCGCCGAGGCGTCGAGAATGTGGTACTGCAGCTTGAGCAGGGTGCTGGTCACCAGCCCCGCCAAGGTGGTGTAGAGGGCCACCGCCATGCCGCCGCTCATCTCAGTGAGCAGCCGCTGCATCAGGCCGGGGTCGAACTCGGTGATCTCGCCGATGGGCATCAGCATCAGGATGAAGCCGACCACGGTGCCGAGCAGGCCGAGCTTGAGCAGCGCATCGCTGACGAAGTGACCCAAGGCGTGCCGATTGGCGAGTTCGTCGGCAAAGGCCGTGAGCAGGGCGGTCAAGTCCCCTCCCTCGGCGTTCTTCCGGCTGGCGGCGAAGCGGCCAATCAGGCTGGCATCCGCAACCACTTCCGTCCCGTCGCTGGCCGCGGTGCCGTCCAGGTGCCGTTCGAGCGCGGCGAACTCGCGGCGCTCCCGATTCAAGGCATGGGCCAACATGAGCCAATGGCCGCTGGCCAGCACGTAGATACCGAGAATCAGGTAGGAGATGTAGCTCTTGTCCGAGGTCAGCGCCAAGGTCAGCGCGCCGCGGTCGGCAGCGATGTAGAAACCGAACAGGACCAGCCCCAAGATGATGACGGCCCGAGCGGTGAGGTTGGCGTCGGCGAGCGGATGCATGGCCGCGAATTATGGCACACTGGCTGCGGACACAATGCCGAGGCGGACAGATGGGGAGAGCGAATTGACGGGCATCGCAGTGATCGGCCTCGGCAACTTCGGCACGGCGCTGGCCCGCAACTGGACCGTCCACGGCAAGGCGGTGCGCGGCTGGACGGTGGAGGATGAAGTCTTCGCCAGCATTGAGAGCGCCGGCGTCAACGAGAAGTACCTGCCCGGCATCGACCTGCCGGGCCTCAAAGCGACCTTGGACTTGCGGGAGGCCGTGCAGGGCGCCAGCATCCTGGCCTTGGCGCTGCCCTCCCACGTGGTGCTCAGCGTGGTCGATCAGCTCCTTGAACTGCTGCAGGACGGCCAAGTCCTGGTTGACTTGGCCAAGGGCCTCGCTCCCACCGAGGAACTGGTGTCCGACGCCATCGCCGCCAAGCTGGCCGCTGCTGGGCTCAACAATCCGCTGGCGGTGATGACCGGCCCGACCATCGCCCCGGAACTGGCGTCCGGGGTGCTGACCACTGCCCTAGTGGCGTCGGCGGATGCGGCGCTGGCCCAGCGTTTGGCCCACGAGCTGTCAACGCCCACCTTCAACGTGGCCCCCGCAGCCGACCCCTTGGGCGTGGAGCTCTGGGGCGCGTTCAAGAACGTCATCGCGCTGGCCTGCGGCGTCTCCGATGGCCTCAAGCTGACCGGCGGCCTTGGCGGCGACAACCTCAAGGCGGCCCTCTTCACCGCCGGCTTCAACGAAGGACACCGGGTTCTGACGGCACTCGGCGCCCAGCCGGAGACGGCCTTCAGCGCCGCCGGCATCGGCGATCTGTTCGTCACCGCCACCTCGCCCCACGGACGCAATCGGCGCACCGGCGAACTGCTCGGCGGCGGGCAGGCCCTCGACGAGGCCCTTGGCAGCACGGTCATGGTCTCCGAAGGGGTGCGGGCCACCCGCATGTTCGCCGCCCGCACCGCCGCGGCGGGCATTTCAGCACCCTTCGTCACCCGGGTGGCCGAATTGCTCGACGGGAAGACCAGCGCCGAGGACTGCGTCCAGCGGATTCTGTCAATCTAGAACATCCTTGGACAATCCCAAGCGGCACTCTGCTAGACTTCCGCCCCCTGTTTGTGAAGTACAGCCATCCCATGGACAAATCGTCTTGCCGAGTCCGCTTGCGAATCCTGCCGCGCATTGGCGCACTCGCCGCAGCTGCGCTCACGCTGCTGCCAGCGCCGACGTTCGCGGTCGATATCGCTGACGCCTACGCCCATGCCCAGGAGAACGATCCCGTTCTGAGCGCCGCCCAAGCCGGCTACCGGGCAAACCGGGAATTGGTTCCCCAAGCCCGGTCCGGGCTGCTGCCCAAGCTCAGCCTGGGCGGCCAGCTCAGCCGCAACAAGCGATCCTTCCCGGGCGCCGTGCTGCAGGATACCGACCCCACCAGCCCGACCTTTGGGCGAATGATGGATTTGCCTTCGCAAACCTACACCGACCGCGCTTGGCAGGCGCAGTTGAACCAGCCGGTGGTCAATGTCAGCGCTTGGTTTGATCTCAGAAGCGCCACATCCCGCGTGCAAGCTGCCGAGGCGGCGCTAAACGCCACCTCCCAAAACCTGATCCTGCGGGTGGTGCAAGCCTATCTGAACGTGTTGCGCGCCCAAGACCGGCTGGAGGCGGCGCAAGCCCAGGAAACCGCCGTCGGACGGCAGCTTGAGCAGGTGCAGCAACGCTTCGAAGTGGGCTTGGTGGCCATCACCGACGTGCTCGAAGCCCAGGCCGCCTTTGACAACTCCGCCGTGGCCCGCATTCAGGCGGAAGGCGATCTGCACGTGTTCTTCAACGCGCTGACCACGCTCACCGGCGAGGACTACCAGTCGCTGGACCGGCTGGCCGAGGCCCTGCCCATCATCAATCCGGCACCCGCCGACGAACAAGCCTGGGTGGATGCGGCGCTTGACTCCAACTTCAACGTACTCGCCGCCCGCGCCCAGTCAGAAGCCGCCAACCGCAACCTGGCGGCCCGGCGCGCCGCCCACCTGCCGACCCTCGACGGCTCCATCTCCCACAGCTACTTCTACACCGGCGGGCTCTCCTTTCTCGGCAACAAGACCGAGACCACAACCTATGCACTGACCATGAGCCTGCCCATCTATCAAGGCGGGTTCACCCACTCCCGGCGCAAGGAGGCGCGGGCCTTGGCCGACCAAGCCCGCGACGAACTCCTGAACCAGCAACTCACCGTCACCCGGGATGCGCGCAGCCTGTTTCAGACCGTCGCCACCGACGTGGTTCGAGTTGGCGCCCGACTGAAGGCGATCGCCTCCAGCCAATCCGCACTCGAAGCCACCGAAACCGGCTACGAAGTGGGCACCCGCAACATCGTCGATGTGCTGCAGGCCCAGCAGCGGCTGTACGCCTCCCAGTTCGACTACGCCGATTCGCGCTACAACTACGTGATCGACCTCATGGCGCTCAAGCAGGTAGCCGGCGCGTTGGTGGAGGAGGACGTTGCGGAATTGAACCGTTTCGCCGACTCCTCCAATCCGGTGTTGAGGAGCAGTCCCTAGAGCACGCGGATGTGCTCGCGCAGCAGCGCCTTGGTTCTGGCCAGCGCGCCGCCATTGCGCCGCACCACCCCCAAGGCCCGCTGACCGATCTGACGGCGGCCAGAAGCATCGCCCAGCAGCTTGATGACCGCCTCCGCGAGTTCACCAGCGTTGCCTACCCGCACTAGGCAATCGGCTGCCGCAAAGGCGGCGGCTACTTCCGTGAAGTTGAAGTCCGAAGGCCCCATGAGCAGCGGTTGGCCGCATATCGCCGCTTCAATGGAGTTGTGGCCGCCCCTCGGCACGAGGCTGCCGCCGATGAACGCCACTTGCGATAGGCCGTAAAGGGTCTGCAGCACGCCCATCTGGTCGCCGACCACCACGTCGATTGCCTCGCTGGGTGGCAGACTCAGGCTGGCGGACGTAAAACCGCTGTCCGCCACCATCTTGAGAACCTCGCCACTGCGGATGGGATGACGTGGCACCAGCAATAGGCAGACGTCGGGCAGGCGTTCGCGCACCTGTCGATGGGCCTCGAGAACGATCGCCTCCTCTCCGGGATGGGTGCTGGCGGCGATCCAGACGGGCCGTTCGGCCAGACCCAACGCCGTGCGCAACGCCGCCACCGCCTGCTCATGGTCAGCGGGCAGGGCGACATCGAACTTGACGCTGCCGGTGGTGACCACCTTGGTCGGCTCCGCGCCCAAGGCCTGGAAGCGCCGCGCATGGTCCGGGTACTGGCATCCGATCAGGCGCAATTGGCCCAACACCGCTTTGGCCAGCTTCGCTATGCGCCCGTAGCCCCGCGCCGAGCGCTCGGAAAGCCGGGCGTTGACCAGCAACACCGGCACACCGCGCCGATGGGCCTCACCAATCAGGTTGGGCCAGAGCTCGGTTTCGACCAGGATCAACAGCCGAGGCCGCGCGGCGTCGAAAAAGGCCCGCACGGCAAAAGGGAAGTCGTAAGGCGCGTAGCAGTGGGCCACCTTGTCGCCGAGCCGCCGGGTGACCTGCTCCGAACCCGTCGGCGTCATGGTCGTCACCAAAAAGGGCAGCGCCGGGAACTCGTCGGCCAAGGCCTCGATGAGCGGCGCGACGGCGATGGTCTCGCCAGCCGAGACGGCATGAAACCAAACACCGTCCTTGGGGATGGCCGCTGGTGGACGCCCGAATCGTTCACCGACGCGTTCACCGTAACCCGGCTCCCGCCGCGCGCGCCACCGCAGGCGCAGCGGCACAACCGGCAGGGCCAGCCAGAGCAGAATCTGATACAGCATATGAGTCATGGTGTTGATCGCGGGTGCGGGCCGCCCTCTCGTTGGGTAGGTTAGTCTATCGATTTGATTCACGCCTAGGCTGTTCAACTCGGCTCAACGCGAATCAAACCGATAAACTACCCGCACCAACAAAAACGTCAGCGAGGCAGTCGTAGTGAAAAGAACGGTCCACACCGACGCCGCCATCATCGGCGGCGGCATTGCAGGCCTGTGGCTGTTGAACGCGTTGCGCGGTGCCGGTTACGGTGCTGTGCTGCTCGAATCCCACCGTCTTGGCAGCCGCCAGACCTTGGCCTCCCAAGGCATGATTCACGGCGGGCTGAAGTACGCGCTCGGTGGCCTGCCGAGCCGGGCCAGCGAGACCATCGCCAGCATGCCGGGGCGCTGGCGGGCTTGTCTGGACGGCGACGGGGAACTGGACTTGAGTAGCCTGAAGCCCGCGAGCGAACACACCTATCTATTCGCCGAGGCCAGCGGTTTGGGGCCGCTCTCGGCACTGCTGGCCAGCAAGGTGCTGCAGAGCGGGGCGCAGCGTTTGCAGGCGGAGGAGTTTCCCGCGCTCCTGCGTACGGAAGCGTTCAAGGGCGTCGTCTATCGGCTCAACGACTTTGTACTCGACCCCGTGCGCCTCACCGAACGCCTCGCCAACCTCGGCGCGCCGCACCTCTACAGGGCGCCCCAGATCGATCGCATCCATGACGGCGCGGACAGCGCCCGCATCGAAATCGGCAACCTGCGCATCGCTTGCCGCCGCCTGATCCTTGCTGCCGGGGCCGGCAACGAAGCGCTGTTGCAGCGTCTCGGCCTGCCGGTGGCCATGCAGCGCCGTCCCCTGCAACAGGTCGTGGTGCGACACCCCACCGCAGGCCCCGCCTTCGGCCCCTTTTTCGGCCACTGCCTGACGGACCTCAAGGGCGCTGAGCCCCGCCTAACCATCACCAGCCACCAATCCGAACGCGGCGGGCCTTGGCTGTGGTGCGTCGGCGGACGGCTTGCGACCGGCGGCACTGAGCGCAGCGTAGCGAAGCAGCGCGAATTCGCACGCAGCGAACTCTCCGCCTGTGTGCCTTGGATCGATTGGCGGGAAGCGGAGATCGAGTGTTTCCGCGTGGACCGGGCCGAGCCCCAACAAGACCGGGGCCAGCGTCCGGATGAGGCCTTCGCCGAGGTGCAAAGCAGTTGCATCGTTTGCTGGCCCACCAAGCTCACCCTGACGCCGGACCTCGGCCAGAAGGTGCTGGCGTTCATGCCGCCTCCCGAACACCCCGAGTTCCCAGCTCTCGACCTCCCCCCCGCCACGGTGGGCGACCCCCCTTGGACGACCTGATGGAACGCCGGCCCCTCGGCCGGTCGGGCATCGAAACCTCACTGCTGGGCCTCGGCACCGTGAAATTCGGGCGCACCCGGGGCCTCAAGTATCCCGAGCCGTTCAGCTTGCCCACCGACGCCGAGGCGCGCCGCCTGCTCGACACCGCCCGCGATCTCGGCGTCAACCTCGTGGACACCGCGCCGGCCTACGGCGCAAGCGAGGAGCGGTTGGGGGAGTTGCTGGCCGGACAGCGCGACGAATGGGTGATCGCCACCAAGGTGGGGGAGGAGTTCGACGGCATGGGCTCGAACTTCAACTTCACCCCGGAGCACATCGCCATGAGCGTGCGGCGTTCATTGCGGCGGTTGCGCACCGACCGGCTGGACGTGGCGCTCATTCACTCCAACGGCGACGACGAGCGGATCATCAAAGACTTGGGCGCACTGGATTGCCTAGCGGACCTCAAGGCCCAAGGCCTGATCCGCGCCATCGGCCTATCCCACAAGAGCGTCGCCGGGGGCCAAGCAGCGCTGGCCGCCGGCGCCGACGTCATCATGGCGACCCTCAACGCGGCCTACTTGGACGAAGCAGATCTGATTGCCGAGGCGCACGCTCAGGGTTGCGGCGTATTGGTCAAGAAAGCGCTCAACAGCGGCCGAGCTCAACCAGCCAGCTTGAGTCGAGTCGCGGATCACCCCGGCGTCAGCAGCATCGTCGTCGGCACCCTGAATCCCGACCACCTCATCGAAAATGCCCGTACCCTCAGCGGCTGAAATGGATCGACACACGGAGGCTCCATGCTGACTGGAAGCTGCCTCTGCGGCGACATCGCCTTTGCCATCGACGGACCGATCGAGACCATGGCGAATTGCCACTGCTCGATGTGCCGCAAGTTCCACGGCAGTGCTTTCGCCACGTTCGGAACGACCCCGCCGGAGCACTTCAAGTGGGTGCGCGGCGAGCAACGGATCCGGTCTTACCAGTCATCGGCCCAGGGCTACCGGCAGTTCTGTCCCCGTTGCGGCTCCGCCGTCCCAATGCACGGGGAAGATCTTCCATTCGCCCTAGTGCCCATGGGCAACGTGGCCGAGGATCCCGGAACGCGCCCGCAACTCCACTTTTTCGCCGGCTCCATGGCGCCCTGGCACAGCATCGTCGACGACCTGCCCCGACATGACGAGTATCCCCCGGAATTCGGGCCGGCCCCGATTTCCGTTGAGCGTCCCGCCCGGCAGCCACAGACGCCGGGCGCAACGGCAGGAAGCTGTCTGTGCGGTGCAGTCGCGTTCGAATTCGACGACCCGCCCCTACGCATGTACAACTGCCATTGCTCGCGCTGCCGTCGTGCCGTGAGCGCCGCATATCAGACCGTGGTCCGCGTGCGCCGCAGCGGCTTTCGCTGGCTGGCCGGCGCAGACCTGACCGTAAAGTACCGGCATCCTGGAACCATGTTTCACTGCGCCTTCTGCCGTACCTGCGGGTCGCGAGTGCCCTGGGCACGTGAAGCGACGCAGTTTGTCGTCCCCGCGGGTTGCCTGGACAGCGATCCCGGTCAGGGACCGACCGACAACATCTTCGGCGATTCACGCGCGCCTTGGACGGAGCTCGATTCGAGTCTTGAAACCTGGCCTAGCGCTGCAAGCTGGTACAGTCCGCCGCCTGAGCCTGCTCAGTAAGCCAGACGGTCTAGGATGGCGGTAGTTGAGCAGTCCTCCACTGGATGTGAAGGCCCTAAGGAAACGAACTTTAGAACTGCTTCGAATTTGTCCGAATTAGATGGCTAATGG
The DNA here is from genome assembly GCA_022827905.1 of Pseudomonadales bacterium. Lineage (GTDB taxonomy): Bacteria > Pseudomonadota > Gammaproteobacteria > Pseudomonadales > Azotimanducaceae > Azophilus. The sequence goes on along the minus strand of JAJEIQ010000036.1, from coordinate 16,537 downwards.
CCTTTCGAGGGCAGTGAGTTCAAGAGGTTCTCTTCTGCATGTTTCGATAATGTGATAATTTAATGGTTATGAACCATTTAAGAACGCCTAGACTAAAACCGCTTCTTGATGCACTACCGCCAGGATTCGTTGTGGATGCGGCTTGGCTCAAAGCACGAGGCATCGACCCGAAGTCCATCCACGACTACGTGGCTCGGGGATGGATCGAGCGCGTCGTTCGCGGAGTGTACCGCCGTCCGCCGCCGAATGGCCCCCAGATGGTGGACAAACTGCCTTGGCAAATGGTTCTCCTGTCGCTGCAACACCTTAAGGGCTGCAATGTGCATCTAGGTGGAGAAAGCGCTCTAGATCTATTCGGCCATGTCCACTACCTACGTCTGGCAGGAACGCGGCGCGTTCATCTCTACGGCGACACGCCTTCATGGCTCAAACGCCTGCCGACAACGGAACAGATCGTTTCGCATCGACTCGGCTTGTTCGGCAGCGATCCAGCGGGTGTCGACGACACAGACCCCTTGGAACACGAAAGTGGGTGGACCACGAATGTATGGCGCTGGCCGATAAGGGCGTCGTGTCCCGAACGGGCAATCCTCGAGGCGATCGATGAACTGCCAGGCAACGCGAGCTTCGAGGAACTCGATCGAGTATTCGAAGGCTTGGCGGGCCTGCGGCCTGAGCGGCTCATGACGCTCTTGGAGGCGTGCTGCAGCATCAAGGTCCGGCGGCTTTTTTTCGTTTTCGCGGATCGGCACGAACACAGCTGGCGAAACCACTTGGAGTCCGAGCGGATCAACTTCGGCAGCGGGCCGCGGGCACTTGTTCCAGGCGGAAAGTTCCATCCAACCTATCGCGTCTCCTTGCCCAAGTTTCTCTTGCCTAACAAGCCGACAGTCGCAAGCGTCGATGATTGATCGTTATGTCGCGCAGGTTCGCCTGTTGGTTGACGTGCTGCCGGACGTTGCAACAGAGCCTGATTTTGCACTCAAGGGCGGAACGGCCATCAACCTGTTCCTCCGGGACATGCCATGGCTGTCGGTTGATATCGACCTCACTTGGCTACCGATTGGTGACCGCTCTACGTCTCTCGGGGAAATCGATGGCGCGCTCGACCGCATCGCCACTTCGATCATCCGTCGCCACCCAAATGTCGCCGCAAGACGCGTGAGCGGCGGAGGGAGCAGCGACACTCGAATCTTGGTGACGAGCGGTCGGGTGCGGATCAAGATTGAAACGTCTCCAGTGGCGCGGGGCACGGTGCTGCCGCCACGTACCATGGTGGCATCCGAGGCCGTGACGGAACAGTTCGGATTTGTTGAGATGAATGTGCTGAGCTTCGAGGACTTATATGCCGGCAAGCTCGTTGCGGCGCTTGACCGCCAGCACCCGCGCGATCTGTTCGACGTCAAACTGCTTTATGAGAACGAGGGGCTGACCGACGACCTATTCCGCGTGTTCTTGGTGTATGTGGCGGGCTCCCGCCGTCCAATGCACGAGTTGCTGGCCCCGGCAAAGGCGCTTGAGCACGACGGGTACGATACGGAATTCGCGGGCATGACACGGGATGGCGTATCTCCAGAAGCACTGCTGGAAACCAGTCAACGTCTGCAGGCAGACATCCGCTCACGATTGACAGGCGAAGTCGCTGCCTTTTTGCTCTCGCTTCACGATGCCGAGCCCGATTTCGACCTGATTGGGTTGGCCCAAGCCGTGGATTTGCCGCCAGTCCGCTGGAAGCTGGTAAATCTGGAGAGGCTAAGGCAGTCCGACCCCCAGAAGCACAGGGCGCAGCGCGAGGCGCTCAAACGGCTGTTTCAATCAAAGAACTGAGAGGTGCGCTCTCAGTTGACGTTAAGGGGGGTTAGTCAGAGTGGCTGTAACGGAAACGAATTCGCATCAAGCGCCAGTTTGGCCCAGCCATTCGGCTACGGCACAAAAAACAGTGGAAGCGGTTCAGGCCGGTTTGACCGTGCGTCTGATCATGACGGGGCGCGACAGTCTCATGACCTGTCGCCCAGACGACGCAGTGGCTTCCCTTGTAGCCAAGAACGTTGACCAGTTCAGCTCTGTCCCCGTCGTAAGGGACGGAAGAATCTGTGGGCTCTACAACGCCGAACGTTGGTTCGAGAAGACGCCACCGGCGGAACTGCGGATCGAGGACGAATTCGAAGCGCTCTCAGAGGATCTGCTTATTGGCGGCGAGGCCAGCATACTGGAATTCGTCTGCTCGGCAGCCCAACAACCAGCCCGGCTGGTTGTCTCCGGCAGAGAGATCGTGGGCTTGGTGTGCCTCGCGGATCTCCAAAAGCTACCCGTTCGCGCCGCGCTGTTCGGATTGGTCACGGCGCTTGAGATAATGATGGCGGAAAGGATTGAGGCCATCTGCCCCAACAGTCCAGAGGAATGGCTGAAGTTGTTAAGTCCCGGGCGACAAGAGAGGGTCAAGGAGCAAGTTGACTCCCTGCGAGAGGCTGACACGTTTGTTAGCGAGTTACTGGCTACGGAGTTTGCTGACAAGGCAAGGGTCATCGTCAAGCTGAATGTGCTGGACGGGAGCAAGACCAAGTTGAACGAGGACTTTAGGGACATCAAGAAACTTCGGGACTCGCTCGCCCACGCCAGCGATTTCGCTGGGACCAAAGATAAGGCCGAGAAAGTGCCGCACACGGTTGAGGCGATCCTTCGGATCGTGAGCGAGATTCGCAATTCCGATGGCGGATGAACGCAGGTAAAACCCAGACGGGCAACTACAAGCAAAGTGGCCGGGAGTCTGATGGTCGGGCAGTGTCGACGGATGAACAAGGCGCAGCTTTGCAGAATCCAATAACTACCTTGTGTCCGAGCGTTTGACAGCTTTCGGGTCCGCGATCCAGCCTTCTCGGCGGTCAATGCCATCGGCTTCGCCTTCAAACAACCAACTTCGGTTTCGCCAAGCCCAAGCGGCCTGCACCGCGCAAAGCAGCCCGTCCAAGCTGTCACCCTTCGGGTCGTCAATCAGTTCGGAGTGGTCGTCGGCCAACACAGTCACGCCGTATTGGTTCAGCAGTGCTCCTGACGTCAGAGCATCAGCGATTTCCCTGCGAGCCATGCGTTGGTTTTCCGTTTGCTTCTCCTGTTGGTCGTTCTTGTAGCTTTCTTTAGTCACGCCACGAGCGAGGACGCCCGGATACGCCTCCACCACCAGCCGTTCAGGGTCGCCGACCTGAAGGCCGGGGATCGTGACACCGGACTGCCGCAACCTCGGTGCCCCTTGGAAGAACATCTTCCCAACCGGTTGGTAGTGGAGCTTGTTGGGGGCCAACGCTCCCGTGCGCTTGTCCGTTAGCCTCCGACGCTCCTTTTCACCCTTCGGTTGATTCTCGCGATAGTCGTTGAGCTCGGCTTCGAACCCCTCCTTCCCAAGCTTATGAACGTGCAAGACGTAGTCCTTCCAAGCCGGTGGCCAGCATAGGTCCTTCACAAGCCGTTGGGCCTGACCGAAAGGGAAGTCCATTCCCGCAATCCAAGGACCCGAACGGCCCAAGAATTTCTCGAAACATCGGAACTCCCACAGAACGACCGGCTCCAACACCTGCAGCACGTCGCCTTCTAACTCGCACCGCCAGCCCTTGATCGGCTTTCCCGTGCTCGGGCTGCTGGTGAAGTCGATACCGTAGACATCCATGTGGGACATTCAGCCCTTGATCGATTGAAAAGGTTCGGCCCGAGTTTTCAGGGCAGGCTCTTAAGCCAGTCGGTCTATGATTGCCGTGGTTGAGCAGTCCTCCACTCGGTCGAGCACTTGCACCTCGCCGCCGTAGCTGGCTACGAAATCCGCGCCTACGACCTGGTGGCGTTCGTAATCGCCGCCCTTGACCAGCACGTCGGGGCGGAAGCGATCCAGCAGCGGTTCCGGGGTGTCCTCGTCGAAGCTGACCACCCAGTCCACGGATTTTAAGCCCGCTAGCACCTGCATGCGGCGCGCCAGCGTGTTGACGGGGCGCTCCGGGCCTTTGATTCGGGCCACGGAGGCGTCGCTGTTGACGGCGACGATCAGGCGGTCGCCGAGCTGGCGGGCCTGTTGCAGGTAGGCGACGTGGCCGGCGTGCAGGATGTCGAAGCAACCGTTGGTGAAGACGATTCGCTCTCCGGTCTCGCGGGACGCGGCGACGGCCAAGGCGAGTCGATCGGCGGTCAACACGCCGCCATCCGTCGAATCCTGGGCCGCGGCGAGCGCGAGTTCCGGCCCGCTTACGGCGGCGGTGCCGGACTTCGCCACGGCCAACGACGCGGCGACGTTGGCCAGACGGGCGCAGTCCAGCACCGGCAGGCCGGCCCCCAAGGCCACGCCGAGGACGGCGGCGGCGGTGTCGCCGGCGCCGGTGACGTCGTACACCTCCACGGGACGGGCCGGCAGGTGATGGGTGTGCGATCCGTCCACAACGGTCATGCCGTCCGCGCCGGCGGTGACCACCATGGCACCAAACCCGTGGGCACGGCAGAGTGCTTGGGCGGAATCAGCCAGCGCATCAACATCGCCGAACTGACCCGCCGCGGCGGTGAATTCCTGGCGGTTCGGCTTCAGCAGGCTGGCGCCGGCATAGCTCGACAGGGGCTTGAACTTGGGATCGACGACGCTGGCCGTGCCGGTCGCGTTGGCCGCTTGAATCAGCGCTGCGGGATCCGCCACGGCGCCCTTGTCGTAGTCGGCCACTACCAGCACGGCGGCATCCGCTAGATGGGCCTTCGCCTTTGCCGCCAGCGCCCGTGCTGCCTCGGCGGGCACCGGGGACTCGAAATCGTTGCGCAGCAACTGCTGTTGCTGACTGACCACGCGCAACTTGAGCGTCGTGGCCCAACCGTCGATTTCGACGAAGTCGCACAACACGCCCGCCGCCTCGAGGATGGACCTGAGCGCTGCCCCTTCGGCATCCTTGCCGATGCAGCCGAGCAAGGTGCAGCGTGCGCCGAGGCTAGCGACGTTGAGGGCGACGTTGGCGGCGCCGCCGGGGCGGTCCTCCACGTCGCTGACCGCCACCACCGGAACCGGGGCCTCCGGGGAGATGCCCCGCGCTTCACCCTGCCAGTAGCGATCCAGCATGAGGTCGCCGACCACGACCGCATGCACGTCCCGCAAGGACGGCAGGACGGGCATGGCGGCGGCTTCCCCGGCGGTCATCGCCACATGTGGGTGCCGCCGCAGACGGTCAATGCCTGGCCGGTCACATAGGCGCTGGCCTCCGAGGCGAGGAAAACGGCGACGCCCTTGAGGTCCTCGGATTCGCCCAAGCGGCGCAAGGGCGTCATTTCGTTGACCCGAGTGGCGGCCTCCTCGTTGTCCCACAGGGCACGGGCGAAGTCGGTCTTGATGAGGCCCGGGCAGATCGCGTTGACGCGCACCCCCTTGGGGCCCCATTCCATCGCCAGGTTGCGCACCAAGGCGATGTCCGCCAGTTTGGAGATGTTGTAGGCGCCGAGCACTTCGGATGGAGCGAAGGCGCCGGTGCTGGAGGTGATCATGATCGAGCCGGACCCTTTGGCGATCATGTCCGGAGCCACCATCTGGCAGAGCCAGTGGTTGGACTTGACGTTGGAGTTCATGATCTTGTCGAAGGCCCAATCGGGAATCTCCGACATCGAGCCGTAGAACGGGTTGACGCCGGCGTTGCAGACCAGCACGTCGATCGGCCCCAAGCGCTCGCGGGTGGTCTCCACCAAGGCTTCAAGCTGCTCCTTGTAGCCAATGTTGCAGGCGGCGGCGATGGCGGTGCCCGCCGCGCAGCGACTGTTGATCGCGTCCGCCACGGCCTCACACTGGTCGAGCTTGCGGCTGGAGATGACCACCTTGGCGCCGTGCTCTGCGAGCCCTTCGGCCATGGCTTGGCCCATGCCCTTGGAGGCGCCGGTCAGCAAGGCCACCTTGCCGGTGAGGTCGAAGAGTTGGGTTTCAATGGACATGGGTTTTGCGGATCCTCTTTTTGTTGCTTGCTCTACGTTGCGCCGCGAACGCTCAACAGCCCCAGCGCCACCAATCCGATAGCCGGTTCAATCCACCGTCAAGGCCAAACCGAAAATCCACAGGCTCATGGCCAGCCCAATGGCGAACGACAACCCGCGCGCGAGAGACATGCCCGCAAGGTAAAACGCCCCGTGCAGAAGCCGCGCCGTCACCCACAGCACCGCCGCCAGCGCCCAGTGCCCGGTCGGTTCGACGCCCGCCACCAAGGCCGCCACATTGGCCGCCCCGAATAGGATGAGGGCTTCCCAAGCGTTGTACTGCGCATCCCTAGCCCGGGCGCCTGCGCCGGTCAGCCGGGCGGCCTGCTGCCGGGGGGCGTCCAAGTCGATCGAGCCCAGTTCCACCTTGGTGTACCGCAAGGATACGCCGAACCACAGATAGGGCAGCACTGCACCGATCAGCAGGCAGATGATCTGTACGGTCATTCACTTACCTTGTTTGGCAATGATCATAGCGTCTGCCCTAGATGGGTGCCATTAGGTAGCATAGGCAATCCTGGCGGATGACCTTTTCATCGGTGGTGTACATGGCCGGGATGAGGGGTTCGGTGGCGAGGATGCGCCCGTCGCGGACTTCGAGGAAGCGGTCGGTGACGTCCTGGTGCTGGTTGTCGAGCACTCGCAGATTGAAGCCGTTGCGCGCCGCGCCGAATTCGACGCCCGCCGGCAAGGCGTGGAAGTTGCTGGCCTCCATGCCGGCATCGAGAACCAAGTCCAGGCTACCGTCGCCGATCCCTGAAAAGCCAAAAGTGGCTTCGGCGGGCGGATGCACCCGCGCCAAGGTGCGGAACAGGCGCAGGTCGTCCATGCGCCCGGTGGGCAATTCTCCAAGGGCAAACAGCCTGTTCAAGTAGCGAGCGGCCCGGGGAATGGCCTGCGCATCCGCCACCGGACCGAGTTCCAGGGCGACGCTTGGCGCACGCCCGGCAAAGGCCCGGGTTAGCACGGTGTCCGGTTCCTCGATGAAGACGCCCACGCCGCTGTCGTACAAGCAGGCCAAGCGAAGGCTGCCGGGGGAGAGGTCGGTCAACACCGCGTAAGGCGGGTTTTGGCCGGTGTTGTTGTGCAGGTCGACCACCGCCAACAAGGGCTCGTCCGCGACGCCAGCCAGCACTTCGGCCCCGATGCCCGAGGCCGGCCGCCAGATGCGGTTGAAGTCCGCTTGGTCCGGCAGGGTGCGCACCCCGGCAGCGGCGGCTTCGACGTTGCCGATCAGGATCAGCAGGTCGCGGGGCAAGCCGGTGGCATGGTGGCGAAGCACCTGCCGCAGGCCATCCCAGCCGCTGGTTTCGTTGCCGTGCAACAGCACGCTGATGAGAATGGGTGTGCGCTCGCGCCCCTTGAGCCGCAGCAGGGTGGGGGCGCCCAGCCAGTCGTTCAGGGTGGACGCATCGACATCGAGCAGGCCGGGCGGCAGGCCTTCGATGCGTCGCAAAGCGGCAGCTGCGGTCATGTGGTCCAGGTATGAACCGGCTCGCCTTGGTTTTGGCGTTCCAGATAGGCCATGACCAATTGGTTGGCGTCCATGCCGTGGGCCCGCACCCAGCGCTGCTGCCATTCCGCGCCGTTTTGGCCGGATTCGACGCGCGCCTCCACTAATCCCAGATGCTCGTCGATTTCCGCTTCCGGTATGCCGTAGTGGGCAAGGCCCCGGCGGGCCAATGGCAGCAGCTCATCGAGCAGCAGCGCCCGAGCGCAGAGCGGCCCGTTTCGCCAGACCAGTTCGGCGCCGATGCCATCACGGGCAGCCGTATAGAAGTTGGTCCGCACGGTCTCGAAGCTCAATTGGCTCTCAATGGCTTCATCCGCCAAGCCGAGGCCGCGCACCAAGCCGAAGAACAGCGCTGCGTTGGCAACGCAATCGCGGATGGTCGGCCCCGCGGAAACCGAGCGATGCTCGATTCGAAGATGCACTTGGCCGTCATGGTCGAAGCCGATGAGGGGACGGTTCCAGCGCCAAATGGTGCCGTTGTGAAAGCGCACATGGGCAAACTTGCCCGGTGCGGCATCGGCCACGGCGGGTATCAGGATGGGGTGTTGCTGCTGGTTGGCCTCGAAGATCTCAAACAGGGAGTCTTCGGCGAATCCGGCCCCAAAATCCACCCGCTGCGGATAGTGGGAGCCAATGTCCACCGCCTGCTCGAACAGGGGAATGCGGGTCTCCGCCCACAACCGGTGCCCGAACAGCGACGGCGAATTGGCGCAGGCCGCCACCATGGGCGCGGAGACGGCCATGGCGGCGTTGAAATCGCGCACGGCATTGTCCGGCTTGCATTGCAGATGAATCTGAAACGAGGTGGTGGCGGCCTCCAGCATCACGTCGGAGTGCTGCATGGCCAGCTCATCCTCACCCTCGATGCGCACCTCCAACGGCTTGCCGTCGCGCAGCGCCATCACCCGGTCGTTGAGGGCTTGGTAGCGCACCATGTGGGACATGTGCGCGGAGTTGAGCATGGCGTCCTTGATGGTGGGCAGGATGCCGATGGTCACCAGTTGGCAGCCGAGATCATCGGCGGCGGCTTGGCAAGCCTGCCAAGTGGCGGAAAGTTCATCGTGCAGGCGCGAGAAGGCGCGTCCCGACAGCGCCGTGGGGCTGCCGTTCAACTCCACGTTGTAGTTGGCCAGCTCCGGCACCACCAGAGGGTTGTTGAGATGGTTCAGGAACCGTTCGTTCTCCGGCAGCGGGTCGCCGTTGCCGTCCACCAGCCAGGCTTCGAGTTCGAAGCCGGCGATGTCGCCCCGTTCGCTGAATCGGTTGCGGCTGAACTGCTCGGCGAGCAGGCGGGTCTCGTCATCGAGACGAAAGCGGAAGACGCTGAAGTCCTCGGCGTTGAAGTGGCGGCGGGGGATTTCATCGCCCACAAGTCAATCCGGCAGGCCGAGCACCCGCTTGGCGATGATGTTGCGCTGAATCTCGTTGCTACCGCTGTAGATGGACGCGGCCCGGAAGGCCAGCCATTGGCGGGTGTTCTCCAGCTCTTCGGCGGTGAACGCGTTGCGGTCCGCGCCAAAGCCGCGGTAGCCGCCGAGCCGGGTCGTCAAGTCGTTGCGTTCCTGCTGCAGCTCGCTGGCGTACATCTTAAAAATCGACGTCACCGGCCCAGGCGTGCCGCCCTCGGACTCCTCCACCGCCCGCCGCTGCGCCAAGCGAAGCGCATGGGCGTTCATTTCGTAGGCGGTCACCTGGGCACGGTAGGTGGGATCGGCGATTTTCCCCTGCGCCTCCCCCAACGAAGCCTTGGCGACGTCGGTCAGGCTGGTTTCCAGCCCACCGTCGTCGGTGGCGGCGCGCACCAGCGCCTGCATGCCGGATCGCTCATGCTGAAGTAAGCGCTTACCTACCGTCCAGCCCTTGTTGAGCTCGCCCACCAGATCGTCCTTGCTGGCAATAGCGTTGTCGAAGAAGGTTTCGTTGAAGGGCGATTCCCCGGAAATCAACCGGATGGGTTTGACGGTGACGCCGGGCTGGTCCATGGGCAGCAGCATGAAGCTGATGCCGTCGTGCTTTGGCACATCCGGGTCGGTGCGCACCAGGATGAACATCCAATCCGCCAAGTGGGCCCCGGAGGTCCAGATTTTCTGCCCGTTGATGACGTAGTGGTCCCCAGCGTCCTCGGCGCTTGTGCGCAGGCTCGCCAAGTCGCTGCCCGAACCCGGTTCGCTGTAGCCTTGGCACCATTCCACTTGCGCCTGGGCGATGCGCGGCAGATGGGTCTGCTTCTGCTGCTCGGTGCCGAACTCCAAGAGGGTGGGGCCGATCATGCTGGTGCCGAATCCGGACAAGGCCGGACGGGCTCGAATGCGGCTCATTTCCTCAACCAGGATGAGGAACGCCTCCTTGTCGAGGCCACCGCCGCCGTATTCCCGGGGCCAATTGGGCACCGTCCAGCCCTTTTCGATCATGCGGTCGAGCCAGAGCAGCGTATCCCGGTCGCGAATCTTGATCTTGGTGCTGCCGTTGGGTATCGGCCCAGGGCCACGGGCGCCCGCTGGGCAGTTTTCCGCCAGCCACGCCCGCGTCTCGGCCCTGAATTCATCCAACTCCGCCATGCTCTCTCCCTTGCCGCTGCCGGTCCCGCGAATTCTGCGGGGACGGCTGTTTTACACGATTGGACAGCCAATAGAAAGCGAACCCAGCCACGATCAACGCCAAGCTCAATCCCGCTTCCTGGGGGCGATCGCTCAAGATGTAGAACAGGGTCCAGCCGGTGATGGCGAGATAGGCCAAGGGCGGCAGCGGATAGCCGGTGACCCGGTACGGCCGCGCCAAGCCCGGACGGCGCCAGCGCAACACGAACACGCCAGCCACCGTGATGAGCGTGGACAGCCCCAAGCTGAATCCGGCGAACACTAGGATGGACTCGAAGGAAGCGGTCCAAATGAACGCCAAGGCCATCAGCGACTGGGCGGCAATCGCCACCGTCGGCAGGCCGTCGCGATTGGTGCGGGCCAACACCCGGAACGCCGGAAAGTCCTCGCCGATGACCTGCATCACCCGGGGTCCGGCCAGAATCATGGCGCTGACGGTGGAGATCAACAGCGTAGCCAGCACCACGCCCATGAGCTTCGCGCCTACCCCGCCAAAGGCCTCCTCGGCGACGACGTAGCCGATTTCCAGCTTGCCGGTCATGGCGTCGATGGGCGCAGCGTAGAGAAAGGTGAAGTTGAGCAGCAAATACAAGCCAGCGACCAAGCCCGTCCCCAAAGCTAGGGCCCGGGGCAAGCTGCGTTGCGGATTCGCCACTTCGCTGGTGAGGTAGGTGGCCGCGTTCCAGCCCGTGTAAGCGTAGTTGACGTAAATCAGGGCCACCGCGAAGGCGCCGCCGAGCAGCAGGCCACCGTCGCCGGCCACCGGCCTGAAGGCGATCGGCTGTCCGGCATCGACCGCCAACCAGACCGCACCGCAAAAGCCCAGGATCAGCGCGATCTTCAAGCCCGTGAACCAACGCTGCACACCGCCGCTACCGCGCCTCGTACCCATGTGGGCCGCGGTCAGGGCAATGACGAGGACGGTGGCGCTCGCTTCCGGCGGCAGCATAGGCACCACCGAGCCGAGATAGGCGCCAAAGGTAATGGCGGCCAGCGCGGTGGGGGCGGCAAAGCCAATGGTCGCCGAAATCCAACCGGAAACGAACCCCACCGCCGGATGGTAGATCTCGCTCAAGAAGTGGTACTCGCCCCCGGAGCGGGGCAGCGCGGCACCGAGTTCGGCGTAGCAGAGGGCGCCGCACAGGGCGGCAAGGCCGCCCACGGCCCAGAGCATCAGCAGCACGAAGCCGGATTGAATGTCGAGCAGCTGGAACCCGAGACTGGTGAACACCCCGGTGCCGATCATGTTGGCCACCACCACGGCGGCGGCGGTGGCGGCGCTGAACTTTGCTTGAACCAAGGGCTTCGACTGAATGGTTAGGGTTCCAAGGCCGCCAAGTGTTCAAAGAAGGGGGGAATGATACAGCTAGCTAGGTGGGGGCGTGGGATAGAGGGCTAGAATCACAATTTATAACTCTTCCAGCCTATCCCTCGTACCCGGCTAAATCTTGGACGAGGTGTGACCTCCTCCTCCTTGCTCCGGGCAGCAAAAAAGCGTAGGCTTTGCGCGAAGGCGAAAGCCTTTAGGTTGGTGCGCCGGGCGAGATTCGAACTCGCATCTGACCTTTCCGACAGGGACGCTCTATCCATTGAGCTACCGGCGCATTAACCTTTTACTCTGGTATATGTTCAATCAACTTCGTTTCCTGTTCTCCCTTCTGCGCTTGTGCTTCTTCTCGCCGCTCCGCAATTTTCGCCTGCACTTCCAGCAAGGCAATAATATCATGCCATTCGTCAGAACTGGGTTTATTTTTCGCTAAAAGACGGAAGTCGTTGTCGCTAATGCCCGCGCTTCCTCTGGCCCATTCCTGAAAAACCCCTGTAGGTTCGGTGTTTGTTTCGTCTGCGTCCTGCGTTTGGGCGGGCTTTGCGCCTACCTTAGAGGCGGCATTCTCCGGCATTTTCGCAGCAGATTCCTTTCTATCATTGTCTATTGTTGACGTTACGAACTTGACGCTGGTGATATACGACTTAGCTGCTTTAGCGGCTGCGGGAGGCGTAAATCTATTCCGGCACAGAAAATCTTCGATGCCTTTAGCAGGAGGAATATGTTCGCCAAACCTGTCAGAGATAAGGCCAAAGGCTGGTGGCATAGAGACGGCCTTTTGCAAAGCCTCGGCACGCTCCTCCTCCGATTCGGCGAAAAATATCTGTATAGCCAGATCGCTTACACCGACTTCTCCCCTACGCCCATCTACAAGCCCGTATGCAGATAAAGAGGCCAAAGCGCCAAAAGAAGATCCGCTGGTAGGTGCGTAGCCTATTGCTACTGCTGCTGCTTCTCGATGCACAAAGGCTGTGTTGTAGGAATTGTAGATTTCCCGCGCCTTAGCGATAGCTGCATCTAGACTCAAAGAAGGATAGGCAGGACTACGCGATTTCTTCAGTTCCATATTCACTTCCTGTAGTTGAGGGTGCCCAACCATTTTGAGCGAAAAAAACGTCATTGACAAGAGATAAGCAGAAAGAAGTTGCTGTGAGATACTTTGTCGACAAGGGGGAGCTAGGCGCCTCCTGGTTTCGTCTTTGCGCTACCGGATAAATCAACGTGAGGACGTTAGAATGGTCAAGTCGCAGCACTTCAACTTGATGCAGCTAATGGGCGAGACGTTCCCCGACGACAAAGCAGCTCAGGACCAGCGCGATCTTCAAGCCCGTGAACCAGCGCTGCACGCCGCCGCTGCAGCGCCTTGTGCCCATGTGGGCGGCGGTCAGGTCAATGGCGAGAACGGTGGCACTCGCTTTCGGCGGCAGCATCGGCACCGCCGAGCCGAGATAGGCGCCAAAGGTAATGGCGGCCAGCGCGGTGGCGGCGCTGAACTTTGCTTGGACCAAGGGCTTCTACTGAATAGTCAGGGTTTCAAGGCCGACAAGTGTTCAAAAAAGGCAGCAAATTCCTCCGGCCCCATGCTGCGCGCCTTGGCGAGCTGCCCGGCCTTGGTGGAAAACAACACTTCCCCTTGGGTGTTGGCGACCACGATGGCGGGGATGCCGCCCTCGATCGGGTTGCCCCAAGCGGCCACCACCTCCGGATGCTTGTCCCAATCACCAACATCCACCTTAACGGCCACGAACTTCTCCTCGATGACCGCCCGGGCCTCGGGCGCTTGGGTCGCCGCAGCGAACGCTCGGCAATCCGGGCACCAGTTGGCGCCGAATTCGATGAACAACAGCTTGCCGTTCGCTTCGGCCTCTTCCAATGCAGCAGCCACCGCGGCCGCCGCATCGGCCGTCTCATCGTAGGGCATCGGCGCAGCAGCAAGCGCCTGCCCCCCAAACAGAACAAGCAGTACCATCCAGACGGTTGGCATCCGCAAGAGTTTCAGCATGATCATTTCATTTGACATCGGCCAGTGGCCCACGCGCCGAGTATCCCCGATTTTGGCAGGTGAAAGCATCTCGGGATTAGAGCATTTTCACCTACAGTTGACTTTAGTCATGAGTGATTTAGAGTAGGCTTGACTTTACAAACACGCCGTCAGTTTCAGCCGAGCCTCCGTTCATGGCTACCACACCCAGCACCCTCCCGCGCTATCTGGCCGACCCGATCAAGGATGACCTTGAGCGCAAGATGGTGTTTGTCGGTGGTCCCCGCCAGGTGGGCAAGACGACGTTGGCTTTGGGTTTGCTGCAGGCAGAGGGGGCTAGACACCCTGCTTACCTAAACTGGGATGATCCGCAGGTGCGGCCGCGCCTAATGCGCGGGGATTTCCCGGGCGGCGAGCCGCTTCTGGTTCTGGACGAAGTTCACAAGTTCCCCCGCTGGCGCAATTTGGTCAAGGGGTTCTACGACACCCAGGGCGATCGGGTCTCGATCTTGGTCACGGGCTCCGCCCGGCTGAGTCACTACCGCAAGGGCGGTGACTCGCTGCAAGGGCGCTACCACCGCTACCGGCTGCACCCGCTGTCTCTGGCGGAACTTGGCGCCGATCCATCACCAGGCGATCTGGGAGCGCTGCTGCGCTTCGGCGGATTCCCGGAACCACTGCTGGCCGCCGATGAGCGCTCATGGCGGCGCTGGCAGCGGGAGCGGCTCTCGCGGGTGGTGTACGAAGATCTGCGCGACCTCGAAAACGTCCGCGAGGTGGCATTGGTTGAACTGCTGGTGGAGGCGTTGCCGGATCGGGTCGGATCACCCCTGTCGGTGCGCAGCCTGAGCGAGGACTTGCAAGTCGCGCACGCCACGGCGGAGCGTTGGCTGGGGATCCTGGAAAACCTCTATGTTTGCTTCCGCATCCCGCCGTTCGGCGCGCCTCGGATACGCGCCGTGAAGAAGGAGAACAAGCTCTACCTTTGGGACTGGTCCCAAGCACCAAGCGGCGGGGCGCGCTTCGAAAACCTAGTGGCCTGCCAACTGTTGAAGTACTGCCACCATCAGGAGGATACCGAAGGCTATCGAATGGAACTGCGGTTCATCCGCGACACCGACCGCCGCGAAGTCGATTTCGTGGTGGTCCGCAATAGCCAGCCCCTGTTCGCCGTGGAATGCAAGGTGGGGGAGAAGTTACTCAACCCAGCAATCCCCTATTTTCGGGACCGGACGCCGATTCCTGATTTCTATCAAGTGCACTTGGGCCAGAGCGACCGACTAACGAACGGCGTCCGCATCCTGCCTTTCCAGACCTTTTGCAAAGCGCTTGGGCTGCCGTAAGCTAGACGAGTAACAGATCAAGGGGATAGGCGCTGGTGTGCGTGGCATCCGACCGGTCATTGACAGCTTTCCGCTGGCTTAGCCTCGCCATCGCGCTTTCAGCGTGTCTCGCCGGCTGGACGCCTTTGCCCGCGCAAGCCCAAACCGCTGAACCGCCAGTCACCTATCAAGTCACCTTTCAGGGCACCTGGACCACCGCCGCAACGCCCGGCGGCCTGCCGGCAAGCGCGCACTTCTCACCGCTGATCGGCACCATGCACAATGATCAGGTGACCTTTTGGGAGGTCGGCGGCATGGCCAGCCCAGGGGTCGAGGACGTGGCGGAACTCGGCCAGAACAGCGCCTTCAGGTCGGAGATCAATGCCAGCGACCACGTCGGCGCCATCATCGAAAGGAGCCTTGGCACCGGCGGCACACCGGAGGTGAGCGTCGAATTCGAGACCACCCAGGACCATCCGCTGGTCACGCTGATCACCATGATCGCGCCCAGCCCGGACTGGTTCGTCGGCGTCTCCGGACTGTCCCTGCTCGATGCGCGCGGACGCTGGCTCTCAAGGCTCGAAGTGGATCTGTTTCCTTACGACGCCGGCACCGAGAATGGAAACGGCTTCTCGCTCAGCAATCCCGCCACCGTGCCACAGGGAACCATCACCCGCATCAGGGGCATGGCACCGTTCACGGACGAACCGATGGCGAGGTTCATCTTCGTTCGACAAGGCGCTGGCGATTCGACCGTTGATGTGCCGTTGTTCCTATCGGCGTCCGAATCGCTGCGACAGGGATTCCTGCGCCTCATCAATCACTCCGATCAGCCCGGCGACGTCTCGCTCACCGCCATCGACGACACCGGGCGCGAATTCGGCCCGGTGAGCCTGGCGCTGGCCGCGCGCCAAGTAATCCATTTCAATTCATCCGACTTGGAACTAGGCAATTCGGCTAAGGGCCTAGGCACGGGCATCGGTCAAGGGCAGGGCGATTGGCGGCTGCGGCTGGCCAGCCCACTGCCCATCGAAGCCCTAGCCTACGTCCGCGCACCCGATGGCTTTCTGTCGAGCATCTATGACCTCGCCCCGAAGATTGCCGGCCTGCACCGGGTGTCCACCTTCAACCCGGCCAGCAACTGGCGACAAGCCAGCCTGCTGCGGCTGATCAACCCCGAAGACCAAGATGCCGAGATCGCCATCCACGGATTGGACGATGCCGGCGCCATGCGCGGCCCGCTCCGGCTTACCCTGCCCGCCGGCCACGCCCGCTCAATCAACGCCCCGGAACTGGAGGACGGCGGCACCGACCTCCAAGGCGCCCTCGGCGACGGCCAAGGAAAATGGCGGCTCGACATCGAAGCCGACCGGGACATTCAGGTGATGAGCCTGATGGAAAGTCCGGAAGGGCACATCACCAACCTGTCGTCCTTGCCGGACGGCTGGCAGTGATGGATTGGTTTGATTAAGGCAACGAGTAACGGCATTTGAGCCAACCAAGTCTGCGATGCCACTCCACCAGCGTCAAAATCTGCTGCAATCAAAATTCTGCTAACCTGTAAAGGGCACTTGGAATCACACTGACAAAAAATGGAGATCGCCCATGAAAAAGGGAGGCGTCCTTGCAGCGCTCGTACTTCTCACTAGTTGCGCATCCAATCCGGACAAAATTGATGCTGCTGTCACTAGTGTCCGGTTAATACTCGAATAAATTCAATTGGTTAGGGTCCATGTCCTGCCCGGAAGTGTGGTCGGGTTCGAGAAGGCATTGATTTAACGGCATTTTCTCGAACAGGGTGACGGACAGGATCTGTAGCAAAGT
>JAJEIQ010000040.1 GCA_022827905.1 Pseudomonadales bacterium | reverse complement strand
CCGGCACATGGACGGCAGCCTCTCGGTGTGGCACGGGCCGCGGCTGCTGCGGCGCTACGAAGCGGACGGCACGCCGCGCCCGAAGCCCTTGGCGGAGGCCGCCTAGGTGGGCCGAGCCGCCGGGCCTTTCCGCCGCCCCCCGGCGGTCGCGCCGCTCCCGCCGGAGGGCGGCGGGAAGGCCCGGAACCCGGATCGGGGAACCGGACAGTTTATTTGTTCTAAAACCGGACATATCTATTTGTTGACGACACTATGCAGGCCAGCGATCTAGCGCTTTCCCCCGCCCGACACTATGATCTTCGCTCATGGAACAACTCGGCGAGGCTCAAGACCATGAACAGCCGAAAGGATCTAGTCGGCGCGCTTGACGACTACCGCGAACTGCGGCAGCCGAAGACTTCCTCCGGCGGAGCGCCCAACGCCCGTTCGCATTCGGCGTTGGTGAGCCGCTACTACGATGTCGTCACGCCGTTCTACGAACTCGGGTGGGGAACTTCGTTCCATTTCTCCCCCGGCCACGTTGGCGAGCGCCTGCCCGAAGCGCACCGCCGACACGAGGAGGGCGTGGGGCATCTGCTCGGCTTGCGGCCCGGCGTGCGCGTGGCGGACATCGGCTGCGGCGTGGGCGGGCCCCTCACAACCATCGCCCGAGCGACCGGCGCGAGCATCACCGGGCCCAACAACAATGCCCAGCAGATCGCCCGGGGCGAGAGCATGCTGCGCAAGGCGGGCCTCGACGGGCACTGTGGATTCCTGTTTGCGGACTTCATGCAGGTGCCGCTGCCCGACGGCCACTTCGACGCAGCCTACTCCTTCGAGGCGATGTGCCACGCACCGGACACCGGTCAACTGTTTTGCGAGATCTTTCGCCTGCTACGGCCGGGCGGGGAGATCGCCGCCGTTGACTGGTGTCTGACGGACCGCTTCGACGCGGGTGACAGCCGCCACCGCGATGTCCGGGAACGCATCGAGTTCGGCAACGCAACCCCGGACCTCCTCACGACCAGCCAGCAGGTGGATGCCGCCGAGGCCGCCGGATTCGAAGTGCTGCAGGCCACCGACCAGGCGGCTACGAGCGATCCGGAAACGCCGTGGTACCGGTCGCTGCAGGGACGTGATTTCTCGTTCTCCTCCCTTGCGCGAACCCCGCTCGGCCGCTCTTGGACGGCGGCCGCGACGCGTTGGCTCGAACGCTTGCGCGTCGCACCCGAAGGGGCCAGCGAAGCGGCCCGGCTCCTAAACACCGCGGCGGACGCACTGGTTGAGGGCGGCGACTCGGCATCTTCACGCCGAGCTTCCTGGTCCATGGGCGCAAGCCCGCGTAGCCGCTCCGGCAGGCACCTCATCCGAGCGCGCGACGGCAAACCACCCATGCGGGTATCGGCTCAGGGGATGACGCCGAATCCCGTCGTTTCCTTCGATCCGCCAGTTAAAGTCGTTGATGCAGTCCAGCGCAATGACCCTGCGGACGGGAATTCCGCTAAACTGACTCTTTGCTTGCCGATGGATTCCCAATGAATGGCGCTCAATCGCTATTGCAGACCCTCGTTGACGGGGGCGTCGAAGTCTGCTTCACCAATCCGGGCACCTCGGAAATGCACTTCGTGGCAGCCTTGGACCTGCAGGAGGGCATGCGTGGCGTGCTTGGCCTGTTTGAAGGCGCAGTCACTGGGGCGGCCGACGGCTACGCCCGCATGGCGGGCAAGCCAGCCTGCACGCTGCTGCACTTGGGTCCCGGCCTCGCCAACGGCTTAGCCAATCTGCACAACGCCCGGCGCGCCTTCTCGCCGGTCGTCAACGTGGTCGGCGAGCACGCCACCTACCACCGGGCACTCGACGCGCCGCTCACCTCCGACATCGCCGGTTTCGCGGGTCCGGTATCCGGCTGGATCCGCCTGGCTGAAAGCGCCGAAGGCGTGGCCACCGACGCCGCCGAAGCCGTTCAAGCCGCTCAGGGCCCGCCAGGCTGCGTCGCCACCCTGATCCTGCCCGCAGACACCGCTTGGAACGACGCAGAGGGGCCAGCCTCGCCATTGCCCCCCTCCGCGCTGCAGCCCCCGGACCCGAAGCGGGTCGATGCGGCAGTGGCTGCGCTGCGCAGCGGCGAACCCTGCGCCCTGCTGATGAACGGCGAAGGCGTCAGTGAGGAAGCCTTGCGTGCCGCCAGCCGCATTCGACAGGCGTCGGGCGCCAAACTGCTGGGCGATACCTTCCTGGCACGGATCCCTCGCGGCGCCGGGCGAGTGGAGTTGCCCCGCCTGCCCTACTTCGCCGAACAGGCGGAAGAGGCGTTGGCGGGCATTCGGCACCTGATCCTGGTGGACACCAAGGCGCCGGTCAGCTTCTTCGCCTATCCGGGCCGGGCCAGCGAACTGACGCCATCGGGATGCGCCGTTCACACGCTTAGCGAACGCGGCGAAGACGCGTTGGCCGCCTTGACGGAGGCGGCTGAAGCCTTGGATGCCGGTCGCCTGCCGCCCCGGGTCGGCGCATTGCGGAAGATCGATCCGCCGGACGGCCCGCTCACCCCGGAATCCGCCGCGGTGGCCGTGGCGGCGCTGCTGCCGGAAGACGCCATCATCGTTAACGAGGCGGCCACCTCTGGCTTCGCGATTCCAGCGATGACCGCAGGCGCGCCGCCGCATGATGTGCTCGACCTCACCGGCGGTGCCATCGGCATGGGCATTCCCGTGGCCATCGGCGCCGCCATCGCCTGCCCCGACCGGCGGGTGCTGAACCTGGAGGCAGACGGCAGCGGCATGTACACCGTGCAGGCGCTGTGGACCCAGGCCCGGGAGGGCCTGGATGTGACCACCGTCATCTTCTCCAATCGCAAGTACGCCATACTGCAAGTTGAGTTCATGCGGGTGGGCGCCCACAACCCCGGGCCCAAGGCCATGGACATGCTGCAGCTCGACCGTCCCGACCTCGATTGGGTGGCATTGGCGGCGGGCATGGGCGTGCCGGGACGCCGCGCCGACAGCGCCGAGGCCTTGTCCGCAGCGCTTGCCGAGAGCTTTGCCAGCCCTGGCCCGTTCCTGATTGAAGCCGTTATGGCGCCTGCGTGAACGTCACCATCTTTGGGGCGGGCTATGTCGGATTGGTAACCGGGACCTGCTTCGCCGAAATGGGCAACTCTGTGCTTTGCGTGGACGTGGACGCGGAGCGCATCAACGCACTCCGGGCGAGCTGCGTTCCAATCTACGAACCGGGGCTTGAACCCCTCGTCGCGGCCAATGCCGCCGCTGGCAGGCTGCGCTTCACCGAGGATGCCGACCAGGGTGTGGATCACGGCGAGATCTTGTTCATCGCCGTGGGCACTCCGGCACGCGACGATGGCCAAGCCGACCTCCGCTCCGTGTTCCAAGTCGCCGAGCGCATTGGCCGGCGCATGGACGCTGCCAAGATCATCGTTGACAAGTCCACGGTCCCCGTGGGCACCGCCGACAAGGTGCGCAGCATCATCGCCGCGGCACTCAACAGTCGGGACGCCAACATCGACTTTGACGTGGTCTCCAACCCGGAATTCCTCAAGGAAGGCGCTGCAGTCAACGACTTCATGCGCCCCGATCGCATCATCATCGGCGCCAACCGGGACCTAAGCCGCGCCCGTCTCGAGCAACTCTACGAACCTTTCAGCCGCAACCGCGACAAGTTCGTGCACATGGACGTGCGCTCGGCGGAACTGTGCAAGTACGCCGCCAACGTCATGCTCGCCACCCGCATCAGCCTGATGAACGAACTCGCCAACGTGGCCGACCAAGTGGGCGCGGACATCGAAGCGGTGCGCTTAGGCGTAGGTCGCGACCCCCGCATCGGCACCCATTTCATTTACGCCGGTGCCGGCTACGGGGGCGCCTGCTTCCCCAAGGACATTAAGGCGCTCATTCACACCGCCGCCGAAGCGGGCGTTGAGGCGCACCTGATGAAGTCGGTGGAGCGCGTGAACGAATGGCAAAAGAGCCTGTTGGTGCGCAAAATGCGCAGCCACTACGGCGACCGATTGAGCGGCCGCACGATTGCGCTCTGGGGACTGGCCTTCAAGCCCAACACCAACGACATGCGCGAAGCACCAAGCCGCACGGTCATCGACGAACTGCTCGCCGCAGGCACCCGGGTGCGGGCCTACGATCCCGTCGCGGGCGATGAGGCCAGGCGCCTCTACGGCGACCAAATCGCCGTCTGCGAACGCCGCCAGGACACCGTGGCCGGTGCCGATGGCCTCGCCATCCTCACCGAGTGGAACGAGTTCCGCAGCCCCGACTTTGAGCAATTGCGCACCGACCTTCTTGAACCCACGATTTTCGATGGCCGCAACCTCTACGACCCGCGCCGCCTAGGCCAACTCGGCTTCAACTACTACGCCATCGGGCGCCCGTCCGAACGCCAAATTGCGAACCATACGGCGCGCGAAAATTGACAATGGCGGGCCTTCGCCTTTAAGCTTGATCGTTGAAATCGAGAATGGCCCCGCCCATCAAGGCGTGCGGCAAAAGCCAATTTGCGGGAGGATTCGTGGCGCACGCAAGTCAAAGGGTTGCGCGGCTCAGCATTGACGACAAGGAAATCGATCTGCCGGTGCTAGCGGGCAGTGAAGGCCCGAACGTCATCGACGTCGGCAGGCTCACTAGCCAAGGCTATTTCACCTACGATCCCGGCTTTGTTTCCACCGCCTCCTGCGACTCCGAGATCACTTACATTGACGGCGACGCAGGGGTGCTGCTACACCGCGGCTACCCCATCGACCAGCTTGCCGAGCAATCCGACTACCTGGAACTCTGCTACCTGCTGCTGAATGGCGATCTGCCGAACGCGGCTGAGCGGGAGCAGTTCAACACCACGGTCAAGCGCCACACCATGGTGCATGAAAAGCTGCGCACCTTCATTGAGGGCTTTCGCCGCGAAGCCCATCCCATGGCCATCATGTGCGGCATCGTTGGGGCGCTGTCGGCCTTCTACCACAACTCGCTGGACATCAATAACGAGGAGCATCGGAGGCGAACGGCATTGCGGCTAATCGCCAAGATGCCCACCTTGGCCGCCATGAGCTACAAGTACGCCCGCGGCGAACCCTTCGTCTATCCGCGCAACGACCTAGGCTACGCAGAGAACTTCCTGCACATGATGTTCGCCACCCCCTGCGAGGACTACGAAGTCAGCCCCGTCATCGCCCGGGCCATGGACCGCATTCTGCTGCTCCATGCCGACCACGAGCAAAACGCTTCCACGTCCACCGTGCGCATGGCCGGCTCCACAGGCGCCAACCCCTATGCTTGCGTCGCCGCCGGCATCGCCGCCCTCTGGGGGCCCGCCCACGGCGGCGCCAACGAGGCGGTGCTGAACATGCTCGACGAAATTGGCGACGAGAAGAACATCGACAAGTTCGTCGCCAAAGCCAAGGACCGGGACGACCCCTTCCGCCTGATGGGCTTCGGCCATCGGGTTTACAAGAGCTACGACCCGCGCGCCAAGGTGATGCAGCAGACCTGCCACGAGGTGCTCAACGAGCTTGGGGTGGAGGACAACCCAACGCTGCGAATGGCGCAACGCCTGGAGAAGATCGCGCTTGAGGATAGCTATTTCGTCGACAAGCGCCTCTATCCCAACGTGGACTTCTACTCAGGCATCATTCTCAAGGCCATCGGCATTCCGGTGGAGATGTTCACGGTGATCTTCGCCACCGGCCGAACGCCGGGCTGGATCGCCCACTGGAACGAGATGATCGGCGGCAGCTACCGCCTCGGCCGGCCCCGTCAGCTCTACCAAGGCCACCAGCAACGCGACTTCGTGCCCTTGGGCAATCGCTAGAAGGCCCGAACCAACGCCGGAGCGAGGGCAGGATGCCCTCGAGCCGACCTTCGTTCGAGGCTTTTCCTTCGGAGCGAGGGCATCCTGCCCTCGCAATGAGTTGGGGAAATCCGTCGATCGCAATTCAGTCCCTAAGCCGTGCAATGAGGCTGGAGGTGTCCCAGCGGCTGCCGCCCTTGGCTTCCACATCCGCGTAGAACTGGTCAACCAAGGCCGCTAGCGGCAGTCTCGCACCCAAGGCGCGTCCGGTGCGCAGCACAATGTCGAGGTCCTTGCGCATCCACTGCACGGCAAAGCCGAAGTCGAACTCACCCGCCGCCATGGTGTGCGCCCGGTTCTCCATTTGCCAGGACTGGGCGGCACCCTTGGCGATGACCTCCACAACGGCGCCGGCATCGAGCCCTGCCCGTTGGGCGAAGTCGATGCCTTCGCTCAAGCCCTGCAGAACGCCGGCGATGCAGATCTGATTCACCATCTTGGTGAGCTGTCCGGCGCCCGCCGGTCCCATCAGGCGAACGAAGCGGGCGTAGCAATCCATGGCCGGCAGGGCCCGTTCGTAGTCGGCGGCGGCACCGCCGGCCATGATGGTGAGTTGGCCGTTCTCCGCCCCGGCTTGGCCACCGGACACCGGGGCGTCCACGAAGCCGACGCCCTGCCGGCTGGCGGCGGTAGCCAGCTCCCGTGCGACTTCGGCGGAAACGGTGGTGTGATCCACTAGGACGCTGCCTGAGGCCATGCCGCTCAAGGCACCAGTCTCGGTCAGGCAAACGCTGCGAACGTCATCGTCATTGCCCACGCAGACGAACGCCAAATCAGCCCCGGCAGCGGCCTCCTGGGGCGAGCTTGCGCATTCGCCGCCGTGTTCCTGCACCCACTGCCGAGCCCGCTCCGCAGTACGGTTGTAAACCCGCATCCCCCAGCCGGCGCGGGCCAAGTGCCCGGCCATTGGATACCCCATTACCCCCAGGCCAATGAAGGCGGCTCGCTTTTTCGGCATCGGCTTGCATTCCAACGGCAAACATGAAGCGGGCAGTTTAACTCAGCAGACGGACCCTGCCGGTGTCGCCGTCCACCTCCACCTGCTGCCCGTCCTGGAACCGGGCGGTCACGTCCACAATGCCGCTCACGCAGGGCTTGCCGTACTCCCGGGCCACCAACGCGCCGTGCTGCAGCTCGCCGCCAACCTCGAGCACGACCGCAGCGGCGTTGATGAACACCGGCGTCCAGCCGGGATCCGTGGTCACCGCCACCAGGACATCGCCCGGCAAAACCGGCTTCTCGGATGGGTCGGCCAACAGCTTCACCGGCCCACGGGCGACGCCCGGTGAAATCGGCGCTCCGGTCAGAACGCCCGGTGGGTCGTCAACGGGCGGATGGACCCTGCGCCCTCGGGAGTCGATGAACATTGGAAAGGCACGCACGTGGGCGGCGAGCTTGCGGGCAAAGGCGCCGCGCGCCTCAACGCAATCGCGCAGGTCAAACGCCGGATCTACGGTCGCCCGGTCCACGTCCTCGACCCACAGCTCGAATATCTGCTCGGGGCGGTCGAGCCGCCCGGCTTGAACGAAGGCATCGGCGCGGTGCAGCAGCAGCCGGCGCACCCGCTCGTACACCTGCATGATGTGGTGCTTGAACAGCTCCCTTGAGGCGGCGTAGCGGCTGGCCTTGGCGTAGTATCTGCGCAAGCGCTGGGCCTTGCGCGGCGGCAGCGCCGCCATCAGGCTGCGGTAGGCTTGCTCCCGTTGCGCCGCTCGCCGGCGCACCATGTCATGGGGATTGAAGGCCTCGCCACCCCTAACCAGCGAAGCCATTTGCCGCAGCGCCAGTTCCGGGGCCTCCCCGAACTTGGGGTTGGCAAGCTCCATTTCGAGCGGCCCGCGGCATCCGAAGCGGCGCACGAAGTCGTCCCAGCCCGCCAGGAAAGCAGGCGGCAGGTCGCGCCGCCGAAGCTTCGCCGCCAAGCCGTCGATGTCCTCAAACTCCGCAATCGGCAGCAATTGGGCCAGGTCGTAGATCGCCAGCCCCATGCGCAACACGAGATCGTCCCCTTGGCTGCCGAGAATCGCGTTCGCCCAAGCGCGCCGTTCCGCGGACTTGGATCCCGCGAGCGCCTTGATGCGGAACGACAGGAAGTAGAACTGCAAGAACGCCGGATAGGAAGACTTCAGTATCGTCTGGGCGGCACGTGCCATGGCTTCCTGCAGGCTGTCCGAGACGGAACGCGAGTAGTCGATCGGCCGTTCGATCCATTCGGTGAACTCGGCGATGGCGCGCTCGTAGTCCGCATCAAAGCGGCGGGGACGCAACAGCGGCGCCGACAACGCCGCGATGGCCCGCCTGCCCCGCCATAGAATGGCGGGCAAATGACCCAGCAGCCGCACCAGGCGGACTTGGCGAGGCACTCGGTCAAGGCGGTAGCGGTCCATGGCGGGAGACCTGAGCACGCGGGCCACGATGGGGTTCATGGCATCCGCCGCCTTGGCGAAACGCTTCACCCGGTCGAGCAGGGGCATGTACAGGGACAGGTCGATGTAGAGCCGTCCGGTTTGCGTGTGTACGCCCATGCTCGAGTGATCGCGTTGCGTCGCCGGCACCTTCAGCAGCCACTGCCAGAACAGCCGGTACAGCAGATTGAACACGTCATCGGTCATCGGCGTCGTGGCGTTGCTCATGGTGATGCCGTCGGTGAGGTAGCCGTCCATGTAGAGACGCCGAGGCTCGCCTAGCGCGGTGAGCAGAGAAGGATGCAGGGGCACGTAGGCAGTGACGGGCCGCGCCTGCAGTAGCTGGAGCCGCCCCTCGGCGAAGGCCCACTCCACGTCCACCGGACAGTCGAAGAGCGCCTCGACCCGCTGCACTGTCTCAGCCAGCGAAGCAAGTTCCGGGTCGGCCAAGCACCGCTGCGCTGGCCGATCGTCGCCCTTGCTGCCGAGCCGGTAGTCGACCACTTCGCCGGTCACCTTATCGACTAGGACGGCGTCCGGCGTGACGGCGCCCCCAACCAAGGCGTCGCCGGACCCCCAATTGGCGTTGATGAGCAGTTCATCAAAGTCGTTGGTCTTGGGATTGATCGAAAACGCCACTCCGGACACATCGGCGGCCAAGCGCCTCTGCACCACCACCGCGATGGCGGGTTCAATGCGTTCAATGTTCATGCGCGCCTTGTACAGCATCACCCGCTGGTCAAGGCAGGCGCCAAAGCAGGCGCGGACCGCTTCCGGCAAATCGGCGGGCGCCACGTCCAGGAAGGTCTCATAGAGGCCCGCAAACGAGGCCCCCGCCAAGTCCTCTTCGGGCGATGACGAACGCACCGCCAACAAGCCCGCACCCATTTGAGCCCGAACAGCCTCAATTTGCGCCCTTTGGTCAGCGGTCCACGGCAGGTCCCTGGCCAAGGACTTGACCCGTTCACAGGCTTGGGCGAACTCGGCGCCCCAGTGCCCGGAAAGAGAGCGTCCGGATAGGGTGCGACCTAGCAGCGTCAGAAATTCATGCCACTCTCGGGACGCACGGATGCCGGCCCGCCACGGGGCAAAGAACCCGGCGCTCAGCACTACGCCCTCGGGCACCGCAAAACCCGCTTGGCGCAGGCGAATCAGTGACGCGGCCTTGCCACCCACCTCCGTCGGATCAGGGGCGTCGTCGGTAGCGAGGGGGAGCCACATGGCGGGACTCAAGCCAATGCGCCAAGCGCCCTCATCACCTTGGCCAAGGCGGCAACGATGCGGTCGAGCTGGTCGTCGGTGTGGGCGGCGCTAACGCTCATGCGCAGCATGCTGCCGCCGCCCGGCGCCGCAGGGGGTAGGAACAGATTGACGTAAACGCCCTCGGCCAGCAAGCCGTTCCACGCTGCCAGGGCATCTTCCCTTCGCTGCAGGCGCACGGACATGACCGGGCTTGCGGCCTCGCCCAAGTCCACCCCAAGCTGGGAGAGCCCTTGGTGCAAGCGGTTGGCGTTGCGCCATAGGCGAGCTTTAAGCTCCGGGCGGGTGCGCAGCGTCCGCAGGGCGGCGCGCGTGCAAGCAATGGTGGCCGGGGACGGCGAGGCGGTGAACATGTAGGGCCGGCTGGCATAGGGGAACAGCGCCACTTCCTCGTGGCGGCTGGCGCAGAAGCCGCCCATGGTGCCCAAACTCTTGCTGAACGTGCCCACCACGAAGTCAACCTGATCCATGATGCCGGCCTCCTCCACAACACCCCGCCCTTCGGCACCGACCACGCCGAGGGAGTGGGCCTCATCGACCAGCAGGCAGGCGCCATGGCGATCCTTGACCGCCGCGATGTCGGCCAACGGCGCACGGTCGCCGAGAACGCCGTAAAGGCCCTCGACAACCACCAAGGCGTTTTGCGCCCGCGCTCCGAGACGCCTCAAGCGCTTGTCCAAGCTTTCTGGATCGTTGTGCCGGAAGGTGTAGACATCGGCGGGGCAAAGGCGGCAGCCATCGAACAGGCTGGCGTGGGCATCGGCATCGAGCAGCACCGCGTCACCGGCACCGAGCAGCGCCGACAAGGCGCCCAGATTGGCCGCATACCCAGTGGAGAACACCACCGCCGCCGGATAGCCGTAAAAGTCCGCAAGCTCCGCTTCGAGCGCCACATGGGCCGCGTAGGTGCCGTTGGCCATGCGTGATCCCGTGGTGCCGGTGCCGGCCTGGGTCAAGGCGTCGCGGCCCGCTGCAACCGCTTGCGCGTCAAAGGTCATCCCCAAGTAGTTGTTGGTGCCCGCCAAAATGGTGGGGGCACCGTTAATTACGCCCAATGTGGGGGATTCCAGACGCTCGATCACCGTACGGGTGGGGTCGGCCTCACCCAACCCGCGCCGGGCTTCCTCCACCGCCGCAAACTTGGCCAGCAGGCTCATGCCACGGCCTTGCCGACCACGGCCGCCAAATGGGCGATGTTGCGCACCTCGGCCAGTTGCCGCTGGTCGATGATGATGTCGAAGCGGTCCTCCACTTCCATGACGAACTCCATGATCTGCGCCGATTCGAGGGCCAGCGCATCCAGCAAATCCGTATCCGCAGTGAAGTCGGGGGGCAGTGCGGTGATGCCGGCTAGCAGTTCGCGCAATTCCAGTTCAAGAGGACTATCCATCGCGTTCCCGTCTTTAAGTGTTGAATGTCAATTCAAGTCCGCTGGCCAGATCGTGTCTTGGCCGCCAACCGGTGGCGGCGCCGAAGTCATCGCCGCCGCCCACCCAACGACCATGGCCAAGTTCCCGAACCTTGCCCGGCGTCAGCATCGGCGCACGGCCAAGGAGCTGCGAAAGACCGACGTTCACCTGGGCCACTCCTTGCAACAGGGGCGTGGGAATCACTAGGATCCGAGTCCTGCGGGCACCCACCGCCGCCGCTATGGCGGGCCAATCGTAGCCGTCTTCGGCGCCATCGTCGATGCTGAACTGCCGCCCCCGGCAGCTTCGAGGCGCCTGCAGCCAGCAAAGGATGGCGTCGGCCAAATCATCGACGTAGAGGAAGGACAGCCTTTGCGTGGGATTGCCGGGCACTAGGATCCAACCACGCCGCATCAGGCGGAACAGTGGCGTGAGTTCACGGTCTCCCGGACCGTAAACGGCGGGCGGGCGAATGACGGTCGAATCGATTTGCGGATGCGCCGCCAGCGCCTGCTCGCCGGCCCGCTTGCTGGCCGCGTGGTCGGAAAGCTGCGGCTCGGTGGCGGCCAGCGACGAAACCAGCAACATGGCCGGCGGCTTGGCTTGGCGCAGGGCCGCAGCGCATAAATGGTTGACCGCCTTGCTGTTCGCGGCCGCAAAGTCCCGGGGCCGCGCGCCGCGCACCGTGCCAGCCAGATGCACGACGGCGTCCACCCCGGCCAACGCATCGGTCAACGCATCCACATCGTCCAAGCCAGCGACCCAAGGTGAGATGGGGGCGTCCAACGCGGCGGCGGGTTTCCTGATGATGGCCCGCGTCTCGATGGACGCGGCCACAAGCTTGACCGCCAGACGCCTGCCGATGAATCCGGTCAGGCCGGTGACGGCGACAGTGGGCGATTTCAAATAGCTAAGATGAAAAGGGCTTTCAGCCGTTGGCGAGCCGGGCGCTCTCCACGACGGGTGCGGCCATCGGCGCGGGATTGCCGGCCTCATCCCAATGGGTCCGGTCAAGGAAACCAGCACGGGCGGTCACTCGGGAGAGCTTGCCCGAGGAGGTGCGCGGCAGGGTCCGCGGCGGCGCGATCTCTACGTAGCACGTGACGCCGAAATGCTCGCGCACCAGGGACTCGATGCGCCTTGGCAGATCGGGTTCAGCTCGCTTGCTCTCCACCACCAGAACGACCAGCGGATCCCCATTCGGCCGAGTGGCTTCAAAAGCGGTTGTGGTGCCAATGCGAACGCCCGGGGAGCTTTCCGCCAACTGCTCCAGATCCTGGGGCCAGATGTTGCGGCCATTGACGATAATGACGTCCTTGCTGCGGGCGGTGACGACCAGATGGCGACCCATGCGGTAACCGATGTCGCCGGTGTCCAACCAACCCGAATCATCCAACACCTCTGCCGTTGCCTCGGCGTCATTGAAGTAGCCGCGCATGACGCTCGGGCCACGCACAAAAATGTGTCCGCAGTGACGCTCCGCCACTTCACGGCCTTCATCATCGCAAATTCGAAACTCGTAGCTCGGCATAACGGCCCCGCAATCGGCCAGCTTCAGGACGCCGCTTGCGCCTGCTGCGGGCTTCGCAAAGCCGGAAGCGCTAATCGACTCCTTGTCCACCACGTCCACATCAAGGCCATTGTCCAGAGGTGCGAAACTGATGGCCAGCCCACATTCAGCCATGCCGTAGCAGGCGACAAAGGCCTTGGGGTCGAACCCGGCGGGGCCCAGCACCTGGCTGAATCGCTCAAGGAGGCGCGGATTGATGCGCTCCGCGCCAACACAGGCAATGCGCCAAGACGAGAGATCGTACTTCTCCCGATCGGAGAGCCGCAGCCGGGTTGCGCACAGGCCGTACCCGGACGGCGGGCTCGACGACGACGTGCAGCGGTTCTCGGAAATCAGCTTCAGCCACAGCCGCGGGCGCATGGCGAATGTGCGCGGGCTTAAGTAATCCACGGACAGGGCGTAGACCAAGGGGACTAGAACGCATCCCACCAAGCCCATGTCGTGGTAGAACGGCAACCAGGATGCCACCCGGTCGTCATCGCGCAGTTGGGCGCCGACCTCCCCAATTTCGCGAAGATTGCACAGCACGGCGCGTTGGGACATCTCCACCCCGCGCGGAAACCGGGTGCTGCCGGACGTGTACTGGAGATAGGCGGGCTCATCGCCGCGCATCGGAGACAGCGCCTCGGTGGCTTGCGGCAATGCATCGAAATCCGCTTCGCCACCGACAAAGGCCAAGCCCAACGGCTTAGCGGCGGTTTGCAGCAGGTCGACAAAGCTGTCCGGCGCCACGGCCACTGCGGCCCCGCAGCGTTCCATCATGCGTTGAATCTGGCCCACATAGGCGTCGCCACCGCCCATTTGCAAGGCGGCGGGCATGGGCACGGGAATCAGGCCAGCGTACTGACAGGCAAAGAAGAAGCGATGAAACAGCGGATCCGTGTCCGCAATGATGGCCACCCTGGAGTGGCGCGGCAGGTCGAGGTGGGCCAGACGGCGGGCGGTGGCGACGGCTTGTTGGCGGAGCTGGGCATAGGGCACCGCGGCGTCCAGCTCGCCGGAGCCGCTGTAGAAGTTGTAGCCGGTTTGCCCCCGCGCCGCAAAGTCCAGCGCGTCAGCCAGCCCTTCGAATTCTCCCTCCGGACGTGGAATTCCACTGCCCGTCGGGGTCGCGCCTACGTATGCCAATGTTCACTTAATCTTGTAGAATTGAGCCGAGACAAAGGAGTGCAGCCAACGCCAATCCACCCCGCCTAGCCCAAATTATTGATTTTAGTTGCCCCTCAGTTCACCCTCATTCCTTCGCCCAAGCACAGAGTTCCACCCGGCAGCGAATTCTGAACGCGGGTTGAATTGTAAACTAAATCCAGAGAATCACCTACTTTCAATCTGCTTTCTTTGTTACGTCTATGGAAACATAGACAACACATTATTGAAACATTTTGGAGGGAGTCAAGTTCAACGTGACGCAGCCAAGACAAGCCAAGAACAAGACCGTCCCCACCGGCGCCAGCGTGGAGCAGTTTCTGAACGCGGTGGAGAACCCCGTGCGGCGACGCGATTGCCGTGCTGTTATGGCGTTCATGGCGGCCGAAACGGGTGAGACGCCCAAGATGTGGGGGCCGAGCATCATTGGGTTCGGCCGCTACCGCTACGCCTACCCGAGCGGCCAGCAAGGCGAAATGCCGCTCACTGGCGTCTCCCCGCGCAAGCAATCCCTGGTGCTCTACATCATGCCCGGCTTCCAGGGTTGCGCCGAACTGCTGGAAAGGCTCGGCAAGCATAAAACCGGCAAGTCCTGCCTCTACATCAACAAGCTCGACGACGTGGACAACGACGTGCTGCGCCAGCTGGTTCGCGAGTCGGTGCGGGCCATGCGCGCCAAGCACGAAGCGTCCTAGTGTCCCATCCAGCCAACAAACTCACATCAGCGGGAGCATTGACGCTATGCCTGCTGTCCGCGTGCCCCAACGGCGTTGCGGCGGCACCGGCTCTGCATGCCTCGGCCCTTGAAATGACGCCCGTCATCGATGGCGACGTGCTTGGCGACCGGGCTTGGCGATCCCTTCCCGCGGCCACCGGCTTCACCCAAACGCGGCCCGATGAAGGGCGTCCGGCCAGCCAGCGCACTGAAGTGTGGGTCGGTTTCACCGAAGATGCCCTCTACATCGGCGCGGTGTGCTACGACAGCGAGCCAAGCGGGATCATCGTCGCCGACAGCCGGCGGGACAGCGACCTGAACGAAACGGACAGCTTTCAGCTTCTCTTGGACACCTACCAGGACGGCCAGAACGGTTTCATTTTCGGCACCAACCCGGCTGGCGTGGAGTACGACGGCCAAGTCACCCAGGAGGGCATTGGGCGCCGCTTCGGCTCCGGCGGCGTCGGCGGCTTCAACCTCAACTGGGACACGAGCTGGACCGTGGCCAGCCGGATCGGCGACTACGGCTGGAGCGCCGAGTTTTTGATCCCCTTCACCTCCCTGCGCTACGACCGCGACGCCGTCCAGACCTGGGGCATCAACTTTCAGCGCAACATCCGCCGCAACAACGAGCAAGCCTTTTGGGCACCCTTGCCGCGCCAGCACAACCTGCTCCGGGTTTCGCAGGCGGGCGCCATGACCGGGTTGCAGGTGCCGTCACAACGCAACCTGCAGTTCATGCCCTATGGCCTGGCTAGAGGCCACAAGGGCGGACCGTCGCTCGATGGCACCGAAACGGATACCGAACTCGGCGTGGACATCAAGTACTCGCTGACCCCCAGCCTGACCTTGGATGCCACCTACAACACCGACTTCGCCCAAGTGGAGGCGGACGAGATTCAGGTCAATCTGGACCGCTTCAGCCTCTTCTTCGCCGAGAAGCGCCCGTTTTTCCTCGAGAACGCGGGCTTGTTCACCGTTGGCGATCCGGGTCAGGCGGAACTGTTCTTCAGCCGACGCATCGGCATCAGCGAGGACGGTGGCCAGATTCCCATCGAAGGCGGCCTGCGCCTATCCGGCAAGGTGGGCGGCAACACCCAGGTGGGCCTTTTGCACATGCGTTCAGATGCCGTCACCGGGGTAGCGCCGCGCAACGACTACTCGGTGGCACGCCTCAAGCAGGAGCTGCCCAATCGCTCCGCCTTGGGCGTCATGTTCGTCAACCGAGATGGCGCGGACGGCATCGGTGGCGGCTCCAACCGCACCTACGCCATCGACGGACGTCTCGGCCTGGGCGAAGTGGCCTCCATCAACGGATGGGCCGCGAAAACCGACTCGCCCCATCTCAGCGGCAGCGACCAAGCATTCAAGCTCGGTGCGGACTACAACTCCGAAAACTGGGCGAACGCCGTCTCCTACACCGAGGTGGCGACGAACTTCAATCCCGAAGTGGGCTTTCTTGCCCGGCGGGCCTACCGCAAGGCAAGCGCACGCACACTTCGGCGCATTCGCCCGAACAACCTTTGGGGGCTGCACGAACTGCGCCCGCACATCGCCTACTTCGGCTATTGGGGCTACGGCGACGGCTACCACGAGTCGGACTTCCTGCACATCGACAACCACTGGGAATGGAAGTCGGGCCTAGAGATCCACACTGGCATCAACTTCACCCGCGAGGGCGTGCGCGAGGCTTTTGAAATCCATGATGGCGTGGTGGTTCCGCCGGGCGGCTACGACCACAAGGAGGCCCAGCTCGTGTTCTGGACCGATCAAGCGGCGCCGCTGAGCTTTTCCATCCGCTCCAGGATCGGAGGCCGCTTCGGCGGCGACCGCATCAACTTCGACAGCAGCCTGCGTTGGCGAATCGGCGAGAAGTTCAATTCGGAACTGTCTTGGATTTACAACGACTTCGAGCTGCCTGGGGGGGAGTTCACCGTAAACGTGGCCCGCTTGCGGCTCACCTACTCATTCACCCCCCGCATGTCCCTGCAGGCCCTCGTTCAGTACGATGACCGCGAAAACGTCCTCGCCACCAACCTGCGATTCGCCTGGCTGCAAACCGCCAACGCCGGCTTGTACCTCGTGTACAACGAGTTCGACGACCGGGACTTTGCCGGCGATCCCCGCCGCGAAATTACGCTGAAGTACAGCCGCATCGTCAATTTGCTGTAACGCTGAACGGGCTGTTCGATTGGTAACTCCGAGAGTGGTTGCGCGGCGCGGGCATCCGGCACGCCAGGCGGGGGCGTGGTGCTGGAGTTCGAGGGCATCGCGGGGAGCCTTATCCGTGCCGGATGCCCGCGCCGCGCAACCACTCGCTCCTTGCGTTCGACCGATGCTCCCTGCGTGCCGGATGCCCCCGCCGCGCACCCACCTGCATAAGAGGATCTAACCCGGTGGGGGCTCCGTCGGATCGCGTCCGTCGCGGGGGGCGCCGGTGCCGGAGGAGCCCATAAAGATCTTGCGGCCGTCGGTGAAGGTGACGTCACGCCCATTGGCCCGCTTGGAGCGGTCCTTGCTCTGGTAGCCGTCCACGACGATCTCCGTGCCCGGCAGCAGCGAATTGCGGTTCAGGCCACGGCGCAGCAAGGTGTTCGGGGTGCCGCCCTCCACCATCCAAACCTCCTTCTCCCCGTCTTCGGTGGTGTGCTCCATGTGGATCCAGGCGTGCGGATTCACCCACTCCACCTTGACCACCGGGCCACGCAGAACCAATGGCCGGTTGGGATCGAATTCGGCGCCGAAGGCGTGGTGCGCCTGAGCGCCCTGGGCCATGGCCCAGGCCAAGCCGGCGCAGAGCAAGCGATAGAGGATTTTCGTCATCGTTCAGGCCTCCTGATTTCCAATGTTGTTGCCACTCCTGCCGGCACGTCAGGGAATCGACTCTTTCCAGCGGTCAGGGGACCGACCGGGGGAGCGGGTTGCGCCGCCACTCGCCGTACATCAATTCCTCCACGAACTCCACGCAGCGAAACTCCATCAGCCGGACGTCCGGCTCCATGCGCCGGTACAGGGGCATGGACAGGGTCCAAGGTTCGGTGAAGGTTTCCGGGTCCTCTATGGTGGCCTCGTAGTGGAGATGGTTGGGCCCCATCGGGGTGTAACGCTCGGTCACCTTCATTTGGGCGCTGTGGTGGTTGCCCGCCCGGTCAAACCAAGTCGAATCCAACTGGCCGGTGACCTCCACCACCAAGGTGTCGCCTTCCCAGCGGCCGTGGGACCAGCCCATCCAGGAATCGATCGGCGCTGGCCCAGGATCTTCCATGTAAATGTCACGCACCGCACCGGCATACTGGTAAGCGATGAAGATGGAATCGGCGTTTTGAAAAATCTGCAACGGCTGCGGCATGTAGGTGGCCCGCGGCACGCCCGGCAGGTAGCACTTCACCTCCGGATCCCGGTCGATCCAGTTGGCCTGGTTTTCCAGCTTTTTCGCCAAGGCCTCCGGCTTGTACGGAATCTTGCCGCCGTCAACCACGCCCATGCCCGGCGGCACCGCTCCTACCGCGCCAAGGTAGAGCGTTTTGGGCGCCGGCAGCGGCCCATGCGGCCCTTCGCGCTCCTGCAGGGAGGAGCGGGCCATGTGCAGCTCAATGTCGTAGTTGGCTTCATTGAGCGCCTGCCAGATGCCGTTCAGGTCCGGATGAACCCCATCCGGCCCCCGCGGCGCCCTCCAGGCGTCGCTGACCGGCACGGCGGCGTCCTCCGGCGCGGCGCAGGCCGTCAGCGCCATAAACAGGGCAAGCGCGGCAGCAAGCGGGCGCATGGCGAGCGCCTTAGGCCGCTGCGCTGGTGCGCGCAGACACCGCCGCGTGCCAACGCTTGAGGTTTTCGCAGTCGTCCGGGATCGGCACCCGGGCAGCACCGGCCGCAAAATCGACGGTGCACAGCGCCGTGATGTCAGCGATGGTGAAGGCATCGCCGGCCACGAACTCGGATTGCGCCAAGGCTTGGTCCAATCGCTCATAAAAGCGTTGCACCGTGTTCTTGCCGCGCTCCACCAGCTCGGGCACGGCATCCACCGCCCCCGCGTTGCCGGGCAAACCCCGATTGGCGAAGCCCGGAAAGCTGTTGCGAAACGCTTCCGCCGCGCCCATCAGGCCATCGAACTCCATGTGTCGCTGGCGCGCCTCGATGTGCGCCTTGCTCACCGGGTCGGTGCCCATCAGCGCCGGCTGCGGCTGGATCTCCTCCAGGTAGCGGCAAATGGCCACGGACTCGTCGAGCACCGTCCCGTCATCAAGCACCAAGGTGGGCAGCACCCCCCGGGGATTGATGGCGAGGAAGTCATCGCTCAAGTTTTCGCCTTGGATGATATCGACCTGAGCGGTTTCGCATTCAATCCCCTTCTCCGCCATGAACATGCGCACGCGGCGCGGGTTGGGGGCCAGCTTGCTGTCGTAGAGCTTCATGAGTTCATCCTTGATCGGAGATTTCGAAGGGCCGGATTATAGGTTGAATTGCGCCCGATCAAACAAGCGCGTAGTGCTCCGGCTCCAGGTCGTGCAGCCGCTGCCAGAATTCGTGCAGGCTGAACGGGGAATTGTTCACGACCTGGCCTTGGCTGTTCTTGTACCAACTTGAGACGCCGGGATGGCCCCAAGCCAAGTTTTTGCTTAACGCCTGGACCTCGACGTTGTAGGCGTCGTTCGCGGCCTCCAGCACCTCCATTGAGCGAACCCCTTGGGTTACCATGAGGGCGAGGCACTGCATGATGTAGTGAACTTGGCACTCCACTTGGTAGATGATGCTGCCGCCGTGCACGATGTTGGTGTTGGGACCGTAGAGGCAGAAGAAATTGGGGTAGTCCGGCACGGTGGTGCCCTTGAAGGCCTGGGGAGCGTCGCCCCAGCGGCGGTCCAGCCTGGCCCCGGAGCGCCCGGCCACCGCCATCGGCCAAAGGAACTCGTTGGTCTTGAAGCCGGTGGCGGCGATGATCACGTCCGCTTCATGCAGCGCGCCATCGGTGGTGCGCATCCCTTCGGGGTCGATTCGCGCTATGGGCTCGGTCACCAAGACCACGTTGTCCCGCGCCAAGGTGCCGTACCAGTTGTTGTCGATGATCAGCCGCTTGCCGAACACGGGGAAGTCGGGCGTGCACGCCGGCGCGAGGTCGCGACGGTCGCCCAACTGATCGACGATGTAGCCGGTCAGGGCCTCGCGCATTGCATCGTTGGTCTCGTTCATGGCCTCCTGCGGACGTGGCCATTCGGGATCTGTCGTCACCGCCGCCCAGTTGCGGTCCGAGTAGGCGTAAACCATGCGGGCGCGATGCCACTGCGCGTACCCGGGAATGTGCTTCAGCGCCCAGATCTGCCCCTTCTCCACCGACCGGTAGTAGTCCTGGTTGGGCGTGACCCAATGCGGCGTTCGCTGGAAGACGGTTGCCTTGGCGGCCACCGCCGCGGTCTTCGGCAGCAATTGCACGGCGCTGCAGCCGGTGCCGATTATGGCCACTTTTCTGCCTGCCAAATCGACGTCCGAACGCCATTGCGCGGAGTGGAACAGGATCCCGGAAAAGGCGTCGATGCCCTCGATGTCCGGCATCGCTGGCC
The DNA here is from genome assembly GCA_022827905.1 of Pseudomonadales bacterium. Taxonomy (GTDB): domain Bacteria; phylum Pseudomonadota; class Gammaproteobacteria; order Pseudomonadales; family Azotimanducaceae; genus Azophilus. Next base: position 16,610 of record JAJEIQ010000040.1, on the reverse strand, counting down.
GATTCAACTGGCCGACGGCGCTGACCACGGCGTTGGCGGTGAGAGTCTCTGCACCGCCCGCGGAGTTTTGGACGTCAATGCGCCAGCGGCCACCGGACTCGTCATAGGCCATCGCCGTCACTTCGGTTTGCAGGCGAATGTGCGGGCGCAGCCCGAAGCGGTCCGCACAGCGCTCGAAGTAGGCGTGAAGCTCATCGCGCTTGGAGAAGTAGCCCGACCAATCGGGATTGCGTTCGAAGGAGTAGGAGTAGAAGTGATTGGGCGTATCGACGCCGCAATCCGGGTAGGTGTTTTCGTACCAGGTACCGCCCACCGCATCGTTCTTCTCAAGAATGGTGAACGGGATGCCCGCCGCCTTGAGCTTGGCCCCCATGCAGATGCCGGACATGCCGGCGCCGACCACGACGACGTTGAAATCGGACCGCGAGCGCGCGCCGGACGCCGCCAACTGCCGCCGCCACTGCGCATCGCGGTCAACGAAGGCGGTCTCCTCCAGGAGCATGGCGGCGTAGGCTTCGTCAATCGGCTCGACCAAGGAGAAAGTCATCATCCGTGCCATTTGCGCAACGCTTGGCGGCGGCGGCAGCTCCGTGCGCTCGCGACGCAGGCGGCACAATGTCTGAGCGGCAGCGCCCCGTATCTCCGCAGCAACACCCGGATCGTAGCCCCCGGTGTCATCGGGAAACAGGCCGCCTTCCGGCACCGCGATGGGCGCTGGGGCGTAGCGCTCGGCCAGCCAGGACCCTTCGCCGGTCAGGTGGGCCAAAGTCATCAGCAGCGTGGGCAGATTGACGTCCTCAAGCGCCCCCGCAAGCTGCGCCTCGGTGCCCGGCATCTCAAATCGTGGCAATCGCTTCTCCTCACTCAGGTCAACGGCGAGCCATCCTATTGTAGGCAATCGGGCCGCTTGGCGGTACGCCGCCCACTCGGCAGTCTGAGGCATCGCCTTCCCATGGCGCAGGCTCCTAGCCATCAATCGGCTCGTCGAAATCCAGCCACCCCACTTGGTAGCCGGGCGGCAGGGGTTCACTGCGCTCAAGGCGCCCGGCGAAGGACTTCAGGTCCTCAATAATCATGAGCAGGTAGGGGTCGGTGGCGGGCCGGACGATGTCGGTGAGCAGCAACAGCTGCTCCACGCACCACCAGAACACGTCTTCGCCCGGCAGCACCGGGCGGCGCGGCGGCATGACATCGACTTTTTCCTCGTCATCAAGCACCCTGCTGAGGAATTCCATGATTTCGGCATTGCCCTGCACGGCAGGCGAGGCGTTCCTAAGGGTTTCGATGAGCTGCGGCCGGTGCCGCTCCATCAGTTCCTGGGCGTCCATAACGGGCTCTCCGTTGCCTAGTTAGAGCCATTATCGAAAGGAAAATGGGCACGGGAAGTCGATTTCTCTGCACACCTTGTGCGACATTCGCCATACTTGGGGCTAATTCACCGTGATTCGTCCAATAAAGGAGCATTTGATCCCATGACCACCATCGAACCCTTCGCCATCGACGTGCCAACCGCCGACATCGACGACCTGAAACGGCGCTTGGCCGAAACTCGCTGGCCGGAAGCCGAGACGCCGGACGACTGGAGCCAAGGCGTTCCGTTGGCCTACGCCCAGGAATTCTGTCGCTACTGGGCAGAGCGTTACGACTGGTCCGCCCGCCAAGCCTTGATGAACCGCTTCGCCCAGTTCAGGACCACCATCGAAAACTTGAGCATCCACTTCATTCACCATCGAAGTCCGTCGCCGCAAGCGAGGCCGTTGCTGATCACCCACGGCTGGCCCGGATCGGTGGTGGAGTTCCACAAGGTCATCGAGCCGCTGGCGGACCCCGGCGCCCACGGCGGCGACCCCGCCGACGCCTTCCACATCATCTGCCCCTCCCTGCCCGGCTACGGCTTCTCCGGCAAACCCGCAGCCACCGGCTGGGGGGTGGAGAAGATCGCCTCGGCTTGGGACCAACTGATGGCGCGCCTGGGCTACGACGGCTACTTCGCCCAAGGCGGCGACTGGGGGGCGGCGGTCACCACCTACATCGGCATCCAGAACCTGGGCCGCTGCGCGGGCGTTCACCTCAACATGCCCTTCGCAGCGCCCACCGCCGAGGCTTTGGCCAATCCCACCGATCGCGACAAGCAAGCCTTGAAGGGCGCCAGTTACTATCAAGAGTGGGATTCCGGCTACTCAAAGCAACAGAGCACTCGGCCGCAAACCCTGGGCTACGGTCTGGTTGATTCCCCCACCGGACAGGCGATGTGGATTTTGGAGAAGTTTTGGGCTTGGACGGATTGCGACGGCCATCCGGAAAACGCGATCAGCCGCGATGAGCTGATCGACAACATCATGATCTACTGGCTGAACGGCGCCGGCGCCTCCTCCGCCCGCCTCTACTGGGAGAGCTTCGGCCAGGCCTTCGCCGGCGGCAACGATCAGACCGTGGCGGTGCCCACCGGTTGCAGCATCTTTCCCAAGGAAATCATTCCGACACCCCGTTCCTGGGCCGAGGTCCGCTACCCGAACATCGTCCATTGGAACGAACTTGGCCGCGGCGGCCACTTCGCCGCCTTCGAGCAGCCGGAACTGTTCATCGAGGAGGTGCGCACCGCCTTCCGAGCGATGCGCTAAACGGTGGGCACCGACACGCCCGTGAACCAGCCCCCGGCCGTCGAGCCGGTTCCGCGGCGAACGCTGTTCTGCTACGGGCTGGCCGACATGCCCATCCAGATGGCGGCCATTCCGGTGCTGTCGCTGGTGCCCGCCTACTACACATCAAGCCTCGGCGTTGGCGTGGCCGCGGCCAGCGCCGTGCTGTTGGGGTCGCGCCTGTTCGATGCGGTCACGGATCCGCTGATCGGCTGGTTGAGCGACCGCACGCAGTCCCGATACGGGCGCCGACGCCTGTGGATGGCCGCCTCGGTGCCCGTTTTCATGCTGGCCATCTACAAGCTGTTTCTGCCGAGCGGCCCGGTGGACGCCCTCTACATGCTGACTTGGCTGGTGGTCTTCTGGCTCGGCTGGACCATGCTGTTCATTCCCTACTACGCCTGGGGCGCGGAAATCACCCCGGACTACAACGAACGCACCCGGGTCACCGCCTGGCGCACTGGCATCGGTCTGGGTGCCAGCGTGGTCAGCAAGCTGGTGCCGGTGTTGGCCGGGTTCTTTCTAGGCATGGCCGCCATCGGCGACAACCTGCTGCTGATCGGCATCATGATGCTGGTGCTGCTGCCGCTGACGGTGGGCGGCACCCTGTTCGGCGTCACCGAGCGCACCGACTACCTGCCGCCGCGCCTGCCCTTGCTGCCCGGATTGCAGGTGATGTGGCGCAATGGCCCATTCAAGCGGCTGGTGCTGGCCTTGTTCGTCAATCAATTGGGCGCGGCCATCTCCACGGTGACCGTGGCGCTGTTCATCCTGGACGCGCTGGACCAGAAGGAGCACGTCATGCTGATGCTGCTGGTCTTCTTCACATTCAACTTGAGCGGCGTGCCCTTCTGGCTGCGTGTGGCCCGCCGGATCGACAAGCACCACGCCTGGTGCTTCGGCCTGTTCGGATTCGCTGGCTTTCATTGCGTGTACATGCTGCTCGGCGCCGGCGACTTCTACCTGATGCTGCCGATCACCGCCTGCACCGGTTTCCTGGGCGCATCTTTTTCCGTGGTGCCAGCTTCGATGCTGGCCGACATCGCCGACCTCGACACCCTGGAGAGCGGTGAAGACCGCGCCGCTTGGTACTTCGCGGTGTGGTCGTTCGTGGTCAAGGTCGGCCAGTCCGTCGGCCCGGCGCTGGCCTTCGCCCTGCTCGCCTGGGTGGGCTACGATCCTTCGGAAGGGGCGACCAACACGGAGCGCGAAATCCTCGGCCTGCGCATGCTCTACGCCTTCGGCCCGGCCATCGGCTTTGCGATCTGCGCGCTTATCGCCTGGAACTACCCGCTCACCCGCGAGAAGCACCAAGGGATCCGCGCCCAATTGCAGGCGGTGCGCGCTGAGTCGGGTTAGGCCGCTTGAACGGATCGGTCCGCAACGCGCTTGCCGAGGGCGATGCGATAGAAGACCGGCACCGCCACCAGCGTCAGCAGCGTGGCGAAGGCGAGCCCGCTCATGATGCAGACCGCCATCTCCTTGAAGAACGGGTCAGCCAACAGCGGCGACATGCCGGCGATGGTGGTTCCGGTGGCCAGCATGACCGGGCGTAGGCGGCTGACGGCACCCTGCACCATCGTCTCCAAGGTGGCCGCACCCTCCTTCAGACGCTTGTCGATTTCATCGATCAGCACGATGCAGTTCTTGATCAGCATCCCGGAGAGGCTCAGGAAGCCTAAGAAAGCGGGAAAGGTGAAGGTGATATCGGTGGCCAGCAGGCCAAGCACGACACCGCACACCGTCATGGGCACCGACAGCCAGATCACCAGGGTCTCCTTGACGCGGCCAAACATCAGTAGCGTAATCAGCAGCATCACGGCGAGCGCCATGGGTATTTTCGACAGCAGGGTGGCGTAGGCTTCCTGGTCGGATTCGTATTCACCCCCCCACTCCAGCGCGTAGCCGGGCGGCAGCGGAATGGCTTCAACGTGGGGACGAAGCGAGTTGAAGGCGTGGTTCACATTCCGCCCCGGAACCGCGTTGGCCCGAGCCTGAATGGTGCGGGTGCGGTCACGGCGAAAGATCACAGCGTCCTCGGCGGTGAGATCAAAGGACGAAACCACTTGGCGCATGGGGACGTAGCGCTGCTGGGACTGGCTCCACACCAAACGGTCCGGCAGGCCCGCGACATCAGCGCGCTCCTCCTTGGGCGCCCGGGCGATGATGGGAATCAGCTTCTCGTTCTCCCGGTACAGGCCGATGGGCACCCCGAAGGTGGCGTAGGCCAGCGCCACGGATACGTCGCGGCGGGAGACGCCGGCCAGTCGAGCCCGAGCCTCGTCGTAACGGGGCGTGATCTGCAGAGCGGGCTGGCGCCAGTCGGTGCGCCGTTCGATGAGGCCTTGCCGCAGATAGACCGCCAGCGCTTGGTCAGCCAACGCCCGCAGAACCCCGGCATCAGGGCCGGAGAAGCGGGCTTCGATCTTGGCGCTGCCGCCGGGCGTGAACTCAGCCCGGGTTACCTGCACCTCCGCATCGGGGCGCAGTTCGCCCAGCCGATCTCGGGTCTTGGCCATCACGGCATCCATGCCACGCACGTCAGGCACCCGCACCACCAGCTGGGCATAGGCCGAATTGGGCTGTTCCGGGTTCATAACCGTAATGAAGCGCGGAGCCCCCCGGCCGATGAAGCTGGTCACCGCCACGATGTCCTCCTCAGCCAGCAGGGCCTGCTCGAGCCCCTCCACGTCCTGGGCCGTGGCCAGGATGTCGGTGCCTTCCGCGAGCCGGTAGTCCACGTAGAACAGCGGCGTGTTGCTGGTCGGAAAGAAACCCTGCTTGACGAACTGAAGGCCCCATAGGCAGGCGGCCAAAATGGCCACGATGACGGCCGTGGCGAGCCAGGCGCGACGCAGCCCAAAGGCGATGAGGCTCCGGTACGGCGGATAAGCCCAACCGGAATAGAGAACGTCCTCCGATTGCTCGGGCCGCGCCTTGAGAATTCGGCTGCCGAGCAGCGGGACTACCGTCATGGCCAGTACCCAACTGAGCGTGAGGGCGATGGCGACCACATGGAACAGGGAGCGCAGGAACTGGCCGCCACTGTCTTCGCTCAGGCTGATCGGCCCGAACGCCACGATGCCGATGACGGTCGCGCCGAGCAGGGTCCACTGGGTGCGGCTCGCCGAACGGGAAGCTGCCTCGGCGGGGGTGAGCCCCCTGCCCACGCCGATCACCATGCCCTCCGCCACCACGATGCCGTTGTCCACCAGCATGCCCATGGCGATCATCAGCGCGCCCAAAGAAATGCGCTGCAGTTCAATGCCAAGCGCCGCCATGATGCCGAGGGTGCCGAGGACCGTCAGCAGCAGCACGGCGCCAACCACGGCGCCTGCCCGCCAGCCCATGAAGACGCATAGGGCCAGCACAACGGTAGCGATCGACAGCGCCAGGTTCCTGAGAAACAGGCTGATGGCATCATCCACCACCTGATGCTGGGCATAGATGACCAATGCGCTGACACCCAGGGGCAGCTCATCCAGCAGCACCCGCATCCGTGCGTCCACGGCCTGCCCAACCTCCACGACGTTCTCCTCGGGGATTACAGAGACGCCCACGATGAACACCGGCTCGCCGTTGTGGCGAATGATCTCCCCCGGCACCTCGACCGGCTCCCGGCGCAAGTTGGCGATGTCCACCAAGCGCACGATCTCGCTGGAGCCCGGTCGTCCCAGCCGCATGTCGCGCACCGCCGCGGCGCTGTCGAAGGCCATCTGCGGGGCAATGCGCAGCCGGCGGCCTTCAAAGGCGATGGAGCCGGCCGGGGTGATGTCGTTTTCCGCGCCAATTCCGGAAAAGAGGGCGTCCATGGGCAGGCCGAGGCGTCCCAAGCGAACGTGATCCACTTCGACGAAGACCGCCTCCTCCGGCTCGCCCCCGGCCTGCACCTTGGCGACGCCGGGCACCGACTTTAAGACCGTGACGATGCGCCGGGCGATGTCCTGAACGTCCGCGGTGTCGTAGCCCGGTGCGGAAAGGGCGTACAGGATGCCGTAAACGTCACTGTAGTCGTCCTCGACCAGGGGCGGACCGGCGCCGGGCGGCAACTGGCTTGCCGCTTCGCCTACGCGGCGCCGCAGCTCATCGTAAATCTGCTGCACCTCGGTGAAGCTGTACTCCTCCTTGATTTCGACCTGAACCTCGGATCGACCGGCCACCGACTTCGACACCAACTCCTCGATGTAGGGCAGCTCCTGCAAGGCGGCTTCGACCACGTCGGTGACTTCCTGCTCCACTTCCCGCGCCGACGCACCGGGATACTCGGTCAGCACCAAGGCGATCTTGATGGGAAACGCTGGATCCTCCAGCCGTCCCACGCTGTCGATGCCGTACGCCCCTCCGAACAGACAGCCGACAATCAGCAACCAGGGATAGAGCGGGCGCTCAATGGAGAACCGGGCGATGTTCCATCCCGTGCGCGGCTCTCTGGCCTCTTCCGCCATTACAAACCGCCGAAGCCGTCGTCCATCGGGCGGATGCGCATGCCCTCCTGCAGTTGGGTGGCACCCGTCGAAACCACGTGCTCCCCACCTTGCAGCCCGGACGTGACCGGCACGCCATGGGCAGTCGGCGGGCCGACTTGCACCGCCTGCTTGCGCACTTCTTGGGTCTCGGGATCGTAGAGCCAGACGAAGAAGCCCTTGTGCGGCCCGCTGACCAAGGCGCTGGCGGGAATCTGGGCCACAGCCGAGGCGCCCGCCTCCGGGCGCAGGGCCACGCGCACGGCTGCGGTCATGCCCGGCAGGATGTTGTACTCGGCGGGCCGCTGCATGGTGAACGAGACCTCGTAGGTCTGCGCCACCGCATCCGCCTCACCGCGGTTTTCCCGCAGGATCAATGGAAAGCGCTGCTCCGGAGCGAAGGGGAAGATGGCGTCGATGCTGACCACCTGTTCGGTGCTCACGGTGACCAGCAACTGCTCCGGCACGCCCGCCACCACTTGCAGCTCGTGCAGGTCGTTGAGCCGCATCACCTTGTCCGTGGCAGCCACCTGCACGAAGTTATCGACATAGCGGCGCGCCACATAGGCATCGAAGGGCGCTGTGATCCGGCTCTTGGCCAGGGATTCCCGCCGCTGTGCCAGCCGCACCTGCTGCAGCTTGTGCATGGAACGGGCATCCTCCACCAGCGAAGCGGCGATGCCGCTCTGGTTCAGCAGGCGGCGCTTGCGCTCCCAATCCTGCCGCGCCAGCTCCACCTCGAGTTCCGCTTCACGCACGGCCAACTGGAAGTCGGTCGGGTCGAGCGCGGCGACGAGTTGGCCACGCTCAATGGTTTGACCTTCCAGAACCGGCAGTTCCGCCAAGACCCCATCGACTTCAAAGGACACGTCGATCGACTGCGCTGCCTCCACCCGCGCGACGAATTCATGGGCCGTGACGACTCCAGGCACCTGCACCTGAATCACCTTGGCCGGACGCACCAACTGCTCCGAAACCACTTCCTCGCTGCCGTTGCCGCAGCCACCCAGAAGGAGGGCTGCAACCAACAACGCGAACGCCCCACCCCCAAAGTCCGCGCTGGTCAAAGCCCACTTCTTGGTTGGATGCAGCACTCGTCAACCCGGACTTCGGTTCTGGGCGACGTCCCGGAAGGGGCCTCGGTCGAATCGGGGCTCCTTGGGCATGCCGAGAACCCGCTCGGCGATGATGTTGCGCTGAATTTCGTCGGTGCCGCCGGCGATGGAGACCGCCGGAACGGAAAGCAATATCTCCGCGATCAGGCCATTCTCCGGCCCGTCCTCACCCGCCAGCAATGCATCGGCGCCGGCAATCATCGTATGCACCCGAGACGCCAAGCGGGCCACATGGCTCGCGGCAAGCTTGCCAAGCGACCCTTCCGGGCCCTGGGGTTGGCCTTGCTGCTGGGCTGCCCTGGCCCGGCGGGCGGTCCATTCGGCGCTGTTGGCGAGAATGAGCAGGCGCGCCAGTTCCTGACGCACGGCGGGGTTGCGGATGCGCCCGCTGGCCAAGGCTCTCGGCAGCGTGAGATCGACCCGTCCGGCACGTTGCGGATACCACTTGTAGGGCGCCAGCGCCGTCGCTGATTCCTGGGCCTCCTCGTCGTAAATGGTCCCTTCCCGCGGCGCCGCATCCTCCACGTCGGCCCGCCCGGAGCGAAGGCCGTCAGCGCGGCGGCGCTCGTGGGCCAAGGTGGTCATGGCCACGGACCAGCCTTGGCCCAATTTGCCCACCAGATGCTCGGCCTGAACCTCGGCGTCGCTGAAGAACACTTGGTTGAAGGACGCGTAGCCGTTCATCTGCTTGAGCGGCTGCACCTCCACCCCGGGCTGGCGCATGTCGATGACGAAGTAGCTCAAACCCTCGTGCTTCGGCGCATCCCAATCCGTGCGCGCCAGCAGCAAGCCCCAATCGGCGTGGTGGGCGCTAGTGGTCCAAACCTTCTGGCCGTTGATGGTCCAGCATTCGCCATCAAACTCCGCGCGGGTGAGCGCGCCGGCCAGATCGGAGCCGCTGCCCGGTTCGCTGAACAACTGGCACCAAACGTCCTCGCCGGTCAGGATTCGGCGCAGGAACTGCCTCTTCTGGGCCGCGCTGCCGTGCTCCAGCAGGGTCGCCGCAGCCAGCAACCGAATGCCCCCCGTGGCCACGCCGACGGCGCCGATGCGGGCGAACTCCTGTTCCACCACCCGAGTCAACTCCGCAGACAGTCCCCGGCCGTGCCATTCAGGCGGCCAATCCGGCGCGCCCCAACCGGACTCGACCAGCTTGGTGCGCCATTCGACCAATCCGGCGTTGGGGTCCCAATGGTCATTCAGCCAAGCCCTGACCTCGTCGCGAACGGACACCTCGGCGGGCGCGCTCATGCCGCGGCCCCGGCTGATGCCGATCCAAATTCGCGCTGCTCAAGGACTTGGATCATGCGCTCCCGATGCCAAGCGGGGTCACCGAGCAGCACTTCCGAACTCTTGGCGCGCTTGTACCAAAGCTGGGTGTCCTGATCCCAAGTGAAGCCAATGCCGCCGTGCAGTTGAATGGCCTCGGTGGCGGCATGCAAGTAGGCCTCGCTGGCAGCCGCCTTGGACAAGCTGGCCTCATAAGCCAATTCCTCGGGATGGGCGTCGGCCACTTGGGCGGCGTGATAGGCCGCCGATTTCATCAGTTCGACCTGTAGCAGCAGTTCGGCGCAGCGATGCTTAATGGCTTGAAAGGAGGCCACGGCCCGTCCGAACTGCATGCGCAGCTTGATGTACTCCAGGGTATCCTCCAAGAGCCGCTGCGCCCCGCCCGCCATTTCGTTGGCAAGCGCGATGGCACCGACGTCCAAGGTCTGTGCCAAGCCAGGCCCGGCACCGCCCAACTCCCCCAGCAACTCCCCAGGCGCGCCATCGAAATCCAAGCGGGCCAATTGCCGGGTGGGGTCCAGAGCCTGCAAGCGCCGTCGGCTGACGCCCGGCGCCTCCCCGGCAACGGCGAACAGCGACAGCCCCGCCAATCCGCCCTCCGCCCCGGTTCGGGCCGCGACCAGCAGCAAGTCGGCGTTGCAGCCGTCCACGACGTAATCCTTGCAGCCGGTCAGCGAGTAGCCGCCATCCAAGGCAACCGCCTGCATGGCGATGGACTCCACGCCCGGCTCACCGCCTGGTTCGGCGAACGCCAGCGCCGCCAAGGTCTCGCCGCTGGCGATGCCCGGCAGCCAACGCTGCTTCTGCGCCTCGCTGCCGATCCGGCACAGGGCGTTGGCGGCAAGCACCCCCGAAGCCAGGTAGGGCGCGCAAAGTAGAACGCGGCCCATCTCCTCCATGGCCAGCCCCACCTCGACCAAGCCGAAGCCGCTGCCGCCATAGCGTTCCGGGACCATCAGCCCAGCCAGACCCAGTTCGTCCGCCATGCGCCGCCAGACTGCCGGATCGAATCCCCGTTCGTCGTCCATCAGGCGGCGCACTTCCGTGGTCGGCGAGACTGCCGCCATGAAGCGCCGCAGCACGTCGCGGAACTGGCGCTGCTCTTCGGTGAAGTGAAACTGAACGTCCGGCATGCTTGCTGTGAAGGTGGTGGAGCCAGGGAGGATCGAACTCCCGACCTCTACAATGCCATTGTAGCGCTCTCCCAGCTGAGCTATGGCCCCACGGCAGGAAGCGGGAGGAACGGAATGCTACGGGGCGGTTCTGTTGCTGTCAACGCGGATTGCATGCGTGGATTGCATGCGAACTAGGGTTGAATCCCGGAATGAGAGTGGGTGTGCGGTGCGGGCATCCGGCACAGTTAAGGCTCCCCACGATTCCCTCAAACTCCAGCACGACAACCCCGCCAGGCGTGCCGGATGCCCGCACCGCGCACCCACTCGACGTCAGCCAATGACAACCATCGAAAGCGTTCCCGGGAAGGCGCAAAGTGCGCCTATGCCAGCCGTGGCATCACCAAATCGGTGAATCGAGCCGCCGCTTCCTGGGCCTCGGGCGCTCTAGCGGCGAAGTTGGGGCCGGTGACGGCGATCTTGTCGATGCCAAGGGCCGCCACGTCTTCCAGGCGGCGCAGGCAATGGTCCGCGTCGCCGATGACGGCGTAGCCGTCCATGAACTCATCGGTCAGGGCGGCGGTTTGCTGTCCGCCTTGGCGTCCGTGGGCGTTCATGTCGTAGCTGGCGTGGAGATTTCTGAAGACCTCGGCTTGGCTCTCGTCGGCGGGTCCGGCAATCGCGCCGTGCATCACCGAAAAGCGGGCGAAGAGTCCCGTGCCGGTTCGCGCCAATTCCCGCGCCACGCCAAGGTCCTGGTGGCATGCGAGATTGACGTAGGCGCCGAAGCTTAAGGTCTCCAAGTCCCGCCCGGCTTCGGCAGCCGCTTGACGGGCCGTTTCAATGCCCCAAGCGAGGCGCTCCGGCACGGCGCCCAAGGCGAACATGATGCGGTCGGCGTGCCGGGCCGCGATGCGAATCACCCGTGCGCCCGTGGCGGCCACCTCCACCGGCACTTTTTCGGTGTCCTTCGCCCAGCCGATGCGGCTTGAGGACGGTGCGTCGGCCAGCCCGAGGTTCTCGACCGGCGGGGCCGCCTCGTCGGCTATGCCTGACGCAGTGAACGGCACCTCGTCGCCGCGCAGATAAGCTTGCAGGCTGATCAGATAGTTCTCGAACCACTTCAGCCGCGCGGGGGCCCGGCCTAAGTGCGCCAGTGCGCTGTCGCCGCGTCCTATGCCTAGGATCATGCGGCCGCCGGAAAGCTTCTGGACACTAAGCGCTGAGGTCGCGGTCACCGCCGGGTGGCGGGTGACAGGATTGGTGACCGAGGTTTGCAGGCCAAGCGTTTGGGTGGTGGTTGCGCCGAGCGCAAGGAAGACATAGGGATCGCCGGAGAGATTCTGCGAGTCTACGGTGGTGATGCCGTGCCAACCGAGCGCCTCGGCTTGGCGGGCAAAACCCGCCGCCCGGGTGGGCGCGGCATGGTGGGAGGTCCAAAGCTCGATCGACGTCAAGGCGAGTACCAAATGGGCGAGGTGTAGGCCCGGTCCTGGATGGTCAACGGCAGGTCGTCCGGCAATTCAACGCCGAACCAAGCCCTATCCTTGGTGGTCCATCGCGGGCGGGGGATTTCAATGACGCGGGCGTAGTAGAAGGCCCGCTGGTCCGGGTCGAAGTCCGGATCCCGCCAGACCACGGCCAGTTCCGCCGCGCCGATGCTGTTGTCGAAGGTGGCGTCGGCCAGGTTGACGGTTGAACCGACCGGGCCGACCTTGCCGGTGTCCGGGTCCGCCGTGCGCTCACCCGACCAGGCCACGTCATAGACTCTCTCCTGCAAGGCGCCCTCCCCGTCCAGCCAACCCTTGATGATCTGCGTTCGATCGAGGTTGGCCCCGTCGGGATCCTTGGCCGCAACCAAGATGAAGGACGGTGATCCGCCGTCGGGGGCATCAGCGAGGTCGCCGCCCATGGGCACGCCGTTGCCGTAGGCGGCATCCAAGTAGGCGGGCTGATGCATGAGGTCGGGGGCGTAGTCCCAACCGCCAAAGAAGCGCACCCGGATGCGGGAGCCGGTGGTGGCATAGACCTCGCGCCGCTTCATGGCGTCGAACAGCGCCGCTCGGGTGTTCTCCTTGGCCCAGACCGCCGCATAGCCCGAGGCGACGATGTTCCAGTTCTGCCACAGGCGCCCCGCCATGATGTTCACAATGCGCTCAGTGCCCGGCTCGGATTCGGGAAACTTGCCGAAGAAGTTGTCCTCCTCCGGGGTGGAGAAGCTGTTGTGGCCGTCGGTGCTGCCGATCAGGCCGATCTTGAAGGGATTGACGCCCAGTTCCGCCTCGTAGGCGAGCCCCAGCTTGAGGGCGCTGCGGCCGTACTCGTGCTGCAGCATCCAGTCTTCCTTGGCTGCGCTGCGGCCGATGTTGTCCCAATCCCAGTTCTCGAAATCGGCAAATTCGTCGTCCGGCGACAGGAACGGATGCGCCTCGCCATCGCCCTTGACTTGGGTGACTTCGTAAATCGGCTCCCAACGGGCGCGGAGACCCGCGTACTCCGGGCCAATCGGCTCGCCATCCACGGTCTCGGACGGGAACATCATGCCGTTGGACAGGTTGCCGTTGTGCGGCACGGCCAGGACCTCGCCGCCGGTCTGCTCCTCGTATCGGGCCAGCGCCTTCCATAGCTCGCGCGGATCCAAGCTGTCCTGGCCCGAGAAGGGCGGCAGCTGGCCGACGGTCTCGGCGCCGTCCTTGTAGATGACCACCCGATGCAGGTTGTTGCCGTCGATCATGGAGGTCCACTCGTAGCCGATGAATGCGGTGAAGGTGCCGGGGTGGTTGTGGTCATCGGCGGTCTGGGCGACGTCCTGCCAGATCAGGCGCCGGGTGTCCTCCGGGAACGCCGGATGGTTTTCGGGATCCTGCATGCTGGCGACGAAGGCACCGAACAGGCTCACCATGTCCCCGGAATCCCGGTACTCGAGCCACTGCTTGCCCGCTGCGGTGCCGGTCACCAAGGGGTCGTCCACGAAGAAGCGGTAGAAGCCCTGCAGGTACTCGGCATGGTCGGAGACCACTAGGAAGTCCAGCGGACGGCGCAGCTGCACCCGCATGCCGTTGTGGGCGGTGAGCGCCTCGCCCCTAGCGTAACGGAAGGCGTCGGCAGGGCTTAGGTTCATGTTGCCCAGCGAATAGGCATCCGCCGAGTTGCGGGTGTGCAGGTGGGTGTCGCCCCAGTAAAGGTTCTTGGGGTAGTCTTGGCTGGCTGGCGCCGAATACTGCGCGGCGGCGGCCACCCCGCACGCCCCCGCAAGCACGAGGCCCAAGCAAAGCTGCGGCAAGCGGCTCACGCCGATCCCTAGAACTTCTGCCGCCAGCGCAGTCCGATGGTCCTCGGCCGGTTGGTGGTGATGCGGCTGTCGTAGGAGGCGGCGTTCTTGAACACCTCCGCCCGCTCGTCGGTGACGTTGCGCATGAACAGCTCCGCGCCCCAGTTGTCCCGCTCGATGCCGACCGCCACGTTCAGGATGTCGTAGGCGTGCTGCTTCTTGCGGCCCCGCACTGCTTGGCTGGTGCCAACCAAGGCATTGTAGGAAGAGCCGGTGTACACCCAGTAGGCTTGCACGTAGCCGTCGAAATCCGCCAACTGGAAGCTGTAGCGGGTGGATACGTTAGCCTTGAAGTCAGGCACTCTGGGCAGCGAACGGCCCTTCGGAGCATCAGGGTTGCCATCGCCCTCGTTGGCTGAGTTGATCCAGTAGTCTTCGCTGAGCTCTGCGTCAATCAACGAAAAGGCCATGGTGACGTCCCAATTCTCCGTCAAGAGATAGGCGATGTCGCCTTCGATGCCACGGCTGCGAGCGGTGCCGACGTTGTAGGTCAGGGTGGCAGGCGAGATCGAGTTGTCGATGCGGGTGAGTTGGAAATCGTCCCAGTCCATGGTGAACGCCGCCAAGTTGTAGCGCACCCGGCCATCCATGCCAGTGGCCTTGACCCCCACCTCCCAGCTCTCGACGAAGTCGGGGTCGTAACCGAAGCCCGCCACTGTGGTCGGATCCCGGTTCAAGCCACCAGGCCGGTAGCCCTCCGAATAGGTTCCGTAGAGCATCATGTCGTCGGTGACGTGCCAGGATAGGTTGCCCTTGAAGACCGTATCCTTATCTTTGGTGACCAAGTTCGCGTTCTGCTCATCCGGGGTCCGGGCCCCAAAGCGAGACGGCCACCAGACCGTGCCGTAAAACCCCGTCAGGCTGACCTCGGAATCGAAGCTGCGGAAGCTGCCCGCGACGGTGAAGTTGTCCGCGAGGTCGAACGCCACTTCGCCAAAGATGGCCGTTTCCTCGTTGCCCCGCACCATGTCGGTGGTCCAGTAGATGTCCGGCGGCTCCACCGCGGCCGGCGTCCCAGCAGCGCTGGTCAGCCCGTTTAGGCCCAGCACGTGCCATTCCCAGTCGAAGTCGTGCTCGCTGTCTTCGTAGAAGGCGCCGAGCAATGCCCGGAAACGCAGATCCTGCGGCGAGGCGATGCGGATTTCGTGGTTGTCCCGCTTGACGTGGTCGTCGTAGGTGGATTGCTCCCGCGGGTCGGTGCATTCGCCGAAGTAGGAGACGTAGCAGGAATAGAACGCCTGCACGAAACCGCCGCTGATGTACCAATCGGTGTACAGGGAGTAATCCACCGTCGCGTAGGACTTGCGGTCCAAGTAGGAGCCCGCGTAAGTCAGCTCAAAGCCGGATATCTCCCCCTCCACCACCAAGGACACCTGGGTCCATTCATCATCGCTTTCATCCGGCAGCAGCCGGGTCACCTTGAGGTCGCCCACCTCCTCGGGGTCATGGTCCCAGACGCCGGAGGCCTCCAGCTCTTGGCGCATGACGTTGGCGGTCACCGTCCAGTTGTCGTTAAGGTCAATGCCCAAGGCCGCCCGGGCGCCTGTGGTGGTGGCCTCGTTGAAGTCGTTCTCGACCACTTCCGCGTTGTCCACGGTGATGTCCGCCGCCTTGGCGATGAGGGCGGGGTCGGTCAGCCCGGCGCGGATGTTGGCGTTGCTGAAGGTGTGGGTGTAGGGTTCATTGTCGATGAAGCCGGCATCTTCCTTGTGCCAGCCCACCAGCCGCAGGGCGGCGCGGTCGCTCAAGGGAATGTTCATCATGCCTTCGAACAGGTAACCAAGGTCGCCGTCCTTTATGGAGCTGGCCTCCAAGTCGTAGCTGGCCTCAAAGCCCGCCGGATTGGGCTTGTT
The DNA here is from genome assembly GCA_022827905.1 of Pseudomonadales bacterium. Taxonomy (GTDB): domain Bacteria; phylum Pseudomonadota; class Gammaproteobacteria; order Pseudomonadales; family Azotimanducaceae; genus Azophilus. The sequence goes on along the minus strand of JAJEIQ010000040.1, from coordinate 807 downwards.
GGTGATGATGCGAATGCTGCCCGATTGGGAGTTGGCCCCAAACAGGGTGCCCTGCGGACCGGCCAGCGCCTCGATGCGGGCGATGTCGTAAATGTGCGGGTTGAGGTAGCCGCCCACTGCGGTGATTGGCTGCTCATCAAGATAGACGGCCACGTTGGGCGACGAGCCAAGCACGTTCTCGCCACCGCCGGAGATGCCGCGTATGTAGATGCTGCCGCTGCCCGGCCCCAAGGCAACGTAGCTCACCGAGGGCAGCAGTTGCGCGAAGTCCTCAAGGTCGGTGACGCCGAGATCCTCCAATTCGCCCGCGCCGAGCACGTCGATGCTGATCGGCACGTCCTGCACGCTCTCGTCGCGCTTCTGGGCGGTGACGATGACCTCCTCAATGGCCAAACCCTCCTGAGCAGCGGCCATTGGCACCGCCGCCACACCGGAAACCAGGGCCACCGCCCCGGCGGAAGCCAATGATTGACGCCGAATGGCCCGAACGACGGGCTTCAGGCCAGGGGGGGGGGCTGCAGTGTTTAGGGAGCTTTCGTCGCGCATCGATCAGATCCTCTCCATGAAGTGCAGCGCCACCTTACGCAAAAGTGCGGGGAAAGCCAATACAAAAGCCGCCATGTGTCGTCAACAAATAGATATGTCCGGTTTTAGAACAAATAAACTGTCCGGTTCCCCGATCCGGGTTCCGGGCCATTACGCCGCCCGCCGGAGGGGGCGGGGCGACCGCAGGGGGGCGGCGGTAAGGCCCGGCGGCTCGGGCCACCGAGGCGGCCGCCGCCAAGGGCGTCGGGCGCGGCGGGGCCG
>JAJEIQ010000070.1 GCA_022827905.1 Pseudomonadales bacterium | reverse complement strand
CCGACACCCAAAATCCTCGCCTGAATCGGCCAATGCGCCCCACGCTGGTCGGTGGCTTGTAGTGCCGACCTATGGCCTCCAACAACCAAAAATCAATGACTTGCGCTTGAATCAGCGTTGAGTTGCGGAAGTCGGGCTAATGGTCCCGCAGATGGATTCATTGCCAAGGAGCAGCGTCTTCGCCGACTCTGGAAGCCGCGCCTGTCCACGCAAATGGTCAGCCAATCCTTGCCGGAATTTGACAGGGTCTTTCGTGACGTGCGCCGCAAGCTCGCGTCTTCCCAGTGGAGCCTAAACTGAGGTATTGGTGCTCCGCCGTGTATTGCGCGGCAAGCTTTCCAGCAAGCCTAAGTCCGCGCCCGCAACCAAGGCAGCGTGAACGCGATAGAACACGTTGCGGCGCCCGTCTGGCTCTGGTGCGGCTGCAAGTCCGGCCTCGGCGCTGGAGGCGTTCCTCGAACCGGTCGATCACCTTCAATGTCGTTACGGTGCACCCTCCAGGTCAGTGCATTGCTTTACGAAGAAGTCCCGCCTGGCCTTGGTTCTCTTGCACTCAAGCGTTCTATGCCGGAATCGATGAGCATCTCGGCAAACTCCACCCCGTTGATTAGTCTCACTCCTGCGCGCCTTGCCTGATTTATGCAGTCTTCCGTGAATTTCTCCGCGCTCGATACCACCCACGAAATTTTGGTGTATTCGTCATCAGCTCCGGTGTTCCTTTGATTTTCTGTGTAGCGCTGGATCTGCTCGACAGCCCAGCCATCGGTTTCTCCGTGGTGATGCTTGGCTTGCACATAGACAATCAGCCTCAGCGATTCGAAGGTGGCGGTGATGTCGGCATCCCCCTCTTTCTCGCGTTCGTTCTTGGGTGGAATCTCCGCGCTGGCACCCTGACGTTCGAAGTATCGCCGAATGAGCTGCTCGAACCCATTGGGGTTCTGAAAGCTCAAAATGGCGTTTCGAACTTCCGAAGCGCACTTGTCCTTGATGATCTGCCGCAAGTTGATCGGGCGCTTCGCTTTGTGGCGCTCCATGGCGCTTTCGATGCTATCGCGAAGGTCGGTGACTTCAACGTTGGTTTGGCGAACTTTCATCCGACTGGTCAGGTCGGAGTCCGCGTACCCATCTCGGGGAATGTCCCTTTCGAGGGGCGTCACACGCCGAAAGAACCCCAAATCGAGTTTTTTTGCATGATCTTCTTGGATGTGGCCATCCCGGACAACCGCCCTCTTGTCGTGCCAGCTTGTGAGATTTTTCAGATCGTCTTCAATCTGTGCCGGAACAAGTCTTGCGCCGTCGGTGACCTCGTAGACGTGGAAGGCCCCCCAAGTTGGGATGACCACTCGATCACCTTGCTCCATTTCCAAGAATCGCTGTAGGCCGAATCGCGGCCGGACCTTTCCCCACTCGGCCTCGATTGCCTCGGGAACTTTGGACCAGTCGTCTTGGCACTTAGACAAAAAGTCGGGCTGCGATCCGAAATCTGCCCAACCTATGGAAAGGAGCTTTCTGCGGTCGAGCAGGGGATGGGACCATTCCGGGTGGTTGTTGATGCGATGCAGGTAGTACTTCATAGCTCTTGCTCCCCATAGAGTGACGGTTAGACGATCGCGCCCCACCGGGGCCACATCCGCCGCTGGACTATTCCTCGGTGACAGCAGGCTGGGACGAAACTAGGACAGACGAAACTAAAACAGACACAAATCCTGTCTCACAAATGCCATCAGATTGAGATCATCAGCAACGAAAGAACCGGGGATTTCGGTAGCCGCGTTTCCCCCAAGTGATCTCGTACGCAGATTGGCTGGGCGGTGTTCGGTCGTCGAGGATTCCGTGTTTGCCCCGATTGCCAGGATGCGGGAATGTGCCTGTCTCTGCTTGTACGGCGTTGATTTAGCCCTCTGAGCCATGAGTTCCTTCCAGCCAAGCGAGTAGTTGGTTTACCTCGGCGGCTTCCTCATCGTCCGGCGGTGTCACCGCTGCTAAGGTCAGGCGGCACCTCTCTTCGGCGGACAGCTTCGCCTGTTCGTCGATGTAGCCTTCTTCGGTGAGCCACTGCTCAAGTTCTTCGGTCTTGCTCAAGTGAAAGCGGGGCAGGCGGTGTTGGCGCAGTGCGTCGATCAGGGCGGTGCCGTCGCCTTGCATTTCGTCAGCGAGTTCGGCCATCCGGTCAATGAATCTGGTGGACACCGCGTCGCTTTGCTCGAGAACCATCCGGTTGACGGGCCGGCCGCGGCCTTGACGCCAGAGTTGGGTCCAAGCTCTCGTAGCTACGCATCTCTGCTTTAGGCGACCGCGGACGGCAGTTTCGGGAATTGCGCCCTCGGCGGCATTGCTGGCGAGCAGACTTTCCAACTGGCCTAAGGTGGTTACGCGCCACGTGTCCATCAGGCGATGGAGCGATTCGAGGTCGTCGCGGAGCAGGTGGAACAGGTGGACGCGGCCCGGCTCAAGGTGCGGGTCGAAGCGAGGAATACCAAGCAGTGCGGCGTAACTTGCGGCATCCTGTCCGACCGGGAACGGAAGCGATGGCGGGGTTTCGACTTGGAAGTCCTCGGGTTGCGTGCGCGTTGACCCGAAACGGACCTCGGCTAGGTCAACTACCGGTGGTTCGGTACCGGTTGCCTGCCGCCACAGGGCGCTCTCGTGGCGGCGGGCGGAGAGGTAGAAGATTTGCCGCTTGCCTGCTTCGGCCAATTGAGTGAGGGTGTCTGCCATTACGGCGAAGCGGCCCTCGTCGCTGGCAGTTAGCGCCTCGTCGAGAAACAGGGGAAGGGATTCACCGCCCCGTTCCCGGGCTTCGGTCCAAGCCAGACGCAAGGCGAGCAGCAGTTGCATGCGGGTGCCGGAGGAAAGTTCCTTCAAAGTCCTTGGCTGCTCTTGGATTAGGTCGTGGGCGGCAAAACGGCTGCCTTCCGCCAACTCCAGTGTGAAGGCGCCGGCCGTGACCTGCTGAAAGATCTCCTTGGCCCTGCGCAGCAGTTTGGGTTCACGATCGCTCTTGAACTGGTTCTCGATCTCGTCAAGCAATACAGCAGTTGCCTGCTGGAGCAATGCCCTGTCGCGCTTGTCCTCAAGCGCAGCCCGAGCTTGGTCCAGATTGCCTGTGGCCTCTTCGAGGTCGTATCTACGCCCCGCTTCTTCAAGCTGGGTGTGTATGTCTTGGTGTTCCCTGATCAATTCGGTGTGACGGTTGGCTTGGCGCTGCTTCTTTTTCTGCTCGTCACTCAAGCGTTCCACGGCGCCCTCATCAACGGCGGCAATCAGATCGTGTTGGTTAGCCAGCTCTTTGCGGAGCCGTTCTTCCTCGCGGCTGGCAGCCTTCAGTTCATCCTGCGCGATCATCCAATCTGCTCGTTGGCTACTTCGATCCTCAAGTTCAGTGCGTTGGTCCGGCGCAAGGCCGATGCCCGCGAAAAGGCCATCCCTTTCTTCTTGACTCTCCACTAGGCGGGACTCCAACGAGGCGATCTCTCGGCCGAGGGATCGAATTTTGTTGTGGGCCTCCTTTGCCTGATCCAAGCGCTTACTGAGTGCTCCGAAGGCGACGCGCAGTTCGGCGATTGCGGAATGGTTGCTGGTTTCGTCAAGGGGCGGTGTGTCGGCGCTCCGCCACTGAACCAGAAACTCATGCACCTTGGCCGCATCTGCGGCGATCTCCCGATCAAGTTCGTCGATCGCCGATAGCTGTTCCTTATGCAGGCGGCGGGCGGCATCCCATTTGCCGGTCAGGTCGATGAATCGGTGGAAAGGCGCTGCGGCCAACTCCGGGTCGATGCCGATGGATTGGGACAGTTCAGCCTTCTGCGCCTCCAGTCGTTCAATCTCGGCATCTTCCTGTTCAATTTCTAGGCGCAGTTCCGGAGCTTCCTGCGCACGGTCACGCTGTTGGACCAGCTTGTTCAAACGCGGTTCGATGTGGCGGGTCAGATGCTCGCGCACAGTGTCCAAGGACCAGTCCTCTGGGGGATCGAGGCCAGTGTCATCATACTGTTGGCGGGCGTGATCCGCTGTCGATGGCGCAGGGCGGGAGCGCCTGCCCGCAAACAACGCCCATAGCATCGCGGCACCGGCTAGCAGCGCAGCGGTCAAAGACCAGTAGGCCCGCTCGATGAAGGCCGCTAGGGCAATGGCGGCGGCGAAGGCGAGGCTTATGTACCCAAGGCGCTTCGCGTGCGAGGGCGCATCCAGGGCAACGTTGGCGGGAAAGGAGTTAGCAGCAAGCCAGGCCCGCAGAGCGTTGACGCCGCGACGCAGTTGCTCGATATCGGCGTCATTGGGCGGCTCGCCCGCCAGATCGAGCCGCTGTTGGCGCAGGCGACGGCGCTCCCGAGCGTCAACCAGATCTTTGACGAGCCTCTCGGCTGGCTCCATGCTGTCAGATCCCAAATCGGGCGCTCCGCCATGGCCTTGAAACTGCCCAAGGATGTCTTCTAGTCCGGCCTTAGCGTCTCTAAGGCTCTCTTGAGTGCGCCGCCGGTCGTTAGCATGTTCCTCCAGTCTTCGCAGTAGGCATTCGATTCGCTCGACGGCTTCCGGTACCGGCAGCCCTGCGGAAAGGCCAGTGTCCGCCAACGCTTCCCGCGCGGAATCAAGCTCGCGTTTTTTCTCTTGCACCTCTGCGCCGAGTGTCTCGGCGTTATCTTGCAACCTATCAAGCCGGTCCAGTTCGTCTCCTTTCAGCGTGTCCATGCCGTTTGCGAATCCCTCGAACACCTGCTGGCAGGCGACTCGATGTTCGATTGATTTGTGGAGATCCATTGCATTTTGCAATTGGGCCACTCGATTAGCGGACGCTTTGGCCGCCTCGATGCTCTGCTCAAGTTCCGGCAGCCTCGCTTCCTCAGCTTGCAGGTGCTTGTTGGCCCGCTCCACTTTACGCACTGCCTTTTGGGCTGTGGACCAGGCCCTTGCCTCACTCCTCCCGAATCGGGCGGGCAGTGTGTCGCGCAGCGAGTCAAGGTCGAATCCACCGCGCATGCCGCGCCCGATCCGCTTGGCTAGCTGCTTGTCGTCATCGTCGTCGGACAAGAGGCTCTCCATGGACAGGCGATAGAGATTGATCTGATCGCCGCTTGGCAATGACGGATGATCGGTCGTGGCTTCCCCATTGCGCAGCCACAGGATTTGGTCGCCGTTGCGGCGCACCTGCCAGCGGGTGTCACCACTGTCGAACTCCGCTTCCAGTGACAACGCGGGCGGGTCGCTTCTGTCAGGGGCTAGGAGATGCTTCAGAGCACGGGCTAAACTGCTCTTGCCGATGGCATTGGGGCCTGTGACCACGATCACGCGGGCTTCGGGGGGCTCGAACGTGAACTTTGAATCGATGCCGGGGAGGGCGTTGATCGTCAGGCGGCGTAGGTGCATCAGCCCATCTCTTTGGACTGTGCCAGCAGTTGGTCTAGGGCGCGGTAACCGCCCTTGGTCAGCCAATCTACCGGGTTTGGTTCCACCCCTTCGAGGTCGCTCCAAACCGGCTTGCCTGCCTCCTCGGCCAACCGCTCCCGAGCCAAGTTGACGAGGTAGTCTCTCTCCGAATGGCCCTCTGGCTCCTGTAGCCACAGCAGCCGTTGGGCGAGCAAGCCCAGCGGATCCGGCCGTTCGGCCAGTGCCTCCAACTCGATTTCTGGTCGGGTTTGGACGCTCAGTTGGTGGATGAAGTAGTGCCGACTGCTAGTCCCGGCAGGGATTTGGCCCCAGTCCTCGTCGGTGAGTTTCTTGAGGGCCGCATCGCCAAGGCGGGTGCGCCCGGTGAGTCGGAGGTCCAGCCCAACGGCTTCGGGCCCGTGAACGCTGATGTCGAAGCCAGCGTCGAATTCACGCAAGCGAATGGCGAGTCTGTCCCTTGCCTCACTAGGTTCAGTGATGCCCTCAATGTTCAGGTCTAGGCGTTCCCACCTCAAAGGAGCTAGAGGCAATTGCACCATCTCGGTCGGGGTGCCTCGCTCCACGGTCATTAGCCACGCACCTCGTACGCCTGATTCGCGGCGGCTGAGACCGCTCAGGCTGCCGAGATAGCCGTTTGGGACAGGGGCCGTGAGCGCATCCGGCTTGTGAATGTGGCCGAGTAGCCAGCCATCGAGGCCGGCACGTTCCAATTCCGCGCTAGTCACTGGCGCATAAGGGCTTGAACCAGCGTCCCGGTCGCAGTGCAGAACGCCCAGATTGAGGCCGGGTTGGCGTTCAATGGATGCCTTGAGCAATGGGCTTTGCTGCACTTTGGCTTGCGGGAACGACCAGCCCCAGAGCGTGACGGATTCGCTGCCGTCCTCGATGAGGAAAGGCTCCCATTGGCCACCTTGGCCAAGCAGCTTGAACTCTGGAATTTGCTTGGCCAGCCGGGGCAGCACCCTGACATCATGATTGCCCGCCACGCCTACTACGTCGATGCCGGCTTCAGCGAGGCGTTCGACGCCGGCAGCTAACTCCCGGTAAGCTTCAAAGAAGTCGTCCTCCTTCTCCACCACATCGCCCGCCAGCAGTACAGCCCGCACTCGGGCTTCTATGGCGGCGCTGACCGCTCGCCGCCATGCACCTGACGGGCCGAGTTCCCGAGCACTTTCCTGTAGCTCTTTCGGCAAGCGCGACGGCCTGCGCCCCAAGTGCATGTCGCCGATGGCGAGAATCTTCATTCCGATGCTCGCTAAGCCGCCTGCGTCGAAACCGTCAACTGTCGTCCCATTTCATGGAGTGCCCTTTCGATTTGGCAGATGTGCGAACGGTGATCGAGGTCGAGCAACCGTCGTACCGCGCCTTCCGAAAGATCGAGCCTAGTGGCCAGAGCCGTGTTGCCGACACGCTCAGAACGCATCGTGACGTAGAGCGCGACCTTTGCTGCGGCAAGCGCTGGCAGGGCGATCGTGGGCCGTCCGTGCGCCGGAGCAGGTTTGGGGATAGTGCGTCGTGCGGCGACATAGCCACCGAGGGCGGCAATCAGGCAGTCTCGAGCCTGCGCCAACGCTTCGTCCTCCGTTTCCCCTTCGGTCAATGCCTCTGGGATATCCGGAAAGGACACAAGGATCGTTCCATCCTCCTGCGGCGCCAATTCCACCGGCCAAGCCAACTTCTGTTTCATCCCTAGTTCCTCTGTTCTTCGCTACTCCAGATCCTTGCGATCAAGCTCAAGTTGACGAAGCATCGCTGCCAGAAGCCCCTTTCCGATCTCCTTTCGCCGGTCTTTCACCGTAGCGAATCGGTCTCCGTAGTAGAGCCTTCCGTGGCTTCCCTTGCCCACACGGGCCTCAAAGCGTACCGCCACCCCGCGCTCGCGACCGAGTCTGCGGACCCGGCGGACGAATTCGTCACCAGTCATAGTATTCGTACAGATATGTGCGATGCAAGGCGGTTGACCGGACCATGAGCCCTCATGTCGCCGATGGCGAGAATCTTCATTCCGACGCTCGCTAAGCCGCCATCGCCACTTGATATCCCGAGCGCTTCTCCAATTCCTCCATGTAGCGCCAAGCGGCAGGGGCGCTGGCTTCGGTCAGCAGGCCAAGCATCTTGGCGACCATGAGGGTCCAAGCCATGATGATGTCGGCGTTGGTGAATTCGTCGCCGAGCAGGTAGGCGTTGTCCGTCAGTCGGCGGTCGGTCGCTGCGAGGCAGGGTTCGGCGCGCAGGCGGGCATCCTCCACCACGCCGGGGATGCGTTGCTCGGGCGGGCGCAGGCGCCCGTGGTGGATCCAGTCGCCCAAGGGGCGGGCGAAGCTCGATTCGGCAAACCAGCACCATTGCTGGTAGCGGGCCGCCTCGGCGGTGCCGGGCGGGGGCTGCAGGCGGCCTTCGCCGTAGCGGTCGAGCAGGTATTGATTGATGGCGCAGGATTCGAAGATGGTGGCCTCGCCATCGGTCATCACCGGCACCTTGCCTTGGGGGTGCATGGCCCGCCACTCCGGGCTTTGCCGGTAGGCGGGGGAGAAGTCGATGGCGAGGGTCTCGTAGGGCAGGGCGAGCTCTTCGCAGAGCCAGATATTGCGCACCGAGCGGGTGCCTTTGGCGTGGTAGATCTGAATCATGGTGATTGTTCCCAAGGCATTTCCCGATCCGGCCGCTATACTAGCCCGCTTTTCCCCTGGACGGGCATTTAAGGAGGATCGATGACGGCAAGGGTGAGGCGCGGCGGCTTGCAGGTGGCCGCTGAACTCGACGAGTTGGTGAATGAACGCATGCTGCCCGGCACGGTCGTTGACGGCGCCGCGTTCTGGGCTGGTTTTGAGGCGGCGCTCGATGAGTTGGGGCCGCTGAATCGTTCACTGTTGGCCAAGCGGGAGGCCTTGCAGGCGCAGATCGACGCATGGCATCTGGCCCGCAAGGGCCAGCCGCTCGATGCGGGCGAGTACAAGGGCTTCCTTGAGGAGATCGGCTATCTGGTTCCCCAGCCTAGCCAGTTCACCATTGTCACGGAAAACGTCGATCCGGAGATCGCCGAGCTCGCCGGGCCGCAGTTGGTGGTGCCGGTGATGAACGCCCGCTACGCGTTGAACGCGGCCAACGCCCGCTGGGGCAGTCTCTACGATGCCCTGTACGGCACCGACGTGCTGCCGGAGTCGCCGGGCCGCGAAAAGGGCAACAGCTACAACCCGGCGCGGGGTGAAATCGTCATCGAGCGGGCCGCCGAGTTTCTCGACGAGACAGTCCCGTTGGCGGGCGCTAGCCACAAGGACGTGCGCCTGTACGGCATCGGCCAGGGTGCGGGCGGCAATGGCTTGCGGGCGGTGTTGGCGGATGGCGGCAACACCGGCCTCGCCGACCCCAGCCAGTTTCAGGGGCATGTGGGGGAGGATGAGCCGAGCGTGATCCTGCTGCGCCACAACGGCCTGCACATCGAGATTCAGATCGACCGCAGCCACGATGTGGGCGCAGCACATCCAGCGGGTGTCAAGGACGTGGTGCTGGAGTCGGCGGTCACCACCATCCAGGACTGCGAAGACTCCGTGGCGGCGGTGGACGCCGAGGACAAGTGCCTGGTTTACGGCAATTGGCTGGGCCTGATGAAGGGCGACCTCGAAGAACGCATGGTGAAGGGCGGGCACCCCATCGTGCGGCGGCTGAGCCCGGACCGAGACTACGTCGGCGTGGACGGCGAGCCGCTGACGCTGCCCGGGCGCAGCCTCATGCTGGTGCGCAATGTCGGCCACTTGATGACCTCCGATGCCGTGCTCGACGGTGGGGGCGACGAGGTGCCGGAGGGCTTTCTCGACGCCTTTCTGACGGCCTTGGCGGCGGTGCACGACCTGCAAGGCAACGGGCCGGTGCGCAACTCCCGCACCGGGAGCGTTTACATCGTCAAGCCGAAGATGCACGGACCCGAGGAGGTGGCGCTCACCGCCGCCCTGTTCGGTCGGGTCGAGGGCACCTTGGGGCTTGCGCCCAACACCTTGAAGATCGGCGTGATGGATGAGGAGCGGCGCACCACGGTCAATCTGGCGGCCTGCGTCTTCGAGGCGCGGGAGCGTATCGTGTTCATCAACACCGGCTTTTTGGACCGCACCGGCGATGAAATCCACACCAGCATGCAGGCTGGTCCCTTCCTACCCAAGGAGACCATCAAAGCGCAGCCTTGGATCGCCGCCTACGAGGACGCCAACGTCGATGTCGGCCTGGCCAGCGGCTTTCGCGGCCACGCCCAGATCGGCAAGGGCATGTGGCCTAAGCCGGATGAGATGGCGGAGATGCTCACCGCCAAGATCGGCCACCCGAAGGCGGGCGCCAACACGGCTTGGGTGCCGTCGCCCACCGCGGCGACCCTGCATGCCATGCACTACCACCAGGTTGACGTGGGCTGGCGGCAAGCGGAACTGGAGTCCCGAACGCCGGCCAGCCTCGATGCCATCCTGCGGATCCCGCTGTTGGCGGGGGAGAACCTGTCCGCCGAGCAGGTGCAGGCGGAACTCGACAACAACGCTCAAGGCATTCTCGGCTACGTCGTGCGCTGGATCGATCAGGGCGTCGGCTGCTCCAAGGTGCCCGACATCAACGACGTCGGCTTGATGGAGGACCGCGCCACCTGCCGGATCTCCAGCCAGCACATGGCCAACTGGCTGCATCACGGCGTTTGCAGCGAAGCGCAGGTTGTGGAGACCTTCGAACGCATGGCGGCGGTGGTCGATGGCCAGAATGCGGACGATCCGGCCTACCGCAACATGGCGCCCGATTTTGCGGACAGCATCGCCTTTCAGGCGGCCAAGGACTTGGTGTTCAAAGGGCTGGTCCAGCCGAGCGGCTACACGGAACCGATCCTGCACGCACGGCGGCGGGAGGCCAAGGCCCGGGGGAGCCATGATTAAGCTCTACGTCTTTTTGACCGCGGCACCGGGCACCGACCCGTTCCGCCACCGGGGCGCAGCGGCGCTCGCCGAACTGCACCGGGTGGCGCCGACGGCGGTGGAGTACGTTCAGACCCGCGCCAGCGCCCGGCAGCTCTCCGATGAGCCGCCGCCGTTCGCCGGCGTCGCCGAGTTCCGCTTCGACTACGCCGCGCCCGCCGTGGAGGCGGCCGCCGATGTGGCGAAGCTGGCGAACCTTTGGGCGAATGGCGCCAGCGTGGCCGGGGTGGTGGCCGGCCACGAACGCACAATCATGCGCTTGCCCAGCCACGCCCATGGCCAGGGCGTCAAGGGTGTGTTTCCCTTCGACCGCAAGGCCGGCCTCAGCGTCGACTACTTCCAGCAGTATTGGTGGCGCACCCACGGCCCCATCGCCGCCCAAACCGAAGGCGCGCTGGCCTATTTCCAGTGCCACCCCCTGCGCCATCTCTACGAAAACGGAGGCCCCGGCTTCGATGGCGTCACCGAACTGCACTGGCCGGACTTCGCCACCGCCGAAGCCGCCATGGCCTCACGCCAAATGCGCGAGGACCAGTCCCAGGATGCCCAGAACTTTGCCGAAGCCGGCTCCGTGCAGCTGTTTCTGGCGGAGGAGGAGGTGGTTCAACCTTGATCTCCTCCGTCTTTGACATCGACTAATGAGAGGGAGGTGGGCAAGGCGATGGCGTGTTTGTGCCCACTGCGGTGGCGCAGGGGAAGTCCTGGGCGATAGAGCATTCGGGGGCGATGTCAGTGCGGTCCGGCTGCTGCTCGCGCCTTCGGGTTGACAGGCCGTGGTGGATGTAGATCCGTCAATGCACGGGGCCACCAGGAAGCCCACGCACGAGACGGCGTATGGTTTGCTCGGCCCGCTCGCCGCCACAACGAGCCTGTTGGGCATTCTGCTTCTGTGGGCTCGCACTTATGAGCAATCCTGCCTCGCGCTCGCCTCGCCAGGACTCGTTTATGTCGCCGTGTTCTGGGGCTTGCTGGAATACCGCCTTGAGCGAAGGCGCTTCGCCATCGACTACTATCTCGACGGCAGCTCGTCATGGCGCCGCCTGTTTCGGAGGTGGTGGCTGCCCGCGGCAATCTGCTTGGTTGCGGCGTTTCCGCTCGCCGTCTTCCTGTCCGTCTTTGCGGCGCTCGCCCGCCCGTCCGACTGGCTGTTTCTGGCTGGCGCGTCGTTGCTCGCGCCGCCGCTGATCAGCCGCTTGGCTGTCTGGCCCGGGCGCCACTTCAGGCGCACTGCGGGTAGGGGCATCCTTGCGGGGCCGGCGGAGATTCTGACGTCGCGCCTTGCGGGACATCTCCTCCTGCTGCTGGTCGTTATCGCGTATGTCCATTTGAACTACTCGGTGATTCCGGGTCCGCCCAACATCTTTAGCGGTGATCCTCTGGCAACCGGGGGGACGTTCCTAGCACAAGTTCATTCGGCTTGTTCGGTCACGGAAACAGGACTTGGTGCCGCCGCTTGGCTCAACGGGTTCGCGTGGGCCGTCGTGACGGATACCGCCAGCGAGCAGTGGATGCCTGACGGGATCATGCCGATCGTGTGGGCCGCTTTCTTCCTGAATGCGGCATTGGCGATGACCGGGTTCGTCCGCGGGCTGGAGGGGGTCAACCTGTTGACTCGGCGCGTAGCACCCGGAACAAGCCCGAAGCGGCTGGCGGCGGGGATATGCAGGGCGACACTCCTGCTCGTTCCTTTGACCGTGCTGGCGGCGGTTGGGTACCACGCGCTTCAGCTACAGGTGGAGGAACGTTGGTCGGCCAAGACCCATAAGGCCAATTGGCCAGAGTTTCACCAAGCCATTGGCGAGAGAGTGGAAACCGCTTTCGCTCCTGCCCATGCCGCAATCCCCGAGATGGTGGATCGCTATTACTCCGTTGCTGGCTTGTCCGATCGGCTGACGACGCTTTTCGATCCGCAGACGACGCTTCTTGGCAAGGACGACGGGCTGGTCTCGGAACTGCATCGTACGCTATCCAACGCGCGCGAAGTGGCCGTAGAAGGGGTTTGGCGGGATTTGCATGAGAAGCGGGAAGCCGAACTTGCGCGTTTGTTCTCCCGTGATGTGGAAACGCTGCCGACTTGGCTGCGCAGTGCGTACGCGTGGTCTCTTGACCGGGTTCACGCCAGAGTCAAGTTGAGCTTGGCGAATCCCGTCCATCACGGCCCAGCAGATATTCTGAACGAGATGGAGCGGGTGGCGGAGACAGCGGGCTACTGGACGCAGTTTTCCCCCTTCGAGCAGATCGGGGGTACGTTCCTGGAGATGTTTGGTTTGAATCACGAAAAGAAACAGCTCCAACTAACGCTGGTTGTTAAGGTGGAAGAGGATAAGAACCGTACCAAAGAACGACTGTTGAGGGAGGTGGAGACCTTCGTGTTCACTCCCCGGGACGACTTCGTCCCGTCAGGATTGCGGCCCGCAAGTCAGTAGGCGGCGGGTTCAGCCTTGAAGCCGACTGATATCGGCTATCGGTTCGGGCGATTTCGGCAGTGGCTTTGATTGAGGAGTCGGCGACGGCGAGTACTGAAATCTGCGGTCAGTTTTGTCGAGAAAACCTTACCTCGCGGCTCTGCAATCAAATCGCGGTCCCCAAAGTCCTGTTTTAGATTGCGGTCGTTGGAATACAGGAGTCGGGCGCCGCTAACCCGGGCCAGCGCGATGATGTGGGCATCGTTGGAACGGCAAGCTCCTTCGTCTTCGAGTTGGCGTTGCAGTCGGGTGACTTTGTCGCCATTGACCAAGGTCGCCCTGCCTGCCAACGTTGCCTGCTGCCACCACGCTTGAAAGGTGTTGTTGTCGTCGAGTTCTCTTTTGTTTTGGCCCCCCGATACCAAATGTCCTCTCGAATCCAGCCAATCGAGAAAGCCCGTGCCAGCGGGAGTGCGCTTGTCGCCAAAGACTTCAGCGCAAACGTCGTTGTCGAGGATGGCGCACATCAGATATTGAGCGACCTGCGGGTCTCAGCCATGAAGAACTGCCGATAGCTCGGAGGCGCGCCTAGGATGTTGCCTTCTTGGTCAATCCGCAGCGAGTGAATGTTCACATCGATGTTGCCGCGCTCGAAGTACAAAATGGACACGTCCTTGGGCTTTAGCTTGGTGGTCCCGTCGCGGACGTCCATGCGAATGCGGTCGATCAGGTGATCGCTGTGGGTTTCCACCAATAACTGACGGCTTTGGCTTGCGAGTTGACAGAACAACGTGCCTAGAGCGGCTTGGGCGCTCGGATGCAGATGCACTTCCGGTTGCTGTAGTAGAAAGGTCTTGGCTGAGTCCTTGCGAAAAAGCTCCGTTAGGATGGGCAAGGCTTGGCTGACGCCGTAGCCCACGTCAATGAAATTCCTTCTGGGGCCCTTGGCTGTAGCGGATGCCTTTCTAATCTGCACTTGGAAGGGTTCGCTTTCCCGTCTCCCGAGTGGTTTGATAGCAATTTCATCAAACAGACCGGAGTCCTTGCCGAACCTCTCCAAACTTGTCTTCATTGTCTCCCAGCGTTTGCGTTGACGAAAAAAAATGTCCGCCAAGTACATGGGCACATAGCTGCCCTCTGAATCGAAGGCATAGGGCGATGGGTCGTAGGTTCGATGTGGCTTCGAGCGCACGGGAGCGGCGGCGAACACCCGATTTCCATGCGGTGGACGAGCAATCATGCCGAGACCTGCCAGTCGAGCTAGAAGTTCGATGTGATCCTGTTCACCTTGGCTTGGCATTGGGGCGTCTTCGCTCCGCTGGGAGATACCTTCGCCGCTCCGTATGGACCGCAAAAAAAGGCGGTTCATAGTCCAACTGGGGGCTAGAGATGGTGGGCGCTGGTCATCATCGTCTCCACCAAACGCGAAGTCGGGATTCCAGGTCCAAGCGCTTGAACCTACGCCGTAGTCAATTTTTCCCTTGTCAATGCGCTCATCAATCCACGCCTCTTCGCTTTGCCATCGACGGCGCTGCACAACGGGTACAGAACCATGGCGTGTGAAAGTCACGTCCATTTCATAGGTTAGTGAAAATAGGTCGGGCTCGTCGGTACGCATTCTTCGCTTGTCACTGAGGCCAGCTGCGAACTTCGTCGCTCTTCCACCTCGACCACCTCGGTGGTGGGCGATCTCGTCAAAGCTGCCCAAGTCGTAAGGGGCGTCCTTGAAACTGTACTCCCGATGCCCGCTAACGATGGCTTTCAGTGCGCGAACCATCGCAAGGAAGGAGGTCTTGCCAGTGCTGTTTTCCCCAACCAATAGGGTTAGCGGCGCTAAGCGGGCGGTTTGTTGCTCCCGAAAGCAGCGGAAGTTCTCTAGTCGAACCTCATCCATGACTCATGACTTCCTGTCGCTTTTGAAGCCGCTGGCGTCGGACCAAAGACGACCGCTTGGCGGCGCGGTGTTCAGATGTTCCATGAGCGTCCATGCTAACGCTCGCAGTCGCCTTCGGGCAATCACCGTGACTCTGTAGTGACTCTGTAGCCAGAACTGCTTCCGCTCAAGTAGCAGTCGCGAAGCCAACCCAGTCGTTCAGCGGTGGCGCCTGGTTCGAAGGCGAGGGCGGGATGCCCCAATGCCATAATCGAAGTTCAATCGGAGAAAGGACGGGCTGATGAAGATTGGATTCATTGGTTTAGGGAATGTCGGCGCCAAGTTGGCCGGCAGTCTGCTGCGCAACGGGTTTGACCTGACGGTCAGGGACATCGACAAGACCGCAGCCGCGCCGTTGCTGCGGGCCGGCGCTCGGTGGGGTGAGTCGGGAAGAGCGGTCGCGCAGGGCAGCGAGGTGATCGTTACCTGCCTGCCTTCTCCGGAGACCTCGACGCAGGTGCTCGAAGGCCCCGATGGCGTCTTGGAGGGAATCTCCGAGGGGAAAATCTGGCTTGAGGCGTCCACCACATCGGTCGATGAAGTGAAGCGCCTTGGGGCCTTGGTCGAAGCGCAGGGCGGCTTGGCGATGGATACGCCGGTTTCCGGCGGCTGCCATCGGGCGGCTACCGGCAACATTTCGGTCTTTGCCGGCGGCAGGCGCGACACCTTCGAGAAAGTGCTGCCCTTGCTGACCACGATCGGGCGCCAAGTCGTTCACACCGGCCCGCTTGGCACGGCGTCGGTCCTGAAGGTGGTCACCAACTATCTTGCGGGCGTGCAACTGCTCTCCACCGGCGAAGCGTTCATGGTCGCGGGCAGGGCGGGAATCGACCTCGCCGTCGCCTATGAGGCGATTCGCGTGAGTTCCGGGAATTCGTTCGTACACGAAACCGAAGGGCAATTGATTCTGAACGGCAGCTACAACGTCAACTTCACCATGGATCACGAGGTGAAGGACCTAAGCCTCTTCGACGAACTCGGCAAGTCACTGGGCGTGCCCCTGGAACTATCCCCGGTTTGCGTTGGCATGGTGTGCGACGGGCTGAAGCGCTACGGACCCAGGGCTTGGTCCACGCAGGTGGTGAAACGGCTCGAGGACGATTGCGGATTCAGCCTGCGTGCCCCGGGCTTTCCCGAATTGCTGACCGATGACGAGCCCGAAGCGGAAGGTGCGGAGGTGACGGTGCCGGGCCGCAGCGGTTATTCGTAGTTCTACGCGTCGTTCCTACAGTCCCTTCAGTTCAACCAACAACTCCAAAGCCTGCATGGGGGTGAGGGTGTTGGGGTCAATGGATTCCAGGCGGGTTCGCAACGGATCGTCCGGCGCTTCTTCCACCGGGGGCTGAACGAACAGGTCGCCTTGGTTGGTGTTTGCGGTCGGTTGGGATTCCAGTTCCCGTAGCCGGGCCCGGGCCTTGTTAAGCACGGCGGCGGGCACGCCAGCCAGCCGGGCCACTTGGATGCCGTAGCTTTGGCTGGCGGGGCCGGGGCGGACTTCGTGCAGGAAGACCACCTGGTCCTTGTATTCGGCGGCGGTGAGATGCACGTTGGCGGTGGCGGGCAGGCTCGCGGCCAAGCCGGTCAACTCGAAGTAGTGGGTGGCGAACAGCGTGAAGGCGCGGCGCGATTCGGCCAGATGCTGGGCGGTGGCGGAGGCCAGCGCCAAGCCGTCGTAGGTGCTGGTGCCGCGCCCGATTTCATCGAGCAGGACCAGGCTTCGATCCGTGGCGCTGTGCAGGATGTTGGCGGTCTCGGTCATCTCCACCATGAACGTGGAGCGTCCGCCGCTGAGATCGTCGGCGGCGCCGATGCGGGTGAAGATGCGATCCACCGGCCCGATGGTGGCCGCAGCCGCTGGCACGTAGCTGCCGGTGCAGGCGAGTAGCACGATGAGCGCGGTTTGACGCATGTAGGTCGATTTGCCGCCCATGTTGGGGCCGGTGATGATGAGCATGCGCTGCTGGTCGTTCAGCTCAAGGTCGTTGGGCACAAAGGGTTCGCTCAGCGCCTCACGCACCACCGGGTGCCAACCGCCGCTAATGGAAAAGCCGGGCTGGCTGCTGAAGCGGGGGGCCGCGAAGCCCAAGCGCTCGGCCCGTTCGGCTAGGGCGGCGAGCACGTCCAATTCGGCCAAGGCTTCGGCGGCTCGGCGCAGCGGTGCGGCTTCGGCGGCGAGTTCGGCGAGCAGGGCGTCGTAGAGCGACTTTTCGAGCTGCAGGGCGCGGGCGCGGCTGGTCAAGGCCCGGTCCTCGAACGACTTCAACGCCGGGGTGATGTAGCGCTCGGCATTCTTCAGCGTTTGGCGGCGAACGTAGTCGGCAGGCATCGCCTCGGCGGCAGCCTTTGGGGCTTCGATGTAGTAACCGTGCACCCGGTTGTAGCCCACCTTGAGGTTGGCGATGCCGGTGCGGGCGCGTTCCTCGGCCTCCAATTCCCGGAGCCAATCCGCAGCCCGTTCGGTGAGGCTGCGCAGTTCGTCGAGTTCCTCGTGGTAGCCGCTAGCGATTACGCCGCCGTCGCGGATGGTGGCGGGCGGCGTTTCGACCACCGCCTTGTCAAGCAAGTCCCGCAGTGCGGGAAGGTCGGGCATCCGCGCCGCGAGCTCCGATAGATGGGGCGCGTCCAAGGATTCGATCAGGCCCCGGATGCCGGGCGCTTGATGGAGGGCGGTGCGCAACCGCGACAGGTCCCGGGGTGGCGCCGACTGCAGGGCGATGCGCGAGACGATGCGCTCCATGTCGCCCACCTCGTCCAGTCGCTTGCGCAGATCGTCCCGCTCGCCCGCTTCGAGCAGGGCGGTGACCGCGTTTTGGCGCATGCTGATGACCGTCTCCACGGTGGACGGCGCGTTCAGCCAGCGGCGCAGCAGGCGCGCCCCCATGGCGGTTCGCGTGCTGTTCATCAGCGCGAACAGGGTGCCGGATTCGCTGCCGTCCGCACGGCGGTCGATCTCCAGATTGCGCCGGCTGTGCGGGTCGAGACTGAGGAATTCGCCCTTGGCCACCGGTGTTATGCGGTCGATGTACGCCAAGTTTTGGCAGTGGGTGGTTTGCGCGTACTTCAACACGGCGGCAGCGGCGCCGATGGCCGCATCGCCGGGCGCCAAGCCGAAGCCGCGCAGGTCGGCGGTGCCCAGGTGCTCGCACAGAAAGCGGAAGCCCAAGTCCGCATCGAAGCGCAGCCCGTCCAAAGCCTGTTGCGGCACGCCGCTCAACTCCTCGAGTTCCGCTGGCGTGAGGATTTCGGCGGGTTCCAGCCTTGCGATTTCCGCTCGCAGATCGTCCTCGCCGTCGATGGTTTGAGTGGCCAGCTCGCCGCGGCCCAGATTTAGAATGGCCATGCCGTAGCGTCTTGGTGCGCCCCGGCCCACGGGGGCCAGCCCCAAAAGCGTGCTGTCGCTGGCGTTTTCGAGCAGCGCCTCCTCGGTGACGGTGCCCGGCGTCACGATGCGCTGCACGCGGCGCTCCACCGGGCCCTTGGCCGTCGCGGGGTCGCCGATCTGCTCGCAGATGGCGAC
The DNA here is from genome assembly GCA_022827905.1 of Pseudomonadales bacterium. Taxonomy (GTDB): domain Bacteria; phylum Pseudomonadota; class Gammaproteobacteria; order Pseudomonadales; family Azotimanducaceae; genus Azophilus. Next base: position 17,573 of record JAJEIQ010000070.1, on the reverse strand, counting down.
TGAGACGCCTAGACGCACCAGTTTGGCAAGATAGCTTTCGACAGCGTGAAAGGGCACGCCGCACATGGGAATCGGCGCGCCGTTGGAGTGGCCGCGGCTGGTCAAGGTGATGTCGAGAAGCTGCGCCGCCCGCTTGGCGTCATCGTAGAAGAGTTCGTAGAAGTCGCCCATTCGGTAGAACAGGAGGTGTTCGTCGTGTTCGGCCTTGATGCGGAGGTACTGTTGCATCATGGGCGTGTGGCGGGCGCTGTCCATGGCCGGTATTTTCACCCAAGGCGGGATGTTGTTGAACCGTCGGGGGGGTTGGTGATTGCGCCGCTTGTGGGAGATTGGCCCTCGGAGCTGTGAGCCATTGCCAATTTCGTGCGAACGCCGCTTTAAGTGTTGCCTTTGGCGCTTGCGGCATATACGGTCAAACCTTCTTTTCAACGGCTTGGAAATCGCCATGGCGAAGGTAACTTCCGCGAACGCGGACGCGGCGCGCAGCGGCAATCGGGAACGGGCGTTGAGCGCCGCCCTCACTCAGATCGAGCGCCAGTTCGGCAAGGGATCGATGATGCGGCTCGGCGACCGGGAGCGGGTGGCCATCCCGTCCATATCCACAGGTTCCTTGGGGCTGGACGTGGCCCTTGGCATCGGTGGGCTGCCCCGGGGCCGGGTGGTCGAAGTGTACGGCCCGGAATCCTCCGGCAAGACCACCCTCACCCTGCAGGTGATCGCCGAGGCCCAGAAGGCGGGCGGCGTCTGTGCCTTCATCGACGCAGAGCATGCCTTGGACCCAATCTATGCGGAGTCCTTGGGCGTGGATACGGAGGACCTGCTCGTTTCGCAGCCGGATACGGGCGAGCAGGCGCTTGAAATTGCCGACATGATCGTGCGCTCCGGGGCGGTGGACGTGGTGGTGATCGACTCGGTGGCGGCGCTCACCCCCAAGGCCGAAATCGAGGGTGAGATGGGCGACTCGCACGTCGGCTTGCAAGCCCGCCTGATGAGCCAGGCCCTGCGCAAGATGACCGGTTCCATCAAGCACTCCAACACGCTGGTGGTCTTCATCAACCAGATTCGGATGAAGATCGGCGTGATGTTCGGTTCACCCGAAACCACCACCGGCGGCAATGCGCTGAAGTTCTACTCCTCCGTCCGCTTGGACATCCGCCGCATCGGCGCCGTCAAGGACGGCGACGAGGTCATTGGCAATGAAACCCGGGTCAAAGTGGTGAAGAACAAGGTCGCGCCGCCATTCCGGCAAACCGAATTCCAGATTCTCTACGCCAAGGGCATCAACCGCATGGGTGAGATTCTGGAGCTCGGGGTGCAGCAGGGCATCATCGAAAAGTCCGGCGCTTGGTACGCCTACAATTCGGAGCGCATCGGCCAAGGCCGCAAGAACGCCGCTGATTACCTCGAGGCCCATCCGGAGATTCGCTCGGAGGTGGAGGGTGCCATACGGCGCCAGCTGCTGCCGGAGCAGGGGGCTGGTGAGGCCGCCGACGAGGCCGACGCCCTATCCGGTGCAGCCAACTGAGGATGCGGCGTCGAAGGAAGCCATGACGGGTGGCCAAGCCAGCGAGCATGACCGGGCGCTGGGCTTGGCCCTGCGTCTGTTGGGGCAGCGTGAGCATGGCCGCGCCGAACTGCAGGCCAAGCTAAAGGCTAGGGGGTGCCCCGAGGCGGTGGTCGCCGAAGTGCTCGAGGGTCTTCAGGAGAACGGCGCCCAAAGCGATGAGCGCTTCGCCGCGGCACTCGCTCGCCGCCGTGTCGAGCGGGGATATGGGCCCTTGTACATTCGTGCGGAGCTTAAGGACCGCCAAGTAGACGAAGCCTTGGCGGAGGACGCGTTGAACCAGCCGCCCGCCTACTGGTCGGAAGTGGCCACCCGAGCCTTGGCCAAGAAGTTTCCAAGCCGAGGTGAAGGTGAACTGGGCGCCACCGGCAAGGATGCCAACTACGCCGCCCAAGCCCGCTTTCTCGCCCGCCGCGGATTCCCCTCAGAGTTAATCTACCGGCTGCTGGAACAACGAGACTAGCGATTTGTCATAGGGTTCCGAGGGCGGGACGCCCTCGCTCCGGCCCTCGCTCGACGACGTCCCACGGAGCGAGGGCGTCCCGCCCTCGCACGGGATGCCTGAGTCCGCTTTGAATTTCATCGCTTGGAATTTTGTTCCATAAAAGACACCCCAAGCTATACTTGCCGCCTTTTTCGCAGGCGAGTTCCGATGAAGACCGCTAAGGTGCGCCAGGCGTACCTTTCCTTTTTTGAAGGCAAGGGCCATCGAGTGGTTCCGTCGAGCACGTTGGTGCCTCGTGACGATCCGACCCTGCTGTTCACCAACGCCGGCATGAACCAATTCAAGGACGCCCTGCTTGGCCGAGAGGACCCCGGCTACAAGCGGGCCGTCTCCTCGCAGCGCTGCGTGCGCGCCGGGGGCAAGCACAACGATCTCGAAAACGTCGGCTACACCGCTCGCCACCTAACCTTTTTCGAAATGCTCGGCAATTTCAGTTTTGGCGACTACTTCAAGGAGGAGACCATCGCTTGGGCTTGGGCCTTCGTGACCGACGAACTCAAGCTGCCCAAGGAGCGTCTTTGGGTCACCGTGCACCCCACCGACGATGAAAGCCGCTGCTTGTGGCGCGACAAGATCGGCATTCGGCCGGAGCGCGTGGTGGACCATGGCGACAATTTCTGGGCGATGGGCGATACTGGCCCGTGCGGCCCTTGCACCGAGATCTTCTACGACCACGGCCCTGAAGTGCCCGGTGGCCCGCCGGGCTCCGCGGACGAGGACGGCGACCGTTACATCGAGGTGTGGAACCTGGTGTTCCCGCAGTTCGACCGCGCCGCCGATGGCGAACTGGTACCTCTGCCCGCGCCGGGGGTCGATACCGGCATGGGCCTTGAGCGCATGGCCACCGTGCTGCAGGGCGTGCACAGCAACTTCGAGATTGACCTGTTTGCGGGCCTCATGCGGCGGGCCGGTGAATTCGCCGGCATCCGCGGCCGTGCGGCGGTCCTTGCCAATCCGTCGCTGCGGGTCATTGCCGACCACCTCCGTTCGAGCGCCTTTCTCATTGCCGATGGCGTGACGCCGGGCAACGAGGATCGGGCCTATGTGCTGCGCCGCATCATCCGCCGCGGGCTGCGTCACGGCTACAAGCTGAAGATTGAGGAGCCCTTCTTCCACCAACTGGCCGACGATCTGGCCGCTGAAATGGGCGAAGCCTATCCGCTGCTGGTGGAGAAGCTGACTGACGTCAAGCGCACGTTGCTGGCCGAGGAGGAGCGCTTCGCCGAGACGCTTAGCCAAGGCATGGAACTGCTCGAAAGGACGCTGGCAAGCCAAGACGGCGAGTGCATTGCGGGCGAAGTCCTCTTCAAGCTCTACGACACTTACGGCTTTCCCACCGACCTCACCGCCGACATCGCCCGGGAACGGGGCTTGGCCGTTGACCTGCCGGGTTTCGAGGCCGAAATGGAGCGCCAGCGGGAGCGGGGCCGGGCGTCGGCGCGCTTCGCCTTCGCCTTGGGGCAGAAGGTTCGGATCGACTCCAAGGTGGAGTTTCTGGGCTACGAGGGCTGTGCCGGCCAAGGCAAGGTCGTGGCCCTCTTCGACCCGGCAGGGGATGTCGTGGAGTCCATCGGCGAGGGCGCAGATGGCATTGCCGTCCTGGACCAAACGCCGTTCTACGCCGAATCCGGCGGCCAGGTGGGCGATACCGGCACGCTCGGCAACGGCGGCGTCCGCTTCGAGGTTTCGGATACCATCGCCGGCGGCGACCAGCACCTGCACATCGGCAAGATGGCCCAGGGCGAACTGCGCGTGGGCGACCCGGTGGCGGCGGAGGTGGACGCCGAACGGCGCCGGTTGATCCGCGCCAACCACTCGGCCACCCACCTGCTGCATGCGGCCCTGCGCCGGGTGCTCGGCGATCACGTTCAGCAACGTGGCTCGCTGGTGGACGCCGACCGGCTGCGCTTCGATTTCTCCCACGGCCAGCCGGTCAGCGAGGCCGAGATCGAAGCCATTGAGCGGTTGGTGAACGACCAAATTCAGGCCAACAGCGAAGTCGCCACTCGCCACATGAGCTACCCGGAGGCGATCGAAAGCGGCGCCGTGGCGTTGTTCGGCGAGAAGTACGGCGACCAAGTGCGGGTGTTGGCCATGGGCGGCGACTACTCGGTGGAGCTTTGCGGCGGCACCCATGTGGCCCGGACCGGGGACATTGGCCTGTGCAAGGTCACCAGCGAGTCCGGCATCGCCGCCGGCGTGCGCCGCATCGAAGCGGTCACCGCTAACGCCGCACTGGCCCGCATGGCCGATGCGGAGCGGCGCTTAAGCCAGTTGGCGGAGGCGCTCAAGACAGCCCCGGCGGAAGCGCACGATCGGCTGCTCGCCGTGCTGGATGAAAACCAGGCATTGAAAAAGGCGTTGCGAGTGGCCACCGACCGCGTTGCGAGGGACGAAGGCAGCGGCCTTGCCGAGGGGGCGGCGGATGTCAACGGCGTCAAGGTGGTCGCCGCCGAAGCGCCGGGCGACGCCAAGGCGATGATGAAAACCCTTGACTTGCTCAAATCGCAGCTCGACCGCTACGTCATCGTGCTGGGGCAGGCCAACGGCGGCAAGGTCAGCTTGGTGGCAGCCCTGTCCCCGAATCTCACGGACGTCATTCAGGCACCGGAATTGATCAACGCGATTGGCGCTCGAGTGGGTGCCCGCGGCGGTGGCCGGGCGGAATTGGCGCGCGCCGGCGGCGGCCAGCAGGTCGATCAACTGGCCGGTGCCTTGGCCAGCGTCGCCGACTGGGTGCGGGAACGGACGGTCTAAGATGGCGCTGATCGTCCAGAAGTTCGGCGGCACCAGCGTCGGCAGCGTCGACAAGATTCGCGCGGTCGCCAGAAGGGTGGCCGATGCCCGCGATGCGGGCCACCGGGTGATCGTCGTGCTGTCGGCCATGGCCGGTGAGACCGATCGACTCCAGGATCTCGGTTCGTCAATCTCGGCGAAACCGGCACCGGAGGAAATGGACGTCTTGCTGGCTTCCGGGGAGCAGGCTTCAATCGCCTTGCTGGCCATCGCGCTCCAGGACTTAGGGCATCCCAGCCGCTCCTACTTGGCGCATCAGGTGGGCATCCGAACGGACGCCGACCACCAGCGAGCCCGGATCGAGCGGATCGACACCGCTGCATTGAACGAATCGTTGGCCGCAGGCGTGACGCCGGTGGTGGCGGGCTTTCAAGGTATCGACGGATCCTCGGGTCGGCTCACCACCTTGGGCCGCGGCGGTTCGGACACCACTGCCGTTGCCGTGGCGGCGGCGGTCGAAGCGGACGAGTGCCAAATCTGCACCGACGTGGATGGCGTGTACACCGCCGATCCAAGGATCGTGGCGGACGCCCGCCGCCTCGATCACATCACATTCGAGGAGATGCTCGAGTTGGCCAGCCTCGGCTCCAAAGTGTTGCATCCGCGGTCGGTTGAGTTCGCCGGCAAGTACGCGGTGCCGCTGCGTGTGCTGTCTAGCTTCGCTGCGGGCGGCGGCACCCTCATCACCGTGGAGAGCAAATCTATGGAACAGCCCATTGTCTCCGGCATTGCCCATGCGCGCGATGAAGCCAAGATCACCATGTCCGGGGTGCCGGACGTGCCTGGCGTGGCGTCGAAGATCCTCGGTCCGGTGGGCCGCGCGCCCATCGAGGTGGACATGATCGTGCAGAACACCGGCGCCGACGGCCTGACCGACTTCACCTTCACTGTGAAGCGCGGCGACTACGCAAGGACCTTGGAGTTGGTGCAGCCGGTTTGCTCGGAACTTGGCGCCCGTTCGGTCTCCGGCGACGACCAAATCGCCAAGGTGTCGGTGGTCGGCGTCGGCATGCGCTCCCACGCGGGCGTCGCGATGCGCGTGTTCGACTCCTTGGCGGCGGAGAACATCAACATTCAGATGATCTCCACGTCGGAAATCAAGATATCGGTCGTCGTTGCGGAACGCTACATGGAATTGGCGGTTCGGGCTCTGCATGCGGCGTTTGAACTTGACCAGCCAAAGGGTTGAACCGTGCCCTATGATGCGACGCTGGTAGGTCAAGCCACCGAACCCATCCGCCACGAGGTGGATGCCCGGTGGATCATGTCCTATGCCGCGGGGCTCAACGACTTCAACCCAGCCTACCTGCGCACCGACTGTGCCAGGGTGGTGGCCCATCCCCTATTTCCGGTCTGTCTGGAGTGGCCGACCATCCTGAGCAGCCGGCACTTGCCCGGCAGCGACGTCCTGACGCCTGCGGAAGCTGCGCGCAGCGTTCACGCCGCCCACGATCTGCACATCTTGCGGCCCATTGCGGAAGGCGAAACCTTGACCACCCAAGCGACGGTCACTGGCTTGGAAGCCATTGGGCCCGGCGCCGCGGTCACCACCCGGCTCGACACCTGCGATGCCCATGGTGAGTTGGTGGCGCGCACTTGGCAGCTCGGCATCGCCCGCGGCGTCGCGCTTAACGGCGCTGGGCGGGAGTCGGAGCCGCCGCCGAGCCATCCGTCGCTGCAATCGCCGTGGCGGCAGCCGCGGCGCTTCTCCATCCCGATCGCGGCCAACGCGGCCCACGTTTACACGGAGTGCGCGCGCATTTGGAACCCGATCCATACCGATCGGCGGGTGGCTCTGGAAGCTGGCCTGCCGGACATCATCCTGCACGGCACGGCGACCTTGGCGCTGGCGGTCTCCAAGCTGGCCGACGAGTTTCTGGACGGTAAACCGGGACAGGTGCGACGCATCGGCGGCCGCTTCCGAGCCATGGTGCTGATGCCGTCCACCATTGTCCTTGAAGTGCTCGGGCAGTCAGCGGAAACCCTGTTTTTCCAAGTGTTGACCGCGAATGAGGAGCCTGCGGTCAGTCAAGGCTTCTTGAGCTACGGCGGGGTATGAGCCCATGGCGGGCCTCTCGGCGCTGGCTTTCGACAATCGGTTCACCCGCGAACTGCCTGCGGATCCCATCACGGGCAGCGCTCGGCGACAGATTCGCGAAGCGCTTTACTCGCGGGTGTCGCCCACGCCGGTGGTGGCACCGGAGTTGCTCGCCTACGCCGTTGAAGTGGCCGAGTTGATTGGCCTTTCGGAGCGGGACTGCGCATCGGGCGCCTTCCTGGAAGTGTTTTCCGGCAATCGGGTGCTGGCCGACATGGACCCCCACGCCACCTGCTATGGCGGCCATCAGTTCGGCAACTGGGCGGGCCAGCTCGGCGATGGCCGGGCCATCAATCTTGGCGAGGTGCTTGGTCCGGCGGGCCGCCAAACGTTGCAGCTTAAGGGCGCGGGGCCGACCCCCTACGCCCGCACCGCCGACGGCTTGGCGGTGCTGCGCTCCTCGGTGCGGGAATTCCTGTGCAGCGAGGCCATGCACCACCTCGGCGTGCCCACCACGCGGGCGCTGAGCTTGGCGCTGACCGGCGAAAGCGTCGTGCGGGACATCCTTTACGACGGACATCCGGCGCCGGAGCCGGGGGCCGTGGTGTGCCGGGTGGCGCCCTCATTCACCCGCTTCGGCCACTTCCAGATGCTGGCGGCCCGGGGCGAGGCGGATCTGTTGCGGGCGTTCTTCGACTACACCGTCGCGACCGACTTCCCCCATCTCCTAGATGGCCATCTCCTAGATGGCCGCTCCGCCGATGATGGGGGGCTCCCGTTGGCTTGGTTCACCGAAGTCTGTGAACGCACCGCCGCCATGGTGGCGCACTGGATGCGGGTGGGGTTCGTTCACGGGGTGATGAACACGGACAACATGTCGGTGCTCGGCTTGACCATCGACTACGGCCCCTACGGCTGGCTTGAGGACTACGACCCGAACTGGACGCCGAACACCACCGATGCCGCCGGACGCCGCTACCGATTCGCCCACCAGCCGGCCATTGCCCAATGGAACCTGCTGCAGCTGGCCAACGCCATCTACCCCTTGGTCGGCGAGGCGTCGCCCTTGGAGCGGGTGCTTAAGGACTTCGAAGGCAGCTACATGACCCATTGGCGCGCCATGATGAGCGCCAAGCTTGGCTTTGCATCCCTCACCGAGGCGGATACCGCCCTGCTTGATGAGCTTGACGCCGTTCTCCAACTGACCGAAACCGACATGACCTTGTTCTACCGTGCCTTGGCCGACTTGTCGCCCGATCAACTGGACCACGGTTCGCTGGACGGTGGCGCTGCGCCGCTGGACCGTCTGATGCACGCCTATTACCGGCCGGACGAAGTGACGGGCGAGCCGCGCGAGCGCATCAATGCCTGGCTGCGCGCCTACCTGATGCGCATCCGACAGGAAGGCCGCCCCGCCGACGAGCGCCGGGCGGCCATGAACGCGGTCAATCCAAAGTACGTGCTGCGCAACTACTTGGCCCAATTGGCCATTGACAAGGCGGAAGCGGGCGACCCGTCGCTAATCCACGAGCTTCAGGACGTGCTCCGCCACCCCTACACCGAGCAGTCCGGCAAGGACCAATTCGCACAAAAGCGCCCGGAATGGGCCCGCACCCGGGTGGGCTGCTCGCAGCTCTCCTGCAGTTCCTAAACCAACTCCAAGGAGCCTCCATGACCACACTCAACGAGATTGCCCCATCGTTCGTCGAAATGGCGCACCGCATCGTCTGGTGCGCCGCAGCGACGGTGGACGCCAAGGGGCGCCCCCGCTCCCGGGTGCTGCACCCCATTTGGCAGTGGGACGGCGCCGAACTGACCGGCTGGATCGCCACCGGCCCCACACCCATCAAGCGGGCGCACTTGGCGGCGAGCCCGCACCTTTCCTGCAACTACTGGTCGCCGAACCAGGACACCTGCGTCGCCGAGTGCCATGCCGAGTGGGCCTTCGACGACGCCACCCGGCAAATGGTCTGGGACCTGTTCGCCAATGGCCCGGCGCCGGTCGGCTACGATCCCGCCATCATTCCTGGGTGGGACAATGCCGCATCGCCGGGCTTCGCGGCGCTCAAGCTGCGCCCGTGGCGCATCCGCGTGATGGCCGGTGACGTCATGATGAAGGGCGAAGGTGCGCCGTTGGTTTGGCAGGCGGGCTAAAAATCCTCACCTTGCGCTCGGCGGGCCAACATGGCTGGCAGATCCAAGGTCGCCGGTCCCCCGCGGGCGAGGACGTGCTCGAGGCGGGACCTCACGAAATCGTCCCATGCGGGGTGGGGCAGGATGTATAGACGGTCCTCTTCAATGGACTGCGCCACGGCTTCGGCGATCTCGGGGGGCGACTTTCCCTGTTCGAGCATGGCGCGGACGGCGGCCATCAGACCCGAGGGGCTTGGGCCGGTGGCATTGCGCAGTTCGGCTGGGCGATTTCGCTCCGCGTCGTGGATTTGGGTGTTCACGAAGCCCGGACAGAGCACTGAGGCGCTGATGGCGGCGCCTCTCGCCTTGAGTTCGTTGTACAGGGTTTCCGTTAAGACCAAGACCCCGTGCTTGCTCACCCCGTAGGTGCCGCCGCCGGGCATTAGGGCAGCCAGCGAGGCGGTGTTGACGATATGCCCGCTTTCGCCGTGCTCAAGCATATGCGGCACGAAAGCCTGCAAGCCGTACAGGACGCCGTTGAAGTTGACGCCGAGCACCCAGTCCCACTCGGCACTGGGCAGTTCCCAGATTGCGGCGTTGACGGAGCTGGTGCTGGCCACCCCGGCGTTGTTGCAAAGGACGTGCACCTTGCCGAAGGCGTCTATGGCCCGCTTGGCCAGGTCGAAGACGCTTTCCCGGACCATGGTGTTGACCGACACGCCGATGACCTCGGCTTGGCGCTCCCTAAGCTGCTCCACCGCCCGGTTCAAGGCATCCTCCTCGATGTCGGCGAGCACCACCCGCATTCGGGCGGCAGCGAACCGTTCGGCCAGCGCGAAGCCGATGCCGCTGGCGGCACCGGTCACCACGGCGGTCTTGCCAGCGAAGTCCTTCATAGTGCAGTTCCTTTTGTTGGTCGTTAGACGGGATCTTGAATCCGCGTCAGTATAGTGGGCCACTTGGAGGAATGTCCGAATGCGCATCTTGAGTTGGAACGTCAACGGTCTGCGCGCCTGCACACGCAAAGGGTTTCGCAGCTTCCTGGCCGATTGCGGGGCCGATGTGCTGGCGCTGCAGGAAGTGCGAGCCTTTCCGGAGCAGCTCGAGGATGATGTGCGGGCGCCGGAAGGCTGGCAGGCGGCGTTCGCTCCGGCGGAGCGCCCCGGTTACAGCGGCGTGGCGCTGTACAGCCGCAAGGTTCCGGATCGCATTGAAACCGAGCTTGAGCCGCGCTTCGATGTTGAGGGCCGCTTCATCGCCGCCCACTTCGGCCGCTTGGTGGTGGCGAGCGTCTACTTTCCGAAGGGCAGTGGCCGGGACCGGGACAACAGCCGCGTCCCCTACAAGCTCGACTTCTACCGCGCCGTGTTTGATCGCGTTGAGCGTCTGCGCCGCCGGGGGCCGGTGTTTGTCACTGGCGACTACAACACCGCCCACGAGGCCATCGATCTGGCCCGCCCCAAGGGCAATGTGAAGAACAGCGGCTTCCTGCCCGAGGAGCGGGCCGAGATCAGCCGTTGGCTCGATGCCGGTTGGGTGGACACCTTCCGCGCCCGCCACCCCGATGCGCCGGGCCACTACACTTGGTGGCGGCAGTTCGGCGGCGCCCGGGAGCGCAACGTCGGCTGGCGCATCGACTATGTCCTCGCCTCGCCATCGGCGGACAAACGGGTCCAGCGGGCCTTCATCTGGCCGGAGGCCACCGGCTCCGATCATTGCCCGGTTGGTGTGGACATCGCCTGACTCGATCGGCGTTCAAAACCTCAATCGAGGGCGGGACGCCCTCGCTCCGGGGGAGCCCGCCAATCTCCAACTGCGATGCGGGCAGAAGGGGTGGCGTCGAATGAAGTTCGGAGCGAGGGCGTCCCGCCCTCGAAAAGCGCCCTGAAACTGGTTAAGTTGGCCCTCTCAACGTTCAGGGAGGTGGGTTCATGGATGTGCGCACGTTGATGCGGCGGGCGGCGGATCACTACAGCGGCTTGGAGGCTGTGGCGCACGGTGAGCGCCGCCTGACCTTTAGGGAATCTTGGCGCCGTTCGCTGCAGCTCGCCAATGCCATGCTCGCTGCTGGCCTCAAGCCCGGTGACCGAGTGGGGGTGCTGGAGGACAACTCCATCGAGGCGGCGGATCTGTTCGGTGCGGCCGCGGCGGCCAATCTCGTGCGGGTGCCGCTCTATCCGCGCAACGGGCGGGATGCGCATCTGCACATGCTCGGCCACACGGGTTGCCGGTTGCTGCTCGTGGGCGAGACCCATCGGGACGAAGTGGAAGGCTTGACTGACGAGTTGCCTGACTTGGCCGATGTTTGGGTGCGCGACGCCGGCTACGAAGGTTGGTTGGCCGGCCAGTCGGATGCCGACCCCAATCCCGACATCGGTGAGGACGACCTGTTCATCATCCGCCACACCGGCGGCACCACCGGGAAGTCCAAGGGCGTCGCCTACACCCATCGGGCCTGGCTGGCGGCCGGGCGGGATTGGTTCTACGCCTTTCCGCCCGTGGAGCCCGGCGACAAGTGCCTGCATCTGGGGCCCATCTCCCACGGCTCCGGATACCAGTACCTGCCCATGTGGCTGGCCGGCGGCTGCAACCATATGCTCGACCACTTCGACGTGGAGGAGACCTTGGACGTGATGGAGCGTGAAGGCATCGCCTTCGGCTTCATGGTGCCCACCATGGTCAACGCGATTGTGCAGGACAACAGCGCCCGGGGGCGCGACTTCTCCGGCCTGAAGTGCATTTTGATTGGCGCGGCGCCGATCCAGGATGCCACCGCCTTGGCCGCCCGCGAAGTCTTTGGCGATGTGCTCTATCAAGGCTATGGCCAAACGGAGGTGCTGCCGGTGTCGATGATGGGGCCGCGCCAGTGGTTCGCGGAGGTTGAGGGATCGACGCCGTTGCGGTCCTGCGGACTGGCGCTGCCCTTTGCCGAAGTGGCGATCTGGGATGAGCGCAGCCAGCCGCTCCCGGCCAACGAAGTGGGTGAGATCGTGGCCCGGGCCGACGGCATGATGACCGGCTTTTGGAACAACGAGGAGGCCACCCGGGAGCGCTTGGTCGATGGCTGGGTGAAGACCGGGGACTTGGGACGCATCGATGCCAATGGCTATCTCTATGTGGTGGACCGGGCCGACGACATGATCATCTCCGGGGGCTTCAACATCTGGCCAGCGGAAATCGAGAACGCCATTGCCCACCACCCGGCGGTGATTGAAGTGGCGGTCTTTGGCGTTCCCCACCCCAAGTGGGGTGAAACGCCGCATGCCGTTTGCGTGGTGAAGGATGAAGGCGACCTGACCGCTGATGAAGTCATCGACTTGGCGGCGCGGGAACTCGGCTCCTACAAGAAGCCGGGCGGCGTCACCGTCACCACCGAGCCCCTGCCGAAGAGCCCGGTGGGCAAGATCAAGCGCAAGGAGCTGCGCGAACCCTTCTGGGCCGGGCAGGAACGGCGGGTGTCGGGGAGCTGAACGGGCACCCATTGCGCCTTGGTCTCACTAGGCGAGTCGGCTGCAAGGGCTGGTCCCGTTACCGCCAGCCCGTTTTGGTACTATGCGCCCCTTCGTTGGAGCATGTTGAATCACAGGGGGAATGGGAACGATGGCTCATGATTTGGTAGTGCGTGGCGGGCAGCTCGTGGATGGCGCCGGGGGTGAGCCCCGGCCTGGCGATCTGGCCATTGATGGCGGGCTGATCACGGCAGTCGGCGAGGTTTCAGGGCGCGGCAAGCGGGAAATCGACGCCGAAGGGCAGATGGTGACCCCCGGCTTTGTCGATATCCACACCCATCTCGACGCCCAGGTTGGCTGGGATCCGAACTTGACGCCCGTGAGTTGGCACGGCGTAACCACAGCGCTTATGGGCAACTGCGGGGTCACTTTCGCCCCCTGCAAGCCAGCCGACAAGGAACTGCTGGCGGGCATGATGGAGACCGTGGAGGACATCCCCAAGCACGCCATTCTGAATGGCCTGTCGTGGGATTGGGAGGACTACGGCGGCTATCTCGACGCCATCGACCGGCTCAAGCCGGCCATCAACATCGCCGGCATGGTGGGGCATTGCGCGGTGCGCTTCTACGTCATGGGCGAGCGGGCGGTCGAGGAGCAGGCCACGGAGGATGAGAAGCGGCAGATGGCCGACATCGTCGCCCACTCCATCGACCAGGGTGCGGTGGGCTTCTCCACCAACCGCTATCCGCCCCATGTGCTGCCGGATGGCCGCTCCATTCCCGGCACATTCGCTGACCCCGACGAACTGATGCAGATCGCCAAGGCCATTGCGCCGCGCAATGCGCTGATGCAGAACGTGCTCGACTTTTCCGACCGGGCGTTCAGCGCTGGCCTGCTGCGCGACATGGCTCGCACCACGGGCAGCCGGGTGCTGTTCAGTTTCGGGGTTTCCGCCAACCCGGCGTCCGGCAAGATGGCGGCCCGGTTCGTCGAAGGGTTGTGCGAAGGCGGCCTCGACATCACCGCCATCTCACAGCCCCGGGGGTCCGGCTTCGTCCTGTCCCTGCAGGCTTCGCTGCCGGTCAAGGGTCCGACTTGGAAGAAGCTCAGCGCAATGGACCTGTCCGGCCGATTGGCGGCGATCCAGGATCCCCAAACCCACGCCGCCCTCGTCGCCGAGGCCAAGTTGCCGGATGCGACCCGCATTCCGATCGACCAGGTCTTCTTCATGGGCGCTGGCGACGTGCCTGAGTACACCACCAAGGACGAGGAGAACCTGCAGGCCATGGCGGACGCCGCTGGTGAGCACTGGTCGGAGACCTTCCTGCGGCTCTCCAAGGCGACCGAAGGCCGGGGGCTGTTCACCTTCCGCATGTTCAACCGCAGCCTTGAGGCCTTGGCCGATCTCTTCAGGAGCGAACGGGTGTTCCCCAGCTTGGGCGATGCGGGTGCCCACGTCTCGCAGATCATGGATGCGGGCTGGGCGACGTTCGTGCTCTCCCATTGGGTGCGTGAAACCGGCCTCTACAGCATGGGCGAAGCCGTGCGCCGCCTGACTTCGGCCCCGGCGCGGATCATCGGCCTGAAGGATCGGGGGGTGCTGGCGCCGGGTAAGCGCGCCGACGTGAACGTGTTCGATGCCGACACGGTGGCCGAGCGCCAGCCGCAACTGGTGCATGACTTTCCCGGCGGCGCCCCGCGCTTCATCCAGCGCTCCCAAGGCTACCGCGCCACCATCGTCAACGGTGAGGTCAGCGTTCTGGAGGGCGAGCACACCGGCACCCGGGCCGGCGGCGTTCTGCGCCACTCGCCCTAGCCGAACCCAAGGCGGTAGAGCAGGGCATGGCCGGGCTGAACGATGAGTTGATCGCTGCCCTACAGCGCCTGGACACGCCGACGGTCTGCAACGCCTTGGAGGTGGTGGCGCCGGAGCGGCGCGGCCACGGCTACACCACCGCGCCCTTGGTCTGCGTTCGACCCGAGTTGGGTTCCTTGGTCGCTGTCGCACGCACGGCGACCATCCGCGCGGCCCACCCCGGTCAAGGCGCACGCGGCGGCAGCACCGCCATCGACTACTACGCCTACATCGATCAAGGCCCGAAGCCCTGCGTGACCGTGATCCAGGACCTCGACGGCCCGCAACGCGCCTACGGCTCCTTCTGGGGTGAGGTCAACAGCAACGTTCACAAGGGTTTGGGCTGCCTAGGCGTCATCACCGACGGCAGCGTGCGCGACCTCCCGGACATCGCCGAAGGCTTCCAAATGCTGGCCGACCGCGTGGGGCCATCCCATGCCCACGTCCATGTGGTGGACTTCGCCTGCCCGGTCACGGTGGCCGGCATGGCGGTGGCGGACGGCGATCTCATTCATGCCGACCAGCACGGTGCCGTGGTTGTGCCTTGGGAGGTGGCGAAGCAGGTGCCGGAAGCTGCAGCCCAAATAGCCCGCCGCGAAGCCGTCATCATCGGCGCGGCGCAAAAGCCGGGCTTCAACATCGACCGGCTGCGGGAGGCGTTTGGGAAGGCGGCTAAGGCGGGTTGATTCGGCGGGCGTTTCAGTTGGTCGGCCCCTGTTGGGCGATGCCCAACCGCTAGTCCCGCGCTTCCGGTGACGCCACCCACTTGAGCGCATTTTCCAACAGCTTCCTGAAGTTCGGGTTGTCAAAGGCTGCCGGGCCGTCGCCCACGTCGGACGCCACCACTGGGCTGGCCTCCACGGTGTGCGCCCAGACCATCAGGTTGCTGCCTGGCGGATGATCCCAGTTGGCTTGCTCCTCGGGCGGGGCCAAGGGCGGGGGAGTGAAGTTCTCGGCGATGAAGTCGTAGTCGCCGCGCAGCAGGGGGGTTACTCCTTGCTCGAAGCCAGCGGTCTTCAGGTAGATTTCGTCGGTGATCTCGAAGCCGTCCTCAAGGCCAGCCAGCACGGGGTGTTCGCATTGGGGCACCAGCTTCAAAGTCGGGTTGGGGTGGGGGCCGTGGCCACCCCGGTAGCCGGAGCCGGCTACGGTCTGGCCGTCGAGCTCCCCGGATTGCAGCATGAACGAGGAGCCGGAGATGCGCCGCCAAAGGGGCCAGAGCGGCCAGGACACCGTGGCGTGGTTGAGCAGCACCAAGCCGGTGCCGCGCTCGATGAGGGCCTCGATGCTGGCTTGGTAGTCATCGGGGGGGAGGCCGGTGTCGCCCGCGCCGTCGTGCAGCAGGCCGATGCCGGGGATGCCGGACATGTCGTAGAACAGCACGCTATCGTAGGCGCCGACGTGCTCCGGCTTCAGTACCACTTGGGCGGCGGGCTGCTCGACCAGGGTCGCCGTCACGCCGGGCATGTCCGTGAACATCGCCAGAAAGCTGTTGTGGTCGTAATCGTGGCCCTTGCTGACGATGAGAACGTTGACGTTATCCATGGATGGCTTCCTTGCTAGGATATGGCTCGAATTGGAAAAGCATAACCCAAGGGAGGCAATCATGGACCCAATGCAGGAGTTGGCCGAGATCGAGGTGATCAAGAATCTGCGCATCCAGTACTCGCACTACTTCGATGGCCAGCACGTGGATGCGCTGGCGGACCTCTTCACCGAGGATGCCGTGTGCGAATTCGGCCCGGACTACGGCGGCGACTGGGTGGGCAAGGCGCAGATTCGCGAGAATTTCCAGCAGTGGTCCCTGGGCGAGGGCGACCCCTACAGCGTCCTGCACGCAGTCACCAACCCGCTGATCCGCCTGATCGACGAGACCACGGCCCACGGCCGCTGGTATCTACTGGACCTGCGCACCACGGAGGGGGTGGAGAATCCGCTGATCCTGTTCGGCATCTATGACGATGTCTATCACAAGGTGGACGGCAACTGGCTGATCCACCGCACCCGCATCGACTTCCTCTGGCCGAAGCGGCATGTGGGTGAGCCTCGGAGCCTGTGAGCGCTAGTTCGGCTGGCCCCCCGCCACGTCGATGAATTGGCCGGTGGTCCACTCCGCGGCGGGGGATGCGAAGAACACGGCGGCGGCGGCGCAGTCTTCGGGCCGGCCGGTACGGCCTAGGGGAATCACCGGGCCGAAGTTGTCCACGGCCTCCTGTTCGCTGATGTTCATGGTCTCCACCAGCATTTCGGTGACGATGACGCCGGGGGCGATGCAGTTGACGGTGATGCCCTTGGGCGCGAGTTCCACGGCCAGCGTGCGGGTCATGCTGATCATGCCCATGTTGGCGGCGGAATAGACGCCGAAGCCGGGCGAGGGCTTGTGGGCGGCTATGGAGATGATGTTGATGATGCGGCCCCCGTCGGTCATGCGCTTGGCGGCCTGCTGGGAACCCCACCACTTGGTCTTCATGTTCAGCGCGAGCTGTTCGTCGAACTTCTCAATTGAGATGTCCGGCAGGGCGTACATCTTGCGGTCGAGGTTGCCGCCGGCGTTGTTGACCATGATGTCGAGGCGCCCGAAGTCATCGACCACCCGGTCGAGCACCTTGGGAATCACGGTGAAGTCCATCACGTCGGCGGAGATGCCGAGCCCTCGCTGACCCCGCTCCTCAATCTCCTTAGCGACCGCGTCCACATCGTTCTGGCGCCGTGCCAACACCACGACATCGGCCCCGCAGTCGGCCAAGGCCAGGGCAATGCCGCGGCCAATGCCGCGTCCGCCGCCGGTAACCACGGCCACCTTGCCGTCGAGTCGAAACAGTTCGTGCATGCCCATGGCGATCCTCCCGGAAAAAAGAACCAAGCCTAGCACGATGCGGGCCCGGCATCGGTATGATTCGAGCCCAATTGAGGTTGGCAGCCAACGTGAATCAAACCGAGACGAAATCCGCCGCCCAAGGCCCGATTCCGCGGCGCAAGCTCGTGCTGTTCGCCTTGCCGGAGTATGCGGTGTATCTCGGCAGCATTCCCGTCACCCTCTATCTGCCCTTCGTTTACGCCAAGGACTTCGGTCTGGAGCTCACCGACGTTGGGTCACTAGTGTCCGGTTAATACTCGAATAAATTCAATTGGTTAGGGTCCATGTCCTGCCCGGAAGTGTGGTCGGGTTCGAGAAGGCATTGATTTAACGGCATTTTCTCGAACAGGGTGACGGACAGGATCTGTAGCAAAGT
>JAJEIQ010000066.1 GCA_022827905.1 Pseudomonadales bacterium | reverse complement strand
CCCTCCGGAGGGCGGCGGAAAGGCCCGGAACCCGGATCGGGGAACCGGACAGTTTATTTGTTCTAAAACCGGACATATCTATTTGTTGACGACACGTGATTTGTTTCAACGTTGATTCCATTCGAATTAAAAGGCAATATTTGGCCGTTAAAAGTTGTATAAACCTTTTTGAGGCCAAATATGGCCTATTCAATAGACAGTTTTGGGACACCGCTCAAGCTGCAGGCGGAAATCGGTAAGCGGCTCGCCCAACTGCGTCTTGCCCGGAACGTCACCCAGCAGATGCTTGCTCGTGAATCTGGCATTGGCCTGCGCACTTTGCGTCGGCTGGAAGCCGGTGAACCAACCAGCTTCGATACTTTTCTCCGCGTCGTGATCGCCCTCGGCCTAGGCGATGACTTGCTGACCGCTATTCCGTCCTACGACATTCGCCCCATCGAGCGCGTAGAGAATCGTGGAAGGGAGCGACGCCGTGCTCGTCCCAAGGCTCAAGGTCAACAGAACCAACCATGGACTTGGGGTGACGAGACCCCTGATTAAAGGGGCTGGTGGTTAAGTGTGCTCGCTTTGGGTAAGCGCATGGCGTCGCCACTATGTCGCTGGCGCCGGTACTTGGGGATGGAGTGCTGGCAGAGTTGCCTTTGCCGGCGTCTCTGTCCACTATGCGCGGCACCATGAAATCCCGCGGAAACAATCCAAAGCGGCGCATCGTTCCCGTGGGTTACTTCACGCCCGTCGAGCTGAACGAGTTCGCCGCCCGAGCCCGGTATGAGGGGAGTGCGCTGCACAAGTTGAAGCCTGCTGACTATGGCTTCCAGCCGCCAACCAACCCCCGGCCATCCAAGTCTGTGTGCGACGATATCCGGGTCATCAAGCAATCGGAGGCACAGGATCTGCTGCGAGAGGGATTTGCCCGCGGCATGGTTAGCGCCTGCGAGCCCATGTCGCTGCCAAAGTACGCTTGGGCTGTTGACGCAAGGCAGGAGGCCTACGAAGCGAAGTTGGGTCGAGGGGGGTATCATGGCTATCGGCTTGGAAAAGACGATCGCGACATGCGCGACTGGGTGATCGAAGAATGGAAACTGCGGACACGATGAAGCTGAGTTTCGATCCGCAGACGCTGGACGATGCCCAGGCGTCTCCCGAGGAGGCGCGCACCGCAGGCATTTTGTCGATTAGTGCCAACGGCACGTCCTTCACTGAGGGCGTGTCGTTCGATGACGAAATGCTGCGGGCTGGGCCCTTGGTTTCGGCTTATCCGCTGGCCGAATGGCTGGTCTGGAATTGGTGGCGCCTGAGGTGGGAGCCAACCCCATCTCAGGTCAACAGGCATTGGGCGTTCGCCCATCGACTGTCTTCGGTGGGTGGCGGCTATCGATGGCCCAGCATAGAGCTTGCGTCCGATGGAGAGCGTGTGCGCCTCACTTCCGCGCCCTCTGCCGAGCCGTGTTCAGGGACGTTTCGCTATGTTGGTGCGCCCCGGTCGGAAGCCGTCACTGCGGGTACATTCGAATCTGCGGTGGATGCCTTTGTGCAAGCCGCACTGGACCGACTCGGCAAGCGTCTAGCATCAGCCTCCAATCTCCAGACCCTTGCGGACGGGCTCAGTGGTGACAGGATCGATGCTCACCGTGCCTCATTTCGGCGCGTCGAGGCGATGTTGGGGTGCGATCCGGGCGAAGGGGATGAGGATGCGATTCGCAGCCTTCTCGAAGACGCACCCTCCTTGGGGGAGCAGGCCGTGTTTGAGTTGGCCGCTGGCGCCATGTCTGTTCGCGCACCCGAGCTACAGTCAACCCTGGATCGAGCCGGATTCGATTTCCGACCGGAGGATGCGGTGACTGTTGATGAGATCGATCCGGCTGTCACGTGGGGCACGACGGAGGCGTGGCGTGTCGGGGTGGTGCTCGCTCGACACTTGCGGGAAAGGGAGTTGCCCAACGGGAAGCCCGTCACGAATGAGCGCTTGGCTGAAATGGCCGGTGCTCCAGAACGGGCGTTGTGGGATACGGGCAGCACGTCCGATGGCTTATCGTTCGAATGGGAGACGACAGGGCGAGCTCGCATCGCGCTCCGGTCGAAATGGGAGACGGGGCGGCGTTTCGACCTCGCGAGATTGCTGGCGGAGCGCCTGTTGAGTCGCCACCGGGCCGAGCCACTGCGGGCGGTCACCAAGTCGTACACGTATCGGCAAAAGGCGCAGCGAGCATTCGCGGCCGAGTTTTTGGCGCCCATTGACGCGGTGGACGCATTTCTTGCGGGCGACTGCACAGAGGAACGGCAGACTGAGGCGGCCCAGCACTTTGAAGTCTCCCCTTACGCGATACAGTCCTTGCTGTTGAACAACCACCGGCTCGGTCGTCAGGGGTCGCTGGAAGCGCTGGACCGTCTTTAGGGCCAACTGATGGGCGATGCCATTCCGCCAGCTACTGTGAGTCTTGGTTCAGTCGCCCGAGCAGGAACACCGCGCCAGCGGCGATGAGCATGGGAATGGCGCTGAGCAGGAAGAGTTGCGACACCGGCAGAGCCATCCCGATCGCGGTCCCAACCACGATGGGGCCGATGATCGCGCCGATGCGGCCGACCGCCAATGCCCATCCCAATCCGGTGGCGCGGGCGCCGGTGTCGTAGCTGTTGCTCGCCAGTGCGTTGATGCCGAACTGACACCCCATGCCAGCCAGCCCCGCCAGGAAGAGGACGGGCAACAGCAACGTCACCGCGCCCGTCACCTGTCCGATCAGGGCCACCGCCAGGGCGGCGGCCATGAACCCCGCGGCCAGCGTTCGGGTTGCGCCCGCACGATCGATCAGGACTGCGATCAACAGGCCGCCGATGACGCCGCCAACGCCGGACATCGCGGACACCAGAATGGCACGGTCCAGTGGATAGCCCGCCTCGTTGAGCACGGTGGGCATCCAGCCGCCGATGGCGAACATGGTGAGCAGGTTGGCGAAGAACACCACCCAGAGCAGCAGGGTGATGCGGGTGCGCCCGGCGGAGAACAGCGCGCGGATCCCGATGCTGCCCTGTTCCGACACCGAGGTTTCAAACCGGCTTTCCGGCGTCGCGCCGGCCTCTGGTGAAACGCGGTTGACGATTTCGGCGAGGGCGGCGCCGCGGCCACCCTTCAATGCGAGGAAGCGTGGTGATTCCGGCAACTTGGCCATCAGCACCGGCACCATCAGGAGCGGCAGGACGCCGCCCGTCACGAACACCGACTCCCAGCCGAAGACGTTGATTAGGGCAGCGGCCGCGATCCCGCCCGCCATGATGCCGATTGGGAAACCGACGAACATGGTGGTCATCAACAGGGCCCGCCGCCGCGCCGGGGCGAACTCGGCGGTTAGGATGTTGATGGTGGGCATTACGCCGCCAAGGCCAAGGCCGGTCAGGAAGCGATACAGGAACAGTTCGAAAGTGCTTCCTGCCGTGGCGGTCAGCAGGGCGAAAAGCCCCATCACCGCCGCCGAGAGGATGATCACGGGCTTGCGCCCGATGCGGTCGGCAATGGGGCTGCCGATAAGCGCGCCGGCCATCAAGCCGAGCAGTGCTGAGGAGTAGAGCTGCCCCATCACCGCCGGCGAGAGCGCGAACTGCTCAATCAGCAGCGGCGCGACGTAGGCGATGATCTGGGCGTCGAATCCATCGATCACGGCCAAGACGAAGCACAGAACGACAACGCGCCATTGCAGGGCGCCGATGGGATTCGAATCGAGCAGTTCGTCGATGTGAATGGCGCTGTTGGACACCTTTCCCTTGGGCGCTTGGCGGGCGTACCGCTTAGGGCGAACAATGCGTCAGCTTGAACGCGGGATTTCGTGGACAATGAGCGTACCACGAACTTGGGTCCGGAGGACTTATGGACTATGTCGAACCCGCCGCAGCGCGGCAGATGGTCGGTCTGCGCCTGGCGCTGACCGCGCACGCACCAGCGCCCTACAGCCTGTCAGCCCGAGCGATACTCGATCATCACGGCGTGGCCTACGTGCCGGTGCTGCAAGTCGGAGCCGGCGGGAACGAGGATCTCGTGGCCTGGACCGGGCACCGGAACGCGCCGGTGGCGGTGTACAACGACGAAGCGCCGCGCGTGGGCTGGCTGGAAATCCTGCATCTCGCCGAGCGGCTTGGGAATGGGCCCTCCCTGATCCCGTCCGATTTCGACGATCGCATGTTGATGGTGGGCCTAGCCAACGAACTGATCGGCGAGAACGGCTTCATCTGGAACCTGCGGCTGGTGATGCTCGGGCTGGGCGGCCCGGAACGAGCCGCCAAGGAGCGTTCCCGAAATCCGATGTACGACCAGTACGGGTACAGCGAGGAAGCGGCCGCGGTGGCCGCGGATCGCGCCAAGGCGGTGATGGAGCGGCTGACCGCCCAGCTCATCGCCCAAAGCAAGGCTGGCAGCCACTACATTGTGGGGGACGCGCTCAGCGCCGTTGACATCTACTGGGTGTATTTCTCCCAAGCCGTGGGGACCTTTCCGGAAGCCGTTTGCCCCATGCCAGCAGGAATGCGCAAGGCCTACGAAATCGCGGGAAGCCAACTCGGCGATCTGGACCCCATACTGGTTGAGCAACGCGATTGGGTGCTGGCCGAACACCGCTTGTCACTAGATTTCTGAATTGCTCGAATGTCGAATAAATGAGTTAATCGTGCTACTTTAAAATAGTTTAAAGAGTAGCGAAGCTAACATGCCAACGCCCCACCACCCTCCTGCGGCAGCCCGCAAAGCCTTGTTGCAGCTCGGTGCCGACATTCGCGAAGCCCGTCTCAGGCGGAACTTGACCATGCAGATTGTCGCTGAGCGCGCCTTCACGTCCCGTTCCACCCTGCAGCGCGTGGAAAACGGTGACCCTGGGGTGAGCATCGGCATCTATGCGGCCGTGTTGCACACGCTTGGGCTGCTCGAAGGGCTGCGCGAAACCGCTCACATCAACAGCGATCAAGTGGGGCAAGCGCTGGCAGCCGCGGCGCTCCCGAAGCGGGCCCGGAGTTCGCGCCATGACCGACATTGAGGTATGCGCAGCCCTCGGCGGCAAAACGCAGTCGGTTGGCCTCTTGCGCCGCCACTCTTCGCGGGTGCGCAGGGAAACCTACACCTTCGAGTACAGCGAGTCTTGGCTTCGCTACGCGGACCGCTTCGCTCTTGAACCCCACCTTCAACTCACCGCTGGTGCCTTCGCACCGCTCGCGCATCAACAAATGTTCGGCGCGATTGGAGACTCCGCCCCCGACACTTGGGGGCGCCGTCTCATGCAGCGGTCCGAGCGCCGTGAAGCGGCAAAGGCGCAGCGCGCGGTGCGAACAATCGCGGAGGCCGACTACGTGCTTGGCGTCACGGATGTTGCCCGCATGGGCGCATTGCGATATCGCCCGGTGGGAGAGACGGTGTTTCAGGCACCCTCAGAAGGCGGGGTGCCTGCGGTCATCGATCTCCCGCGTCTACTGAACAGCACTCAGCGAATATTGCGCGATGAGGATACCGATGAGGATTGGCGGCTCATCATGGCGCCCGGCACTTCATTGGGCGGTGCGCGCCCCAAGGCCTCCGTGGTTGATCGGCAGGGTCGGCTCCATGTCGCCAAGTTTCCCAAGGACAACGATGAATACAGCCTGGAGACATGGGAGGAGATCGCCCTGCGCTTGGCGGAACGGGCGGGCATCGAAACGCCGGCGCATCAGCTCGTGGCTGTGGCGGGGAAGGCGGTTCTGCTGTCGCAGCGCTTTGATCGGGAGGGTGAGTTGCGCATTCCCTTTTTGTCTGCGCTTGCGCTGCTCGGCGCTGCCGATGGGCAACGTGCGAGCTATCCGGAGATCATTGATGAGCTTGGGCGTTGCGGCAGCCAAACGAAGGCGGACGCGGCGCAGCTGTATCGCCGCATGGCGTTCAATGTGTTGTGCTCCAACGTCGATGACCATCTTCGCAATCATGGCTTCCTGCGGCGCGACAGGTCGGGGTGGTCGTTGGCGCCCGCTTTTGACCTGAACCCCACGCCAATTGACCTCAAGGCGCGCGTCCTGTCCACCAACATCGACTTGGATGAGGGCACCTGCTCCATCGGCCTGCTGGAGAGCGCGGCGGGTTACTTCGGCCTCGCCTTGAAGCCCGCCCAACAAATCATCGGAGAGGTCGCGCGGGCTACCGAAGGCTGGCGCGCCGTGGCCCGCCAAGTTGGCGCCAGCGCCCAAGAGATTGAGCGGATGGCGAGCGCGTTCGAGCATCGGGACCTTGCCGATGCGCTGGGGAATCGCTGACTAAAGGACCTCGGTTCGCCCTCTCGCCGTTCTGTTGCCAAACAGCGCCGTCTGCAAGGCCGGCCAGTGGTGATTGAGCTGGCCGGTTGGCGGGGTCCTGAAGTCCGAGCGGACGAATTGGGCGATGCGGCCTTCGGCGTAGGACAGCAGCAGGTTGGCGGCGTTGGTGGGGGCAAGGCGTCCCGGTGTTTCGGCGTCGCGCAGGACTTGGCGGATTTCGGCTTCCAGGCGGTCGAAGAGTTCGCGCACCCGGCCTCGCAGGCGGGCGGTTTCGCCTTGCAGGACGTCGCCGCTGAGCAGGCGCATGAAACCGGGGTTGCGCTCGGCGAAGGTCAGCACCAAGGTGAGGATTTGGCGGCACTGCTCGTCTGCGCTGTGGGTTTGCTCGGCGATGCGGTGGATGCGGGGGAACAGGCTTTCCTCGACGAATTCGATCAGGGCCTCGAGCATTTTCGCCTTGCTGGGGAAGTGCCGGTAGAGGGCCGCTTCGGAGACGCCGACCTGGCGGGCGATGGCGGCGGTGGTGATGCGCGAGCCGGGCGCCTCCTCTAGCATGGCGGCGAAGGCTTGCAGGATCTCTTGGCGGCGGTTGGCGCTGGCCATGGCTTTCGCTCCGCTTAAGTGTGACCGCCGGTGATCTGGGTGCCGATGCCAGCGTCGGTGAAGATCTCCAGCAGCAGGGCGTGGGGAATGGTGCCGTCAATGATCTGCACGCTGGCTACGCCCTTCGCCACCGCTTCCAAGGCGCAGCGCACCTTGGGCAGCATGCCGTCGGTGATGCCGCCGTCCGCGATCAGGTCGTTGACCGCTTCCGGGGACAGGCCGGTCAGGGTCTCGCCCTCGCCGTCGAGTATGCCGGGCGTGTTGGTCAGCAGGATTAGTTTTTCCGCTTCAAGCGCCTCGGCCAAGCGCCCGGCCACCAGGTCGGCGTTGATGTTGTAGGACTCGCCGTCGGGGCCGGCGCCGATGGGGGCGATCACCGGGATGAACCCGGCATGCATCAGGGTGTCGAGCACCTTGGCGTCCACGGCCTCCACCTCGCCGACATGGCCGATGTCGATGATCTCCGGGGCGGCAAGCTCGGGCGCCGCCGGTCGGGTGAGCTTGAGGCGGCGGGCGCGGATCAGGCCGCCGTCCTTGCCGGTCACGCCGACCGCGTGCCCGCCGTGGTGGTTGAGCAGGGCGACGATCTCTTGGTTGACCTGGCCGCCAAGCACCATTTCCACCACGTCCATGGTGGCGGCGTCGGTGACGCGCATGCCATCGACGAAGCGGGTGGGGATGTTCAGCTTCTCCAGCAGCGAGCCGATCTGCGGGCCGCCGCCGTGCACCACCACCGGGTTCATGCCCACCAGCTTCATCAGCGCCAGGTCCCGTGCGAAGGTGTTCTTCAGGGTGTCGTCCACCATGGCCGCGCCCCCGTACTTCACGACGATGGTCCAGCCGTGGAAGCGGCGGATGTAGGGCAGGGCCTCGGTGAGGATGCCCGCGACCTGGCTGGCTTGGATTTCAGGGTGGTTCATGGCGTCGGGAAAGCGAGTTTGGGATCGATGGCGGCCAATTGCGCTTGGAAGAGGCCTTGGATGCGATCGAGGGCGGATGGTTCATCGGCCTCGAAGCGCAGGGTCAGCATGGGGCTGGTGTTGGAGGCGCGAATCAAGCCCCAGCCGTCCTCGTAGTCCACTCGCACGCCGTCGATCGTGGTGCGTTTGCCGGAGCCGAAATCGGCCTTGCGGGCCAGCGCCTCAATGATCTCGAACTTGGCATCCTCCCGGGTCTCGATCTTGATTTCCGGCGTCGAGAGGCCTTCCGGACAGTTCCGGAACAGCGCATCGGCATCGTTGCCGTTGGCGCTCAACAGCTCTATGAAACGGGCGGCGGCGTAAAGCGCGTCGTCGAAGCCGAACCAGCGGTCGGCAAAGCAGATGTGGCCGCTGAACTCCCCGCCCAAGGGTGCGCCGGTTTCCCGCAGCCGGGCCTTGATGTGCGAGTGGCCGGTTCGCCACATGCAGGGGCGGCCGCCGAGGCGCTCGATTGCCGCGCCCAGGTGGCGGCTGCATTTCACGTCGAAGATGATCTCGGCGCCGGGATGGTGGGCGATGATGTCCTGGGCGAAGCGCATCAGCAGCCGGTCCGGCCAGATGATCGAGCCGCTTTGGGTCACCACCCCCAAACGGTCGCCATCGCCGTCGAAGGCCAAGCCGCAGGCAGCGCCGGTAGCGCGCACCCGGTCGATGAGGTCGACGAGGTTTTGCGGCTCAACCGGGTCGGGATGGTGGTTGGGGAAGTCGCCATCGACCTCGCAGTAGAGTTCATCGACCTGGCAGCCGAGGCTGCGCAGCAGCGTTGGCGCCACCGCGCCGGCCACGCCGTTGCCGCAATCGATCACCACTTGCGGGTTGCCTTGCACTTTGGCATCGGCCAGCACCGCTTGCTGGTAGGCCTCGGTGAAGCCCTGCTCTACGATCTGGCCGCGGCCCCGCGTCAAGTCGTCGGCCTCGATGCGCGAACGCAGGCTCTGGATGGCCGCCTCGGACAACGGCTTGCCGTCGAGCATCATCTTCAAGCCGTTGTAGTTGGCGGGATTGTGGCTGCCGGTGACCATGACGCCCGCCCCGGTTTCGGCGGCGTGGGTGGCGAAGTAGAGCACCGGCGTCGGGGCCATGCCGATGTCGATCACCTCCAAGCCGCCCTCGGCCAAGCCCTCGTTCAGCGCTTGGTGCAAGGCCGGCCCCGAGTGACGTCCGTCGCGGCCGGTCACCACCCGATGTTGGCCCAAGGCCAGCGCTTCAGCGCAAAACGCGCGCCCGATCTGGCGCACCACCGAGGTGCCGAGGTTTTCATCGACGATGCCGCGAATGTCGTAGGCGCGGAAGATGCCGGGGTCGAGCAAGGGCAGAGTCCTAGCTGCGTCCGCTTCGAGCCACGGATAGAGGCGTTGGCTTCGCTACTGCGCCGGCACCCTCGCCGGACGATGGGAAAAACAAGTTGGCCAGATGTTGGATCAGGCTCGCGGCCAGCGTCTCCTTGCCTTGGTAGGCCAACTCGACCTCGCCATCCGCCCAGATCAGGGTGGCGGCATTGTGGTCGCTGTTGAAGCCGATCTTGGGGTTGGAGACGTCGTTGACGACGATGGCGTCGAGGCCCTTGCGGCGGCGCTTGCGCCGGGCGTTGTCGAGGGCGTTCTCGGTTTCGGCGGCGAAGCCGACCACTACTGGGCCGTTTGGCAGCGCCGCCACCGAGGCGATGATGTCGGGGTTCTCCACCAACGCGATGGCTGGGGGCTCGGCGGCACCTCTCCCTGCCGAGTCCTTCTTGATCTTCTGCAATGCTTGGGTCGCGGGGCGGTAGTCCGCCACCGCCGCTACGCCGATCACTAGCGCCTGTTCGGCGGCGCGGGCCTGCACGGCTTCATGCATGTCGAGGGCGCTGGTCACTTCGATGCACTCGACGTTGGCCGGCGCGGGCAGGCCGCAGGGGCCGGAGACCAGGGTGACCCGGGCACCCGCTTCGGCCGCCGCCTTGGCGATGGCGTAGCCCTGCTTGCCGGAACTGTGGTTGGACAGGAAGCGCACCGGGTCGAGCGCCTCCCGGGTGGGGCCAGCGGTCACCAGCACGTTCAACGCTGCAAGGCGGGGTGACAGAAACGCAGCCTGCACCGCCTCCAGCAGGGCTTCCGGTTCCGCCATGCGTCCGGGGCCCACGTCGCCGCAGGCTTGCTCGCCCTCGGCGGGGCCGATCAGGCGCTTGCCGTCGGCGGCGAGGGTGGCGGCATTGCGTTGGGTGGCGGCATCGCGCCACATCGCTTGGTTCATGGCCGGTGCCAGCAGGACCGGCGCATCGCTGGCCAGGCACAGCGTAGTCAGAAGGTCCGGCGCCGCCCCTTGGGCGAGCTCGGCCATGAAGTGGGCGGTGGCCGGGGCAACCAGGATCAGGTCCGCCCAGCGGGCCAGTTCGATGTGGCCCATGGCGGCTTCGGCTTCCGGGTCCCAAAGATCGTCGCGCACCGGGCGCCCGGACAGCGCCTGCAGGGTGACGGGCGTGACGAACTGCGCCGCGCCCTGGGTGAGCACCACCTGCACCTCGGCCCCCGCATTGCAGAGATGTCGCACAAGGATTGCAGACTTATAGGCTGCAATTCCGCCCGTCACCCCGAGCAAAATATGTTTTCCGGCAAGCGACATGCTTGCATCTTAGCAGCAATGGACCGCGAATGAATCGAACCCGACATGGCGCGCAACAGGTTGCCGACCGGCCCCGGCAGCGGCTGCTCGCCGCTGAGCAGGACTCGCTCAGCGACGCCGATCTGCTGGCCGTGCTGCTGCGCGGCGGTGCGGCCAACGCCAGGGGCATCGACGTGGCCAACCGCCTGCTCGACAAGTTCGGCGCCATGCATCGGGTGCTTGACGCCCCGGCGCGGGAGCTGCTCAGGAACCCTGGCCTTGGGCCGACCCGGGTGGCGAGCCTCAAGGCGGTGCTGCCAATCACGGCCCGATACGCGGCCAGCCGCATGAAGGAGCAGCGCACCTTCACCGGCTCCAACGACGCCGCGATGTTCTTGCTAGGGGCCTATTCAGGGGTCGAGCGGGAGATCTTCGGCTGCCTGTTTCTCGATGCGCGCAACCGGCTGCTCTGTTTCAAGAAGCTGTTCTTCGGCACCGTGGACCGGGCCGACGTGTTTCCGAGGGAAGTTGCCAAGGCGGCGCTTGAGTGCAATGCCGCGGCGGTCATCTTCGCCCACAACCACCCCTCCGGGGTGCCCGAGCCATCGGTTTCCGACATCCACCTCACCGACCGCCTCGTGGCCATATTGAAGGAACTCGACGTGGCAGTGCTCGACCACGTCGTCATCGGCGGCAACCAAACGGTGTCGATGGCGGAGCGCGGCATGATCGCCAGTGAATGACCTAGTTCGCGCGGAGTTTCGCGTTAGCGAAACTCAAACGCGACCGTCAGGTCGCGCTTTCGCGTTGGATCGAGGGCATGACGAACCGGAGGTTCGCGCCCTCGCCCCGATGGACACTTGGCTGGGCCTTTGGTATAAACGCGCCCTCATTTTTCCGGGGCCTCCCATGTCTCAGGTGTGCCAAGTGACCGGCAAGCGGCCGATGTCGGGCAACAACGTCAGCCACGCGCAGAACAAGACGCGGCGCCGCTTTGCGCCGAACCTCCACTACCATCGGTTTTGGGTGGAGGACGAGAAGCGCTTCGTGCGCCTGCGGGTGTCCGCCAAGGGCATGCGCATCATCGACAAGAAGGGCATCGATCAGGTGCTGGCCGACATGCGGGCACGGGGCGAGAAGGTCTAGCGGCGAGTTGCAAGGAGGCCTGTCATGGGCAATCGGGAGAAGGTCAAGCTGGTGTCGAGCGCTGGCACGGGCCACTACTACACCACCGACAAGAACAAGCGCCGCACGCCGGACAAGCTGGAGATGAAGAAGTTTGATCCGGTGATCCGCCAGCACGTCCTGTACACGGAAGCCAAGATCAAGTAGCGGCGCCTTTCGCGCCAGCGCGCTGTGCCCGAGCTTCCGGAGGTCGAAACCACCCGCGCCGGATTAAAGGACCGCATCGTTGGGCAGCGCTTGGTTGGCTGGACCCTACGCACCCCGGCCCTGCGCTGGCCGATCGAGATCCCGGCAAGCCTGCGCGGCGAGCGCCTGTTCGCCCTGAACCGCCGGGCCAAGTATCTGCTCTTCGAGTTCCCGTCGGGGAAGCTGCTGGTGCACCTCGGCATGTCCGGCAGCCTGCGCCTGCTGACGGCGCCGGAGAACCCCGCCCGGCACGACCATGTGGACCTCGACTTCGGCACCGCCTTGGTGCGCTTGAACGACCCGCGCCGCTTCGGCTGCGTGCTTTGGCACCCGGCGGGCGCGCCACCCCATCCACTGCTCGCCCACCTCGGCGTGGAGCCGCTCGGCGGCGAGCTGACCGGTCGCTACCTCAAGGAACGCGCCCGCAAACGCAAGGTGGCGGTCAAGAACTTCATCATGGACAGCCGCATCCTGGTGGGGGTCGGCAACATCTACGCTGCGGAAGCCTTGTTCCTGGCGGGTGTTCGCCCCTCGGTGGCGGCGGGCCGGCTGACCCTGGCCGCGTGGACGCGTCTCGCCGAAGCCATTGAGCAGGTGCTGTCCCATGCCGTCGCCGTCGGTGGCACCACCCTGCGCGATTTCGTCAACAGCGATGGCAAGCCCGGCTACTTCCAGCAGCAGCTCAACGTGTACGGAAGGGCCGATGCGCCCTGCCGACGCTGCGGCGGCGCACTCAAGAGCCAACGCCTAGGCGGGCGGGCGACGGTTTTCTGTCCAAGCTGCCAGCGCCGCTGGGGATGGCCTGCGGCCTGAATCGCCCTCAATCAATTTGACAGCCACCGCCTCAACCCCAACAATACGCAGTTCGATGCGCCATAGAGCGCAAAAATTTCCTTGAAATCAATCGGTTAACCAAAGGGTCCAAGGCTGCTGCCATGAGCGAGACGTTGTCCGGCGCCGACATGCTGGTGCGGGCGCTGCAGGATGAAGGGGTGGAGTACCTGTTCGGCTATCCGGGCGGGGCGGCTCTGCACATCTACGACGCCATCTTCAAGCAGCAGAAGGTGGAGCACATCTTGGTGCGCCACGAGCAGGCGGCCACCCACATGGCCGACGGCTATGCGCGGGCCACGGGCAAGCCGGGGGTGGTGCTGGTCACCTCCGGCCCCGGCGCCACCAACGCCATCACCGGCATCGCCACCGCCTACATGGACTCGACCCCGTTGATCGTCATTTCTGGCCAAGTGCCGACTTCACAGATCGGCACCGATGCGTTTCAGGAGACCGACATGGTCGGCGTCTCCCGGCCGGTGGTGAAGCACAGCTTCCTGATCAGGGACTGCGCCGAGATTCCGCGCACCATCAAGACCGCCTTCCACCTCGCCACCACCGGACGGCCCGGCCCGGTGGTCATCGACGTGCCCAAGGACACCACCGATCCTGACATCACCGCGCCCTATGACTACCCTGAGTCGATCCGCCTGCGCTCCTACAAGCCCGCCAAGCGGGGCAACGGCCGCCAATTGCGCAAGGCGGCCAAGGCGTTGGTCGAGGCCGAGCGGCCGATCATCTACAGCGGCGGGGGCGTGGTGCAGGGCGATGCCGGCCCGGCGCTCACCCGACTGGCACACCGGTTGGGGGCGCCGGTCACCAACACCCTGATGGGCTTGGGCGCCTTTCCCGGCGATGACCCCCAGTTCATCGGCATGTTGGGCATGCACGGCACCTACGAGGCCAACATGGCCATGCACCATGCCGACCTCATTTTTGCGGTCGGCGCCCGCTTTGACGATCGGGTCACCAACAACCCGGACAAGTTCTGCCCGGATGCGCGGATCATCCACGTCGATGTGGACCCGACCTCCATCTCCAAGATCATCAGCGCCGACATTCCCATCGTGGGCGATGCGCTGAGCGTGCTCGAGGAACTCGACGCGCTTTTGGAGACGGAACTCGCCGGGCACTCGGAGCGGCCCGGCGCCGCCGCCAGCAAGGCGTGGTGGGGCCAAATCTGCGAATGGCGCGACGCCTACGGGCTCGACCACGTGATGAAGCCCCGGGAGGATGGCGTCATCCTGCCGCAACAGGTGATTCAGAGCCTGTACCGGGCCACGAAAGGGAACGCCTACGTCACCAGCGACGTGGGGCAGCACCAAATGTTTGCCGCACAGTACTACAAGTTCCCCGAAGGACGCCGCTGGATCAACTCCGGCGGCCTCGGCACCATGGGCTTCGGCTTGCCGGCGGCCATGGGCGTGCAGTTCGCCTACCCGCAGGCGACGGTGGCCTGCGTCACCGGCGAGGGCAGCTTCATGATGAACATGCAGGAGCTCTCCACCTGCCTGCAGTACGGCCTGCCGATCAAGATCGTCTGCGTCAACAACCAGGCGCTGGGCATGGTCAAGCAATGGCAGGACATGCAGTACAGCGGCCGCCATTCCGAGAGCACCTACAGCGACTCCCTGCCGGACTTCAAGACGCTGGTGGAGGCGTTCGGCCACGTGGGCTTTCGCATCGACCACACCAGCGACCTGGACGCCGCCATGGACGAGGCCTTCAGCGCCAAGCTGAAGGACAAGGTGGTGTTCGTGGATGTGTGGGTGGACCCGGACGAGCACGTCTATCCGATGGCCATCAAGGGCGGCTCCATGCGCGACATGTACCTGAACAAGATCACCACCAGCCAGCAGGGAGACTACATGTGAGCCGCCGGGTGCTGGCCGTGCTGCTCGAGAACGAGCCGGGCGCCCTCTCCAGGGTGGTGGGGCTGTTCGCGCAGCGCAACTACAACATCGAGACCTTGACCGTGGCCCCCACCGAGGACGCCACCCTGTCCCGCGTGACCCTGAGCACGGACGGCTCCGACGAGAAGATCGAGCAGATCACCAAGCATCTCAATCGCTTAGTTGACGTGGTCAAGGTGCTCGACCTGCACGAGGCCGCCTGCGTCGAGCGGGAGCTGATGTTCGTCAAGATCAACGCCCAAGGGCCCGACCGGGCGGAGGTCAAGCGCACCTGCGACATCTTCCGCGGCCAGATCGTCGATGTGACCGCCACTGCCTACACCGTGCAGTTGACCGGGGAAAGCAGGAAGCTCGATGCCTTCATCCGCGCCTTGGACCGTTCCGCAATCATCGAGGTGGTGCGCTCCGGCGTGTCCGGCATCAGCCGCGGCGAGAAGGTGCTGAGCGCCTAGCTGCCCCGCCCGTCCCTAACCGAGACTCCAACCAACAGGATTGACCATGCAAGTCTATTACGACAAGGACGCCGACCTTTCCATCATCCAGAAGACCCGGGTCGCCGTCATCGGCTACGGCTCCCAGGGCCATGCCCACGCCAACAACCTGCGCGACTCCGGGGTCGGCCACGTGGTCATTGGCCTGCGCGCCGGTTCCGGATCGGCGCCCAAGGCGGAGGCCGCCGGATTCGAGGTGCGCGAAGTGCCGGACGCGGTGGCCGGTGCGGACCTCGTCATGGTGCTCACCCCGGATGAGCTGCAGCAAGGCATTTACAAGGAGCAGATCGAGCCGAACCTCAAGGAAGGGGGCGCCATCGCCTTCGCCCACGGCTTCAACATCCACTTCGAGCTGATCGAGCCGCGGGCGGACCTCGACGCCATCATGATTGCGCCCAAGGGGCCGGGGCATACCGTGCGCTCCACCTACACGGCGGGCGGCGGCGTGCCCAGCCTCATCGCCATCGCCCAGGACGCCACCGGCCAGGCCCGGGACATCGCCCTCTCCTACGCCAGCGCCATCGGCGCGGGACGGGCGGGCATCATCGCGACCACCTTTCGCGAGGAGACCGAGACGGACCTGTTCGGTGAGCAGGCGGTGCTCTGCGGCGGGGCCGCGGCGCTGGTGCAGGCAGGATTCGAGACCTTGGTGGAAGCCGGCTACGCACCGGAAATGGCCTACTTCGAATGCCTGCACGAACTGAAGCTAATCGTCGACCTGTTCTATGAGGGCGGCGTGGCCAACATGTGGTACTCGGTGTCCAACACCGCCGAATACGGCGGCCTGACCCGGGGGCCGCGCATTGTCACCGACGAGACCAAGGCCGAAATGAAGCGCATGCTCGACGAAATCCAAACCGGGCAGTTCGCCAGGGAGTTCGTCACCGAGAACCAAGCCGGGGCGCCGGGCATCAAGGCGCGGCGGCGGCTGATCGCCCAGCACGACATCGAGCAGGTCGGCGAACGGCTGCGCGGCATGATGCCTTGGATTCAGGAGAACCGATTGGTTGACCGGACGAAGAATTGATTTGTCCTGCCCGCCGGTGGCACCATCGGGGTCATGGAAAAACCGGACAAGCCCCAGTTGCGGGCCGTCGATGAAGCGGATCAAGCGGCGCTAGCCGCTGCTGACGAACGGTCCAACGCCCGTCGCCGGGGCATCTACCTGCTGCCCAACATCGTCACCACGGGTGCTCTGTTCTCCGGCTTCTATGCCACCATCGCCGGCGTGAATGGCCGCTTCGGTGCCGCAGTGCTGGCGATTTTCGCCGCCATCGCACTCGATACCGCCGACGGACGCATCGCCCGGCTCACCCGGACCCAGAGTCATTTCGGGGCGCAGTACGACAGCCTTTCCGATCTCCTAGCCTTCGGCGTCGCACCGGCCATCGTGGTGTTTTCCTGGGGCCTGTCCAGTCTCGGCCAGGTCGGGTGGGTGTTGACTTTTCTCTACATCGCCTGCACCGCCCTGCGCTTGGCGCGCTTCAACACCCAGGGCGACCTGGCCAGCTTCACCGGCCTGCCGTCGCCGGCGGCGGCGGCGGTCATCGCCTGCACCATCTGGGTCTGGGAGGAGCAGATCACCGGCACGCCGAGCCTGTTCGCGGCGTCCGCGGTGGGCTTGGTCATGGCGGTCATCGCCCTGCTGATGGTGTCCAACTTCACCTACTTTTCGGCCAAGCAGCTCGGCATCAAGGGCCGGGTGCCGTTCGTCGCCCTGGTGCTGGTGGTGCTTTCCTTCGCCGTGCTGCTGGCGGACCCGCCGCGCATTCTGCTGCTGCTGTCCATCGCCTACGCCCTCTCGGCCCCGGCCCAGTTCGCCTGGGCTTGGCTGCGCCGGCAAAAGCCCGAGTAATTGGCGCTTCCCGGCGAGCCAGCCCTGCATGCGCCGCTAGCTAACCCGAAGATCAGGAACTTGCCGTGCTCATCAAGCCCCCCATCGACATAGCGCCTTCCGACATCACCCCGGAGGCGGCCTTCCATGCCCGGCGCCGCTTCGTCAAGGCGCTCGCCTTGGGAGCGGGCGCAAGCCTTGCCGCTCCGAGGGTCTTCGCGAACGCGCCCTACGAAGGCAAGGCCAGTGAACGGGGCGAGGCGCTGACCCCTGAGGAAATCGTCACCAGCTACAACAACTTCTATGAGTTCGGCACCGACAAGGGCGACCCGGCCCGCTACGCCCATGAAATGACCATCGAGCCCTGGACGGTGGAAGTGCGGGGCGAGGCGGCGAAGACGGGAAAGTTCGCCTTGGAGGACGTGACCAAGGGTCTGGCGGAGGAGGAGCGCATTTACCGCTTCCGCTGCGTGGAGGCTTGGTCCATGGTGGTGCCTTGGATGGGCATTCCGATGGCTAAGTTCCTAGCCCAGTTCGAACCCAAGGGCAGCGCCAAGTACGTGCGCTTCACCACCCTGCACCGGCCCAGCGAGATGCGCGGCCAGCGGGCGCTGTTCAGCGGCATTGACTGGCCCTACGTGGAGGGCTTGCGCCTCGACGAGGCCTACCACCCGTTGACGCTCATGGTCACGGGCGTCTACGGCAAGCCCCTGCCGAACCAGAACGGCGCCCCGCTGCGCTTGATGGTGCCTTGGAAGTACGGCTTCAAGTCGGTCAAGTCCATCGTCGAGATCACCTTCACCAAACGCCAGCCGCGCAACACCTGGAACATCCTAGCCCCCCAAGAGTACGGCTTCTACGCCAACGTCAACCCGGAGGTCGATCACCCCCGCTGGAGCCAAGCCAGCGAACGGCGCCTGCCGAGCACCCTATTCAATCCCAACCGCATCCCCACCTTGCCATTCAACGGCTACGGCGAACAGGTTGCCGGGCTCTATGCGGGGATGGACTTGCGGCGGAATTACTAGGGCCTATCCCGGCGGCGGCACATCGAGCCGCACGGGGCAATCCTCGCCGGTCAGCATTCGCCAATAGGTTCCCATTTGCTCGGCCCGCGCCCGGCGGTCCACGAAGTAACGGACGTGGCTGTCCGGCGTGGCGCTGGGGTCCAGATCGATGCCCCACAGCGGGTCGATGGTGTTGGGCACCACGGAGTAGCGGACGTCGATGATCCGGTTGGGCTGGTGGGGGTCGAGGGCGAGGTAATCGCTCGAGAACCAGCGGAATCGCTCAACATCCAGGGCTTGTTGGCTGCTCGGGTTGAGCCAAGGGAAGTCGCGGGGCAGATCGAGGCGCACGGCGCTCGCGCCGGGGCAGGCGGTTGCCGACCAGCCGGTTCGGATGCCATCGACGTGGAAGCGCCCGTCGTGTTCGTACACCAGTTTCCAGACCAGCAGGTTGCCGAACCCGGTCTTTGCGGAAAGGCGAAGGGGCTGGTGGCCGCGCTCCGCCGCCAGCCGTTCGCCCGCCGCCTCCGCCCGCTGGTGCTGGACGGCCCCGAAGGCGACGTAGCCCAGCGCCCAGACCAGCCCGGCGACGGCAAAAGCCCGGCGTCGCCGCACGGCGGCCAGGATCACTAGGCCGAGCAGCGGCAGGGTGAACAGAGGGTCCACCACGGAGACGTTGTTCCAAGCCACCCGGTAGTCCGAGAACGGCCACAGGAGCAGTGTGCCGTAGGAGGTGCAGGCATCAAGCAGGCCGTGGGTGGCGTAGCCGAGCAGGCAGGCTAGGTAGGTCTCCCGAAATCGCAGCCGCCGCCGCGCAAACCCGTGCAGAGCCACGGCCACGATGGTCGCCCCGATGGGAATGAACACCAAGGCGTGGGTGAATTGGCGGTGGTATTCAAGAAACAGCAGCGGATCAGTGGAGGACTGGATGAAGACATCCAAGTCCGGCGCCAACCCCGCCAGGCAGCCGAGCAGGGCGGCAACGCGGAATTTTTCCCGTTTTAGAATAAGTTGCGGCGCGACGGCGCCGATCGCGCCTTGGCTGATGGGGTCCATCGGTGCGTTAGCCTGTGGCAGTCGCTTTTGAAATTCAAGCTGAGCCACCACCCTAAGCCCTTGTCCATTGGCCTCGACACCGTAATTTGCTGAAATGCGCCGACGAACGCCGTTGTTAGGAAACCGCCATGACCCAGGCCAACGCCTTCTACGCCCAGTCGGGGGGCGTTACTGCCGTCATCAACGCCACGGCCTGCGGCCTCATCGAGACCGCCCGGCGGGAGAGTGGCCGCATGAGCACGGTCTTCGCCGGGCGCAACGGCATCCTTGGCGCGCTGAACGAGGAGCTGATTGACACCGGCTTGGAATCCGACGCCGCCATCGCCGCGTTGCGGCACACTCCGGGCGGGGCCTTTGGCTCCTGCCGCTACAAGCTGCGCTCCATCGATGAGAGCGAGCGGCAGTACCGGCGCCTGATCGATGTGTTCGCCGCCCACGGCATTCGCTACTTCTTCTACAACGGCGGCGGCGACTCCCAGGACACAGCGCACAAGGTATCGCTCATCGGCGAACGGCTCGGCTACCCCATCACCGCCATCGGCATCCCCAAGACGGTGGATAACGACCTGCCCTTCACCGATTCCTGCCCCGGCTTCGGCTCGGTGGCGAAATACGTGGCCATCTCCACCCGGGAGGCGGCCTTGGACGTGGCCTCGATGGCCGAGACCTCCACCAAGGTCTTCGTCTTGGAAGTCATGGGCCGCCATGCCGGTTGGATTGCCGCAGCTTCGGGCCTCGCCCAGGAGCAGCGCGGCGATGCGCCGCACATCATCCTGCTGCCGGAAGTGCCGTTCGAGGAGGAGCGCTTCCTTCGGCGGGTGCGCCAAGTGGTGGAGAAGCGGGACTACTGCGTCATCGTCGCGTCCGAAGGCGCCCGCTACGCCAACGGCGATTTCGTGGCCGACGCTGGCAGCAAGGACGCCTTCGGCCACACCCAGCTCGGCGGCGTGGCCCCGGTCATCGCCGGCCTAGTGCGTGCTCGCTGGGGCTACAAGTACCATTGGGCGGTGGCTGACTACCTGCAGCGCTCCGCCCGTCACATCGCCTCGGCCGTGGATGTCGAGCAGGCCTACGCCCTAGGCCAGGCGGCGGTGGAATTCGCCTTGGCGGGCAAGAACGCCGTGATGCCGACCATCAAGCGGCTGAGCGACGCCCCCTACCGTTGGACCATCGGCGAAGCGCCGCTGGCCCGGGTGGCCAACGTGGAGCGCAAGATGCCGAAGAGCCACATCAGCGCCGACGGTTTCGGCATCACCGCCAAGGCGCGGCGCTACTTGGCGCCGCTCATCGAAGGCGAAGCGCCACCGCCCTACCGCAACGGGCTGCCGGACTATGTGCGGCTCAACAACCGGCTGGCGGCGAAGAAGTTGGCCCCTTTCGAGGTTTGACTGCCCGGCGGGTGAGCCCTACACCAGTAGCGGGGCAATCACCAATGAGACGATTGCCATCACGTTGATGAGGATGTTCATGCTCGGCCCGGAGGTGTCCTTGAACGGATCGCCCACCGTGTCGCCGACCACAGTGGCGGCGTGAACGTCGGAGCCCTTGCCGCCGAGGTTGCCCTTCTCGACGTACTTCTTGGCGTTGTCCCAGGCGCCACCGGCGTTGGCCATGGTCAATGCCAGCAGCACGCAGCCGAGCAGCCCGCCGCCCAAGGCGCCGCCCAAGGCTTCCGGCCCGATGCCGAAGCCGACCACCGGCGGCACCGCCACGGCGATGGCGCCAGGCAGCAGCATGCGCTTCAAGGCCGCCGAGGTGGCGATGTCCACGCACTTCTCGTTGTCCGGCTCCGCATTGCCCTCCAAGAGGCCGGGAATCTCGCGGAACTGGCGGCGAATCTCCTGGATCATGTCCATGGCCGCTTCGCCCACCGCGGTCATGGTGATGCTGGCGATGAGGAACGGCGTCAAGCCGCCGATGAACAAGCCCACCAACACGTCCGGGTCGCCGAGGTGCAGCACGAACTCACCGCCGGTTTTGAACTGGATGGTCTCCACGTAGGCGGCGATGATGGCCAGTGCCGCCAGCGCTGCAGCGCCGATGGCGAAACCCTTGCCCATGGCCGCGGTGGTGTTGCCGAGCTCATCGAGGGAGTCGGTTATCTTGCGGGTCTCTTCGCCAAGGCCGCCCATCTCGGCGATGCCGCCGGCGTTGTCGGCCACCGGTCCGTAGGCGTCCACCGCCATGGTCATGCCCACCGTTGCCAGCAGGCCAACGGCGGCGATGCCGACGCCGTACAGCCCGGCCAGCGTTGTGGAGACGAAAATGATGGCGCAAATGGTGAGCAGCGGAATCACCACCGACTGCATGCCCACGGCCAGCCCGGTGATCATCACCGTGGCGGAGCCGGTCTCGCCGGCGTGGGCGATGCGCATCACCGGCTTGGAGGAGGTGTAGTACTCGGTCACTAGGCCGATGACGATGCCGCCGATGGAGCCGAACACCAGCGACCACCAGATGTTGTTGGACAGGCCGATCTCCTGAACCACGAAGTAGGAGGCGGCGATGAACAGTGCCGGCGTCGCCATCATGCCGATGCGCAGCGCCAGCGCCGGTGCGGAGCTCGACCGGGAGCGCACGATGGCGATGCCGATGATCGAACAGATCAGCCCCGTCGAAGCCATCGCCAGGGGCAGGAACATCAACGCCGCCCGGCCCTCTTCGCCCATGCCCGGCGCCAAGCGGTCCAAGGCGGTTAGGGCCAAGGTGGAGGCGATGGCGATGGTGGCGATCATGGACCCGCAATAGGACTCGAAGATGTCGGAGCCCATGCCGGCCACGTCGCCCACGTTGTCGCCCACGTTGTCGGCGATCACCCCGGGATTGCGCGGATCGTCCTCGGGAATGCCGGCCTCGACCTTGCCCACCAGATCAGCGCCCACGTCGGCGCTCTTGGTGTAGATGCCGCCCCCGACCCGTGAGAACAGGGCCACCGTGGAAGCGCCCATGCCGAAGCCGTGAATGTGGTGCGCGGCCTCCGGGTCGCCGCCGAAGAAGTAGTACACCAGCCCCAAGCCCATCAGCCCCAGCGACGCCACCGCCAGCCCCATGATGGAGCCGCCGAAGAAGGCCACCGACAGCGCTGCCGCCGGGCCGTCGGTGTGTGCCGCGGTGGTGGTGCGCACGTTGGCCTTGGTGGCCGTGTACATGCCGATCCAGCCCGCCCCCGCCGATGACAGGGCGCCGGCGATGAAGGCCCAGACCGTCTCCATGCCGAGCCCGGAGAAGAACAGCAGCACCAGCAGCGCCACGGCGAACAGCGCCAGCATGCTGTACTCCCGGCGCATGAACACCATGGCCCCGGAGTGGATGGCGTCGGCAATCTTCTTGATGGCCTCGTCGCCCTCGTCGTAGCGTTTGACCAACGCATAGATGATGAATGCGGCGATCAGCCCAACCGCCCCCAAAAGCGGGGGCACTAGGGTAAATTCAGTCATTGGCTGTCCTGTGTCGTCTGTGGAGGTGGGGTGGTCTTTCTGGATTTTTTCAACGCCCCGCCGCTCTGGCGGGACGCGGGCGGCGCGTATGATAGCAGCGTCAGCGCAAAAGGCACTCTCTGATCGGTGGGTTGTCCGGTGCAGGACCGAACGGCGATCTGACGGTGGCGGACAGAAAAGCGTTGATGCCGCTGGTGGTGGCGATTAGGCGTGAAGGAGCGAGCGAATGACCACGATGGAACGCACCGAACTCGGACAGGGAATTGAGACAGCACTGGGCGAGGCCCTCGCCCATGTACGCGGCGAGGAAAAGCTGCCGTGCCGGGTTGTAGACGACCCCACTGCCGAACGCGTCGTGGGGGTGCGCAAGCGGCCGAAACGAGCGAGAGCATCCTAATGGCTTTGAATGTGAACGAATGGATCGAACGGATGGACCCGGAACGGCGCCGACAGGTGGAGGAGCGGGCAGCCGAGTTGATTGCCGAGGAAATGACCCTACGGGAACTGCGCAAGGCTCGGCGGCTAACTCAGGCCCGAGTCGCGGTCGAACTCGGCATCACGCAGGATGGTGTTTCCCGGCTCGAAAAGCGCAGCGACCTGCTGCTCTCAACACTGCGCAAGACCGTCAAGGCCATGGGCGGCAACCTGTCGTTGGTTGCCCGATTCCCCGATCGCCCTTCTGTTGAACTGTCGGGGATTTCTGATGGGGATTAGGGGTTTCGCGCTGGCGAAACTCTCAGCGCGACCGTTACCGTTGCGGCGGCTTCAGGAAAGGGGGTATTCGTCCTCTATAGAGGGTAATTTGAGGCGACTTTTACCCCTTATAGCGTCCCAAAGCTGGCTGTGAACGCCCGGTTCGGTAGGAAAAGGTCCCGTCTTCAACAGGGCCTTGTCGAGTTAAGAGCGATCTACAGGCGGTCCTTGAGCTTGTAGTAGAGCATCCC
Organism: Pseudomonadales bacterium; assembly: GCA_022827905.1. Lineage (GTDB taxonomy): Bacteria > Pseudomonadota > Gammaproteobacteria > Pseudomonadales > Azotimanducaceae > Azophilus. The sequence continues at coordinate 37,360 of JAJEIQ010000066.1, read as the reverse complement.
CAAGGCGATCAGTTGGTTGCCCAGCCAGCGGGAGCCGGGTAGGCGCAGGTGCTTCATGCTGGCGAAGAGATCGAACTTTTCCAGGGTGCCGCCCACCGCGTCGGCCATGATCTCGCCCATGACGTGGGTCGAGTTCACGCCGTGGCCGGAGTAGCCCTGGCAGTAGTAGATGTTGCCGTCGATGCGGCCCACCACCGGGATGCGGTTGGGCACGATGCCGATCATGCCGCCCCATTGGAAGTCGATGCGCACGCCCTGCAGCTCGGGGTACACCTTGAGCATGCGCGGCAGGATGTACGCCTTGATGTCGGCGGGGTCGCGGCCGGAGTAGTTGCAGGCGCCGCCGTAGAGCAGGCGCTTGTCGGCGGAAAGGCGGTGGTAGTCCACTACCTCGTTCAGGTCGCACACGGCCACGTCCGCGGGATTGATGCGCTCGGTCACCGCCGCGTCGAGGTGCTCGGTGCCGATGATGTAGCTGCCCGCGGGGAAGATCAGCCCGGAGAGGTGTTTCTGCTCAAGCCGGCTGTAGGCGTTGCCGGCCAGCACCACCGCATCGGCCTGCACCGCCCCTGTCTCGGTGAGCACGCGTGGGCGAGGGCCGTGTTCGATGTCCACAACCGGTGACTGCTCGAAGATGCGGGCGCCAAGGTCGGCCGCCGCCCGCGCCTCGCCGATGCAGAGGTTCAGCGGATGGAGGTGGCCGTCCCGGTAGCAGGCGAAGGCGCCTAGGTAAGCATCCGTGCCCAGCATCTCACAGGTCTTGTGCCGGTCCCACACCTCGTAGCGATAGGGAAAGCTGCGGCGGTCGCGGTTCTCGGCGTACGCCTCGATTTCCGCGACCTGCCTGGCCTTGAGCGCCACATCGACAAAGCCGGGCTTCAGGTCGCAGTCGATGGCGTACTTCTCGACCCGCTCGTAGATGATCTCGTGGCCCCGCCAGCCAAGATTCCACAGGATGTCGTCGGTGCCTGGGCCGTGCTTCTTGACGATCTTCTCGTGCCCGTTCATGCCGTTGATGAGCTGCCCGCCGTTGCGGCCCGACGCGCCCCAGCCGACCCGGTTGGCTTCCACTAGCGCCACGGAATAACCCCGTTCCGCCAGCGTCAAGGTGGTGGCGACCCCGGTGAATCCGGCCCCGACCACGCAGACGTCGGCGCCGACGCTGCCCTGGAGCACCGGGTAGTCGGTCACTTCGTTGACTGTCGCGGCGTAGTAGGAGCCGGTGTGTTCCTGCTTGCGGTTTTTCGCTTCCACGATGTCGTCCGGCGCTTGGTCCGCCTATGCCTGCACCGCTGCCACTTCTTCCTCAAGCATTTCCTTGCGCCACTCGCTCAAGTTCATGTCGATGGCCATGAACCCGCCGATCCAGAGGATCTCGTCCCACAGGTACAGCCAGTGGGAGAGCGTTGCCCAGTACACGCCGACGCCGAGGATGGAGAGGTACAGAAAGTTCTTCCCCCACTTGGCCGTTTGCATCAGCCCGCCGCCCGTCACGCCCCGATCCTGTAGGCGCACCACCAATTCGATGGCGAGCAACGCCAGCAGCCAGGCGATGCCTTCATACACATCCGCCCAGGCCAGTTGCCGCTCCAGGCCGAGCCCAGCCATGTCGCTCACCACCGGATCGTTGCCCACCCGAAAGAACTGGGTTGCCCTGGACAGTTCGTTGCAGGTCTCTTGGGTGATATCCGTGTATTTCAAGTTGTAAACATAGGAAAGGTCTTGGTCGGCCAGGTCGCACAGGTGGGTGGCGTCCTCCACCGGCACGGTTGGCTGCAGCGTGAAGACCGCGTTGCCGTAGGCGTAGATGGTGTGGGCGATCATCACGAAGCAGACCAGGCGCACGCCGTGCAGGAGCCGTGCAACCCAGCCCTTCAGCGCCTCGTCGCTGAGCGCGTAGGTCTCGAGTTCAAACATGAACAGCAGGATGAACCAAGCCGCCTCGTCCATGGTGACGGCAAAGTTGCTGGTCCACTGGAAGAAGGTCGATTGGGCCGTGAGGGTGTGGGTGGCCCGAACCACATCCTCAACGATGTAGTAGCCGAAATTGATGAGCAGCAGCGTGTAGACCGTCCATTTGACAGCCTGCTGAATTCGGTGCAGCCGCTCATCGGCCGCGTTGGAGGTCGCGGCTTCCACGACCGCATCATACTGAATTGCGTCCTAGTGCCCCATCAAGACCCCAAGCGATAGCGCAGCTTCACCGTCAACTGGTCGCCGCTCGGGTTGTTCCACGCCTCCTTGAAGAGGTGGCGGAAGCCGCTGCGATCCGGCGATTCGTTGGCATTGCGGGTATAGACGATGAACAGGTCCGATAGCGGTGCGATCTGCCAACGGTAGCGGGCCTGGAAATTGAGGATCGAAACATTGAAATCGTCTGCCGGTCCGGGCGGCTTGGCGGTTGGCAGCAGGTCGCCGGGTGCCTCGGGCACGAGAAAGAACGCTTTTTCCTCAGCCTCGATGGCCACCCACTGCAGGGCCACTCGAAACTGGTGGCGGGCGCTGGGGAAGAAGTCCATGGCCAGCGTCGCATAGATATCCTTGGCATCGAAAGTGGTGAAGTTGCGGTCCCCTTGGTGCAGCAACCAGCCGTTGCTGGCGCCACGCCAAACATCGGCCTCCAGGTTGAAGCGGCCGCCTGGCCGCCAAGCCACTTGTACCCAGCCGCCGTAGTTGTGCCCGCCGGCCTCTTCCCCGTTCAGCTCGAACCCCGCCTCCAGCGACAGTGGTTTGGATGGGTCGGTCTCGTACTCCAAGGAGAAGCGTTCCCGTTCCTCGATGCGGTAGGTGCCGTTGCCGAAGCTGTTGCGATCCTCGTAACGCTCCGGGAAAAAAGCTAGGCCAAGCTCCACTTCGTGGAGATTGTGCAGCGTGAACTCCTGACGAACGCCGATCCCCGATTGGGTCAGCCGGCCATCGCCATTGAGCTCCTGGCGCATGAAGGGTCTGAAGGAGAAATCGCGGACCCATGGAATGCCCGTCCCGCGCCATTCCATGGTCAGTTCCGCGCGGGTGGCGTCGTTGCGCTCCAGGAATCCCAAGTCGTTGATGTCGAGGGTGTCGTCGTAGCTGTGCAGCGCCAGCTGGTAGCTCAAGCCCTGGCGGGGGGCGTACACGGTGTCGATGAAGGCGCCGTAGCCCTTGCCCTGCGCGGCGTCCGGGTCGTCGTCGTCGATGTCGGAGTGGAGCAGTTGCCCGTCCACCGTCCAGCGGCCTGCTGCGGACTGGAAGTGGAAGTCCAGGCCGTGCACGTACGCCTCCCGCGCCGGGTGGGTGACGGCGGTGGAGATCCAGCCGAGTCCCCGGTACACGCCGTTGTCTGCCGTGCGGTCATACAACAGGCGCACGGCGCCGTAGTCGCTGCCATCCTGATGCAGGTTGCGGTGCCCCGCATCGAATTTAACGTCGTTCTCGCTGGCGCCGAGCAGGCCGTAGCGGAAGGGACCGATCTCGCCGGTCGCCTTGAGTGCACCGCGCAGCTCCGTGGGCTGGCCGAGTTCCCGATCCGGTACGTCAATGCCGTCGGGCGCCGTGGGGGAACGGGGCCTGCCGCCGATGCGCCGGGTGTTGACCAGCATGGTGGGCGCGGAGCCTCGGCCGAAAGAGGACCGCAAGTCGGCGCGTGGGGTGGTGGTGAAGATGTCCTGGCCCTCCTGGAAGAACAGGCGCTTTTCCGGGAAGAAGGTCTCGAAGGCGGTCAAGTTGACGATGACCTGGTCGGATTCGACGTTGCCGAAGTCGGGGTTCAGCGTGGCCGTCACCTGGAAGTTGGTGGATGGCCGCCAGAAGAGGTCCACGCCGCCCTTGGTGTCGGTTTTGTTCTCCACCTCATCGACGGTCACCGATGCGTAAGGGAAAACGCTCCACTGCTGGCGCGGGTCAACGCCGTTGAGACTCGCCAGCGGCAACACGCTCAGGAACTGGGCTTGGGTCAACGGAATCGGCGGGTTGCCCCAGCGCTCGCCGACCAACGCCACCTGGCGCGAAGCGTAAACCCCGATGTGGCGTTCACCGCCGGCCCGGGGCATGGCCATCTGCGACCAAGGGAAGAACACCTCCGCCGACCACCCCTGGGCCGTCTCCGCGGTGGCACCCAGCAGGGCGCCGTCCCAATCGGTTCTAAACTGGCGTTCGCGCAGCACAGTGCCGTCCGTCAAGCTGCCGCCCAAAGCCAGATCGCCCCAGTACCCATATTCACCCGTGCCCGAGACGTCGAGCGTAAACCCCACGGAATCGCGACTGACCTGCATGTTGTCCCGGGAGGAGAAACGGCGCAGCAGCGTGTCCGTGGGCTGTTCCATGTCCCATCCCATGTACAGCCCGCGTTCGGTGTAGAACACCCGGAACAAGGTCCGGTACCGGGGCTTGACCAGGCTATCGGGAATAATGACGCGAAAGTACTCGGTGCCCAGCACCTGCGCCCAAACGGCCTCATCGAGTTGGCCGTCGACTCGCACGTTCGCCTCGGCGTGACCGAATCGCTGCATCGGTTCCGGCGCAGCGTCCCTGTATCCCAGTGCGGAACCAGCGGCCAGCACCGCGGCCAAGGGACACCACCGCAGCAAGCCCCCGGCCCGCCGCGGCGCTTTGGTTGCCGACGATGGCTGCAACATGCGCGAAACTTAAGTGAGTGGGAGGCTTGCCGGATTCCGACCGTGCCGGTCAGCAGACGCCAAACGCGCATGTTAACCCAATGAGCGGGGCCGTCGCCCTGTGCGGCGCGTCCCTATAGGCGCGGATGTCTTTGCCCCCCTGCCGGGTAGCATTAAGTTGCGGTAAGTGTGGGAGAGTGAAATTGTCGCAGCACGATGATCGCCTGTTCCGGAGAACCCCCATATCGCTCGGCGTGATGGCCGCGATGGCGGGAACCGGCGCGCCGGTGGCGGCCGAGGCGGAGGAGTCTGAAAGGGCCAGCGAGATCGAAGAGATCATCGTCACCGCCCGCAAGCGCGAACAGAGCATCCAGGACGCGCCGCTCCCCATTCAGGCCTTCGACAACGAGGCGATCCGCGAGAAGGGCCTGAAGACCTTTCAGGACTATGTGAAGGAACTGACCAGCGTGTCGTTCGGCACCGCATCGCCCGGCGCCACCACCATCGCGTTCCGGGGCACGCTCGCCCAACCGACCGGGTTCGACACGATCAGCTCGTCCACCCTGTACGTCGATGAAATCCCGATCACCCGGGACGGGCAGAACGCCGATGTGCGCATGATCGACATCGAGCGGCTCGAGGCGCTGTCCGGCCCGCAGCCGACCCTGTACGGTGCCGGCTCCCAATCCGGCGTGTTGAGAATCGTCACCAACAAGCCGGACACGTCGGAGTTCGGCGGCTACTACCAGCTCGGCGGCAGCGCCACGAAACACGGCCAGGGCAGCTACGACGCCAGCGCCGTGGTCAACATTCCGCTGGTCGAGGACCGGCTGGCCGTGCGCCTCGTTGGCTTCCAGGAGTTCGAGGGCGGCTACATCGACAACGTGCTCGGCACCACCAGCGCCTACTCGGAGTTCAACGGCGACCGGGACAATGCGGACGTCGTGGAGGACAACATCAACGACTACGAAAGCCGCGGCGGCCGGGCGCTGGTGCGCTTCCAGCCGAACGAGGACTGGACCATCGATGCCGGCTTCATCTACCAAAAGTCGAAGCTCGACTACATGTTCGACTTCAATCCTGGGTTTGGCGACCTGGAAACCATCAAGTTCAAGGACGAGAACGACGAAGACGAGTGGTACAACTTCTCGCTCACCCTGCAGGGGGACCTCGGCTTCGCCGACCTGACCGTCGCCGCCGGATGGCACAACCGCAACATCGACTATGACATCGACGCCACCGCGTACATGACCACCTACAAGGAGAACGGACTGCATTTGGCGATCTACTACGTGGGCTCGCCGATGTTCGTGGACTACGCGACCTGCTACGCCACGGCCTACTGCTACCAATGGATCACCACCTACGACTTCGGCGCCGACCCCACCTCCCGGATCAGCCTCGACCAGCGCATCCGTTCATTCGCCGGCGAGATGCGCCTGACCTCCAAGGACGATGGCTCGAGCCGCTTCAACTGGTTGCTCGGCACTTTCTACGAGCGCACCCACAACGACTGGGACTACATCACCATCGTTGACGACTTCGCCGAGAACGGCGGCCAGGGCGCCGCTTTCATCTACTACGGCGTGGCCCCCACGGATGTCTGGTTCGACCAGGGCTTCCGCGAAGGTTGGACTTACAACGGTCTAGAGGGCAACGACTTCAACGGCCAGCACCAGGACATCGAATCGATCGCCGTGTTTGCCGAGTTCAGCTACGACATCACCGACACGGTGCGCGTATCGGCCGGCGGGCGATACTTCTCCACCGACCGCCGGGTCAACGAGAATTCCTATTGGATCGACACGATCTTCGACAACTTCGACGTCACGGAAAACACCAAGGACTTCAGCCCACGGGTCAACGTCACTTGGCAGCCCAACGACGACATCCTGACCTATTTCACCTACTCGGAAGGCGTGCGCATCGGCGGCCGCAACGGCGCCGTCACCCAGCGGCCCGCATCCGCCGCGCTCGGCGCGCCCCTGACATTTGACTCCGACCGGCTCATGAACTACGAAGCGGGGCTGAAGTCCACTTGGGCGGACGGCCGCCTGCTTGCGAACGTCAGCGCCTTCATCATGAACTGGGAGGACTACCAGATCCGGGTGGCGCTGCCCATCGCCGGTGCGACAACGGTCAACGCAGGCAACGCCTCGATCGATGGCTTCGAAGCGCAGTTCGCCTTCAAGCCGACGGCCAACTGGGAACTCTCCCTGGCGATGACCTATCTCGATGCGCGCATCGACGACGACATCTCGCTCAACAACGGCGCCATCATAGCGGGGGAGGCGGGCGATGCGCTGCCGGCGGTGCCCGAACTGAAGCTGGCGGCAGGCATCCTGTACTCCACCGATCTCCCGTGGTCCGGGTACGAGGGCTATGCGCGCTTCGACTTCTATCACACCGACGACTCGGTCAACGCCACCAACGCATCGGTGCTGCTGTTCGGCGCGGAACGGTCGCAGCCGGCCCACCAGCCCGCCTACCAGACCGGCTACCTGAGTTTCGGGGTGAAGGGCGAGAACGGCTGGGAGGCTTGGCTGTCGATCAACAACATCTGGGACGAGCGCGCCATCACCTACATCTATCCGCGGTTCGCCGATGATCGGGCCTTCACGATTCGGCCGCGGGAGTTCAGGGTCGGAATCTACAAGGCGTTCTGACGGCTTTGGTCAAACGTTTGGCAACGTGATTGAGGGCCGAGAGGGCTTGCCGCAGCCTCCTTCCGGCACACCCGGCGGGGTTGCTTTCCGGGATGTTGGGCGCAGGCAGTAGCCTTAACAGTGCCGGAAGGAGACTGCGGCAAGCCCTCTCTCCGACCATCGCCCGAAGCGGTTTCCCCGGAGCGAGGGCGTCCCGCCCTCGAACGAGCCTGACTCTTCCGGAGCGAGGGCGTCCCGCCCTCGAACGAGCCTTCCGTGGAATCATTGGACTGAATCTGTTTCGTGCGAGAATCCGTAAGACAGCCACTACTTGGTGCCTGCGGTGTCAGATGCTGAAGCAGAAACCCGGCTGAAGCCCGATCCGCCGAAGCCGGCGGCAGGGCTCGCGTTCGAGCAAGCCGTGGGCCTGATGCAGGCCAACGACTTTGACGCGGCCAGCACGATGCTCGAAGCCGCTCTGGAGGGTTCGCCCAACGACCCCAACCTGCTGCGTCTGCTCGGGGTGTCGTTCACAAGGCAGAGCCGCCACTCCGAGGCGGAGCGGATGCTGACCCAAGTAATCCGGTTGGTGCCCAACTTCGCGCTGGCCCACCAGAATCTTGCCGACGCGTTGCTGCAGCAGGGCAAGCTCGACGAAGCGGCCGAGGCGCTGCGGACCGCCATTCGGCACAATCCGGCATCGGATTCAGCCAATCGCAAGCTCGTTGAAGTGCTCGCGCTGACCGGCCGCGGCGGCGAAGCGGACGAAGCCTTCCAGCGGTCGCTGCAGGACGATCCTAATCGCGCCGCGATCGTTGATGCCATGGAACTCAATCGCCAAGGCGAGGCGGCGCAGTCGGAAAAGATCCTGCGGGGCATCCTGCGGCGGAAGCCCGAGCACCTTGATGCATTGCGCCTGATGGGCGTGCACTGCGCCCGCAAGGAGCTCTACAACGATGCCGAGGCGTTCTTCCGCCGCGCCGTCGATCTGGCCCCGGACTTCTGGCTGGCTTGGATCAATCTCGGTGCGGCGCTCAATGAACAGCAGAAGTTTGACCAAGCGGATGTGGCCTACAAGGAGGCCCTGAAGCTCAAGCCGCAGTCTGTGTTCACGCTCGAAAAGCTCGGCGCCAACAGCCTGTTCGACGGCCGTCACGATGACGCCATAGGCTGGCTCGATGCGGCGCTCGAACGCGAGCCGGCCCACTTCCCGTCGCTGCTTTGCTTGGGCCATGTGCTCAAGACCGTGGGGCGGCAGCAGGAAGCCATCGGCGCCTACCGGCGCTGTGCCGAGGCCAAACCGGACTTCGGGGAAGCCTATTGGAGCCTTGCCAATCTGAAGACGTTTCGGTTCAAGGGCTCGGAAGTGCGCGAGATGGAAAGGCGCATCGAAACGGTCTCCGCAACGGCCGATGGGGAGGACTCCGAGATCGCCTTTTCCTTCGCCCTCGGCAAGGCCTTCGAAGACCGCCGGAACTATCGCAAGGCGTTCGAACACTATTCCCGGGGCAACGCCAGGAAACGCCCCAAGCTCAACTACGACCCGACCGAGTTCCAGAGGACCAACGATCGGATCATCGAGGTTTTCACCAAGGCGTTCTTTGAACAGCACGCCGGTCAGGGATGCCAAGACGATTCGCCGATCCTGATCGTCGGCCTGCCCCGGTCCGGCTCGACCCTGCTGGAGCAGATCCTGGCCAGCCACTCGCAGGTGGAAGGGACGGCGGAGTTGCACTATCTGCTGCGTTTGGCCACGGAAACCGGCCTGACCCGCTCCGACGGCATCCGCTACCCGGAATGCATGCTCGAATTGAAGCCCCCTCACTTGCGGGACCTAGGCAGGGAGTACCTTGAGAACACCCTGCGCCACCGCTCCGGAGCGCACTACTTCACTGACAAGATGCCCAACAACTTCACCGGCATCGGTTTTCTGCACGCGATCCTGCCGAACGCCAAGGTCATCGACGCCCGGCGCCACCCGCTGGACAGTTGCCTGGGATCGTTCAAGCAACTCTTCGCCCGCGGCCAGATCTTCACTTACGACCTCTACGACTTGGCGCACTGCTACATTCAGTACATGCGATTGATCGACCACTGGAACGAGGTGTTGCCGGGCAAGGTTCTCACCGTCCACTACGAAGATGTGGTCGGCGACCTGGAGGGTCAGGCAAGGCGCATCGCCGCCCACTGCGGACTCGAATGGGAAGACCGGATGCTGCGCTACCACGAGACCGAACGCGCCGTGAAGACCGCTAGCTCCGAACAGGTGCGGCAGCCGATCTACTCAGGCTCTGTGAACCTGTGGCGCCGCTACGAGGACGAACTCGATGAACTGATCGACTATCTCGAACCCGTGCTGCGCGAGCTGCCGGAAGGCCAGCGGCCGAAATCCTTGCTAAACCAGCCCTAGCAGCCTTCTCGATCACCGTTCCGGCCAGGGGTAAGGTCAGACTTCGACGCCATGAATCGCTTGCCGGCCGTCAGGCGATAGATTGACTGCCTTTACGGCTTCCCCTGCATCGAGGTCGTAGATCGAAATCGTCGCTGGCGATGAGCCCGCGGCGATTTCATGTTCGGAAATCACGCACAGGCCGCGTCCGAATGTCGGCTTCGGGCTCCCTTGGGCCGATTGGTGTGACGGGAAGCGGGGCATGGGCAACGCCATGCGAGTGTCCGGGCTTTCGAAGCGCACCGCGCCAGCCTGGGTGTCGTTGAACAGGATGCCCTCCCGGCAAGGGCGTGCGTCGTGCGCGCCCTGCGGCAGGGTCGCCCTGACGCCGACCCGCTCGCCTGAAAAATGCAAAAGGGCGCCCGTGCGCGTGCCGCTGACGTACATGCCGCCCGGTTCGCAATGCACCTTGCCGAGCCCCAGCTTGTTGATCAGCAGCGGGCCTTCGTCGCCGTTGGGGTCGAAGCGCCGCGCCCCGAACACCCGCCCGTCGGTGACGATCCGCAGCGCCCAGTCGAAGGTCTCCGTTTCCAGGTTGAAGCCGAGGATGGCGTCGTAGCCTGCGGAGGCGAGAAAGAGGTGGCGTTCGAAAACGCAGATGCCCTGGCAGTCTTCGAGGTAGGCATTGCGAAACGAAGCGACGGCATTGAACGCCTGATCAAACACGACGAGTTCGTCACTTGCCGCTATGTAGATTTTGTCTCCGTGGCAGGCGATGCCCCGCAAGCCCCGTTCGCCGCCACCGCCCTGCCGGCCGGTGTCCAATGCGTTCCAGTCCACGGGCTTCAGGACGCGGTTGCTCTCCAGGTTGATCAGATACACTCCGCCGTGGCTCTCGCCCGGCTTGCTTTCGCGCAGGATCGAGGTCGCTATCAGGATCGCCATGAATCCCCTAGGAGTCCGTTCGGGGCCCGGGCACGTAGTCGAAAATGAAGGTGATCCGGTCTTCGTCGCCGCTGTTGAGCACGCTGTGGCGCTTCTGGTTGTTGATCTCGTAGGCATTGCCGACCTGCAACCGGTGCGGGCGGCCCTCGATCATGAAGCGAACCTTGTTGTTGGTGGTGATGGGCACATGGATGCGGTGGCTGCGCCGGAACGAGACGTGATGGTCGGTGTGCGGGGTGATGAGCTTGCCGGCCTTGAGCTTGGCCGCCATGGCGCGAATGATGGTGCCGCCCTTCGGGTAGAACCGTCCGATGAGGTCGTGCATGAGTGGCACGGCCAAGTGCGAGAGCCGCTCCCAGCCGGCACCCTTCGAGAGTTCGATGTCCGGCCAGTCGTCGTGATCGCAGAAGATCAGGATCACGGATTCGGTGTTGTAGTGGACATCCTCGTACTTCTTCTGGCGAATCTCCTCCTCGCGCCAAACAGCCTCGTCCAGCGCGACGATGGCATCGGCCAACGCCGCCGAATCGACGCGCCCGAGATCCCTGATCGGCGCCCCTATGTCCATAAGCTCGATTCCCGCTCCACCGCGACAAATCTTGGCGGGTGGTGTGTTTGACGAAATCTCTTCATATGTTAACGTATTTCGGTTTTTTCGACATATGTGAGTGGCATGTCGACGGGATCGACATGTTCGGAAAACGTGTCGATCAGAGCAGGAACCATCGACATGAGCTTCGATCCCCATCGTCCATTCAATGACCTTCCGAACCTGCCACCGGCTTCGGAAACCGAGACAAGGACCATTCTTCGCAGCTGCATTAGCGCACGCGCAGCACTGGCGGAGCTCCGAGTCTCCGGGAGGCTCATCCCGAACCAAGCGATGCTGATCAACTCGATCCCCCTGCTTGAAGCACAGGCGAGTTCCGAAATCGAGAACATCGTCACGACGACGGACCGACTGTTTCGCTATGCAAACGACGCGGCGGGTCGAGCCGACCCTGCCACCAAGGAGGCCCTGCGTTACCGCACCGCCCTGCATCGCGGCTTCGAAATGCTGGACCAACGACCGCTTTCGACGGCCATCGCCGTCGAAGTCTGTCAAACGATCAAGGGAGTGGCACTGAACATCCGCAAAACGCCGGGAACGGCGTTGGTGAACGATGCAACCAACGAGGTCATCTACACGCCGCCGGAGGGAGAGGATTTGCTGCGCAGCAAGCTGGCCAACTGGGAGCGCTACATTCACGAGACCGAGGAGATCGACCCGCTGATCCGACTGGCGGTCATGCATTATCAGTTCGAGGCGATCCACCCGTTCGTCGACGGCAACGGCCGCACCGGGCGTGTGCTGAACCTCCTCTTTCTCGTTGACCAAGATTTGCTGGACCTTCCCGTGCTGTACCTCAGCCGGCACGTCATCCAGAACAGGGCGCAGTACTACCGGCATCTGCTTGAAGTAACGACCCGGCAAGCTTGGGAGCCGTGGATACTGTTCATTCTTGAGGCGGTCAGAACGACCGCCGAATGGACCACAGCGAAGATCCATGCGATCCGGGGACTTCTCGACGAGACTGCCGCAGCGATTCGACAGAGCAGGCCGAAAATGTACTCCCGCGAACTAGTGGAACTGATCTTCGTGCACCCCTACTGCCGGATCAGCGATGTGGTTGCAGCGGACATCGCCAAACGTCAGACCGCCGCAGTCTATCTGAAAGCCCTCGCAGCCCAAGGCGTCCTCGAGCAAATCAAGGCGGGGCGCGAAAACCTCTACATTAACCCGCCGCTTCTAGCGCTTCTGGCTGAGCCTAAGTGACCATGCGCGCAGCCTTGAGGTTGGCCGCCATGGCCCGAATGATAGTGGTGCCTTTCGGATAAAGCCGCCCGATGATGCCGTGCATCATACGGTGTAGCAAACTATATTAATCGCATAGAATGGCCCCCCTAGTCGTCAAATTGAGAGTAACCAGCTGACCCATGCTTCCGCCGCGCCCATGGATGACTGAAGAGCATCACCTGTTCGCCGAGTCGGCGTTCCAATTCTTCGAGGCTGAGCTCAGGCCGCACATTGATGCCTGGCGGCAGGCTGGCGTCGTGGAACGGGACTTCTGGCGCAAGGCCGGTGGCGCGGGACTGCTCGGGCCGGCCATGCCGGAGCAATTCGGCGGCGCGGGTGCGGACGTTTCCTTCGATGCGATCGTCGGCATGGCGCAGACGCGTGCGGGCGATGCCAACTGGGGCTGGAGTGCGCACAACATTGTGCTGCATTACCTGCTGGCCTATGGGACGCAATCCCAGCAGGAGCAGTGGATGCCAGGGCTCGTCAGTGGCGACTTGGTCGCCGCCATTGCCATGACGGAGCCCGATACCGGCTCCGACCTGCAAGCCATCAAGACCCGCGCCCAACGCGATGGCCGGGACTATGTGATCAACGGGTCGAAGCTCTACATCACCAACGGCCAGACGGCGGACCTCATCGTGGTGGTGTGCAAGACTGATCCGTCCGGGGGCGCCCGGGGTGTCAGCCTGCTGGTCGTGGAGGCGGATGCGGCGCCAGGCTTCACCCGAGGTCGCAACCTCAGGAAGCTGGGGCTCGACGGCGCGGACACCTCCGAGCTCTTCTTCAGCGAAGTGCGTGTGCCGGGGCGAAATCTCTTGGGGGAGGAAGAGGGCCGGGGATTCGTGCAGCTCATGTCGCAACTGCCCTGGGAACGTCTGATGCTGGCCGTGCTGGCGGATGCCAGCATGGAGTCGGTCATTGAAGACACCTTGGCGTTCGTCAAGCAGCGCAGGGCATTCGGCCAGCGCGTGATGGACTTCCAAAACACCCGCTTCAAGCTCGCCGAATGCCGCACGCGGCACAATGTGACGCGAGCCTTCGTGGACAACTGCATGGTCGCGCTGGTGCAGGGGGAACTGACCGCGGAAGAGGCGGCCCAGGCAAAGTGGTGGGCGTGCAGGACCTTCAACCGGGTTGTGGACGAATGCCTGCAGCTTCACGGTGGTGCCGGGCTGATGCTTGAATACCCGATCGCGCATCATTATCGTGATTCGCGCTTCGCCCGCATCGTCGGGGGGACTGAGGAAATCATGAAGGAGATCATCGCCCGGTCGATGGACAGCGACGACGGGCACCCCTGATCCATGAAGAAACCCTACACCTCCAGGGCAGAGAAAAAGCGGATTACCCGCCAAGCCCTGATCGAGGCCGCCACCGAATTGCTGGCCCGCAACGGCATCAGAGCGACCACCTTGGAGGCCGTTGCGGAGCGGGCGGGTGTGCATGTGCAAACCCTATATCGGCACTTCAGCAACAAAGGGGAGCTTTTCGCAGCGCTGGAAGAGTCGCTGTATCTAGAACAGAAGGCGCTACTGGAAGATCCCGAACGCAAGCAATCCACCTTGGAAGTGCGCTTCGGGATGGATGAAGGGGGATTGCGCAACCTGCATGAGCGAGGCGTCAAGAACGCCCTAAACTCGTTAACGGATCCGGAGTGGGCGGGCGTTCACATGCTCTCCTCGTATCGCTACGAAGACCTGCTGTCCACGCATTTGGCCCGAGAGCTCGGTCTGCAGCCCAACGACCCCGAACCGCGGCTCCTGGCTGCGATGCTGCAGTGGGGGGCGGTGAGCGTGCTGCGCTCGATGGACGAGGCGACCGCCGGTTCGGAAGAGGCGATGCTGGCGCTCTACCGGCGCACCTTCGATCGGATCGCCGAAGTTTATGAATCCTTCGCACGGCGGGAGCCCGAATCATCCGGCTCATCCGCGTGAATCAACTCCCGGCCAGCGCCGCGCAATGAAGTTTGTGACCGCTTCACAATAGATCGGAGCGGCAGCCGGTGGGACTGCGTGGGCGACGCCCTCCAGCAGTCTGAATTCCGCGCCAGGAATCCGGCGGGCTGTGTCCTCCCCATGGGCGGGCGGAACGAGCGGGTCGGCATCGCCATGAATCACCAGCGTTGGCGCCTTGATTGTCGCAAGCAGTTCCGTGCGTCCAGCGTCTCGCATGGCGGCGTCGGATTGGCGCGCCGCGGCCTGCGGGTCGTAGCACCTCGCCATGCTCCTTTCCACGGAGGTTCTGATCTCAGCGTCACTGGCCGGATAGGCGGGGCTCTGGTTGAGCTTGCGGAACTCGAACTCCGAGATCAGCGCCGCATCGCGGTCTTGCGGCTGGTTCATGAGCCGCTGCACGATTTCCGCGTCCGGGAAGGGCAGGCCTTCCGCGCCACTGCTGGACATCACCGAGAACAGGCACTTGACGCGCTCGGCAAAGTGGATCGCAATGCGCTGAACGATCATGCCCCCCAGCGAGATGCCCAACCAATGCGCGCTGCCGATGTCCAGATGGTCGAGCAGCCCGACCAAATCCTGCGCCATGTCGAGCATGGTGTAGGGTTGCGGAACCTTGCTGGAGAGGCCCGCGTCACGATTGTCCGGCGTCACCACGTATAGGCCGGCCTGGGTCAACCCCCGAGTGAACTCTTGCGGCCAGTCGATGAGCTGGGTGCCGCGCCCCCGCACGAGCACGATGGCATCGTCGCCGGGGTTGCCGTAGGTCTCGTAACAGATATTGATGCCGTTGACGGATGCGACGGGCATGGTGAGCTACCGCGTGATGGCTGCTATGGCGTCGTGGAAATTGGCCAGTTGTTCGGGCCGCTCGTCGCGGGAGCCGAAGATGCGGCCCTTGCCGTCGCGAACGGCCGTCGTCAATTTCCGTTCCATGAGCTTTTCCTGTTCCGGGTCACCGTCCACGCGCATCACCGCCAGTTCGCTGGCAACGCCGTAGTCGAGTTCGGCGCGGAATTTGACGTCGTCCCGCTCCCCGAAGCCGAAGCGGATGATTCCGTCCTGCAGGAAGTAGTGCCAAGCAATGCTGCCGTCCCTGCCTTGGGGTAGGTGACTCGGCAGGTTGGTGAACACTTCGCACATGGACCACTGCGCCCCGGCTAGGTCCCCGGCGGCGTTCACCACCTGATGAAGCATGGCATGCAGCGCCGTGAACCAGCCGGGACTGGCGAATTCGTGCTTGATGGGGGTTGAAGCCATGGCCTTGCACCGTTTTGGGTATAGTAAACAACATAGTTTATGATGCCCATGCCGCACATTTCAAAGCCGCAAAAATGTCCCACCAATCAGCGCGCCCCGTACCCACCTTTCATGCGTATGTGGGCAAGGATGTCGGTTGGCTGCTGAGAAGCCAGGCCGAGTGCAGGGGCAGCAAACCCTTCCTTGTTTGGGAACCCTTCGACGGCGTTCCCTGCTCTTGGACCTATGCCGCTTTCCTGAAAGCCTGCGAAGCCTTCGGTTCCGGTCTGCTGCGCCTCGGTCTGCAACGCGACGACATGCTCTTGCTGCACATGAACAATTCTCCAGAGTTTCTGATCACGCTATTTGCGGGTGCCTTGACCGGCATCACGGTGGTGACCACCAACACTCGCTACAGCGCTCCGGAACTAGACTACGCAGTCGGACACTGCGGCGCCCGGGTGGTAGTGGTCGGCGCGGACTTGGTCGAGGTGGTTGCTGGAGTTAAGCGCGGCATTGACAGTGTTGTTGTTGCAGGCGAGTGGGATGGCGCAATAGACCCCGGGATTGAGCGCGTGGACTGGGAGTCCGTGTCGAGCAGCGACCCGCTGCCCGATCTCCCGGCGGACCCCATGCGCAACCTGAGCGTGCAGTACACCTCGGGAACCACCGGACGACCCAAGGGCGTCCTGTTCACCCACGCCAACGGGCTCTGGTGCGGCCACAGCGTGTCGCGCAACTTCCTGCTCCGGGAAGACGACATTGCCATGACCGTGTTCCCGCTCTACCACCTCAACGCCATGGGCTACTCGGTGCTCGGCACCTTGTGGAGTGGTGGCACGGTGGTCCTGCAGCCGCGCTTCTCGGCAAGCCGATACTGGGACGTGGTCACCCGAAATGGCTGCACTTGGTCGTCGGTCAATGGATTTGTCGCCAAGGCGCTCGCAGGACAACCGGTTCCGGAACACAAACTGCGCTTCTGGCCCATCGGGGTGGGCGACCACGATCCGATCGAGCGGCAGTACGGCGTCAAGCTGATCGGCATGTGGGGCATGACGGAGACCATCTCCCACGGCATCGCTTCCTTTCCGCACCTCACCGGGCGGGACGGGGCCATCGGCATGGTCGCTCCCGACTACGAGATCACCCTGCGCGACGACGCGGGCAACGACCTCGCGCCGAGCGAACAGGGCACTCGGGGCAACCTGTACATTCGCGGCATTCCCGGTCTGACGCTCTTCAAGGAATACCTGAACAACCCGGAGGCAACCGCCGCATCCTTCGATGAGGCGGGTTGGTTCGAAACCGGCGACGTGGTCACCGCGTATGCAGACGGCTCCATCGTATTCAATGACCGCAGCAAAGACATGCTGCGCGTGGGTGCGGAGAACGTCGCGGCATCGGAGATTGAGCGCGTGATCAGCGCCGTGCCCGGTGTGCGGGAAGTTGCTGTGGTTGCGAAGAAAGACCCCATGCTCGAAGAGGTGCCGATTGCCTTCATCCTCTCAGATGCCGCGGATCGGGACGCACTGACCGAGTCAATCGAAACCGCCTGCCGGGAACAGCTCGCCAACTTCAAGCGCCCGAGGGAGATCGTCCACCTCGAGGAGTTTCCGCGTTCGACCTTGGACAAGGTTGCCAAGAAAGACTTGCGCAAGCGTCTGGAGGACATCTGAAGGGCGAATCATGCCGAAACCACTTTGAACCGGGGGGCTCCGGCCTGCAGGAGAGGCAGGAAGCGGAAAGGAGTAGTCGAAACGAGTAGTCGAAACGAAAGGACGGAGGACATGGTTGGCACAACCCGTTGTGGCAAAAATGTAGCGATCAATGTAGTATGCTACACTAACGCATCAATGGAACTTATAGGCGACGGAGTGGGATGCGGCGCGGCTAACTTAGTCAACGGGGGAAGATCAATGGACAGGAGAATACTGATAGCGGGAGTGGCCACGGCGTTTGCCCTGACTTCACATCCATCCATCGCGCAGGACGCTGAAGATGCTGGGGTTGCAACCACCGCCGATAACCGGATTCTTGAGGAGATCATCGTCACCGCTCGGTTTCGTGATGAATCGGTTGACGACGTCGGGCAGACGATCAATCTCTACACTGGCGAGGAGCTGCGGCGCAGAGGAGTCATCGACTTCGACGACATCGTGCGGATGACGCCCGGTCTCGACAGCCTGTCGCGTGGCCCGGGGCGCAACCTTCCCTACATTCGCGGCATCTCCTCGCAGAACGCCAACGGCGATTTTTTCAACCAACCGAGCGCCAACACCATCTTCTTTGACGAAGTGCCCATCACCCTCCTGACGATCAACCAGACCGAGGTGCCGCTCATGGACCTTGGGCGCGTAGAAGTGATTAAGGGGTCGCAGCCCACCTACTTTGGTGAAGGGTCAGTCGGCGGCTCGATTCGCTTCTTCAGCCAAAACCCGAACTTGAACGAAGTCGAGACCCGGTTGGGCACGGAGCTGTCAAGCACTCGCGGTGGTGACCTCAACTTCAGCGTTGATGCCTCTCTCGGCATTCCGATCGTGCAGGACACGCTTGGGCTGCGCGTCAGCGCCATCCTGGAGGACCGCAGCGGGTTCATTGACAACCTCATCGAAGATGCCGACGACGTCAATGGCTATGAGCGATCCGGCTTTACCGCCGTGCTGCTGTTTGAGCCGAGTGAGAGCCTCACTTGGCGGCTCAGCGGGTTCTACCAGGACCAGGACATCGGCTCCGAACAAGCGGCAAGCCTCGACCTCGATGACCTCAAACTGACCGTCCCGGGTCCAGACGAGCGCAAGGACGAGTCGGTGCTGATCGCCAACAAGATCCGTTTGGATGTGCAGCAGTTCACGATCGAGAGCGTCACCGGCTACTTCCGACGCACCTTCGATCGCAGCTACTACGACACCTTCAACACCAACAACCTGAACAATCTCTTTATGTTGCCGGGCACGGTGGTATCGAACTCGTTCCAACGCGACGAGACCTTTAGTCAGGAACTGCGGCTGATCACCAGTTTCGATGCGCCCATCAACTTTGTCGGAGGGTTCTACTACACCGACTCCGATGCCAACGCCCGGGGGTTCGCCACAACGGATTCGTTCCTGCACACGGTGATTTTCGGAACGGATACGTTCTTCGGCTCCGATTTTTTCATCGAGGGAGAACAGCTTTCCGTGTTCGCGGAAATACAGTTGTCGCTGCTTGATGACCGGCTGAGGCTGTCGTTCGGCGGCCGCTACTTCGATCAGGAATATGTGCAGCCCTACGACGAGGAACCGATCGCCATCGTTCCGGCCTTTGCGCTGGTGGGCATACCGTCAGAGGTCGATGCGAATTTTCTCGGTGTCGATGAAATCCGGGCGGACGTGGACGAGATTCTGCTTCGCGGCCAGATCGAATTTGATCTGTCAGATGAAACCCTGATCTATGCGTCGGTTGCGGAAGGCGCGCGAAATGGACTGTTCAACAGCGGTGCCACGCTGTTCCTGGGTGGCGTGTTCCCGGGCACGCCGCTGTTCGATGAGCTGATCGCCTTCGAGCCCGACTTCACGCTCACCTATGAAGCCGGAATCAAGACCGCATTGGCGGACGGTGCCGCGCAGCTCTCGCTGGCGGCCTTCTATACGGACTGGAGGGATATGCAGACCAATCTCCGCTTCGTTTCATTCAATCTGACCAACAATGTCGGCGACGCCGATATCCTTGGCGTCGAGGCCGAATTCAACTGGCGCCTTGCCGAAAACCTTGAAGTCTACGCGGCCATCAACTACCAGGATGCCGACTTCTCCGAGGATGTGCCTCTGCTGTTTGACATGAACGCCGTGCCGACCGAGTTTGCGCCCAAGGGCACGCGTATACCCCAGGTGTCGAACCACAGCGGCTCCATCGGTTTTGAATGGCGCCAGCCCGGTGCCCTGATGGGCCACGATCTCGTGCTCGGCGGCAGCTACAGCCGCACCGGCAGAAGGCTGAACAACCTGGAGTTGGGCGACCTCGATCACTGGTTGCCGGCTCTTGACTTGATCAGTGTCCAAGTCGGCCTTGAAGGCTCGAACTGGTCCCTGTTCCTGTTCGCTCACAACCTCAGCGACGACGTGGGGGCCACCTTCGACATTGGAGAATCGCTTTACGACCTGCAATTCATCAATCGTCCGCGTACCATCGGCTTGCGGTTGCAGGCAGGCCTATGAGCGTAGAGAGCAGTAGCCTATCCCAGGCATTGAATGGGGTGGATTTCGGAGACATCGGACAGGTTTTCGGCATCCTCATGCGCAATCCACCGGAGACGGCACAGGATCTCCGGGCGATGCAGGATGCTCTGTCGGATCACTTCAATGCGGATGCGCCTGAGGTGGGCGAGCATCTTGTCGCTGTGCCGATCAACCAACGCCTGACCACCGACGTGATTGTGCCGGACGGCCCCGGCTCCTTTCCGGTAATGATCTACTTGCATGGCGGCGCCTGGGTCGCGGGCGCGCCCCGGCACTATAAGAAACTCGGCCACCGATTTGCCCAGGAGGGATTTCTGACATTTCTCGTGGACTACGGGCTGGCGCCGGAGCATCCGTTTCCCACCGGCTACGAAGACTGTCTGGAGGCCACCCAATGGATTGCGGCGCGATGCGACGATTGGGGCGGAGACGCACAGCGCCTAGCCGCCGGCGGCGACAGCGCGGGAGGCAACCTGAGCGCTGCCCTCCCCTTGGGGCTGGCGGGCACCGGTGTGGAGCTCAAAGCCTTGGCGCTGATCTACGGCGCCTTTGACTTCGCCGCAATGGTGGAAAGAGCCCGAAGGGATGGGGCAAGCGAAGACCCCGTGCAACAGAACCTGCATCGCTCCAACCGAATTGCCGTCACCTCCTACCTGGGCGAGAAATTCGAGCCGATGCTTGACGATCCCCGGGTATCGCCGGTGCGCGACGTTAGCCATGTGCCGCCCTGCCACATCGTCTGCGGAGAACTCGACCCGCTCGAGGCCGATGCCCGCGCCTATGCCGCCGCACTTCAACGGGCTGGCATTGAGCATGAACTCTTCATCGACTCGGAGATGCCGCACGGCTACCTGCAGATGGAAATGCTCCCCGATTCAAGACCGGCTTTTCTGAGGATGATTGACTTTCTCAAGCGAAAGCTCCTTTAGCGGAACACATCGAGAGAGTAATTCCCCGCCTGCTGGTGATTGATAATCGCCCATGTAGTGGGCAATAATCGCCAACATCGTGAACGGCTTCTCCTACGCTCCACGTTTCGCTGCTGGCCTGCTCCGCAAGGCGCTCGCCGTTTCCCCCGTCGTGGTCCTCATGGGCGCCCGGCAGACCGGCAAGAGCACATTGGTGCAACACGAACCTTCGCTCTCCGACCATCTTTACCTCACCCTCGATGACCCTGATGTGCGCGAGCGGACGCGCCTTGCGCCGGACGATCTGGTCCGCAGCGCCCCGCGCCTCGCGTTGGACGAAGTGCAGCGTGAACCCGACCTGCTGCTCGCGGTGAAGCGCGCCGTGGATTCCGACCGGCCGCGCAGGAATGGTCGCTTCGTGCTCACCGGCTCGGCCAATCTGCTTCTCATGCAGCGCGTATCCGAATCTCTGGCGGGCCGTGCGATCTACGTCAATCTCTGGCCGCTCACCCGACAGGAAAGGCTCGGCAGGGGCGTGCCCGGAATCTGGTCGGATTTGCTGTCAACGCCGGCGGATGAGTGGGGCGCCTTCATTGAGCAACGGCAAGGCACGCCTGTGGACTGGCGTACGGCGGCACGCGAAAGCGGTTATCCCACCCCCGCCTTGGAGTTGCCCGACCAGGAGGCTCGTGCCCTTTGGTTTGACGGCTACATTCGCACCTATCTGGAACGTGATCTTCAGGCGCTGTCAGCAGTTAGCGACCTCGTAGATTTCCGCCGCCTCATGCGTGCCGCCAGCCACCGTCTCGGCGGCCTGGTGAACCAGGCGGAAGTTGCTCGGGACACGGGCATCCCCCGCGCCACCGTGCAGCGCTACCTCGGCCTGCTGGAGACCTCGTTTCAGGCCTTCCGGCTGCCCGCCTACTCGGTCAACCGGACTAAACGCCTAATCAAGGGCCCCAAGCTCTACTGGAGCGACCCGGCGCTCGCGCTCTGGCTGAGTGGCAGCACCGAGTTGACCGGCGCTCACTTGGAAAATCTGGTGCTCGTGGACCTGCTGGTGTGGCGAGAGGGCCAGATACCTAAGCCTGAAGTGCTCTACTGGCGCACCACAACCGATCGCGAAGTGGACTTCGTGATTGAATCCGGCGACCGCCTGCTGGCCATCGAGGTGAAGGCCGGCGTACCACGGTACGCGCATACAACCGGGCTTCGGTTGTTTCGAGAGGAGTACGCCGATCGATTCGCCGGCGGTCTGCTCTTGCACGGCGGCAGCGAGATCGTGCAGATGAGCGACGGAATCCTCGCTGCGCCTTGGTGGCGAATACTGTGACTGCGCGGACGCGCACACACTGGGCGAACTCCAGGCAGACTGAGCCCGGATGTTGACGCTGGAGGACATCGAGGAGGTTCGGGCTGCCCTCGGTGGGCTGGTCAACGAGACGCCGACGCATCGTTGGCGCTCTCCCCTGATCGAGGCTCGACTCGGTGCCGGGAGTGCGGCCTTCCTAAAGCTGGAGGTGTTGCAGCTGACGGGCACCTTCAAGGTGCGCGGTGCCCTGCTGCATGCGCTTGCCCTCGATGGACCGGCGCGCGAGCGGGGGGTTACTGCGGTGAGCGCTGGCAACCATGCCATCGCCGTCGCTTTTGCCGCGCAGCGCATCGGCACGAGTGCGAAGGTGGTCATGATGCGCACCGCCAACCCGTTTCGGGTGGCGCAGGTAAGGGCTTACGGTGCCGAACTCGTGCAGGTGCCCGATGTACACGCCGCTTTCGAGACAGCCGCCGCGATCGAACGGGACGAGGGACGCACCCTGATTCATCCGTTCGAAGGGCGCACCACCGTGCTCGGCACCGCGACCCTAGGCCTCGAACTGGCTCGCCAAGCGCCAGATCTTGATGCGGTGATCGTGCCCATCGGCGGCGGTGGCCTGTGCGCTGGCGTGGCAACTGCAATCAAGGCCGCGCAACCCGCCTGTCGCGTTTATGGCGTGGAACCCGAGGGGGCTGACACCATGCACCGCAGTTTCGCGGCTGGCTCGCCAGAAGGGATCGACCAAGTGACCACCATCGCCGACAGCCTCGGCGCGCCCCATGCGGCGCCCTATTCCTTTGAACTGTGCCGCAAGCACGTCGATGAACTGGTCAAGATCGACGACGACGCGATGCGCCGCGCCATGGGAGTTCTGTTCCTGGAAACGAAACTGGCGCTTGAGCCGGCCGGCGCGGCGGCCACCGCAGCACTCCTCGGTCCGCTGGCGGATGCGTTGCGGGGCAAGCGGGTCGCAGCCATCGTGTCCGGCACCAACATAGACGCCCGGACATTCTTCGAACTGGCGCTGTTTCCCTGACGGATTGCCGATTGGACACTCAGGCTTCAATGAGGCGCACGGGTGACTCCGACAGTAGAATGGCCGGGAACCACCGCTAAGGGAGGAGGGAAGCGAACCCCATGAGCCACGACAACATCCATTACGACGTGCAGGACCACGTTGCCACGATCACGATTGACCGGCCTGAACGCAGGAATGCCATGACCCACGCCATGAACGCCGAATACGGGCGGCTGATCGCCAAGGCGAGCGCCGACGATGCCGTGCGTGTGCTGGTCCTAACCGGCGCCGGCGGGGCATTCTGCGCGGGCACTGATCTTTCCGACTTCGATACGCAGACGACTGAAGAGCGCAGCGGGAACGCGGCAGGGCACGAACCCGGCCTCGGCTGGTGGGCGCTGGCGAAATGCCCCAAACCCACCATCTGCGCCGTCGACGGCCCGGCCGTGGGCATGGGTGCGGAATTCACGAGCCATGCGGACATCCGAATTTTCAGCACGCGGGCGCGCATAGCCTGGCTGTTCGCCCAGCGCGGGCTGGTGCCCGACACCGGCGCTGGCACTTGGCTGCTGCCGCGCCTCATCGGTATGCCCCGTGCGCTCGAGCTCCTGTTCAGCGGGCGCTTCCTGCTCCCGGACGAAGCGCAGGCAATTGGATACGCCCACGATGTCGTCGCGCCGGAGGCTCTGGCCGAACGCACCCGTGAACTGGTCGATGCGATTCTACGCAGTTCGCCGTTCGCTCTCGGCCTGATCAAGCAGCTCGTTTACCAAGGCACCTCGCGCACCCCGGAGGAGCACACGCAGGAAAGCTTTGCGGCATTGCAGGCGTGCTTCGTGAGCGAAGACCATCAAGAGGGGGTGAAGGCGTTTCTCGAGAAGCGGGAAGCTCAGTTCACCGGGCGTTGACAGCCTGGTGGGCCCGGCAAGACGGCTGTCACGACTCGTGGCGTTCGAAGCCGCGATGCCATACTGCTCAACCTATACGGTAGGATGACCCTTACCTGCGCTCGCCACTAGACTGCTGGGCACGCGCTGATTCGACGTATGGCCAAAGCCATGAGCAATGACCTGAACGAAGTGCTTAAAGAGCCCGCCTTGAACAAGTGGGGGCTGTTTTGGTTGGTCACTGGGCCGATCTCTGCTGGCATGATCGTCGCCATGATGGTCGAGGACTTAAGCAGCGGCCCTGGCGTTTCGGCCATGATCCAGCTCTCCGTGCGCTGCGCCGTCCCTTGGCTGTACATCGCCTTCGCCGCATCCTCCCTGCAAGTGCTGTTTCCCGGGCACTTCAGCCGCTGGCTGCTGCGCAACCGCAAGTACATCGGGCTGTGCTTTGCCGCGGCCATGGCCTGGCAGGGGCTTTTCATTCTCTGGATGGTCACCGTGCACACCGACTACTACGTCAACGAGGTGTATGTGCTGCGCGATGCCATCGAGGGCGTGGGAGGCTACGCCTTCCTCATCGCGATGACGGCGACCTCCTTCCCGAAGGGCCGCAGGCTCCTAAAGCCCAAGCAGTGGCGCATCCTGCACCTCGGCGGCATCTACTTCCTGTGGGCCTATGCCTTCAGCGTTTACTGGTGGGCGCTGTTCTACTACTCGAACCCGGTTCCACTCGACTACATCTACTACGTTGCGGGCCTTGCCGCTTGGGTGCTGCGCGCCGCCGCTTGGGGCCGCAAGCGGGCCAAGGCCGCGGCGAAGGAATCCCCGAATGCCACCGCGCACCCGCTGGCCTGGGGGGTTGGCGTGGCGCTCATCGGCATCGGCGTGGTCGTGACTGGCCTCGGCTCTGCGTTGCGAGTGGTGGCTGATGAGTATCTGTACGGCTACGCGCTCACCCAGATACCGGAACTCTATCTCCCCTACTGGCCCTTTGAACCCTTCTTGGCCCTAGCCGTCATTGGCGTTGGCGTTTACCTACGGCACTCCCAGGGCCAAGCCGCCAGATCGTGAGCGCTCGCGACCGGGAACTTGGCATGCACGCGGCCATCACCCGCCGCGACTTTCTGGACGGAACCGGCATCGCCATCGGCGCCGCGCTGCTGCCGCGGTCCGCGCAGGCCAAGGATGCCGGTGCCCAGGACCTGCCCGGCTACTATCCCCCGGCGCTGACCGGCATGCGCGGTTCGCACCCAGGTTCCTTCGAAATCGCCCATGCGCTGCGTGACGGCGCAAGCTGGACCGGGGCCAGCACCGGCGAGCACTCTGATCTGGTGGTGGTCGGCGGCGGCATCAGCGGGCTCGCGGCGGCCTACTTCTACCGCGAGGCCATGGGCAAGTCCGCCAAGATTCTGGTCCTGGACAACCACGATGACTTTGGCGGCCACGCCAAGCGCAACGAGTTCCAGATCGACGGTCGCCTGATGATCGGCTACGGCGGCACCATGCTGCTGGAATCGCCCGGCGGCTATCCGCCGGTGGCGAAACGCCTTATCAACCAACTCGGCATTGACCCCAAGCGGTTCTACTCGGCTTATCACCACGACCTCTACTCGTCACTCGGGCTATCGCGCGGCACCTTTTTCGACAAGGCCGCGTTCGGCACCGATCACCTCGCCATAGGCGATCTGGCCGATCCGAAAACCCTGGCGGGCCTGCCGCTGTCGGCGGCGGGCAAGGCCGACCTGGCGCGCCTTCTTGCGGACGAGCGCAACTACCTTGAAGGCATGACGGCCCAGGCGCAGGCTGACTACCTCGCCAACACCGACTATCGGACCTACCTAAAGGAAAAGGCCTGCATCGGCGATGAAGCCTTAAGCGCCATCGAGTCGCTGCCCCACGGCGTGTGGAACATCGGCATCGATGCGTTGCCAGCCCGCACCGCTTGGAGCAGCGACTACCCTGGTTTCGGCGACCTCGACCTCGACATCTACGACGACTCGGGGTGGGTGGAGGAACCCAACATCTTTCACTTTCCCGACGGCAACGCCACCGTTGCCCGGCTCTTGGTGCGCGCCATGATTCCCCGCTCGGCGCCCGGCGGCGACATGGAGGACATCGTCACCGCCCGCTTTGACTACGGCAAGCTCGATGACCCCGCTTCCTCGGTGCGCATTCGCCTGAACAGCACCGCGGTGCGGGTTCGCCACATCAATGATAAGCCCGCCAATCCACTGGAAGTCACCTACGTGCGCGGCGGCAAGGCCAGCACCGTGACCGGCGGCCAAGTGGTGATGGCCTGTTACCACGCCGCCATTCCCCTGCTCTGCCCGGAAATGCCGGAAGCGCAGCGGGCGCTGCTCGGCAGTTCCCTGCGCTCACCCCTGGTCTACACCAATGCCCTGATCCGCAACTGGCGCAGTTTCGTCGAACTCGGCCTGCACCGCGCCCGGTGCGCCGGCAGCTTCCAGTACCGAGTTGCCCTCGACTATCCGGTGAGCCTCGGCGACTACGCCTGCCCCAAGGACCCGGACGAGCCGATATTGGTGCACATGATCCGCGCGCCCCTGCAGCCGGGCTTGAGCGCCCGCGAGCAGTTCCTCGCCGGCAAGCGGGAACTGCTGGCCATGCCCTTCGAGACATTCGAACGCAACACCCGCGATTTGCTCAACCGCTTGCTCGGCGACGGCGGCTTCGATGCGGCGCGGGACATCGCCGCACTCACAGTCAACCGCTGGCCGCACGGGTACGCCTACGGCTACGACCCGGAAACCGACCGGGTGGCGTTCGAGCCGAGCCAGTGGCCTGAGGACAAGCGCCATTGGGAACGCGCCAGCCAGCCGTTCGGCAACATCTCGATCGCCGCCACCGACGCCGCCTCCAACGCCATGACCGAAGCCGCCATCGAAGAGGCCTACCGCGCCGTATCCGAATTGTCGCCGGGCGAAGTTCAGCCGAGTTGATTGCGAACCGCCTGTGCCGCGCGAACGCCCGCCCCGATAGCGCCGTCCATGGTTCCGCGCCAGCCTTCGCCATGGTCTCCCGATGCAAAGTGAATGCGCCCGGACTGTTGTTGGGCTGCTGGCAGCACTGTTCTCGCCCAGCCAGGCCGATAGGTGGCCCATGTGCCCTTGGCGTGAGGGTCGGCGTTCCAGTCATGAAACGTGCTCGACAAAAGACGGGCGCCTGGCAGGTGGACGCCTAGCTCGGTCTGCAAGGTTTCATGATCGTAGTGATCTACCAAGTCCATGTCGCTGCTAAACGCCACCAACAGGGTGGAGCGGGCTGACTGCGTGAAGGTCATCGTGTAGTTCAGCGGGCGACCCGGTGCGACCGTGGCGACATTGCCGATCTGGCCATCGACCTTGAGAAAGAACTTCCCCCCTTTGCCGGGGTGCCGCTCTTGCGCTGCGGTACGCACGGCATCCGGAAGCTCGGGTTTGAAGTGAACATCCGCAATCACGTTCATCGGCAGCGTACCGACCACCGCGCTGGCTCGAAACGTTTGCCCGTCGTTGGTCTTCACCCTGACATGGTCGCCGCGGTCCTCGATTGCCGAGACGGCGGCATTCATGCGGATGTCAAAGTCCACATCGGATGCGATTCGCTCGACCAAGCCTATGGTTCCCAGCTTCAGCTTGAACCGCGCTGCTGAATCCATGAAGTTCGAAAATTCCGACCCGCCCAACATGTAGAAACGCAAAATGTCGAGGTAGGACACACTGTCCGCGGTGCCGCTTGCAACCAGTTCCACAATGCCCTCGCAAAATGCATGCGCCAGCGGGGAGAGCGACAAGCTGTTCAGGTGATCCAAGGCGCTCATCGAATCCGCAGCCAGCGCCGCTTCGGTGTTGTGCATCAGGTCGTAGGGCCGGGGTACGATGCCGCGCACATCGGCGGTGTACTGCATCCAGCCCGCAACGGCTTCGCCGAGCTGTTCTCCGCTGAGCACTGTGCGTTCATCGTTGGCGAGCAGAATCATCTGGTCGGGCACGGCGCCGGGTGTTTCTTCAATTTCAAGACCGTAGCGCTCTATCTCGGTCCAGATGAACGGCTGGCAGTTGTACACCCAGGTGCCGCCGAACTCGATTGGTTCGTCCTCGAACTGCGACGTCCAGGCCCGTCCGCCCAATCGGTCGCGGGCCTCCAGCAGCAGTGTGGCATGGCCGTTTTTCGCACAGTCGCGAGCGGCGGTCACGCCGGCCAACCCACCGCCTACGACGACTACGTCGATGTCACCCCTTCGCTTCATGGACCCTCACCTCCACGATTTGCGCTATGTTAGCAAGGCCACGGCGATTGGCAGCCCTAACGAGGCGATGCCTCAGACCGACGAGAAAGCGGTCGCCGGCCAAGAAACTTGACTCGGGTGACAACATTTTCCCGCGATCAAGGAAAAGAGTGCCGCCGCCAATGCGAAGTGAGGAAAGATGCTCAGGAAAACACTGCTTATCGGGTTGTTGGCCTGGCTGCCAAACGCCGGCGCGAACGAGCGGCCGAACATTGTCTTGGTGTTCTTGGACAACTTTGGCTGGGGCGAGCCGGGCTTCAATGGCGGCGGTATTGTGCGCGGTGCCGCTACGCCCAGGCTCGATAAAATCGCGGCGGAGGGGCTGCGCTTAACCAACTTCAATGTTGAGGTTCAATGCACGCCGTCTCGTTCTGCGCTCATGACAGGCCGATACGCCATTCGCAGCGGCAATGCCGTCGTGCCGATTGGAGAGGGCGTGTATGGCCTCGTCCAGTGGGAAACCACCATCGCGGAGATGCTGTCGGAAGCCGGCTATGCGACCGGCATGTTCGGCAAGTGGCATCTTGGTCGCACACAAGGACGATTCCCAACCGATCAGGGCTTCGATGAGTGGTATGGCATTCCTAATTCAACAGATGAATCCACCTATTCGTCCCTAGAAGGATTCGAAGGCAGCGGTGTCCCTGAAACCTATGTTCTGGAGAGCACGCGGGGTGAGTTGCCCAAGCGGGTCAGGCCCTATCGACTCGACTATAGGGCACGCATAGATGGCGACCTCACGGATCGCGCCATCAGCTTCATCGCACGGCAAGCTAAGGCGGGGAAGCCGTTCTTCGCCTACATCCCATACACGGCGACCCACTACCCGGCCATTCCCCATCCCGACTTCGCGGGAAAGACGGGAAACGGCGCATGGGCTGACTTGCTGCTGCAGATCGATACCTACACCGGAAGATTGCTCGACGCGCTTGAAGAACTCGGCATCGCAGACAACACGCTCTTTATCTTCACCGCCGACAATGGACCCGAAGCGTTCGATTTCGGAAGCACCAACCTTGCGGTTGAGCACGCGCTGCATGGCTCCCCCGGGCCTTGGCGCGGCACGCTGTTCACGGGCTTTGAAGGGGCGCTCAGGGTGCCGTTCGCGGCGCGCTGGCCAGATGCCATTGAGCCTGGCAGGGAAAGCGATGAAATTGTCCATGCCATGGATCTGTTTCCCACCATCGCTGCCTTGGTTGGCGGGGCGGTGCCCAGCGATCGGCCCATTGATGGCATTGACGTATCAGACTTCTTGGTTGGCAAAAGCGAACAGTCCGGCCGCGAAGGATTCGTGGTTTACATGGGAAACGAGGTGTTTGGCATCAAGTGGCGCAACTGGAAGCTGCATTTCAAGGAGCAGGACTCCGCTTTTGATGCGCAGCGCACCTACGCCCTGCCGCGCGTTTACAACCTGCTCACCGATCCGCAGGAAAGGGACAATGTGCTCTTTCCGGCCACTTGGGTGCCAAAGGCCGCCTTTAGAATCCTGGCCGAGCATACCCAGAGCTTGAAGGCGACGCCGCCCATCGCACCGGGCACGCCGGACCCCTACATGCCCCAGAATCAGTCTCCCTAAGTACCACGGCTGCTGTCTCATCGCGCACCCCGGAAGGGCGTTTCGCGCCATCTGAGGGCGGTGCGCCCTCAACCCGCCATGCGCAACAACTGAATCGGCAACGGCAATACCCGCACTCCGTTGATTTCACCGGTTCTGCGGCTTTTGCTCCAGATCTCGCCGTTGTCGTAGCGGGCGATCTGCTTCAAAGCCTTGGGGCGCAGTTGGCTGGTCCACTTGATCTCGACGGGCCAGAATCGCCCGTCGCGCACATACGCGACGTCCACTTCGCCTTGCGCCTTGATGTAGTAGGTCGGATGAAGCCGATGAAAGTGGCTCGCAACGCAGGCTTCCACGATCTTCGATTCCCACACCGGATCTTCCAGCACCGCCTGAATCTGTTGCTGGAACGGGTCCGTTACGGGCGTCAGCCAGGCGCGAACGGCGTGCAGGATGAAGGGGTCGCTGAACACCAGCTTTCTGGCTTTCTTGGGGGCTGGCGCGAGCTTGTCCTCGATCAGGGCGGGCAGGACATGAACCGCGTCCATGCGCTCCAGCAGCGCCACGTAGTCCGCCACGGTTCTCGGGTGGTCGATGGAGAGATCCTGCGCCAGCGCGTTCCAGGTAACCTGGGTGGCGTATCGCTTGACGATGGCGCCCAGCACTTCCCGGAGGTACGGTTCCCGGCGGCCGCGCTTGAGCACGTCGCCGCGAATCCAGTCGGAATAGGTTGCCAGAGTGCTCCTGCGTATCGTGCCGTGCGCTGCGAAATCGTTGATGCCCGTCAGGTAGCCGCCGTGGATGAGATACCGGGAAAACGCCGTAAAGACGGACTCAAGCAAGTGGTTCGGTATGGACGAGGGTTCGTCCAGATGGCCGTTCAAGGCGCTCATCCCGCCTTCAAGGGTGAGATATTCCCTGAAAGACAGTGGGTGGAGATGAAAATCGGCCACGTCCGCCGCGCCCCGCCTGCCGGGAAAGCGCATTCTGGCGTCTTGGATGAACCCAAGGTCCGAACCCGTGACCATCAGCACCGTTCGTTCCAGCAACCCGGCGTCCGCGGCGTACTTGATGGCCTTGTCCCAATCGCGAATGTAGGTGACTTCATCGACGATCAAGTAGTTCAGCCCGGTGCTGGGCGTTGCGGCCAACTGGTCCTCCACATGCAGCAAAAGGCTGTGGTGGTCGTCGATCAATTCGCCGGAGAAGTACGCTATGGACTCAGGAGGCGCCCCGCTGCTCAGAAGTTCCGCCATCCACTGCTTCAGAAGCGTGGACTTGCCCGTCTGCCGGCCACCCCCTAGGCTGTAAATCCCGGGGACGGAGGTTGGCAGGCTGTCCAGCAGGGATGAGCGATGTTGATAGGGACATCCCGCCAGATGCCTCAGTTGCGGATCGGTTTCGGCAAATCGCCGCGCATCGTCCAAGTGGCTGTTGTGGGGGAGGAATCGTGGATCCATGGTAGTGGGCAGGATTTGGCGAAAGTACGCACTGGACACTATCTAAATTTGAATAATTGTCAATGCTTATATACTTTTATCTGACCGATTGACGGAGAAATGATATGGACGTGTTCGAAGCCATGGAGACCTGCCGTGCCATCCGTTACTTCAAAACGGAACCGGTTGATCAGGCCTTGATTGACAAGGTGCTCTATGCCGCGACTCGCGCGCCAAGCCCGGGCAACACGCAGGGTTGGGATTTTGTGGTCGTTACGGATCCCGAGTTGAGAACGAGGCTCGGCAAAGGCATCGCGGCGGTCATGGCCCCGGCGGTGGAGCAAGCCGCGAAGTCTTTTGGCGGTGCCCAAGGGCAGCCGGACGCTGTGCAAAGACGCATGTTGGAAGGCGCGCTGAATCTAGCGCAGCGCCTGCATGAAATCCCCGTGCACATACTGGTGTGCGGCAAAGCCATTTACCCGCCCGACAATCCGCATGAGGGATTTGTCTGGTCCGCGATCTACCCGGCGACGCAAAACATCCTGGTTGCCGCACGTTCGTTGGGTTTGGGGACCTGTCTCACCACCTATCAGATGGCCGCAGAGCCCCTGATCCGCGAAGTGCTGGGCATTCCCGACGATGTCCACATTGGCGCTTATTTGCCGATGGGATGGCCGGACATCGGGTTTGGACCCCTGGCCCGTCGGCCGGTTGATACCTTTGTTCACAACAATGGTTGGTAGGGAGGCCGCCTCACTTGTTCGTCGATCGTCATCGCTGTAGTGTGGGGGCAGAAGAAGGGGGGATCGGAAAATGGCACGGACATATCTTCGAAACGCCAACCTCCTCGATGGTGAAAGGCCTGCGCAGCCAGGTGTGACGGTTGTCATCGAGGATGATCGGATTGTCTCCGTAGGTTCCGGAGGCACTTCAGTAAGAAACGACGACACGGTGGTTGACCTGCGGGGCCGCACATTGATGCCGGGCATGGTGCTTGGGCATTTCCACCCGGCCTACAGTGTGGCGCATTCGGCCACGGACGCGCCCGAGTCGAAGCAGGCCATCTGGGCCCAGGGCAACGCCATGAGGTTGCTCAAGTGCGGCTACACCGCGGGGGTCGGTGCGGGCACGTTCTTCGACATCGACGCGCGGCTCGCCGGTGCCATTGATTCCGGCATGGTTGAAGGACCGCGCCTGATCCCTGCCAGCCGGGCGATCGCGCCGGGGCCGGTTGGCGGGATGGCGCGTGAAGCTTCGCCCTATATTGAATGCCACGGGGCCGAGGCCGTTCGGGCCGCGGTGGAAAAGGAGATCGAGCGCGGCGCAAAGATCATCAAGCTGTTCGGCGCCTCTGGCCATGCGCTGTTGGGCGCGGGCGCGATGTCAACCGAAGAGCTGCGCGCCGCGGTCGAGGTGGCCGAGGCCCACGGCGTCCGCACCCGCGCCCATGTCTGCGGCCGAGACAAGGTGCTCGACTGCGTCGAAGCGGGCATCCGCATCATCGATCATGCCGACGGCATGGACGACGCCTGCATCCAGGCCTTCCTGGACAACGACTGTTTTGTGTTGCCCAGCCTCTACATGGGTTGGCAAAGCAAGGTCGACCCCAGTCTGCCAGGGGCTGAACTCTTCGTGGCTGAGGATTTCGATTACATGGCCAGCGTGCTGCCCAAGGCGGTGGAAGCGGGTGTCAAGTTCGTGCCGGGTGACGATTACGGCTTCGGCATGCTCGACCACGGCGACTACCCGGGCGAATTGGTCTGCTATGTCGAACAGTGCGGCATCGATCCGCTTGAGGTCATCAAGTGGGCTACCAAGAATGGTGGCGAGCTAACGGGTATCGAGGGCTTGGGCACCATCGCGCCGGGCAGCCTTGCCGACATGGTCATCGTCGATGGCGATCCGTCGGTGGACATCAACGTATTGGCCCAGCCCGACCGCATCGTCGCGGTCCTGAAGGGCGGGGCACTGGCAAGCGGGGAGCTGCCGGCCGAACAGCTGGCATTGGCATCATGAGCAAAGCAGGAAATGGATCGAGCGAAGCCACCTACCGGTTGGTCGACGACTGGCCGCACTACCCGGCCGACATGTCCTTCGAGATGGGGTCGGGGGTCTGCGTCGACGACGACGGGGTGATCTACCTGTTCACTCGCGACATCGAACACTGGGCGGCGCACCCGCTCGCCATGAAGAACAAGATGGGCAAGAGCAGCGTTTCCATGTTCACCCGCGACGGCACCTATCTGGGCATCTGGGGGCCATCCGACGAGCCGGGCTTCGCATTGGGCGCGCACACGATCTACTTCATCAACGGCCACATCTGGACCGTCGACCGCGACGGCCACCTGGTGAAGAAGTACACGAAGCAGGGGGAGCTGGTTCTGACCCTTGGCGAGCTGGGCAAGTGGGGCAAGGATCCCGGTCACTTCAATGGCCCAACTGCGGTGGTGGTGCAGCCCAACGGCAACATCGTGGTCTCCGACGGCTACTGGAACGCCCGGCTGATCTGGT
The DNA here is from genome assembly GCA_022827905.1 of Pseudomonadales bacterium. Lineage (GTDB taxonomy): Bacteria > Pseudomonadota > Gammaproteobacteria > Pseudomonadales > Azotimanducaceae > Azophilus. Next base: position 3,623 of record JAJEIQ010000066.1, on the reverse strand, counting down.
TCTCGCCGGAGGGCGAGTACATCAAGGAAATCGGCGGCTGGGGCAACGCACCGGGCCAGTTCAACTCACCCCATGCGGTGACCCAAATGCCGGACGGCCGGCTGGTGGTGGTCGACTTCAGGGGTGGGGCGATGCATGACTACATGACGGTCAGGGGCCAGATTGCGGACGAGCGCTGGGAACAGGATCCCGGCCGCAAGAGCCGCATTCAGGTGTTCGATCCCGACGGCGAATTCGTTGCGCAGTGGGACCACCTGAATCCGCTCACCGTCGCGGTCTATGGCGATCGGCTCTATGCCAGCGACAACATGAGCGACCTGGTGGTCTATGACGCCCACACCATGCAGGAGCTTGAGCGCCACGAGAAGCTCGCCATCTACATCCACCAGATGGCGGTGGACCGACACGGCGACATCTACACCGCGACGGTCTACCCTGAACACGCGGGCGAAAGCCGCGGGCCCCAGGGGCCGTGCAACCGCCGCTGGACGCGGGATCCAGCGTAGCGGGCCGCGTTCAAGCTATTGCATGGTCCTGCAGCATCGACGTGGGCTGTGAAAGCGGTTACCCGCTCCAACCTTCGTTCGAAGTGACTCTCCCGGAGCGAGGGCGTCCCGCCCTCGAACATTTGGGGTGCAGGACCGTTCCCCGCCTGTCGGCGTCTAAGCGCTTCGCCAATTCCCGTGCGGCGTGAACGGAATCCGATGCGGCAGCGCGATGGGAGCTTGGCAGTTCATGTGGTTCAGCGCTTGGGCGCGGCGCTTTTTGGAGGGTGGGTTGACATCTTCCGAGATGTCTACCAGAAAGTGACCCACAACCTGAGGGATTTTGCACCTGCGCTTGAACTCGGCGTGGCAGTCGCGGCGCCGCGGGAGGTCTTGAGGAGAATGCGAGCATGAGCGAAGTCACCCGATACAAGTACCCGTTGAAGGAGACCGCCGCACGTCTGGCGAAGGACGACGGCGTCTCGCTCAACCAGTGGATTGCCACAGCGGTAGCGCAAAAGATCGGAGCCGTGGAGACAGCGGCTGAATTCTTCGAGCGCCGAGGCGCTAGGTCGATGCCCGGAGACCTAGTGCGTCTTCTTGGCCGAGCACCGAATGCGCCACCCCAGCCCGGCGATGAAATGCCTGATGCCTGATTTCCCGGAATTGAGACACTGCCCCAGTCTAGGCTAGAACAGCCCGCCCTGGTTTGGCCTGTCGGGATTCTCGATGGCCGCGAGCCAAGCCGCTATGCGCTCCGCCAATTCCCATGCGGCGCGCGCGGTAGTCGATGATGCAGCCATCGCGGTGCGCTATGATGCAGTCGGCAGTCCCGCCTGGGGCGAAACTGGGAGGTCGGCTGCAGCGCAGCGGGTCAAAGGAGGAGAAGCATGAAGCTCGGCCTGTTCATGATGCCGATTCACCATCATTCGAGAGACTATCACCAGACCCTCGCCGAGGACATCGAGGCCATTGTGCTGGCCGACCGCCTGGGGTTTTCCGAAGCCTGGGTGGGAGAGCACCACAGCTCGAGTTCCGAGCAGATCACCTCGCCATTGCTGTTTCTCGCGCACGTGCTGCCGCAGACCGAGCAGATCGTCTGCGGTACCGGCGTCATATGCCTGCCCCAGTACCACCCGGTGGTCACGGCCGGGCACATTGCCCTGTTCGACAACCTGGCAAAGGGGCGCTTTATCGCCGGCGTGGGTCCGGGTGGCCTGGCGCCCGATTTCGAGGTGTTCGGCGTAATGGAGGCGGACCGCAATGCCATGATGATCGAGGCGATCGATATCATGATCGATCTCTGGACGACCGATCCGCCCTACGAATTCAACGGCGAGCACTGGCAATTCGCGCTGCGGGACTGGGTGCACGATGACATCGGCCTCGGCCACATGCCCAAGCCCTTGCAGCAGCCGCACCCGCCATTGGCCATTTCGGCGATGAGCCCCTACTCGGGTTCCATCCGCTTCGCGGGCTCGCGCGGCTACATCCCGATCTCGGCAAATTTCATCGGCACCTGGTCGGTCAAGTCGCACTGGCAGACCTATGCCGAGGCCGCCGACCAGGCCGGGCACGCGGCCGACCCGGAAATCTGGCGCGTGGCGCGCAACATCCACGTGGACGAAACCGATGCAGCCGCCGAAGCGTTCGTGAAGCGCGCTGGAGCGAGCACCGACCACTACTTTCACTACCTCTTCCAACTGTTCGACCGGGGCGACATGAAGGGCCCGTTCGTCGTCAATCAGGGCGACGACCCGGCAGCGCTAGGGCACGAGGCGCTGCGCGATAACTTTACGATTCACGGCAGCCCGGAGACGGTCGCCGAAAAGGTCCTGGCACTGCGTGACGAGGTCGGCCACTTCGGCACGCTGATGCTCACCGCCCAGGACTGGACCGACAAGCAGCGGATGCAGCGTTCAATGCGCTTGCTGGCCGAAGAGGTCATGCCAACGGTCAATGCAGCGATCGGCGCCGGGTAGGCCGGGCGCTGGCAGTCGAAACTCATTCGGCAACATGGGGGACCGCTATGGAAGACAGTGCAGACCGAACGAGCGGAAGTCGTTGTCAATGGCAATGCACATGGAAACTTCCAGCCGGTTGCACAGGGCGAAACTCGTGCAGTCCGTGAAGCTGAACGACTTGTCTGAATAGGTCGAGAAAATTTCCCAAGCCGCGTCTTCGTCTCTTGGGGAGATGCGTTCGAGGCGGGCCAGCGAACCACTGCGGAGTTGCTCACCAAGCCGTTGCGAGATGGTCCAGCCGAGACGGTATCGGACTAGGGTGAGGGTTTCGTCGAGCACGAAATTGCTGGTCAACAGCCGGTTGCGATGTTCGCGCAAGGCCGCGGCGACGGGTTCGTGATCCGGATCCCTGCGATCGGTCAGCGCATACCAGGCGCCTGTGTCGACGAACACCCTTTTCAATCGGCGCTCCCGTAGAGGTAGCGGTTGTGTTCCCGCCCGACGGGGGCCCCGGTTCCAGACCCGATCCCCGCAACGGCTTCCAGAGGATCAATCGCCCGTGTCGCTCCGGCGTTAAAGTGCTGGTCCACCAGCCTGCGGATCAGCGCCGATAAACTGATTCCTTGGCGCCTGGCTTCCGTGCCGAGCAGCCGATACTGCTCGTGCTCAAGCGAGATCTGAGTTCGGTGCATTGCTGGACCTCCTTGCTTGATGGTCTCGTGAGCAAGCTTACATCATATGCTTGGTGATGGGTACACAATTGAATGGCTCGGATGTTTCAGTAGTGCCCTGACTGACTTGTCAAGGGACTTCGTCTCATTGCTCAATCTCAGCCGCCTGCCAACTGTTCCAACCACGGCGGCTGTATGCCAGCGACAACATGAGCGACCTTGTGGTCTATGACGCCCACAGCATGCAGGAGCTTGAGCGCCACGAGAGGCTCGCCATCTACATCCACCAGATGGCGGTGGACCGACACGGCGACATCTACACCGCGACGGTCTACCCCGAACACGCGGGCGAAAGCCGCGGGCCCTAGTGTTATGTGCCACAAATAGATTGAAATAACAAATATTCCGTGCCATGGTTGCCGGAGGGAACATGGAGACGGTTGCGATGGCACGGCCAATATCGATTCTGGAACTGACCACGGAAGAGGAAGCGGAACTCGATC
>JAJEIQ010000052.1 GCA_022827905.1 Pseudomonadales bacterium | reverse complement strand
ACTTTGCTACAGATCCTGTCCGTCACCCTGTTCGAGAAAATGCCGTTAAATCAATGCCTTCTCGAACCCGACCACACTTCCGGGCAGGACATGGACCCTAACCAATTGAATTTATTCGAGTATTAACCGGACACTAGTGGTTTAAATTATCAAGATAGTTGCGAAATCGCTGAACGCAACAATAACACACGCAGAGAAATCCGTGGCCCAAAAGTACCGCGACAGGACCCTTCAGCTTGGGGAGTACCTAGGGCAATTCCACGGATTCGATCATCCCCGGACGCAGCAGGGGTGACTTGCGCTTGCGTTCGTATTTGCGGGCTGGCGTGTTGATGATCTCGGCGAGCTCCCCCGCCCGGCGCCCCGCTTCGATGCGTTCCTCGTTGACTTCGCCGTAGAGGGTGGTGCGCTGGCGCGGCTTGCGGCCTGCGGCTTCGATCATGGCCACCATTTCCTGGGGCGAGGTCTCCTGTCCGTGGGTGGTGCCCGCGGCGCGGCTGATGCTTTCGTTCATCAGCGTGCCGCCCAGGTCGTTGCAGCCGGCGTTGAGGCAGGCGGTGACGCCCTTGTGGCCCATTTTCACCCAGCTCGCCTGGATGTTGGTGACGTGCGGGTGCAGGGCGAGGCGGGCGACGGCGTGCATCAGCACGGCTTCGCGGAAGGTGGGGCCTTTGCGGGCCCGGCCCTTCAGGTACATCGGTGCCTCCATGTGCACGAAGGGCAGGGGCACGAACTCGGTGAAGCCGCCGGTCCTGGCCTGCAGGTCACGCACTCGGATCAGGTGCCGCGCCCAGTGCTGCGGCCCTTCCACATGGCCGTACATGATGGTGGCCGTGGTCCGGAATCCAACGCCGTGGGCAGCCTCCATCACCTCCAGCCACTGGCCGGTGTTGATCTTGTCCGGACAGATGACCGCGCGGACCTCATCGTCGAGAATTTCCGCCGCAGTGCCCGGCAGCGTGCCGAGGCCCGCCGCCTTGAGCCGCTGCAGATAGGTGGGCAGGTCCAAGTCCAGGGTGGCGGCGCCCTGCCAAACCTCCAAGGGCGAAAAGGCGTGGATGTGCATGTCCGGCACCGCCGCCTTCACCGCGCCCAGGATGCCGATGTAGGTCTCGCCGGTGTATTCGGGATGGATGCCGCCCTGCATGCACACTTCCGTGCCGCCCCGGCTCCAAGCCTCCTCGGTGCGCCGCTGAATCTCCTCATGGGAGAGGTCGTAGGGCCGGCCGCGCAGGTTCTCCGACAGCTTGCCCTTGGAGAAGGCGCAGAACTGGCATTTGAAGTAGCAGATGTTGGTGTAGTTGATGTTGCGGTTGACGACGAAGCTCACTGTGTCGCCGTTGACCTCGGCGCGCAGGCGGTTGGCGGCTTGAACCACCGCGGCGAAGTCGCCGTCGCGCGCCTGAAACAGCCGCACGATCTCCGCCTCCGTAAGCCCCTCGGCGGCCGCCGCCTTGTCCAGAATGGCCGCTAGGTCGGCCGAGACCCGCTTGGGCGTGCCAACGCTTGCGGCGAGTTCCGCTTCGGGCGGGTCGAGCTGCTCCCCGGGAGACCAGCCGTCGGTGCGCGGATGGCCATCGGCGTCAACCAAGTCGAGCACCGACTGGCGCAGTTCCGGCGCCACCCAGGTTCCGACATCGCGCGCGTAGGCCGGATAGATGGTCAGACGCTCATGCAATTGCTTGCCTGCCGCGGCGGTTTCCCGGGCCAGCTCGTCCAAGTGCGGCCAGGGCGCCTCGGGATTCACGAAGTCCGGGGTCAGCGGCGAGACGCCGCCCCAGTCGTTGATGCCCGCATCGACGATTTGCGGCAGCACGCCCGGGCTTAGGTTGGGCGGGGCCTGGACGCTCATGGCCGGACCGAAAATCAGCCGCGCCATGGCGATGGTCCAAAGCAGTTCGTTCAGGTCCGGCTCCGGAGCCTGAGCCATCTTGGTTTCCGGCTTGGCGCGGAAGTTCTGGACGATGATCTCCTGAATGTGGCCGTGACGCTCCTGCACCGCGCGAATGGCGAGCAGGGACTCGATGCGCTCCAAGCGCGTCTCGCCGATGCCGATCAGAATGCCGGTGGTGAACGGTATCTTCGCCCGTCCGGCATCTTCCAAGGTTTGCAGCCGCACGGCGGGCACCTTGTCTGGCGAGCCGTAGTGCGGCATGCCTTTCTCCGAGAGCCGGTCCGCTGCCGATTCCAGCATGATGCCCATCGACGGCGATACGGGGCGCATGTGCGCCAACTCATCCGGCGTCATGTTGCCGGGATTCAAATGGGGCAGCAGCCCGGTCTCCCGATGCACGGCCTCGGCCGCGTGGCGCAGATAGTCCAAGGTGGAGTCGAAGCCGAGCGCAGCCAGCCCCTCGCGGGCCGCCTTGTAGCGCAGTTCCGGCTTCTCGCCCAAGGTGAACAGGGCTTCCTTGCAGCCCATTGCCGCACCGTGGCGGGCGGTGTCGAGCACCTCGTCGATGGTCATGTAGGGCGCCTTCACCCGCCGCGGCACTTGGGCGAAGGTGCAGTAGTGGCAGACATCCCGACACAGGTGGGTGAGGGGAATGAACACCTTGCGAGAGTAGGTGACGACGTTGCGAAAGCCCTCGTCGCGCAGCGTTGCGGCGACTTCGGCGAGTGCCCGGGTGTCCCGACAATCGGCTAGCTGTGAAGCCTCGGCGTCGGTTATCCGATCACCCTGACGGGCCTTCTGGAGCACTTGTTCGAGGTTCGGCATGTCAAGTCCTTGGCGCGCGGCTTCCCGACCGGATGCCCTGTTTCTGGAACCCTTCATTATCAACCGCGGCAAGCCGTTCGGCTATACCCGATGTTTGCAGGTAAATGCCGGTCTGGCTGTTCGGGCCCTGGCGCAGCAACTGAACGAGGTCAGCCGGCGTGTCGATGTCCAACGCCAGGCCGGAGCCGTCCGCCACTTGCAGCCCGAAGCCCGCCCGCCGGGCGTGTTCGGCGTGGGCATTGAAGCTCTTGCCGTCAAAGACGAAGGGGATCGCGTCCGGCGGCGTGCAGATCATGCCGTTGGTGCCAACGCGCTCGGTGTCCGGCAGCAGCGTCACCCCTTGATGCGCCCCAATGATCCCATCGGTTTCGGCTGGATCGATCAACGGGGCGTCGGCGTGCACGATGAAGATGCTGCGGGCGCCGAGTTCCGCCACCGCATGGTTCCGCGCTTCGTTCAGCGCTTCCGGCAGGTTGGCTTCGGCGCTTTCGGCGAATTGGCGCAGTCCAAAGGCCTCCGCCAAGGCGTCCGCCTCCGGGGCGCGGGAAACGAGCAGGATGCCGCTCAATCGCTGGCAGCGGGACAGGGCCGAGAGCACGTCCCGCGCCATCGCCAGCATGAGCGCCTTGCGTTCCGGAGCGCTCAGCACGCTGGCCAAGCGCTTCTTCGCTTGGTCGAAGCGCTTGATGGGAACGATGGCCCACATCAGCCCGTCCCTTTGCGCAGCGCGTTGACGAAGTCCAAGGTCTCCGCCGCCAAGCGCTCCCGATCCTGAAGCGTCACCATCAGGGATTGCGCCACTCGGGTCGGCATGGCCAAGGTGCCGTTCAAGGCGGCATCCTGTTCGTCCAGAATGAAGCCGTCGATGAGGCCGGCGTAGTGCTCGGCGACCTGATCGGCGGTGGCGGGCACCCCAAGCTCGCCCATCATCTTGGCGGTTGGCCCCTTGATGGCCGCGCCACCGACGATTGGCGAGACCGCCACCAAGGGGGCGCCGCTGGCTTTCAAGGCTTCCTCTAGTCCCGGCACGGCGAGTATGGGATCAACGGAGACGAAGGGGTTGGAGGGGCAGATGATGATGCCCTCGCAGCCCTCGAGGTGAGCGGCCAAGTCCGGGCTGGGCACGGCCTCTTCGGCACCGGCGAACTCGAAGCCGGTCACCGCGGGCTCGCAGCGGTCACGCACGAAGTAGTGCTGAAACGCCATGGGCCCGCTGGCGGTATGGACCTCGGTGCGCACCGGATCATCGCTCATGGGAATGATGGGCTGCTGAACGCCGAGGCTGGCGGCGATGCGCCGGGTGGCTTGGGTCAAGGTGGCGCCTTGGTTGAGCATTCGAGTGCGTGTGACGTGCAGCGCCATGTCCCGGTCGCCGAGCCGGAACCAAGTCTCCCCGCCCAGTTCATCCAAGGCGTCCATGAATTGCCAGCTCTCGTCCTTGCGCCCCCAACCGGCTTCCAGGTTGCTGAGTCCCGCCAGCGTGTAGGTGAGCGTGTCCATGTCCGGCGAGATATGCAGGCCGAGGTGCTCGAAGTCATCGCCGGTGTTGACGACGAAGGCGATCTCGTCCGCCGGCAGGACCCGGGCCAGGCCCAACGCCAGCTTGGCGCCGCCAATGCCGCCGGTGAGCGCTAGGTAAGCCATCAGCCAGCAGTTCCTTGCGGAATTCCCCGGAGCGAGGGCATCTTGCCCTCGATGGAATTCCCCGGTTCAGTTCGAGGGCAAGATGCCCTCGCTCCGGCAAATTGAGAATTGCCGGCCATTAGCGAAAGAGGTCCTCATCAAGCGGGCGCACGATCTCGCTCGCCGTGTCGGCGCAAGTTTGCGGCGCAAAGCCCTTGGCCACCACCAGCGGAATGCGTTCCGTGGTCTCGCCCATCAGCAAGGTTGCGGCCGCCGCGATGGCATCGGCCCGATTGATGAGCGTGACCTTGAGCTCGCGCCCAAAGAGGTCCGCGCCGCCGCGGTGATCGTCGAGCACCTCGACGCCCGCCGCGCCGATGGCCACGCCCACGGTGCCCAAGCGCCAAGGCCGATTGTGGCTGTCGGTGATGAGCACGCCGACATTCACGCCGGTCAGTTCGGCCATGCGGTTGCGCAGAGCCGCCGCCGAACGGTCCGGATCGGCCGGCAGCAGCAACGCCTGCTCACCGCCGCCGTGATCGATGTTCGACTGGTCGATGCCAGCGTTGGCGCAGACCAGCCCCAGCCGGTGGCGGACGATCAGAATGCCGGGGCGTTGGCGCAGAACCTCCGTTGATTCGTCGAGAATGAGCTGGACCAAGCGTGGGTCCTTGTCCGTTTCGGCGCCAAGGCTGATGGCTTGCGCTGAAGGTATCACCTCATCGAGAGCAACTTGCCGCCCTTCCGCCTTGGAGACGATCTTCTGCGCGATGCAGACCAGATCGCCGCTTTCGAGCTTGAGGCCGACCCGGTCCATGGCCGTCACGGCCAGCGTGCCGAGATCGTCGCCCTCTTTGATCATGGGCAGCCCCGGCACGGGCACCAAGTGCAGGGCGGCGGCCATCAGTGGTCGGACTGGCCGACGATCTTGATGCCGGAATGGGAGATGTCGTGGCGGCGATTGATTTGGATCAGTATGGAAGTGAGCGCCTCGGCGGCGGCTGAGTTCTCGATCGGCCCCGCATGCCAGCCGGTCATGCCCGCCTCCTCGGTGAGCTGCATCACCTTGTCCCGGGCCGCCTTCTTGTTGCCGGCAATGAGCACGTCGCATTCGATTTGCACGTCTTCCTGCAGCAGGTGGGCGGCGACGTTCTGATAGGCGGTAACCACCATGACCTCCTCGCCGAGCAGGTCCTGGGCCCGCTTGCCGGCACTGCCTTCGGGTGGCAACTGCACGGTGCCCACCTTGGGTGGAACCAGGGGCACGGTGACATCGATGAGAATCTTGCCCGCCAAGGACGCCTTGACCCCGGCGAGGGTCGAGAGCTGATGCTCCGCCGGCACGGTGAGCACCACGATGTCGCCGGCCGCTGCGGCGTCAGCGTTCTCCATCGGCACCGCGGGCGTTTCCGGGCTGATGGCATGCAGGTTCGCCACCGCCCGTTCGGCCTTCGGCAGCGTTCGCGAGCCGATGATGATCCGGTACCCGGCTTTCGACCAGCGAATGGCCAAGCCGGTGCCAAGGTCCCCGGTGCCGCCGAGGATGGCAATGGTTTCCTTGTCGTTCTCGATTTGTGACATAAGCGCTTCCCAAAAGCCCCTGCAAAAAAGGGGTGCGATTATGAGGGCAAACGCCCATTGCCATCCAGCCATTCCCTCTGGCTGCAGCAATTCTCATTTTGGCAGATGGTCTGATTCGTATCGGTTCTCCGAGGGTTGTGGATTGACGGCTTCGGGTTCGGGAAGTGAGGGGTCAGGGCGGTTGGGCGGCTGGGCCGCCGGTGGCCAGCAGCACCATGAGCGCG
>JAJEIQ010000007.1 GCA_022827905.1 Pseudomonadales bacterium | reverse complement strand
ACACTTTGCTACAGATCCTGTCCGTCACCCTGTTCGAGAAAATGCCGTTAAATCAATGCCTTCTCGAACCCGACCACACTTCCGGGCAGGACATGGACCCTAACCAATTGAATTTATTCGAGTATTAACCGGACACTAGTGTTTTGATTTGACTCAACCGCTGAGCTTCCTGCACTAGATTTTGGTCGAGATCAATGTTGGTACGCACTTGTCCATATCTCTACTTGTTTACATCGATGTGCATAGCAAGCCCACCACGAAGCGTCAAGTATTCAGGGGCGCGCGAGTCGCCAATGGGATGTTCCTGACGCTCGATGGCAACTACAACATCTGCTATCACCCAAGCTGGCCATTTGCCGCACGGTTTGGCAATAATCGCCGGCATATACCCCCGGCGAGTGGATTGATGACATTGCCGCGCCCGCGCCGATGCGCCCGGCTACGAAAAATGACGGCCTTGGCCTGCCGCCACCTGCCGACTCGCCTAGCCGCTGCCAGCCTGGCTTGGGTGCTGGCTGCGGCCGCGGCCGCCTATGAGTCTCCCATTCACCAGAAGCTCACCTTCTTGGCCGCCAAGCAATTCAACCGTTGCTTGGCAGGCCGCATCATCCCTCCGGTCAACGCCCTGCAGGTGCGCATGATCGCCCGGGCCAACGCCCGGCAGGCGGAGACCAACATTTTCGTGCGCATGGTCCGGTGGAACTACTACGATCGCAGCGGTGTGGGCGACCGCGACATCCTGTGGGTCATCGACACCCGGTTCCACGAGCATTTCGACCAACAACTGCGGGAGTTGGCCGCAGCCAGTGGCGACGCCGAGGCCTTCCCCTATGTCGGGCGCGTTTTGAACTATGTGCAGGATGTCACCTCGCCGGCCCACGCGGCGCCGGTTTACACTACCCGCTGGTGGCGGCTGCGCCTTAAGGACCGCTTCGACAGCTTCCCCATCGACGAGGATCAGGTGGCGGCCGCCGTGCGGGGCAGCTGCTCCCATGTGCTGGCCAGCACCGCCGACTACGATGACGTGCTCAGGGAAACCGCGGAGGACACCCTGACCGCAATCGAAGCGCCGATGTTCGGCTTGCCGGCCTCTTGGGAGGCGTTTTGGACCCTAAACGAAAACCCCGGCAGGTTCGGCGAGTATGGCCCCGCGGGCAACAACTTTGGCCGCAACACCCGTTTTCGCTGCGGCGCCGAGGGTCGATGCGTCCTGTTGAGCGAAGATCCGCTGTACCAGGAGTTTGCCCTGCAACGGCACATCAGCGCCGTGGTCGCCAGCATGCGGATCCTGCTCATCCTGCAGCGGCAACGCATGGAGCCGTAGACCAAGAGGACTTCGTGAAAGCCCGAACGCCCGCCGCCATGACTGGCCTCGGTGGCCTCAACGTCCTCGACCTCACCGACGAGATGGGGTTGATGTGCGGTCAATTACTGGCCGACGCCGGGGCGCATGTCCACCAACTGGTGACGCCGAGCGCCGCCGCCCGCCTGTCGAACCCTTTTTGGCAAGCCTACACCGCAAGCAAGCGCATTGAGGTCATCGACTGGCCAGAAGCGCCGCAACTGGTGACGGCATTCGCCGCCGAAGCCGACGTGCTGCTGACGTCCCAGCCCTTTGGCGAACTCGATGCGCTGGGCCTGGGTGGGGACGAACTTAGCCGGATCAATCCCGGCCTCATCCAGGTGTCCATCACCGGCTTCGGCGCCACCGGCCCCAAGGCCGAGTACGCCAGCAACGACCTGACCCTCGCCGCGGCCTCTGGGCACGCCTATCTTTGCGGCACGGCGGAGGGGCCACCGCTGCGCATCAGCGCCGATCAGGCGCAAGGCCACGCATCGGCCGACGCGGCGGTGGGGGTGTTGATCGCCTTGGCTGATCGGGAGCGCACCGGCCTCGGCCAACAACTTGATGTCTCCGCTCAGCAGTCCATGACCTTGGCCCTGCTGAGCCGCAGCCTCGATAAGCCGGCCGCCCACCCCCGGGCCGAGCGCGGGGCCTTCGCCTTGACGGTCGGCGAGGTCTCGGTCAAGACCCAGTTTCGATGCGCGGACGGCTGGGTGGTGGCCATGCAGGGCATCCTGCCGCCGATAGCGGACTTCATGGCGCGGCTCATGGCTTGGGTGCATGCGCAAGGGCATTGCACCGAAGCCGACTTGCGCTGGGACTGGGGCAACGTCGCCGCGCAAATGATGGCGGGCCAGATCGCCGCCAACGACTGGGCACCCGTGCAGGGCGGAATCGAGCGCCTGTTGGCGAGCTTAACCAAGGCCGAGATCATGGAGGCCGCCACCAGCCGGAGGCTGCTGCTTGCACCCGTCTTGACTCTCGGGGACATCCTCGACAGCGCCCACATGACCGAGCGCGGCTGCGCACTGGACGGTCCAACCGGCAAACGCCTCGGCGCCTTCGCCAAGTTCTCCCGAACGCCCTTGCCGCTCGGCGCTTCGCCGCCGTCGGCAGCCGCGGACCGAAGGTCCGCCTTCGCCAATCCTGGACCGAGTTCAGACCAGCCAGGATTGCCCTTGGAGGGCGTCAAGGTGGTGGATCTCTTCTGGGTGGTGGCCGGGCCTGGCGCTACGCGCATGCTGGCCGACTACGGCGCCACCGTGGTGCATGTGGAGTCCACCCGCAAGGTCGACATACTGCGCAACGTGCCCCCCTTTATCGACGGCGCCATGGACCCCGAACGGGCCGCGGCCCATCACAGCACCAACGCCAACAAGCTCAACATCACCTTGGACACCGCCACGGATGAAGGCAAGGCGGTGTTGCGCGACCTGATCCGCTGGACGGATGTGTTCACGGAGTCCTTCACCCCCGGCGCCATCGACCGCATGGGCTTTGGCTATGAGGCGGCATCCGCCCTCAATCCCGACATCATCATGATTTCCAGCGCGCTGCTCGGCCAAACCGGCCCGTGGCGCAACTACGCGGGCTACGGCAATCTGGCCGCCGCGGTCTGCGGCTTCCACGCCCTGACCGGCCTGCCCGGCCAAGCGCCGACGGGCTGCTACGGCCCGTACACCGACTTCACCTCGGTGCGCTTCAACGCCATGGCCATCCTGCTGGCGCTCAAGGAACGCCAACGCACCGGCCAAGGCCAGCACATCGACATGAGCCAAGCCGAAGCGGCGCTGCACTTCCTGGCCCCCCAGTGCCTTGCCTATTGGCGCAGCGGCGAGGTGGCCCAAGCGCAAGGCAACCGCGACCCACGTTGCGCGCCCCAAGGGATCTATCGGGTGCGGGGCGAGGACCGGTGGCTGGCGCTCAGTGTGCGGGGCGACGCCGAGTGGCGGCGGCTGTGCGGCTACAGCGGCGCTGCGGCGCTGCTGGCCGCCAAGGATTGGCCCTTTGAAGAGCGCCAGCGCCGCCACGATGAACTCGATGAGCGGCTTTCAGCCTGGATGGCGAACCTTGACGGCGCCGCCGTGGAAAGCGCCTTGCAGGCGTTGGGCATCCCCGCCCATCGCGCCTTGGACACCCATGACCTGTTCGAAGATGCGCAACTCAAACACCGCGAACACTTCCTAAGCGCCCCCCATCGAGACTTCGGCGACGTGACGGTCGAAAGCACCCGTCTGCGCTTCTCCCGGACCCAACCCAAAGCGCCCGCCGCAGCCCCCCACTTCGGCATCGACAACGAACGTGTGCTGAAGGAGATTCTGGGCTATGACGACGCCCAAGTGGCCCACTTGGAGCAGGCCGGGGCGCTGCGCTGAAGTTCCTTAACCTGCCTCAGCCGTCACCGGGTCGATCATGCGCTTGACCGGGGTGACTTGGCTGGCCGGGAACCCGCTGCGCTCGGCGTGTTCGGCGATCAGGCCGGGATTGTCGGCAATGTAGATGCAGAACGTCTTGTCGCCAGCGACGTAGGAATGCTCCCACTGGATGTTCTTGCTCTCGGCCTTCATTTCGGCCAGCACGCCGTTCGACTTCTGCGAGGCCTCGCGCAGTGCGTCGCGTTCGGCCGAGCCGATCTCGGGAATGTCTCTCTCAATCACATACCTAGGCATGTTGCTCCTCCGCAGTATTGGCATCGATTGGCGCGAGTGTACGTCAGCCCCAACCCGGCGCGCTAGGGCTCTCCCACTCGCATCGAACCCTTGACTAGAAGCGGTCGAGGTTCATCACCTTGGTCCAGGCCGCGACAAAGTCGTTTACGAACCGTTCCGCCCCGTCGTCCGCCGCATAGACCTCCGCAACGGCGCGCAATTCGGAATGCGAGCCAAACACCAGATCGACCGGCGTCGCCGTCCATTTGAGATCGCCCGAAGTGCGCTCGCGGCCCTCGTAAAGCCCCTCGTCAATCCCGGACTGGGTCCAAGCGGTGGACATGTCGAGCAAGTTCACGAAGAAATCGTTGCTCAGCGTTCCTGGCCGGTCGGTGAACACGCCATGCACGGCACCGCTTGCATTGGCATTCAATGCCCGTAGGCCGCCAACCAGCACCGTCATTTCCGGAACCGTCAGCGTCAGCATGTGGGCGCGGTCCACCAGCAACTCCGCCGGCGATCGAGCGTTCTGCGCGGAAAAATAGTTGCGGAAGCCGTCGGCGGCGGGCTCGAGCACCGCAAAGGAGGCCACATCCGTTTGCGCTTGGGAGGCATCCGTGCGTCCGGGCGTGAACGGCACGCCCACTGCGTGGCCTCCGGCCATCGCCGCCTGTTCGATGGCGGCGGCTCCGCCCAGCACGATCAGGTCGGCGAGGGATACGCGCTTGTCCCCCGACTGGGTGCGATTGAAGTCCCGCTGAACGCTCCCCAGTTGGGCCAGCACCTTGTTGAGCTCCTCCGGCGTGTTGGCCGCCCAGTCCTTCTGCGGCGCCAGGCGAACCCGTGCGCCGTTGGCGCCGCCGCGCATGTCGGTGCCGCGAAAGCTGGCGGCGGACGCCCAGGCGGTGCGCACCAGTTCGGAAACCCTGAGGCCAGTGCCCAAGATCTCCGCCTTGAGCGCTTCGGCGTCCTCGGCATCGATCAAGGCATGGTCCACGGCCGGCACCGGGTCTTGCCAAAGCAACGCCTCGCCCGGCACGTCCGGGCCGAGATAGCGGCTGCGCGGCCCCATGTCGCGGTGCGTCAGCTTGTACCAAGCCTTGGCGAATGCGAGCGCGAATTCCTCCGGGTTCCTTTGAAAGCGCTGGGCGATCTCCCGGTAGGCCGGATCGAACTTCAGCGACAGGTCGGTGGTGAGCATCACCGGCGCGTGGCGCTTGCCGGGATCGTGGGCATCGGGCACCAGGTTTGCAGCCTGCCCATCGGCCGGAACCCACTGCGTGGCACCGGACGGGCTCTTGGCCTGCACCCAGTCGAAGGCGAACAGGTTATCCAGAAACTGGCTGGTCCAAGCGATGGGGCTGGCGGACCAGGCGCCCTCCAGGCCGCTGGTGTTGGCCTCCCCGCCGCCGCTGGCGCCGCACCGGTTGGTCCAGCCAAAGCCCTGCTCCTCAATACCGGCGGCAGCCGGCTCCGGACCGGCGCAACCTTCCGCCCTCGTAGCGCCGTGCGCCTTGCCGAAGGTGTGGCCGCCGGCAATCAGAGCCACCGTTTCCTCGTCGTTCATTGCCATGCGGCCGAAGGTTTCGCGAATGTCCCGTGCCGCCAGCAGCGGGTCGGGCACGCCGTTCGGGCCTTCCGGGTTGACGTAGATGAGACCCATCTGCACGGCGGCGAGGGGCTGCTCGAGGTCGCGGTCGCCGCTGTAGCGCTCGTCGGCGAGCATTTGCGTCTCAGGCCCCCAGTACATGAGATCGGCTTCCCAGTCGTCCTCCCGCCCGCCGGCGAAGCCGAACGTCTCGAAGCCCATGGATTCGAGCGCCACGTTGCCGGTCAACACCATCAGGTCGGCCCAGGAAATCTTGCGCCCGTACTTCTTCTTGATGGGCCACAGCAAGCGCCTAGCCTTGTCCAAGTTGGCGTTGTCCGGCCAACTGTTGAGCGGCTCAAACCGTTGTTGGCCGCCTGCGGCGCCACCCCGTCCATCGTGGATGCGATACACGCCGGCGCTGTGCCAAGCCATGCGAATGAAGAGTGGTCCATAGTGCCCGTAATCCGCTGGCCACCAATCCTGCGAGTCGGTCATGAGCGCTTCGAGGTCCGCCTTGACCGCATTGACATCCAACGTTTTGAACGCTTCGGCGTAGTGGAACGCCTCGCCATAGGGATTGGACTCCGCGCCATGTTGGCGGAGCGGACTGAGATCGACCTGGTCCGGCCACCAGAACTGATTCGACTTGGGCCGGCCATCGGCTTGGGCGCCGAGCGACAGCGGCACGGCCAAAACAACCGCCAACGCGGCCAGTGAGCGCTTGGAGAAATCGAACATTGCGAAGCTCCCGTATGTTCAAGCAACGAGCGGGCAACCTACCGGGAGCGGATTCGATTCGTCAAATTGATGTTTCCGAACGCCACAATTGACATAGACTATGGCCGTTGGGGCGCAACGCCCCCACCCGCCGGATGCCGCCCGATTGAACCGGAGTTTCGCGTAGCGAAACTCCAACGCAAACCACAGGTTTGCGCGGGACACCGCACTGCGGCGACCTGAGGGCTCGTGCTAGACTTTCGCTGTTATCCCAATGCCTTCATTGAGCTCTCACCAACGACATATGGAACCCTGTCATGCGCACCACCATCATCGTCACGGCCAGCGCCCTGCTGCTGGCCGCCCTCGTTACTGAAGCACACTCCCGGCTGTTTGCGGAAAACTATTTCGCGCTGTTGCTGATCACCTTCCTCGCCTTGGCGGCCAATGGCCTGTTCAACGCCCGCCTCGCCAACCAGGGCGCGGCCTCCCCGCCCGCCAAATCCAAGCGGCGTCCGGCCAAACGGGCGCCGCGCGAGGCCCGCACCCGCTTGATCGACGGCGGCAAACGGGAGGAAGGCACCGTCAAATGGTTCGATGAAGCCAAGGGCTTCGGCTTCATCATTCGCGCCGACCGCAGCGAGATCTTCGTCCACAAGCGAGCCATTCGCAGCGACCGGGGAGAGCGTCCGCAACTCTATGACGGGCGCCCGGTGAGCTTTCAGGTGGGCGAAAACGAAAAGGGCCTTTGCGCCGAAAACGTGACGGCGCTTTGACCAACGGCGCTGTCCGTCACTTGGCTCCATGAACGTCAAGCGGCTTCTGTCCGCCCGCATTGAGGCCGCACTCAAAGAGTGCGGCGTCGAGGCGCCGGCCTTGGTCAAGACCGCGTCGAGGCCCGAGTACGGCCACTACCAGGCCGACGGAGTAATGGCGGCGGCCAAGGCGGCGAAGGCCAATCCCCGCCAACTCGCCGTCCAGGTGATCGACCGGCTTGACGCCGACGACCTGGCTGAGGCCGTGGAGGTGGCCGGGCCGGGCTTCCTGAACATTCGCCTCCGCGATCAGTTTCTGGCAGGCAAGCTGAATCTGGAGGCGCCCCTAATCGGCAAGGCCTCCCATCCGCAGACGGTGGTAGTGGACTACTCGTGCCCCAACCTAGCCAAGGAGATGCATGTGGGGCATCTGCGCAGCACCATCATCGGCGATGCGGTGGCACGCATTCTCGAAGCGCTTGGCCATCAGGTCGTTCGGCAGAACCACGTGGGCGATTGGGGCACCCAATTCGGCATGCTGCTCGCCCACTTTGATGAGGGCGGTGCCGATTCCGAGACGTTGAGCGATCTGGAGGCTTACTACCGCGCAGCCAAGGTTCGCTTCGACACAGAACCCGACTTCCAGGCGGCCAGCCGGGCCATGGTCGTTGCCCTGCAGACCGGCGAGGCGGGCGCCCGGGCGCGCTGGCGGCGGTTAATCCAGATCTCCCTGGATCACTGCCAAACGCTCTACGACCGGCTTGGCGCGAGCTTGGGCCCCGACGACGTGATGGCCGAAAGCGCCTACAACGACGCCTTGCCGGAGGTGATTGAGGCACTGGAGCACCAGGGACTGCTTACCGAATCGGACGGCGCACGCTGCGTCTTTCTGCCCGAGTTCGAACGCAAGGACGGCAGCATCACCCCCTTGATCGCGCAAAAGTCCGATGGCGCCTACCTGTACGCCACCACCGACTTAGCGGCGATTCGCCACCGCGCCCAGGCGCTTGGGGCCGACCGTGCCCTGTACTTCACCGACAGCCGCCAGGCCTTCCACTTCAAGCAGGTGTTCGCGGTTGCCCGACAGGCCGGTTTCGCCGGCGC
This sequence comes from Pseudomonadales bacterium, assembly GCA_022827905.1. Lineage (GTDB taxonomy): Bacteria > Pseudomonadota > Gammaproteobacteria > Pseudomonadales > Azotimanducaceae > Azophilus. The sequence continues at coordinate 21,381 of JAJEIQ010000007.1, read as the reverse complement.
GGCGCCAAGCCTTGAGCACATGCCCTTCGGCGCCATGCTCGGCAAGGACGGAAAGCCGTTCAAAACCCGTGACGGGGGCGTCATCAAGCTCACCGCCCTGCTCGATGAGGCCGAGGCCCGCGCCGCCCGCTTGGTGAGCAACAAGAACCCGCAGCTCGACGCCGAGGAGCAGGCGATGGTGGCGCGGGCGGTAGGCATCGGCGCGGTCAAGTACGCGGACCTATCCAAGAACCGGACCAGCGACTACCTGTTCGACTGGGAACAGATGCTGGCCTTCGAGGGCAACACCGCGCCCTACCTGCTGTACGCCTACGCCCGCATTCAAAGCCTGTTCCGGCGCGGGGAGGTCGATCCGGAGTCCTTGGACGGCGAGGCGCAGCCGAGCGTCGATGCGGAGCGCGACCTGGCCTTCGTCCTAGCGCGTCTGCAGGAAGTGGTCGAACAGGTCGCCGAGGACGGCTACCCCCACACCCTATGCGCCTACCTCTACGATCTCGCCACCAAATTCACCCGCTTCTATGAACAGTGCCCCATCCTGGCGGCTGAGGGAGCCGAGCGCGCCAACCGGCTGCGGTTCGCCCAGCAAACGGCCCGCACCCTGCACGCCGGCCTTGGCCTTCTGGGCATCAATACGGTCTCCAGGATGTAGGCGGCCGCCGGGCACAAAGGCAGCGACATGCGACAATCCATCTCTGCGATCAAAAATTAGGAGGGGACTATGAGCGAAGCCATTGATCTGCAGGACGCGCGCACCGCGCCAGCGCTGGTATGGCAGCAACTCGACCAACTCAAAGGCGACGCGCTGCTCGAGTGGCGGGTGGCCCCAATTGAAAACGGCCGCCCGGCGGCGGAGCGCAACATCGACGGCCTGCCCATGCCCTTCGGCTGGTTCGCCCTGTGCTACAGCGACGAGCTGGCGGCCGGCGAGGTCAAGCCGCTGCGCTACTTTGAGCGAGAGCTCGTGCTCTGGCGCGGCGAAGACGGTACTGCGCGCCTGCTGGATGCCTATTGCCCCCACTTGGGCGCCCACATGGGCTACGGCGGCAAGGTCGATGGCCAGCACTTGCAATGCCCGTTTCACTCGTGGCGTTGGGACGGGGAAGGCCGGGCGGTGGCAGTTCCCTATTCCAAGTCCATTCCGCCCAAAATGAAGCGGCCCGCCTGCGAACGCAGCTACCCGACGGCGGAGGTGAACGGCTTCGTCTGGGCTTGGTGGCATCCGGAACAGGTCGCGCCGCTCTACGAGCTGCAGGCTTTCGAGGAAGTGGGGCACCCGGATTGGACTGACTACGAGAAGCACGAGTGGATCGTCCACGGCCCGATGCAGGCTCTGGCCGAGAACGGCGCCGACAGCGCCCACTTCAAATACGTGCACGGCGTCGTGGACAACCCCGACTATGACATCCGCTACGAGGGACATCGACGCACCGCCGAAGTCCGCGTCCGCATGGGCACCCCCCGCGGCCTGGTCGATGGCGCCATCGCCTACGGCGTGGACGGCGCCGGGCAGCCTTGGACCCGCTTCACCGGCATCTGCGAAACCTTGCTGGTGACCGGCGTCACGCCCATCGCCCGGGACATCACCCATCTGCGATTCGCCTTCACCCAACTGAAGGATGACCGGGACGGCCCCAACCGCGGCGTCGCCAAAGCGGTGATACGCGACATCTGCAAACAACTCGACCAGGACAAGGTGATCTGGGACCGCCAAGCCTACGTCGACCAACCCCCGCTCTGTGCCGGCGACGGCCCCATCAACGACTTTCGAAACTTCTTCCGCCAATTCTACGCCGGCCCGGAGTGGGAGAAGTACCGCGAAACCGCCCCTAACGACCGGAAGGGACGGATCAGCTCCGATAGCCGGCGTTGATGTCGATGTAGGCGTGGGTGAGGTCGCAGGTCCAGATGGTGTTGCGGCCAGTGCCGACGCCGACATCGGCGCGAAGGCGCACCTCGTCGCCCTTCAGGTGCTCGGTCGCCCGCTCTTCGGAGTACCCCTCGCGAATCCGGCCGCCTTCGGCGCACTGTTCGTCCCCGATCCAGAGGCGCAACCGGTCGCGTTCCGCCGCTTCGCCGGCCTTGCCGACGGCCATAACCAAGCGGCCCCAGTTGGCGTCCGCCGCCGCAAGCATGGTCTTGACGAGGGGCGAATTCCCAATGCTCAGGGCGATCCTTCGCGCAGCCGCATCGCTCTCGGCCCCCTCGACGGTCACTTCCACGAACTTGCTCGCCCCCTCGCCGTCGCGGACGATCTGGTGGGCGAGGTCGAGCATCGTCGCGTCGAGGAGCGCCCGCAGGTCGTCGAGCCTCGGATCGGAAGGGCCGCTGACCGGCGCGGAGGATGGGACCGCCCCGGTCGCGAAGAGGAGGACACTGTCGCTCGTCGAGGTGTCGGAATCGACCGTGATCCGGTTGAAGCTGCGGTCCACCGCCCCGGCGAGGAGGGACTGCAACACGGAGGCGGGGAGGCCCGCGTCCGTGAACGCGAAGCAGAGCATTGTCGCCATGTCGGGCGCGATCATCCCGCTCCCCTTGGCGATCGCGGCGACCCGCACCGTCTCGCCATCAAGTTGCGCCTCTCCCCCCGCCCCCTTTGGGAACGTGTCGGTGGTGCGGATGGCCTCCGCGGCGGCCCGCCAGCGTTCCGGGCTGGGGTGGCCGAGCGCCCGGGCCGCCTGCTCCGCTGCCGCCTGCATGGCCTTGGGGCTGAGCGGTTCGCCGATGACCCCGGTCGAGGCGAGGTAAACGTCTTGCGCACGCGCATCGAGGGCTTGGCCCACGGCCTGCACTGACTCGGCCACTGTCGCCTCCCCCGCGGCGCCGGTGAACGCATTGGCGTTGCCGGCGTTGCACAGGACCGCTCGCGCCGTGCCGCGTCCGAGCTGCTCCCGGCACCAGTTTACGGGCGCGGAAGCACAGTGCGAGCGGGTGAACACGCCGGCGACCCGCGACCCGGGCGCAAGGGCGGCCAGCATCACGTCGAAGCGTCCCCGATAGCTGAGCGCCGCTGCGTGGGCGGCGAGCCGAACCCCGGCGACCGGGGGCAGGTCGGGAAAGCTCGCGGGGGCAAGGGGGGAGATCGGTGGTGACTCGCTCACGAAGGGCTCCGGGCAGGGAGGGCGTCGTTGAGAACGCAGCGCACGCCGTCGCGGTCCATTTCGGCGACGCAGCGGTTGCAGACGGTGCAGCCCGATTCGGTTTTTGAGCCTTCCGCGTAGTGCTGCGCCAAGGCCGGGTCATGAATCAGGGCGCGGCCGAGCTGCACCGCCTGGAAGCCTTCCGCCAAGGCGCGGCGCACGCTGGCTAGGCTTTGCACGCCACCGATGCAGATCAACGGCAAATCCACCGCCGCCATCACCTGCTTGGCCAAGTCGAGGAAGTAGAGTTCCTCGAAGGGCAGCGATTTCATGGTGGGCGCGGCCATCCGGTACACCAGCTTGTCGATCTTGCGCCGCTGCGCCTTGATGAGTTCATGCACGAAGGTCGGTCCGCGGAACAGGTACATGGCGCTCTTCGAGGTGAAGCCGCCGGTGAGAACCAGCGCGTCCGCCTCATTGGCCTCCAGCAACTTGGCGAAGGCGACGCTGTCCTCAATTTCCAAGCCGCCGCGAAAGCCGTCGCGCAGGTTCATCTTGACCACGATGGGCACTGAGCCGCCCACGCCTTCCCGCACGGCGCGGATCACTTGCAACGGGAATCGGGCACGGTTCTCCAACGGGCCACCGAATTCGTCGCGGCGCTTGTTGACTGCGGGGCTTAGGAACTGGCTCAGCAGGTAGCCGTGCCCCATGTGCAGTTCCACAGCATCGAAACCCGCCGCCACCGCCCGCTCGGCACTGACACGGTAGTCATCGGCCAACTTCGGCAGTTCATTGAGACCGAGGGCGCGCGCCAAGGGTGTGCCTACGAACATGCCCAGACCGTTGAAACCGTTGCTCGGCCCGCGCGCCCGCTGGCCGATCCAGCCGCTCCACTTTGAGGAGCCGCCGCAGTGCGCGAGCTGTATGGAGGCCTTGGCGCCGTGCCGGTGAATGGCATCGGTAACGTAGCGCAGGTCGTCGAGAATGTCGTCCTTAAGGCACATTTGATCGTCAAAGGTTCGCCCCCCCGGCTCCACCGCGCCATAGGCCAACGTGCACAGCCCAACCCCGCCCTTGGCGAAGGCCTCGTGAAAGCCCGCCAGCCCTTCCCGGTGCGGACGGCCACCGGGGCAGTGGCCCTCAAAGGTGGCGGCCTTGATGAAGCGGTTGCGCAACCACAGCCCCTTCAACGCCCAAGGCGCAAAGGGGTCAACGGTGTTCGATGCGCTTTCGATTGAGTTTGGCATGGGTACAGCTCGCTTGAGCGATGCGCAAGGTTCGCTCAAAGGCCCGCTCGGTTGCAAGGTCCGCGCCCTGCCGTTCGAGGGTTCGCGGCGGACGAAGTGCCGCTTAGGGTCAAAAACTCGATTAGTGTTCTTTTTTTGCGCAAAGAATGTAAAACTGAGCTTTAGGAGATTCAAACTCGCAAAAACAAACCTAAACCAACGACAGCTCAACAAGGAAGGCAGCATGAGCGGCACCGAACCCCAAGGCATTCCGGGCGACAACGTCAATTGGCCGATGTTGAAGATCGCCTACCCCACGGATCCGGAGAAGGTCGGCCCACTGCTGCCGCCGGGCATCAGTCCCGCCGAGGAGCCCGAGGCACGACTAACCGTCTACAACTTTCCGGTCGGCAACGAACCCGAACTCGGCTTGGTGATGAACGTCACCGCCAGCTACGACGGAGTCGAAGGCGAGTACTCACTCGGCTACGCCATCGATCAGGAGCAGGCGGTGTACATCAGCCGCGAACACTGGGGTCAGCCGAAGTACCTCGCCCAGATTCGCTACTTCCGCTTGATGAATCGGGTGGAGGCCTTCGCGTCACATCAAAGCAACACCTTTTTGGAATACAAGGGGACCGTGTCCGGGGTCGATGAGCCTGGCGAGGTCACCGAAGTCAACGAATGGTGGATCAAGTGCTCTCGTTCCTTGACCATGCAGCCGAACACCTACGACTATCCGCCCCATGTGGTGCGGGTGTACGCCAAGTACCGCACGGCCTATCAGCAGGCGCTGGAGGGCGAACTCATTCTGCGGGACAGCGCTTGGGACCCGTTGGCCCAATCAGTGCCCGTTTGCGGCCCGGTGCAGGCCCGGCTCTGGTGGCCGGAGTTTCTGGCCCGTGAAATCACCTTGGCGGGGCCCCTTGATGAGGAAGGCTTCTGGCCGTTCGCGGACACCATCGGCGGCAGCCGCTTTCCGGGGGAGATGGGCGGCCCCAAGAAGTCCTAACGAGGCGAGGATCATGGAGCGTTTCACCGTAATTTCATCCGACTGCCACGCCGGGCTGCCGCCCGAGCAATACCGGGAGTACCTGGACCCTGAACACCGGAAGGTGTTCGACATGGCGTTGCCGATCCAGCAGACCCTGACCAACAAGGCCGAACAGGTGTTCTTGGTCAAGGAGGCCAATGAGCAGTGGCGGGCCGGCCGCGAAGCCCAGCTATCCGGCGCCTGGGACTACCAGCACCGCCTCGAAGTGCTCGACGGCGACGGCATCGCTGGGGAGATCATCTTCCCCGACGGCATCACGGAACAGAACTCGCCGCCCTTTGGCGCGGGTCTGTCCCTGCCCACGGAGGGCATCGTGCCCGACCTGCAATGGGCGGGCGCCCGGGCCCACAACCGCTGGCTGGCCGAACTCTGCGCCCGCGACCCGGTGCGGCACTTCGGGGTAGCGGTCTGCCCCTTGCTGTGGGACATCGACCGGGCCGTTGAGGAAGTTCGCTTCGGGGCTGAGAACGGCTTGGGCGGCATGATGATCCCGCTGATCCTCACCGGCCAATTCGAAGCCTATCACCACCCTCGCTACAACCCGTTTTGGGAAGCGTGCGAGGACACCGGGATCGTCGTTTGCTTTCACTCCGGACCCGGCCCCATGGACCACTTCTTCGGCAAGGGCTTTCCGGAGGCGGACCAAGCCGATTATCCCGGAGGCCTCGGCATCTACATTTCCGAGGTGTTCTTCTGGACCTACCGGCCCATCATCTTCATGCTCTGGGGCGGGGTCTTCGAACGCTACCCGAAGCTGAAGGCCAGCGTCACGGAAACCGGCCAGGGCTGGATGCTGCCGCCGCTGCTGCGCATGCTCGACCATCACTACTACGACACCTTCTTCAGCGCCAAGCTCGGCGACTACCGCAGCCACCTTTCCATGTCGCCCACGGACTACTTCCGCCGCAACTGCGCCATTGGCGCCTCCTGCATGCCCCGCTCCGACGCCGACATCCGCCACGACATCGGCATGGCGCAGATAATGTGGGGCAGCGACTACCCCCATCCCGAGGGCACTTGGCCCCATACCGGGCCGAAGATGATCGAAACCTTCAAGGGCCTGCCGGAGGACGACATCGCCGCCATGCTGGGCGGCAACGCCATCGACTTCTACGGCTTCGATGCGGCCAAACTGGGCAAAGTGGCGCAGCGGGTCGGGCCGCCCCGCGCCGACTTCGCCGCCTAACCCCAATTCGGATGAGGGGTTAACGGGCGTGGCTCATGCCGACTGGACCACGGATGTGCTGGTGGTCGGTTCCGGGGCCGGTGCGCTGACCGCCGCCTTGGTCGCCGCGGAGCTTGGCGCCGAGCCTTTGGTGATCGAAAAGAGCCACCTCTGGGGCGGCACCTCGGCCACTTCCGGAGGCACCCTTTGGATTCCCTGCAGCCGGCACATGCGCGAAGCCGGGTTCGAGGACACGCCGGAGGAGGCCTTCGCCTACATCAAGGCCCTAACGGGCGATGAGGTGCCGGACAGCCGCATTCGGGCCTACATCGACAACGCCGGCAAGATGCTCGACTTTCTGGAAGCCCACGGCGGCCCGGTCTTTCAATGCGTGAACTACGCCGACTACCACATGGGCCTTGCCGGGGCCAAGCAAAACCGTTCCCATGAGACCCAGCCCATCTCCGCCGGTCAATTGGGCGCGGACTACGACGCCCTGCAGCCCATGCATACCGGGGCCCAAGCCTTTGGCCGGGTCAACTGGACCATCAGCGAAGCCCGGCCCATCATGACCCGCGGTCCCGGCTGGTGGTGGTCCATCCTCAAGGTGATGGCGCGCTATTGGCTCGACGTCCCGCAGCGCCTGCGCACCCCAAGGGACCGCCGCCTGACCGCCGGCAACGCCCTGCTCGGCCAACTGCGCCGGGCGCTGAACGCCAAAGGGGTGCCCGTCATGCTGGGCGCGGCCTTGCAGGAGTTGATCGTCGAGCAGGGGCGGGTGGTCGGCGCTGCGATCGAGGTGGCTGGTGAACGGCGCAACATTCGCGCCCGCCGCGGCGTCGTGCTTGGCGCCGGCGGCTTCGAGCACAACGCCAGCCTGCGCAGCGAGGGCTTTCAGACCCCGACATCCCCGAATTGGTCCGGCTCGCAGCGCAACAACACCGGCGACGCCATCCAAGCCGCCGAACGGGCGGGCGCCGCCTTGGATCTCATGGACGCCGCCTGGTGGGCGCCAGCCTTCCGTCTCGGCGATGAGGACCGGGCCCGGCCGATGTTCGCCGAACGCGCCCTGCCCGGCTGCATCATCGTCAACCGGCTCGGCAAGCGCTACATGAACGAGTCCGCCTCCTACCACGCGGCCGGTGGCGAGATGATGCGGCTCGACTCGCCGGAATGCCCCACCGCGCCGTCCTGGTTCATTTTCGACGCTTGGTACCGGTCCCGGTACGCCGTCGGCCCCATGCTGCCAGGACCACCAAGCCGTGACGGAGCAGTGAAGCCCAGCCTTTGGGAGGCATTGCGCAAGGGCGGAACCCTGGCTGAATTGGCCACCGCAATCGAAGTGGACGCCGACATCCTAGCCACCACCATCGGGCGCTTCAACGAACATGCGGCCCGGGGCGAAGACCCGGATTTCGACCGCGGCGTGAACGGCTACGACCGCTACTACGGCGACCCCCGCCATGCGCCCAACCCCTGCCTCAAGCCCTTGGAGCAGGCGCCCTTCTACGCGCTCAAGATCTTCCCCGGCGACATTGGCACCAAGGGCGGCGTGGTCACCGATGAGCACGGCCGGGCGCTCGACGGCGATGGCGAGCCGATCGCCGGCCTCTACGCCATTGGCAACACCAGCGCGTCGGTCATGGGCCGCGCGTACCCCGGCGCGGGTGCGACCTTGGGTCCCGCCATGACCTTCGGCTACCTAGCGGCCCATCACTTGGCGCAAATGAACGCCGTCCGCTGATCCATTACGAGGCAAACCCAATGTCCAACCCCTACTCGCTCAGCGGCCGCACCGCCATCGTCACCGGCGCCGCCCGAGGCATAGGCCAAGCCATAGTGGCGGCTTTCTTGGAGGCCGACGCCGGCCATGTGGTGGCCGTTGACATTGACGACGAGCCGTTGCGGGCGGTCGCCGCCGAGCATGAGCAAGTGAGCGCTGCGGTGCTTGATGTCACCGACGAAACCGGTTGGCAGGCGCTGGTGGCGAAGACGGTCGCCGCCCAAGGCAGCCTGGACATCCTGGCCAACAACGCCGGCATCCTCACCTTTGGCCTGCTTGAAGACCTTGCGCCCGATGAATTCCGGCGCGTGCTGGAAGTCAACGTCACCGGCGTCTTCCTCGGCATTCAAGCGGTGGCCAAGGTCATGAGGGCGGCCGGACGGGGGGCGATCGTCAACACCTCATCGGTGTCCGGCATCTCCCCCAACAACGCCACCGGCGCCTATGCGGCCAGCAAGTTCGCCGTGCGCGGGCTGACGCGCAGCGCCGCGATGGAACTCGGACCGGCGGGCGTACGGGTGAACAGCATCCATCCCGGCGGCGTCAACACGCGGATGACCAATCCCATGGACTCACCGGAGGAGGACTTTGATCAGCGCCACCACTTCGTGGCCATGCAGCGCGGCGCCCGGCCCAGGGAAATCGCCCAAGGCGTTCTCTACCTTGCCTCCGACGCCGGCAGCTACTGCAACGGCACCGAGCTGGTCATCGACGGCGGCATGATCGCCGGCCACTATTTCCCAGGATTGCCGGGCTTCATTGGCTAGCGGCAATGGCGGCTGCGTGCCGGGCGGCGCGCCGCCCGGAAAACACGCAGTCGGCAATGGACAGTCCGCTAACGTAGAGGTGCGAAGGGAGGCCCACCGCGGTGCGGCCCGCCGCATAAAGTCCGCTGATCTCCTGGCCATCCTCCCGTCGAACCTGGCCGGTGGCCTCGTTGACGACCAAGCCACCCACTGTGAGCACCGTGCAGGGCAGCAGCTTCGCGTCCAGCGACACGTCGATCACATGGAATGGCGGGCGCAGTTCGCATCGGTCCTCCTGGGGCTTGCCGAACGGATCCTCGATTTCTCCGCGCGCCGCGCGCCCCGTCGTGGTCAGCGTGTCGGACAAGACCGCTTCATCAAAACCGAGTTTGCGGCACAAGGCCAAGACGCTGCTGGCCTTGCGCTTGGCGAACAGCAGATTCAGCGCCGCCAGTTGCTGCTGGAAGGGCAGCACCTTGCCCGGCGCGATTTGCCGCCAGGACTCGCGCACCAACTCCGAACTCAGGATCAGCCACGCCTTGCCGCCTGACTTGGCCACCATGGCGTCGCCGATGGTGGCGCCGTAGGCACACTCGTTGACGAAGCGCCTGCCCCGGCCATCGACAATAACGCCCTTGGCCCAAGCGGCCGGCGGATTGATGAAGCGCCAGGCGGTGGCCCGGTCCATGCGGTCCACGGCGCCGCCCGCGCTCTGCCCCAAGCGGATGCCGCTGCCGTCATCGCCCCTAGTACCGAGCGGCACGCCCGCGCGGAAACTGGGACAGTGCGCTTCGACCATGGGCCGATTGAAGATGAACCCCCCAGCACTCAGGCAAACGCCGCGGCGCGCCCGGTAGGTGCGCCATTGGCGGTCAGTGTTCTCAATCGCCAAGGCCCTGGCGAAGTGCCTATTGGCCTTCGCGTGCACCGCCCGGGCGCCGGGCAGGAAAAACGGGTAGAGCTGTGTCAGCCGATGGCCTCGGGCGAGGCGCTTACTGTGTTCCGCATAGGCCGCCGTGCGGGCCGGCAGTTGCAACGCCCGTACGCCGATCACTGCGCCGCGGCGGTCCATGATGAGCTGCCGGGCCTCGGTCTTGCATTCGAGGACCGCCCCCGCTTGCAAAGCGGAACGCTTGAGCGGTGAATAGATGGCCCCGCCCAGATCGACTGCGCTGTTGCCCTTGCGCGCCATGCCCCGATGTCCCCGCGCCGCCGGCTCAGCCACTGCCGCGGCGGCCGGCAGCAGGGTGTTGTCCGGGTGGTAGAGGAAGTAGTTGACGTTCGGATAGGAGGTCTTGCTCTTCCAAACCGGGCCACCGAACTTCACCCCATGGCGCATCAGCCAATCCAGGTCGGCGGCGCTGCCCCGGCAGAAGCGCTCCAGGGTCGCATCGCTCACCACGCCCTGGGTCTCGAGCTTTAGGTAGGCCTGCATGTTCTCGGGGCTGTCCTGTTCGCCGCATTGGCGCTGGACCGCGGTGCCCCCGCCGGCATAGAACACGCCGCCGCTGGCCAAGGTGGCACCGCCGCCTTCCGCTTGGTCGATGGCCACGACGTCGAGGCCCCGCTCCCGCGCCTCCACCGCCGCCGCAGCGCCAGCGCCGCCGAAGCCGACGATGAGGACATCGGTTTCCACATCCCAAGCCACCGCCTCGGCATTGGCTACCTCAAGAGGCGCCTGCACGGCGGAGTGCCAATTCTCATTGCCGGGCCGCATCCTTGAACGATACGGCAGCGGCAGCAATCAAGACAAGCGCAGTTCTCGCGTCAGCGCCCGGGCATCAGCGACGGAAAGGATGACAATAGAGTAAACTGACCTTTCAATTTTGGTACATCGGAGTGAATATGTTCCGCGACACCATCCTGCGCCCGGCGCTAATCGGCGTATCGGCTTTGCTCTTGGCCCCGACCAGCGCGCTGGTCCCCTCAGCGGTGCACGCCCAGAACGTCATTGAGGAAATCCTGGTGACAGCGCGCAAGCGCACCGAAAACCTGCAGGAAGTGCCAGCCGCGGTCAGCGCCTACGGCACGGAAGAGCTGCGGGACCGGGGGGTGGACAACATCACCGAGGTCGCCCGCCTGACGCCGAACATCACGATCAATGAGACCAGCGGCCTGATCGGCGGGGCGATTCAGGTGTTCATTCGCGGCATCGGCAACGACCCGGGCTTTGACCAGGGCGTTGGCATCTACGTTGACGACGTGTACCTGAACCGCACCAGTGGCGCGCTGCTCGACGTGTACGACGTGGAGCGCATCGAGGTCCTCAAGGGCCCCCAGGGCAACCTGTACGGCCGCAACACCATTGGCGGAGCGCTCAAGTACGTGAGCCGGGAGCCCGGCAATGAAACCCGCGCCCGCATCGAAGGCAAGCTGGGCGAGGACAGCCTGCGCAAGGTCCGGGCCAGCCTGTCCGGGGCGCTGGTGGAAGATTCGCTGTTCGCTTCATTCGCCATCTCCAAGACCGATCATGACGGCTACCAGACCAATCTGTACGACGGATCGGAGTTCGCCGGCGCCGACCGGCTGGCCATGCGCGGCACCTTGGTCTGGGAGGCGTCGGATCAGCTTCGCTTCAAGCTGGTGGGTGACATGCTGCGGGACGATTCCGAGCCCTATGTGCCGACCCGGGTGGCCGTCAACTTGGGCGGCCCCGCTGGCCTGGGCGCCTTCGGAGCGCTGCTCAGCACCGCCAACCTGTTCGTGCCGGGAGCCGCCTACCTAGCCCCCGGACAGATGCTTGACACCAGCTTGCCGACCAACAAGGACCATGTGAACACCGCCTTCGTCGTGGACGGCTTCAATGAGTACAAGATCGACACCACCGGCGTTTCACTGACCGCCGATTGGGAGCTGAACGAGGCCTGGTCGCTCAAGTCCATCACCGCGTATCGCTCCGCTGAGCAACGGCAGGCGTTCGACTTCGACGGCAGCGATCAAGTGTTCATCAACACCTTAAGGAACCCGGAGTCGGACGACATCTCCTGGGAAATTCAACTGCACTACGCCAGCGACAACCTGAACGCGGTGGCCGGCTTCTACTACCTTGACGGCGACCAGGACAATCCGACGTTTACGACCCAGACACCGTTTCTGCGGTTGCTCTCCAGCCATGTGAAAAACACTTCCAGGGATAAGCAGCGCCTTGAGTCCACCTCGGTCTATGCCAACGTGGATTGGGACATAAACGATCAATGGCAGCTCTCCTTGGGCGGGCGCTACACCACCGACAAGAAGGACATCGACCAAATCGCAGACGTCACCTTGACCCAGCATGTGGCCGCCTTCCTGCGCCTTCCCGGTCTGGAGCAGGCACCGTTGGTGCTGTCGCCAACAGGTGCCTTCATCGTTCCGAACCTGCCGTTCTTCAACTTCTTCCTGCCGCATCGGGATCTCCGGGGCAACATCATCGGCCGCGGCAACATGGAAACCGTCACCACCTACCCGGAGAACAAGATCGGCGACGACAAGTGGTCGGAGTTCACCCCGAGCGCCAAGCTAAGCTTCCGCGCTTCGGACAGCACGCTGCTGTATGGAGGGGTGTCCACCGGCTTCAAGTCCGGGGGATTCACCTTCACCGGCCGTGCGTACAACGCACTGACCTATGAGCCGGAAACCGTGACCACCTATGCCATCGGATTGAAGACGACCTTGGCTGACGGCACGCTCCGGCTCAACGCGGAGGCCTTTCTGAACGACTACCAGGACAAGCAGTTCACCGTGATTGCCTTGGATGAGGTCACCGGCACCCTGCTGCAGCAGAACGACAATGCTGGTGAAGTGGAAACCCGCGGCTTCGAGCTCGAGCTGCTGTGGCTGCCGCCAGTGGACGGCTTGGCCTTGAATCTCAATCTCGGTTACTTGGATGTGGATGCCAAGGAGCTGATCGATGAGGTTTCGCCGGGCGTGTTGGGCAATGTCGCGGACGATCGCGCCATGGGCTATGCGCCGGAACTGATGGTGCAAGCGCGAGTGCAGTACACGGCGGACCTCGGCGGTGCCGGCACCCTAACCATCGGCGCCGATGCCGACTATCGGGACAAGATGTACACCGACTCGCCCATCGACCTGACCAACCCCTTCTTCCTGGCCGCCGAGTCCGACGACCGCATCCTCGCCAACGCGTTCCTGACCTACCGCTCCGACGATAGCCAGTGGCGCGTGACCCTTGAAGGCAAGAACCTGGGCGACAAGCGGGTTCTGGAGAACACCTTCAACGTCAGCAACTTCATTCTCGGCGGCTACAACCGCGGCCGCACCTGGGGGTTGACCGTAGCCTACGAAATGAACTGAACCAAACGCCCCTTTACCGGGGGCATCCCTCGGTTTTTCAAGTCGCCCAGATGAACCAGCCGGGCGGTCGCCTCAGCCGGGCAATCCTCGCAACAAGTCCAGCGGACGAATAGGAAGCCTTCGCGGCGGCCTGCTCGTCCCGATTGAACGGCGCGCATTCGACGCGACCGCCAAGCCGCGCCAACTGTTTTCACGGGTCGTCCCCTCCTCCCCCGGCCCGAAAACCCCGTCAAAGCTCGCAGGGGTTTTCGATGGTCAGCCCCCTCGTCCGCTCCAACAATCGGCCCCAGATGCCGCCTCCGGTTCACCTCGCCGGAGCCCCGGAGGCGGCGGGAGCCAACCAGCCGGACACACGCAAATGAACCCAATCAAACGCCTCATCGCCCGCAACCTGAAGCCGGGCCGATTCCCCTCCCCATCGACGACGGCCCCGCACGGCGGCAGCCCCACTGCCGAACGGATGCCGCACCGACCCGCCCGCCTTTTTGGGCGCCGGTTCTGGCACTGGCGGGCGCTGGCGCTGGCGGTCGGCCTGATCGCGGGTTCCGCCGCCCACGCGGCAATCTCCGCCTCCCCCAACCCGTCCGCCAACGGCGCCTACACCGTCTCATGGAGCGCGGTCACCGGCGCCTCCCAGTACCAACTGCTTGAGGGCGGCAAGGTCGCCTACCAGGGCACGGCCCGCTCCAAGGCGTTCTCCGGCAAGGCGGCCGGCACCCACGCCTACACGCTGACCTACTGCCAGCACATCGGCTTCCCCGTCGGCGCGACCATCTGCAACCTGCCCTCCGGCTTCGATGCCTTGACGGTGACCGTGTCGGGCGGCACGGCCGACCCCGCGCCCGCCGCCCCGACGCTGACCGTTCCCGCCAGCTCCACGACCGGCAGCTACAGCGTCTCCTGGACGAAGCCCGCCAAGGCCACCCGCTTCGAGCTTGAGGAGAAGGCCGGGTCCGGCGCCTGGAGCGGCGCCTACTCCGGCACGGCCCGCTCCAAGGCCTTCTCCGGCAAGGGCACCGGCGCCTACTCGTACCGGGTGCGGGCCTGCGCGGGGCAGACGAACTGCGGCGGCTGGTCCGCCACCGGCAACGTCCGGGTCACGGTCCCGCTGTCCACCCTCTCGGCCAACCGGACCACCGCGCCGGGCGGCGACTACACCATCCGCTGGACCGCCAGCGCCCTGAGCAGCGGCTACAGGCTGCTGGAGAGCTTCAACAACGGCGAGGCGACCGCCTCCTTCACGGTCTCCGGCACCAGCAAGCGCTTCACCAACCAAAAGCCGGGCACCTACGCCTACAACCTGCAGGTCTGCTTCAACCTGCTCGGCTCCATCACCTGCGCGCCGGTGAGCAACAGCGTCACGGTGACCGTGCCCGCCGGAACCCTCTCGGCCGAACCGTCGCCGTGCACCATCCCCACGGCGAGACCCGCTGCTCGACGACGGTGGCCTGGTCAACCCAATACGCCACCAAGCCCTGCGTCTACCTCAAGTCCTCCAAGGGCAAGTTCGCCTGCGGCGCCAGCGGCTCCAAGGTCGCGCCCTGGATAACCAAGGGGGGCAGGACGCTGGAGCTCAAGAGCGGCGGCACCTACGCGGGGGACACGCTGGCCACGGTCTTCGTCAAGGGCGTCCCGGCGGCCACGCCCGCGCCGACCGTCTCGGCCTCCTTTGACCACAGTGAAATCGAGAAGGGCGACAGTGCCACCCTGACCTGGACGTCGGAGAACGCCACGGCCTGCTCCGGATCGCCCAGCATCGGCTCGACGAAGACATCCGGCACCAAGTCCTTCACGCCCGCCGCGGTCGGCGGGTTCAGCGTCAAGGTGACCTGCACCGGCGCGGGCGGCAGCGGCAACGCCACCGCGACGGTGGACGTGGTGGACGTTCCCGACGCCCCCGCCAAGCCCACGGTGACCGCCACTGGAAGCGCGAAGCTGACCGTGGCCTGGACGGCGCCCGACGACAACGGCGCAGCCATCACCCGCTACGACCTGCGCCATCGCCTGAACGCCAGCAACGCTGACTGGGGCGACCCCGAAAACGCCGGAACCGGCACCACCAAGGTTCTAGGCAGCCTGGCCGCGAACACAGGCTACCAAGTCCAGGTGCGGGCCGTGAACAAGGTCGGCGAGAGCGGCTGGTCGGCGTCCGCGAACGGCAAAACGCTGCGGGGCGCCGTTGTCCCGCCGCCCACGCCCGCCTCCTTCACGGTGCCGTCCAGCGACGCCGACGGCAACTTCCGCGTCTCCTGGGCCGCATCATCCGGCGCAACCCGCTACGAACTGCGCAAGCGGTTCGGCACGGGGCAGTGGGCGGACGCATACGAAGGCGCGGAGACGTCTGCGGACATCACGGGCCTGCACATCACGGCCGGCGACGACCGGCACGGCTTCGAGGTGCGGGCCTGCGCGAGCACGTGCAGCGGCTGGTCCGCCGAGAAAAAGGTCGCCGTAAGCGGCGCGCTGGCCGCCGACCCCAGCACTTCCACGGACGGCGCCTACCGGGTGTGGTGGACGCCCGCGCGGGCGACCACGCTCTACCAGCTGCAGGAAAGCACGGACGGCGGCGTGACCTGGTCCGCCTCGTTCCCGTTGGCCGCAACGGTGACCGGGAAGTCCTTCTCCGGCAAGGCGCCGGGCACCTACACCTACCGGATACGCTCCTGCGTCATCATCGGCCTGATCCCCACCTCAAGGTGCGAGGCGCTGGTTGCGTCAACGCTTGAGGTCAAGGTCCTGGAGCCGCTGCCGGCGCCCACGCTCAGCGTCGCGCCCAACCCTGCCCCCGCCGGCACGTACCGAGTGTCCTGGACGGCAACGCCGACTGCCACGAGCTACACGCTCCAGGAACGGACCAACGGCGGCGACTGGTCAAACGTGACGGGCGTTGCGGGCCGGTCCAAGGACTTCCCGAACCGAACCGCCGCGGTCTACGGCTACCAAGTCAAGGCCTGCGACGGCGACGGCGACTGCGGGCCGTGGAGCGACGAGGCGGCCGTGCGGGTGCCGCCGGCGGCGCCGACGGTCTCCAACGCCCCGGCCTGCGGCGGCGGCAAGGCCAGGGTCTCCTGGACGGCGGTGCCCGGCGCGGCCAGCTACGCGCTGCGGCAGCGCACCGGCACCGACCCGTGGGCACCGGCCTACAGCGGCACGGACAACGAGGCGGCCCTGTCACTGAAGGCGGGCGACGCGTACTCGTTCCAAGCCAAGGCCTGCGCCGCGCCGGCCAACTGCGGCGCTTGGAGCGCCACGGCGACGCTGACCGCGCCCGACTGCACCGCGCCGGCCGTGCCAACCGGCCTGAAGGTCGAGCCGGCCGGCCCGAACGCCTACAAGGTGGCGTGGAACCCCCTTTCGGAATCCGGCATAACCTACCAACTGCAGGAGCGCACCGGGGGCGGCGCGTGGGCAGACGCCTACGACGGCACTGCCACCGAGACGTCCTTTACCGGCAAGGCGAACGGCGACTACGACTACCAAGTGCAGGCCTGCAATGCCGGAAACGCCTGCAGCGATTGGTCGAGCGCCGTGGCGGCCACCCTGCCGTTCCCTCCGCCCGCGCCGGCCGGCCTGGACGCCACGGCGCCCACGGCGGCGGGCGGCTACACCGTCTCCTGGGACGCCGTGGCCTGGGGCGGCGCAACAGTCAGCTACAGGCTGGAGGCCACCCACGGCCAGCAGACCACCGAGACCGCCGTGTCCGGCACGTCGAAGGCGTTCACCGGCAGGCCGGTCGGCACCCACGCCCATCGCGTCAGGGCCTGCGCCCCCGCCAGCAACTGCGGCCCCTGGTCGGGACCCGTGGAGGCCAAGGTGCCGCCCGCCGCGCCGACCCTCACCGTCACCGCAAGCTGCTCGGCCAACGGCAGCCAGGCCGCCGCGGCCTGGAACGCGGTCGCCGGCGCCACCCGGTACCAACTGCAGCAGCGCGAGGGCGCAGGCCAATGGCAGCCCGCCGACAGCTCCGGCACCCAAGCGACGCTGCCCCTGACGGCGGGCAGCCAATACGGATTCCAGGCCAGGGCCTGCGCGGGCACCGACAACTGCGGCCCTTGGAGCGCCACGGCCACGGTGGCCGCGCCAGACTGCCCCACGCCCAGCGCGCCAACCGGCCTGGCGATCCTGCCCACCGGCCCCAATGCCTACAAGGTGGACTGGGATTCCGTTTCGGGCACCCAAATCCGCTACGAGCTGCAGGAGCGCTCCGGCGGCGGCGCGTGGGCGGACGCCTACGACGGCGCCAATACCGAGAAGCCGTTCACCGCCAAGGCCGACGGCGACCACGAACACCAAGTCCGCGCCTGCACGGCGGCGGACCTCTGCGGCCCCTGGGCCGGCCCCGCGACGGCCACCGTGCCCATCCCCCCGCCCGCGCCCTCCGGCCTGGACGCCACGGCGCCCACGGCGGCGGGCGGCTACACCGTCTCCTGGAACGCCGTGGCCTGGGGCAGCGCCAGCGTCACCTACAGGCTGGAAAAGGCGTTCGGCCAGCGGACCACCGAGGCCGCGGTCGCCGCCACGTCGAAGGCGTTCGCCGGCCAACCCGCCGGCGACCACGCCTACCGGGCCAGGGCCTGCGCACCGGCGGCCAACTGCTCGGCCTGGACCGACCCGCTCACCGTCACCGTGGCCGCCGTCCCCGCGTCACCCGTGGAGGCGCCGCCCTCCCCCTACAGCGCCCAGCCCTCGCTGGTGACCGCCGCTGAGCGCAAGGCCATCGACTCCACCGGCACCGTCCCAGGCGCCTTCCGCGTCACCGAGTCCGGCGCCGCCAGCTACCGCATTCCCATTTACGCCACCCCCGGCACCGCCGGGGTGGCCCCCGAGCTGGCGCTGGCCTACAACTCCCAGGCGGGCAACGGCATCGCCGGCCTCGGCTGGTCCCTGGAGGGCGGCTCCGCCGTCACCCGCTGCCGGGCCACCCGCCACCAGGACGCCGCCGCCAAGCCCATCCGGTGGAACGCCGACGACCGGTTCTGCCTCGACGGCCAGCGGCTGGTGCTGGAGACCGGAACGTACGGCTCGCCCGGCTCCACCTACCGCACGGAGATCGACTCGTTCGCCATCGTCACCGCCGTCGGCGGCGCGGCGGGCCACCCGGACCGCTTCGAGGTGCGCCGCAAGGACGGCTCCGTGGCCCACTACGGCAACGTGCCCGGCGGCAGCTTCAAGGACGCCAAGCGGACCAACGGCAAGGGGCAGACATTGACCTGGGCGCTCAAGCGCTTCGAGGACAGCGTCGGCAACCCGGTCCTGCACCTCTACGCCGGCGGCGCGGACAGCCACCGGCTCGAGGAGGTGCGCTACGCCTACGGGGCGAAGCGCGGGATCGGCGAGCACCACGCCGCGATCAAGCTGGTGTACGAGGACCGGGCGGACGACATGACCGGCTACGTGGCGGGCCACGCATTCGCCAGCCGCAAGCGCCTGGCCAAGGTGCGGACCCTCAACCACCACGGCGGCAGGCTGCGGACGGTGCGCGAGCTGCGGCTGGCCTACGGCGGCATGGGCGGCAACAGGACCTCGCGCCTGGCCTCGGTCACCGAGTGCGCGGGCGACGGCGCCGCGGCGGCCTGCAAGCCGGCGACGGCCTTCACGTGGCCGGCGCACGCCCCCGGCTTCAAGGCCACGGCCAGCGGCTCCGCCAAGCTGACCCCCCGCAAGGACCGGGGCGTGCTCGCCCACCACCCGGCGGACGTCAACGGCGACGGCATGATGGACCTGGTGTGGGTGGAGTGGGACGCGGACGGCGCCAAGGACACCGACCACCACCTCAAGTACGCGCTCTCCGACGGCTCGATGCTCAAGCCCGCCGCGTTCAGCAACGGCGCGTCCTCCATCGAGCACAAGGAGAACGTGGGCCGCTCCGGGGCCAACGTGCTGGCGCGGCCCATCGACTTCAACGGCGACGGGCGCATGGACGTGGCCCTGTGGCGGGCCCGCGACCCGGTGTGGCGCGTGCACCTGTCCGCGCCCACCGCGGGCGGCGGCTGGCGGCTGCAGGCGGCGACGGTCGAGACCCCGGTCACCGACCGCCTCGCCGAGTTCACCGACCTCAACGGCGACGGCCTCGTGGACGCCGTGTACGGCCGCGGCGCGACGATCCGGGCGCGCCACCTGGAGCGGGACCCGGCGCAGCCGGACACCTCCAGCAAGCCCCACAGGTTCGGGGCGGAGGCGACGCTGCACACCGTCGCGGCCCGCTCCGGGCAGTTCGGCACGCTGACCCCCACGGCCTCCACGGGAATCTGGGCGGGCGGCCACGACTTCAACGGCGACGGCCGGGCGGACTTCATCGCCCGGACCCGGTTCGAACTGGACCTCGGCCAGCTCGGGCGCGTCTCCCAAACCGTCCACGGCCCCTACGTCCAGGACGCCGCCGGCGCCTGGCGGCTTTACGCCGACTTCCGCGAGGACCGGCTGCGCGCCGCCGACATCAACGGCGACGGCCTGACCGACCTGGTGCGCGAGGTGCGCAGCGGCGGCACGCTGTTCCCCTACATCGAGATCAACACCGGCGCCGGGTTCGACTCCCGCCACAGCGGCCTCGTGCTGGACGCGGACAAGGTCGACCTGCTGCCACCCACCGACCACGACGGCGACGGCCACCTGGACCTCATCTGGCACGACCGCAGGACCAAGCGAATCAACGCGCTGCGCTTCGACCCCAACACCGGCCGGCTGGCGGGCTCATTGAACACCGTCAGGGTGGTCAGCACCGACGGCAGGAAGACCGTCGCCCACCTCTTCGCGGACGCCGACGGCGACGGCCACCCGGACTACCTGCGCCTGTCCGACGCGGGCGGCAAGGGCAAGCTGGAGACCTTCCCGTCCAACAACGCGGGCCGCTTCCCCCGGCAGGCGTCCCGCATCACCAACGGCCTGGGCGCGGTGACGGCCATCACCCACGAGAGCCTAGCCCGCACCGACCACTACGAGCGCCTCGACGTGCGGCGCACCGTCCCGGCAGCGCCCGCCCAGTTCTGCCACAGCTTCGCGGGCGGCTCCGGCTGCGTGCCCTACGGCAACCCCATCGACAGCGAGCTCGAGACCGTCGACGAGCACGGCAACCCCCTGCCGCAGGCGCAGGTCCTCGCCAACGCCAAGGCCCTGCTCGACAAGCGCAAGGCGGCCTTCCACGCCGAGATCAACGCCGGCTGGAACCTGCCCACCGGAGCGCAGACCCTCGGCAAGGCCGGCCCGGTCCTGGAGTTCCGGGCCCCGATGCCGGTGGTGACCGAGGTGTCCGGCACGGCCCCGGCGGCCGGGTCCGCCCCCGGCGGGGTGGCCGTCGATGCCCTCAGCAAGGTGGAGCACTTCTACGCCGACGCCAAGGTGCAGGCCATGGGCCGGGGGCCGCTCGGCTTCGGCCAGCTCAAGACCCGCGACGCCCAGACCGGCGTGGAGGCCACCACCCGCTACCGCCACGACTTCCCGTTCACCGGGATGCCCGTATCCACCACGGTGCGCACCTCATCGGGCCGCCTGCTCAGCGAGTCCACCACGACATGGAAGCTGACCGGCCACCAGCCCGCCTGGGAGGCGACGGCCAAGGCCTCCGGCACGGCGGCGCTGGGCGCCCTCAAGCCCCACGCGGCCAAGGCCGTGGAACGATCCTACGACCTCAACGACGGGAACGACGACGATCCCGCGCTGCTGACCGCCGTGACCACGACGACGCAGCGCGACGCCCACGGCAACGCCACCGCGGTGACGGCCGTCACCGAGGGCGGCGGGCGGACGTTCACCACCAAGACCGTCAACGAGTACGGCAGCTCCGACGCCGACAGGCGGCTGGGGCGGCTGTCCAAGGCCACGGTGACCCACTTGCGGCGTGACGCGAACCAGACGGACGACCAGGCGCTGAAGGCGGTCCGCGCGAGCGCCTTCACGTACCACGGCCAGGCGGGATGCACGGCCTCCAAGGCCGCCCATGCGGGGCTGCTTTGCAAGGAAGTGGTCGAGCCGGACCATGAGCGGCTCAAGGTCACCACCACGCACAGCTACGACGCGTTCGGCAACCGGGTGCGCTCC
>JAJEIQ010000065.1 GCA_022827905.1 Pseudomonadales bacterium | reverse complement strand
CTTGGAACCCAACCAGCTGTGACCCATGCCCCCGCCCAACGTCCGAATGGGCGAACCATAGAACCCGCCGGCTATAATGTCAAGCCGTGCGAAACACGCCCTCAGGCGTCAACCAACGGCGCGGGGGTGCGAATAGTTACTCAGAATGTTGGATATCGAGGTAACGTAGCGATTGCCGATCTTCGCCCGCTGGGCGGCTGGCATGCGGCCCAAGGGGATTTCCTCCAGCGGGCCGAAGCGGGCGCTGAACGCCTGCAGTTGGTCGTCGTTCAGCCGTTGGCCGCGCAGGCGCACAACGCCGAAGTCGAGCCACGCCTTATGCAGTTGCGAGAACTCTCGTTCCGATAGCTGGCTGACGTCCACCCCGCTGATGTCAGCAGCGAAGCCGGGCGTGAGCGGGCGGACGTCGATCATCGGCTGGTCTCCATTGCGTTGGGACCGATGTCGATTTCCTCGCCCGTCGAGCCATCCACGGCTTCGCGCGGTGCGACGATGCGGGCGAACAAGGCCAGCTTGGGGTCCTTGCGGAACCATTCGTAGAACAGGGCGAGGCCCGCGCCCAGCTGCGTCTCGTGCCAGAGCCTGTTCTGCACCAGTTGCTGGGCGTGCTCCCCGGGCTGGGCGGTCAAGGCTTCGATGTAGTAGGCCTTGGCGTCCTCGATCGCGAGCTTGAACCACTTGAGTTCAACCAGGGGCAGTTGGCGGGCATCCAAGAGCTCGCCTAACCGCTGCAGGTTGTCCGCAACGGCATGATCCGAAGCGCCCACCAAGGTGCGCCCATGCCGCCGACGGCGGCCGAGTTCGTACCAAGGCTTGAGCAAGGCGAATTCGTTGGCCAAGCGCCTTGGCCATGTATCGGCGGCGTCAACCGGGCGCGCAAAGGACACTGGGCAGACAGGCGCGGCGTCGGCCGCCACCGGCGGCGCATCCTCGGGGTAGTCCCCCAGCACTGGTCCATTGGGACGCGTCAGCAGGTCGAGCGTGGCGGCGATGACGCGATGCTGGAAGGCGGCGTCGTTCGGCTTGCCCAGGGGCCGGCCAAGGGGGAAGCTCACCCAGAGTGAGCGGGGCGGGCGCAGGTGGGCGGCATTTTCGCGCACCAGGCTGATGCCGGTGGTTTGCAGGCCCTCCCGTTCGAGGATGTGGCTGATGGCGCACACGGCGCGGGTGCAGTTGGGTCAGACCGGGGTCAGGAAAACGGCGTCCACCCGGTCCTGCTTCAGCAGCCCGGCCACTTGCGTAGCCGTTTGCTCGTAGGCCTCCGGCAACAGGCCCGCGCCCATGAAGCTGTAGTGGACGCTGGCCAGGGACCCGATCTTGTTGGCGGCCGCAAGCTCCCGGAAGCGCTCAATCGGAAATACCAAGTTCACGTCTTCGGCGAAGCCGCTGCGGTCGAAGTTGACGGAACTGTGGGTCATGACGAGGTTGCCGGCGTCCTCATCGCCGGCAATGGGCCGAAAGCTTGCGTCCGCGAAGTCGAAGGCGGGGTTGTCCCGGAAGTGCAGGCCCGCCGTGGTGATCAACGCGATGCGCAGCTCGGACAAGGGCTTGGCAGGGGCCACCCAAGGCGTCGGGCCGAGCGTCGCGCCGTTCTTGGCGAGCAAGTGCTCGCGTTCGTATTCGGGAAGGTCGGATAGACGGACCATGAGAGCCGGGGTTGAACGAGAGTGGTGCCGGGCGACAAGGGTGGAATTGTGTCGGCAGCCTGTCAAGACCCGTGTTGGGGACGTATCGGGGCGGGTTTCGGCGCGACAGTTGCGGCTACAATGGCGCCCCTTCGACCGGGGGGACGGAGCGATGAGGAAGCTGCTCCACATCCATGAATCCTGAGCGCCTGCAAGCGCGGCTCGCCGCCAACGCCTTGGCTGGCCAAAGCTAGGCCGGATGACCAACCCCGTCCGAGGCGCCGACGTCGTCGGCCCGTCCGCAAGGGAAGCCCGAACCGCGCTGTTGCTGCTGGTCAGCGCCTACACGCTGTCCATCACCGACCGCATGATTCTCACGGTGCTGTTCGAGCCGATCCGCTTGGAGTTTGGCGTCAGCGACACCCAGATGGGGTTGCTGGGCGGGCTGTCGTTCGCGCTGTTCTACGCCACCTTGGGCATCCCCATCGCCCGTGCCGCCGACCGCGGCAACCGCAAGCTCATCATCGTTGCTTCGCTGGCCGTGTTTTCCCTGATGACGGCGTTGAGCGGACTGGCCGTAGGCTTCGTGATGCTGCTGCTTCTGCGCATCGGGGTGGGCATCGGGGAGGCCGGCGTGAGCCCGGCCAGCCAATCCATCATTGCGGATTACTTTCCGAAGGAGCGGCGGGCATCGGCCATGTCGGTGCTGATCGTTGGTGCCAATGTGGGCATGATCATCGGGTACTTGATCGGCGGCTTCGTGAGTCAGCACTACGGCTGGCGAGTGGCGTTGGTGGTGGTGGGCCTGCCGGGGCTGGCCTTGGCGGTGGTGACGTTCGCCCGGCTGCGGGAGCCGATCCGGGGCGCCTTTGAAGCGCCTGCCCCGGGGACGGATGCCTCGCCCACCATCCTCCAAACCGCGGCGTTCATGTTCGGGAGTCCGGCGGTGCGGCAGTTGCTGATCGCCTCCACGATATCCGGCACGGTGACCTATGGGCTGACCACTTGGTTGCCTGCCTTCTTCGTGCGTGCCCATGGCCTGTCGCAAAGCGAGGTTGGGCTGCTGATGGCGCTGGCATTCGGCGTGGTCGGGGCAGTCGGCGCCTTCGTTGGCGGCAAATGGGTGGACCGGCTCTCAAGGGGCGGCCTCGAACGCGGCCTGTGGATGATTGCCGCGACCCAGTTGGCGGTGGTGCCCCTGTCGGTGCTGGCCTATCAAGCCGGGCCTCTGGCGTTGGCCTTGGTCTTGTTTGCGCTGCCCGTTTTCGTATCGCCCTTCTATCTCGGGCCCACCCTGGCGCTCATCCAAACGCTCTCGCCGGTGCCCATGCGGGCGGTGGCGGCGGCGATCAAGATGCTGTGCCTGAACTTGGTGGGCATGGGCTTGGGGCCGCTGATCGTCGGTGCGCTCAGCGACGGCCTGACCGATGCGTTCGGCGAGGCTTCGCTGCGCGTGGCCCTGTCGATCACCGTGACCTTGGGCCTTTGGTCGGCATTCCACTTCTGGCTCTGCGGCCGGGCGCTGGCACGCCTGCCGCAGGCTTCGTCGAGCGGCGGATCTGCCAGCTTGGCGTAAACCGAATACACTATCGCCTCTCAGTTGGGAGCGGAGGGCTTAAATGCGTCATGGACTGATTTTTTCCGGCGGCGGCGTCGGGATGCGCAAGATGGTGGAATTGGCCCGCCGGGCGGAGCAGGCAGGGGTCGATTCGATTTATCTGACCGAAGCGTGGCGCAGCGGCTTCGTCGGCTTGTCGGCCATCGCCATGGCCACCGAGCGGGTGGAAATCGGCCCCTACATCCTCAATGCCTATGCCCGCTCGGTGTGGGTGACGGCGATGAGCGCCGTGGACCTTGATGAGCTCAGCGGCGGTCGCTTGGTGCTTGGCGTCGGCAGCGGCAACAAGCACATCAACGACGTCTGGCAGGGCGTTCCCCGGGAACGGCCCCTGCGCAAAATGGAGGAGTACGTCACCCTGCTGCGCAAGGCGGTCGGCACGCCGCTTGGGGAGACCTTGGAATGGCAGGGCGAGATGCACCGCATGAACTGGGCGCCCGCGGTGCCGCCGCTGCGCCCGGCGATACCCGTGTACTTAGCTGCGCTGTATCCGCGCATGACGGCTGTGGCCGGGCGGGTGGCCGATGGCTTGGCGCTCGGCGCCCTGCTGTCGCCGGCCTACATTCGCGACGAGTTAAAGCCGGTGTTCCAGGGGGCGGCAGCGGAAGCCGGACGCGATCCCGATGGGCTCGGCATCTACTTCGCCCCGTTCGTCTCCGTGGATGAGGATGAGGCGGTGGCGAGGGACGCCGCCCGCTCCGCCATTTGCCGGCTCTACGATCCGCTACCGCATCCCTACTACCACCACCTGCTCTGCGAGCAGGGTTTCGCCAAGGCGGCCGAAGCCGCGGCCAAGCACGTGCCGGCAGGCCGCATGGAGCAGGCCATGGAGGCGATGGGCGACGAGGTGCTCGACAAGGTGGCCATCGTCGGCACCCTCGAACAGTGCCGGGACCAATTGGCCCGCTTTTCAGGCGTCGTCGATCAAGCGCTGCTGGTCAACGTGAACTATTCCGGCACCTCCGAAGAGGCCTTGCTCAACGCCTACCAGTCGCTGATTGACTTGGCCAGCCGAACCGCCAGCCCTACTTGAAGTCCTCCGGGCCGTGGCGTTCGCGCACTTGGGTTTCCTCGGGGCCCCAGGGGCGGTTGACCCGGCGGCCGCGCTGCACGGCGGGCCGGGCCTCGATGGCCGTGGCCCAGCGCGTCACTTCGGCGTAGGAGGCGACGTCGAGAAACTCCGCGGCCTCGTAGATGTTGTGCAGGACCAGCGCGCCGTACCAACCGTAGTTAGCCATGTCGGCGATGGTGTAGTCGTCGCCGCACAGAAACTGGCGCTCCGCCAAGTTGCGCTCCAGCACGTCGAGCTGGCGCTTCACCTCCATGGTGTAGCGGTTGATGGGGTATTCGAGCTTCTCCGGGGCGTAGGCGTAGAAGTGGCCGAAGCCGCCGCCCAGGTAGGGGGCGCTGCCCATCTGCCAGAAAAGCCAGGAGAAGCACTCGGCGCGGGCGCTGGGCTCGGTGGGCAGGAAGGCGCCGAACTTCTCCGCCAGATAGACGAGGATGGCGGCGGATTCGAAGACCCGGGTGGGCGGCGACGTGCTGTGGTCGGCGAGCGCCGGGATCTTTGAGTTGGGGTTGAGCGCCACGAAGCCGCTGCCGAACTGATCGCCTTCGCCGATGTTGACCAAGTAGGCGTCGTATTCGGCCTCGGCGATGCCGAGCTCCAGCAGTTCCTCAAGCAGGATGGTCACCTTCACCCCGTTGGGCGTGGCCAAGGAGTAGAGCTGCAGCGCGTGCTTGCCAACCGGCAGGTCCTTCTCATGAGTCGCTCCGGCGATGGGACGGTTGATGTTGGCGAAGCGGCCGCCGCTCTCCTTGTCCCATTGCCAGACCCGAGGGGGCGTGTAAGAGGCTGCTTCGGTCATTTTGGTCTCTCGTCAGGATTGGATGGCGTGGATCGTTGCGGCAGCGATGCCTTGATGGCCAGTTTTCGCTGAGCGTTAAGCGACGGCGGACAGCAAATCGAAGTCCTTGTCCGCCGCTTCCATGTCAGCGCCATGATGGCGGGCACAGGCGGCGATTACAATGTCGGTAGCTGGCACGGTGAGGCCCTGCGCTCGGGCCCGCCTTGCAAGATCGAAGGCGCGCTGCCAAACCTCCCTGCTGATGGGCAATTCCGGCAGAACTCGGGAAAAGTCCCTCAGCACCCTCTTTTCCTGGTCGCCACGGGCACCATTCCATAGCTCAAGTTGCACCATCTCGCACCAGCAGGCTTCACCGCTCACCAACGCGGCTTCAACGTTTTTCCGAACTTGCCGGTCGCCGTCGGGACGAAGCAAGTGTATCCAGGACGATGTGTCAACAAGGATCACGTCAACCCTTTCGGCGCACCGCCTGAAGCTCCGAAACCGTGATCAGGTCAGCGCAGGTCCCGGCATATTGGGTCAGTTCGGCCATGCGCTGCCTCCGGTTGAAATCCGTGATTGCAGTAACCACTGCTTCGCGCTTGGTCTTCGCTCCAGTAAACCGGATGGCATCCGAAAGCTCGGTATCGGGAATATCAACTGTGGTTTTCATGCTTCTAAATTAGTTCTAAATGGAACACTGGTCAAGTGATTCTTGATGACGCGAAGGACGTGCCTCGGCATAGCGCAGGCAGGGAACGCTACTCGGGTAGTGCCCGATCAGCCCTCCGCCACCTCAAGCTCGATCAAGTCCGCGTACTTCGCCAAGGCCTGTTCCCGGCGCCGTACCAAGTGGTAGTCGGGGAACAGCTCCTCGGTGCCTTGGTAGCGGCCGAGCACTTGGCGGGCGACGGTCACCTTGTGCACCTCGGTGGGGCCGTCCGCCAAGCCCATGTGGAAGCTGTCGAGCACCCCGGCGGCGAACGGCATTTCGGTGGACAGGCCCAAGGAGCCGTGCACCTGCAGGGCGCGGGCGTACACGTCGTGATAGACCTTGGGCATCTGCGCCTTGACCGCCGAGATGTCGGCCCGCACTTCCTTGTAGTTCTTGAAGCGGTCGATCTTCCAGGCGGTGCGCAGCACGAACAGGCGGAACTGCTCGATGTCGATCCAGCTATCGGCGATCATGGCCTGCACCAACTGCTTTTGCGCGAGCACCTCGCCTTGGGTCTCCCTTGAGAGGGAGCGCTCGCACATCATGTCGAAGGCGCGCCGAATCTTGCCGACGGTGCGCATGGCATGGTGGATGCGGCCGCCGCCGAGCCGGGTCTGGGCGACGATGAAGCCTTGGCCGGTCTCGCCGAGCAGGTGATCGCGTGGCACGCGCACGTCGTTGTAGCGGATGTAGGCATGGGCGCCCTTGCTTTCGTAGCCGACTGCCACGTGGCGCAGGATTTCCACCCCCGGCGTGTCGGCGGGCACGATGAACATGGACATGCGCTGGTAGGGCGGCGCCTCCGGGTCGGTCACCGCCATGACGATCAGGAAGGAGGCGTAGCGGGCGTTTGACGAGAACCACTTCTCGCCGTTGATGACCCACTCATCGCCGATCAGTTCGGCGGAGCAGGTGAACACCTTGGGGTCGGCGCCGCCCTGGGGTTCGGTCATGGAATAGCAGGAGCAGATCTCGTTGTCGAGCAGCGGCTGTAGGTACTGATCCTTCTGGGCCTGGGTGCCGTAGTGGGCCAGTATCTCGGCGTTGCCCGAATCCGGGGCTTGGCAGCCGAACGCCACCGGCGCGCACTTCGCCCGGCCGAGGATTTCGTTCATCAGGCCGAGCTTGAGCTGGCCGTAGCCCTGGCCGCCGAGGTCCGGCCCGAGGTGGCAGGCCCACAGGCCGCGCTTTTTCACCTCGGCTTGCAGGGGCGGGATGAGCTTCTCGCGATTCGGGTCCGTGAAGTCGTTGGGATGGCCGATGATGAAGTCGAGGGGCTCGATCTCCTCGCGCACGAAGTCGTCCATCCAGTCGAGTTCCCGCTGAAATTCGGGGTCGGTTTCAAAGTCCCAAGCCATGCGCTTTTCCTAGATCGTGAAAAGCGCCCATTTAACGCATGCGCGGGCAATTTGTGAAGGGAGGGAGGCCGAGCGGACATCAGCCTTAGATCTCGTTTTTGGTGCGGCGCAAATGCACGGCCCCGGCCAGGAAGGCGGCGCCGATGGCGATGCCCACCCACAAGTCGACGGTGACGAGTAGGCCGATGCTGTCCCCGAGTCCGGTGGCGGAGTGTTCGAGGACGTCCTCGTCGCCGGGGCGGGCGCGGGGCAGGGCCCTGAAGGCAAGGTGGTCGTGGATGAAGTCTCGCACCGCCGGCGTCAGGCCGACCAACGCCTCGAGCACCACCAGGGCAGCAGGGGCGAACAGTGCCCAAAGGAAGGGGCCGCGGCTGACGGCGGCGGAAATGAACAGCAGCCAGCCCGTGACGGGCAAAGCCCACAGCCCTTGAATCAGGTAGCCGGCCAGCAGCTCAACCAAGCCGATGAACAACCCGGAGTTGGCCCAGATCGGCCAAATGCTCAGGGTCTCGTGGGTGGCGGCGAGGCCGCTGATGACCGTGAGCAGGAACACCTGCACGGCGAGGACCATGGCGATCGTCGCGGCCGGGGCCAACCAGACGGCGGTGACGAGTTTGCTCAACACCGTCTCGGTGTCCGTCACCGGCACCGATTTCCAGAACAGCACCGTTCGGTCCTTGCGGTCGTCGTACAGGGCGCCGAGCAGCACAAACACCAACACGATGAAATAGACGTAGTGGAAGGGCTCGGCGACACCCCGGCGAAGCGTGGCCAAGTGGGCGGAGAGTGTCTCGTCGGTCCATTCGTGGTGGGCCAGCCAGCCGTCGACCAGGTCCCTGATGCTGGTGTCCTCGCCGTCGATGCGGATTTCCGTGTTGGAGCCAGGGGCCTCACTGATGTCCAGATCCAAATCGACTCGGGCCAGGTCCAGTTCGCCGACGATCAGGACCAGGACGACGGCGACCACGATGACTGCGGCGACGCTTGCGGGCGCCCACAGGAATCCGCCGCGATGTTCCAGCCATTCGCGGCGGCAAAGGCCAATGAATCCACTCATCATCTTTCCTCCATGACCGCGGTGAAGAGTTCGGCCAAGCTGGGTGTTGAGACCTCGCCGTGGTCCGCCAGCGCTTGGCGGCTGGCGTCCCGAAAGATGAATTCCAGGCCATGCAGGCTGCGACGCTCGGAAAGCGGGTTCATCGCCCTTAAGGCGTCGCTGCGCTCCGCGTTGGCCAGCACCTTGGCAAAGCTTGCGGCCAGCTCCTCAGTGCCTAGGTGCAGCCGGGTGCGGCCTCGATCGATGAACACGACATCGGTGAGGATGTGCTCGATCTCACGGACTTCGTGGGTGGTGACCAGAATGGCGCGCCGTTCGGCGAGGTAGTCGTTCAGCAAGGCGTCGTAGAAGCGCTGCCGGTAGAGGATGTCCAAGCCCAAGGTGGGTTCGTCGAGCACCAGCAGTTCGGCGTTGACGGCCAGCACGATGGCCAGATGCAACTGCACGGTCATGCCCTTGGAGAGGGTGCCCACCTTCTTTTCCGGCCGGATTTCGGTGTTGGCCAGGGCGGCTTCAGCCCTGTTGCGGTCGAAGGCCGGATTGACCGAAGCGACAAAAGTGAGCAAATCGCGAATCCGCATCCAGCGAGGCAAAATGCCGATATCGGCGATGTAGGCCGTGCGCCGCATCAGGTCGCGGCGCTGGTTGGGTGGATTGAGGCCGAACACTTCAAGTTCGCCGCCATCAAGGCGAGAAAGACCGAGAATGGCCTTGAGCGCGGTGGTCTTGCCGGAGCCGTTGGGGCCGATGAGGCCGACGATCTGTCCGGGCTCAACGGTCAGGTCAAAGCCATCGAGGGCGCGCACGTCGCCGAACTGCTTGGTTAAGTTCTGCGCTACCACGGCGGTCATGGGTCTTCTCCTTCGAGCAATTGGGTGAGGTCGAGTCCAAGGGTTTCAATCAGGGCGCGTGTGGCGGGCCACTCCTCGTTCAGGAAGCGCGCCCGCTCCTGCTTGAGGGCTGCGTCCCGAGCGCCTGCGGTGACGAACAGGCCGAGGCCGCGCCGCTTTTCCAACAGGCCGTCATCGACCAGGGTTTGGTAGGCCTTGGACACCGTGAGCGGATTGATGCGTTCCTGACCGGCCACGGTGCGCACCGACGGCACCGCCTCGCCTTCCGGCAGGGCGCCGCTGAGAATCTGGCCGAGCACCACCCGCCGCAGTTGCCAGTAGATGGGTTCGTTGTCGTTCCACTCGTTCATGGGGGTACTCTACTAGACTATTAGTGTACTAGTCAACTAGTACACTAAACTAAATCGTGGGGGAGTCAAGTTTCAAGTGATCGAGTCCAGAGTGGATTCGGGCGTTTAGTTCGAGGGCGAGACGCCCTCGCTCCGGAAGGCCAGGGCGTTTGCTAGCCGGCGATGGCTCCTGCTTCGCGCAAACGTCCGATCTCCGCGGCGTCAAAGCCGAATTCCGCCAGAATGCCGTCGGTGTGGGCGCCGGGGGTCGCCGCCGCGCCTGGCGTTTGCGGCGGGGTTCGGCTGAAGCGCGGTGCAGCTGCGGCCTGGTGTAGGCCATCGACTTCCACGAAGGTACTGCGGGCGCGGTTGTGGGGATGGTCGATGGCGTCCTGGAAGTTCAGCACCGGGGCGTAGCAGATGTCGGTGCCGAGCATGATGGCGTCCCACTCATCCCGGGTCTTGGTCTTGAAGATGCGCTCCAGCCGCTCGCGCATGGCTGGCCAGTTGCTGCGGTCCATCTGCCCGGCTAGGCCGTCCTCCTCGCCAAGGCCGGACTTCTCCAGCAGCAGGGCGTAGAACTGGGGTTCGATGGAGCCGATGGAGACGTGCTTGCCGTCCTGGGTTTCGAAGGTGCCGTAGAAGTGGGCGCCGCCGTCGAGCATGTTCTTGCCCCTTTCCGGCAGCCAGTGGCCCAAGTTCATCGTGCCGAAAACGCCGTTCATCAGCAGCGCGGAGCCGTCGGTCATGGCGGCGTCCACCACCTGCCCGTTGCCGGAGCGGCCGCGCTCGAAGAGTGCCGCCACCACGCCGAAGGCCAGCAGCATGCCGCCGCCGCCGAAATCGCCCACCAGGTTCAGCGGCGGCACCGGGGCGCCGCCCGGCTCGCCGATGGAGTGCAGGGCGGCGGTGAGCGAGATGTAGTTGATGTCGTGGCCGGCGGCTTGAGCCAGGGTGCCGGTTTGCCCCCAGCCGGTCATGCGACCGTAGATGAGGCCGGCATTGCGCTCCAGGCAGACGTCGGGCCCCAAGCCGAGCCGTTCCATGACGCCGGGCCGGAAGCCTTCGATCAGCACATCCGCCTGCTCGAGCAGCTTGAGCACCGTCTCGACGCCGTCCGGGTTCTTCAGGTCCACGGCGATGCTGCGGCGGCCCCGCGCCAGAATGTCGGCGCGCCGTGGTTCCTGGCCGACGGCCGAGGCGCGGTCGATGCGAATGACCTCCGCCCCCATGTCGGCCAGCATCATGCCGCAGAAGGGGCCGGGGCCGATGCCTTGCAGTTCGATGACCTTGAGGCCGGTGAGTGGTCCCATGTGCTTCTCCTAGATGAAAAAGTTAAAACGAACGCGGCATGCCGAGCACGTGCTCGCCGATGTAGCTGAGTATCAGGTTGGTCGAGATGGGCGCGATCTGGTAGAGCCGGGTTTCGCGGAACTTGCGCTCGATGTGGTACTCCTTGGCGAAGGCGAAGCCGCCGTGGGTTTGCAGGCAGACGTCGCCGGCCTTCCAGGACGCCTCCGAGGCCAGCATCTTGGCCATGTTCGCTTCGGCGCCGCACGGCTCCCCGGCATCGAACAGCCGCGCGCCCTTTTCCACCATCAGCCAAGCGGCCTCCACTTCCGCGTAGCTGCGGGCGATGGGGAACTGCACCCCTTGGTTCTGGCCGATGGGACGGTTGAACACCTCGCGCTCGGTGGCGTAAGCGCTGGCCTTGTCGATGAAGTAGCGGCCGTCGCCCACGCACTCGGCGGCGATCAGGATGCGCTCGGCGTTCATGCCGTCGAGAATCACCTTGAAGCCCTGACCCTCCTCGCCGAGCAGGTTGGTGGCCGGGATCTCGAGGTCGTCGAAGAACAGCGTGCAGCTATGGTGGTTGATCATCGACTCGATGGGTTGGATGGTCAGGCCCGCCCCATTGGCCTGGTTGACATCGACGATAAAGGCGGAGAGCCCCTCGGTCTTGCGCTGCACCTGGTCGCGCGGGGTGGTCCGGGCCAGCAACACCATCAGGTCGGAGTGCTCGATGCGGCTGATCCACACCTTCTGGCCGTTGACGACGTAAACATCGCCCTCCCGCCGGGCGGTGGTCTTCAAGTTGGTGGTATCGGTGCCGGTGGTAGGCTCAGTGACGCCGAAGCTTTGCAGGCGCAGTTCGCCGGCGGCGATCTTCGGCAGGTAGGCGCGCTTTTGCGCTTCGTTGCCGTGGCGCAGCACCGAGCCCATGACGTACATCTGCGCGTGGCAGGCGCCGGCGTGGGCGCCCGAGCGGCAGACCTCCTCCATGACCACCGCCGCCTCAAAAACGCCTAGGCCCGCGCCGCCGTAGGCTTCGGGAATGAGCACGGTGAGAAAGCCCGATTCGGTCAGCTCGGCGACGAACTCGGTGGGGTAGCCCCGTTCGCGGTCGAGCTGGAGCCAATAGTCCTCGCCGTAGTTGGCACACAGCGCCCGGACGGCGTGGCGGATTTCGGTGATTTCCGGCGCTTCCATGAGTTCAGTAGAATAGGCGTTTTGCAGTGATGGTAACAGCCTGATGCCGTCCATCCCCTTCGCTGCCCCCAAAGGCGCCGCTGCTTGGCGCACGCCGCTCACCCTGCTCATATTGATGAGCATCGCCATGCCGGTGGCCTTCAATGCCTGGTCGGCGCTGATCAACAACTTCGTCGTCGAGCGGGCGGCCTTCACCGGGGTCGAGATCGGGGTGCTGCAAAGCCTGCGCGAAGTGCCGGGCTTCATGGCCTTCACCACCGTCTTCGTGCTGCTGATCCTGAAGGAGCAGACCTTTGCGGTGCTGTCCTTGGCCGTGCTGGGCTTGGGCACGGCGTTGGCCGGGTTCTTTCCCACGGTCTATGGCCTGTACTTCACCACCGTGCTGATGTCCATCGGCTTTCACTACTTCGAGGCAGTCAAGCAGTCCCTGGCCTTGCAATGGCTGTCCCACGAGGAGGCACCGCGGGTGCTCGGCAAGCTGATTTCCGTGGGCGCGGTGACATCGCTGGCCGTTTACGGGGTGCTCTGGGGCCTGCTGGAGCTGGTCGAACTCGACTACCGCTGGAACTTCCTGATCGCCGGCGCCGTCTGCATGGGGCTGGCCGCGGTCATGGCACTCGGCTTTCCGCACTTTCGCGGCCAGGCCGAGCAGCGCCGAACTATCGTGCTGCGCAAGCGCTACTGGCTGTACTACGGCCTCACCTTCCTGTCCGGGGCGCGGCGGCAGATCTTCATGGTGTTCGCAGCCTTCCTGATGGTGGAGAAGTTCGGCTACAGCGCCGCCCAAGTGACCCTGCTCTTTCTCATCAACTACGCCTTCAACTGGCTGTTTGCGGAGCGGATTGGCCGCCTGATCGCCAAAATCGGCGAACGCGCCGCGCTTACCATCGAGTATGTGGGCCTCATTGCCGTGTTCACCGCTTACGCTTTCGTGGATAACGCCATGGTCGCCGCCGGCCTCTACATCATCGACCACATGTTCTTCGCCCTGTACATCGCCATGAGCACCTACTTCCACAAGATTGCCGACCCGGCCGACTTGGCCAGCAGCGCCGGGGTGTCCTTCACCATCAACCACATCGCCGCGGTGGTGGTCCCCGCCGCCTTGGGGCTGGTCTGGGTGGTTTCCCATTCGGCGGTTTTCCTGGTGGGCGTCGGCTTTGCGGTGGCTTCCCTAGCGCTGGCCCGCAACGTGCCGGACAACCCGGCGCCGGGCAATGAAGTGATCCTGGGCCGCGCCTTCGGCGCCCCGAAGCCTGCCTAACCGGGGCTGGCGATGGGCGCTGCGCGTCACGAAACGTTCCGCAGCCGATACGGGGCGTGGGCCTTGGTGGCGGGGGCATCGGAGGGGCTCGGCGCCGCCTTTGCTGCGGAACTGGGGCGGCGCGGGCTGAACTTGGCGCTGATTGCTCGCCGCGGCGAGGCACTTGAACAGGTTGCCGAGGGCATTCGGGCGGAGCAGGGCGTGGAAGTTCGTTGCCTCGCCTTGGACCTGGCCGATCCGCAAACTCCCGCCAAGGTCGCCGATGCGCTTGTCGGGCTCGAACTGGGATTGCTTGTCTATAACGCGGCATCGGTTCCCTTGGGTCCGTTGTTGGAGACGGACTTGGCCGAGATCGACCAGGCGGTGGCGGTCAACGTGCGCGGGCCGCTCGCCTTGGTGCGGGCGCTGGTGCCGGGGATGTGCGAGCGGGGGCGAGGTGGCGTGCTGCTGATGTCGTCGCTGGCCGGCCTGCAGGGCGCGCCCGGCATCGTGACCTATTCCGCCAGCAAGGCATTCAACATCATTCTCGCGGAGGGCCTTTGGGGCGAACTGCGCGAGCAGGGGATCGACGTGTCGGTCTGCTGTTCGGGGGCGGTGCCCACGCCCGGCTACGCTCGATTTTCGGGCAAGAAGGTGCCCGGCATGCTGCCCCCAGAGGAAGTGGTGCGCCGCACCCTGGACGCCCTTGGACGGGGGCCACGATTCGTGCCCGGGCTGACCAATCGCATCGTCGCCCGGGTGATAGGATGGCTGCTGCCCCGCAAAACGGCGATTGGGATCATGGCGAAGAACACGGAACGGCTGTTGTGACGGATCTACTGATCGGCTTCTTCACGCCGTGGGTCGTCTTCGCGGGCATCTTCGTTTTGCACCTGCTGTTGCCGGCCCGCCGGGTGACCGGCTACGTGCGCGACGAGGATTCCGGCGAGTTGCTGAGCTACCGTCTAAACGGGCCGCTGGTGCTCATTGTCTGCGTAGGGCTCTGGGCGGTTCTTGGCTTCAGCGGCGCGGTGCCTTGGGACTGGCTCTGGCAGCACCGGTGGGCGGGGCTGGCGGGCGCCTGCACCCTGGGCTTGCTGCTCTCCGTGGCCACTGTGCTGAGCACTCCTTCGCGGGGCGGCGCGCTGCTGGCCGAATTCTATCTCGGCCGCCGGGAAAATCCGCAGATGTTCAAGCGGCGGGCCGACGCCAAGATGGTTCTCTACCTGGTTGGCGCCGTCCTGCTACAACTCAACCTGCTGTCCTTTGCGGCCCATCACTTCCTCGCCTACCCGGACGACCCCTCTCCGGGGGTGGTGCTCTACGTGGCGCTCTTCTCGTGGTTCATTTGCGACTACCTGATTTTCGAGCGGGTGCATCTGTACACCTACGACTTCGTCGCGGAACGCTTGGGGTTCAAGCTGGTGTGGGGCTGCTTGGCCTGGTATCCCTACTTCTATGCCGTCGGGCTCTGGTCGGCAGCCGATCTGCCCAACCCCCAGGCGCCCGCCTGGCTGCTGGTTCTGGCCGCCTTGGTGTTTTTCGCCGGTTGGATGCTGGCGCGCGGCGCCAACATGCAGAAGTTCACCTTCAAGCGGGACCCGCAGCGGGCGTTCCTCGGGCGCATGGCGCCACAGGCCTTTTCGGACGGCGAGCGGCAGGTGCTGCACAGCGGCTTCTGGGGCGTATCACGGCACGTCAACTACCTGGGCGAGATCCTGATGGCCTGCGGCCTGGCGCTGGCGCTCGGTTGGCCGCTGCTGTTCGGCCCATGGCTGTACCCGCTCTACTACGTCGCGCTGCTGTTCCCTCGGGAACGCGACGACGACCGCCGTTGCGCGGAAAAGTACGGTGCGCTTTGGGATCAGTACCGGCAAAAGGTGCCTTGGCGCATCGTGCCGAAGGTCTATTGAAGGGACTGTGGCGTTGAGCGATTCCATCGATCTGGCCAGCGTCGATCAGGTGCTGGCGACGGCCCGTTCCGTGCGCCGCCGGCTGGACTTCGACCGCCCCGTGGCGCAGTCGGACATTCTCGACTGCATCAACATCGCCACCCAGGCGCCCACCGGCTTGGGCGGCGAAAGCTGGCGCTTCGTGGTGGTGACCGACCCGGCGGTCAAGCGTCGCTTGGCGGCGCTCTACCAACAGACCCTGGAGGAATTGGTGGTCGCCCGGGGCGTGGAGATCAAACCCACCCAACAAGCGCTGGTCGCCCGCCTGCATGAGATTCCGGCGATGATCCTAGTCTGCAACCTGGGCTTGCCGCCAGACGCTACAGCCGCCGGACAAGTGGGTTACTTCGGCTCCATCCTGCCCGCTGCCTGGTCGCTGATGCTGGCCCTGCGGGCGAGGGGCATCGGCACCACCTGGACCTCGCTGCTCGCCGCCCGGCAGGCCGAGGTGGCGGAGGTGGTTGACCTGCCCAAGGACGCTCTGCTGACGGTGATGCTGCCCATCGCCTACACCAAGGGCGCGAACCTCAAGCGGGCCCAGCGCATGGATGCGCGGGACGTAACCTTTTGGGACCAATGGGGTCGAAAACCGCCTAGCTCTTGAGAAGGTTCTCTCAGGCGGTTTCGCGGTCAGCGAAGTTCACGGCGAGCCGCTTGCCGAGCACGGCGGCGGCCCTGTCCAACGTCAACAGGGTCACTGACGGGTTGTCGGGATCGAGCAGACGGGTAAGCGAAGAGCGGCTCGTTCCCATGCGCCGGGCCATCTCGCTCTTGCTGATGCGCAGATCTGACATCGTCCGACCCACTTGCGATGCCAAAACGCGCTTGACGGCGACTGCATGGGCATCGGCCAGTGATCCATCCTGCTCCAACAACTCGTCGAGCGTGCTGCCTAGGTGGGGGTTGCGTTCAGTCATATGGAGGACTCCCATTTGCGTTTTCTGCTCAGCGCCAGAGTCATATCCTTGCGCGGCGTTGTGCGTGTCTTCTTGAGGAATCCATGGACCAGCACCATGTGGGCGTCGGCGACGAAGAACAGAACGCGCGCAGTCCTGTTCCTGAGGTCGGTGCGCACTTCGTACAGCCCGTTGCCCAAGGGTCGGCAGTGGGGCATTCCCATGGGCCAACCGAACTCGACGGTCTTGATGTCGGTGCCAATCTTGAAGCGATCCTCCTTTGCCATGGATTTCAGCCACACGCGCACCGGTTCCGCACCGTCCTCGGCGCGGTAGAACACCGCGGACACATGCTTGGCTTCGATCACCGCCGTAATGTACCACAAAAGGTCCAAGCCGTTTGGATGCGGACTTGGGTCTGTAAGTCCTGAACCGAAGCAGGTCAGTCCCGCCGGACGCGCATGAAGCTCGCGAAGCGGGGAATCCCCTTGGCGGTGGTTCCGAAGTGCTTGTAGGTCACCGTCGCCCCGATGGGCGGTGGGCTGCGCCGGTCCGCGTCCGTGAAGCCAGTGCCCAATTTGAACCGGTGCCCGTCCGGCGTCTCGACCAGCAGCGAACCCAGCATGCCCCGGTACTTGCCCTTGCCCGGCAAGTGGGCGACGACGATTGCTTCGGCGTCTTGGTAGGCCTTGAGCTTCAGCAGGTCGTTGCTGCGGTCCGGCCGGTGCAGGGACCGGCTGTCGCGGAGCATCAGGCCTTCGCCGCCCTCGGCAGTGACGCACTCCAATATCGCCATGAGTTCAGCTTCGCTGGAAACGCGAAACTGCTCGACCAAGGCGATGTGGGGTGAAGGCGCTGGCGCCAGGAGGTCCTGCAATCGTTTGAGACGGTCGTCGAAGGGTGTCCCCGGCTCCGGGAGGTCGAAGACCATGAAGCGAATGCGCCGCCACGCTGCGTCGTCCGGGACTTGCCGACGCACGGCACCGGATAAGCTCTCGAAGGTGCCACGTCCCATCCACAGTTCGCCATCGAGCGCTTGAGCCGGAAAGCCCTCGGTGAACCAAGCCGGCGCGTTGAAGCGGTTGCCGCGGCGGGAGCGGAGCGCTTCGCCGTCCCACAGGGCGCGCACCCCGTCGAGCTTTTCACTGACCCAATAGCGTCTAAAGTCAACACCGCCTTGGTAGGTGTTGGCGAGAGACGGGGCAGGGGCGCTGGTGCGGACATCCGTGGCGAGCGCGGGCCCGCCCAACAAGCAGCAAAAAAGAATGGTGTAGCGGAACATCGCGGTATCTTCCGGTGATTGAAAGCCCCACTTTGAGGGGCCGGGCACTGGAAAAGAAGAGGAAAACGCCCCGATGATCTGTAGGAGAATCGCCCGGCGTGAGCCTTGAGAGGTAGCTCCATTCATGCCCGTGTTTGATGCCGACGCGTTCCTCGGCCCACTCATCGTGGCTCGTACGGCGTCTGCCACGAGTTCTGCGAAGCGCGTCAAGTTGCCTCGTGCGCTTTGAAATCTCGGTGTCTACCGCCGAGATTTCATGGTCGGTTCGGTGCGATGATGGAGTCTTCCTACCCGATCATTTGGACCAGCGATAGCACGGATCGCGCTCGACTCATTGCAACGTAGTGAGCGGGTCCACTACCGCTGAGTTTGTCAGGTGCGGGAAGATCAATCACAATGATCGCTTCGTTCTCTAGGCCCTTGAATTGATCAATTCGAGCGAATCCCACCTTGTCGCCTTCAGTGCCGCGCATTGAGTATTCGTCCAGACGTCTTATGTGACTAGCCGCAAACGATGAGTCCTCGGTCAAACAGGATTCGCCGTAGTCGAATGGCGATAAGATTGTGATCGAACCTGGTGCTAACCCGCCGACGTCCACGAGTTCGACAACTTCGCGAGCAACACACTCTGCGGCTTCTTTGGGGCTGCCTGCGCTGTGTTGACGGACCTCGGGCCCGCTCCCTGCGCCTCGTGTGCCGAGGTCGGCGCCTAGCGTGTCCTGAATCCACTCGAGGATGACCCGGGTATTCCGACAATTGATGCGTAGTGGTATCCGCACCGGATCAAGGCTCTCCAGATAGTCCTTCGCTTGTTGATCGAACTCCGCGGTCAGGGATTGATTGTTGAGGTCATGAAACCAGCACCAACGTCCCGTTTCCAGTCCGCCGACTAGAATGCGGTCCAGTGTTTCGATGCTATTTGTATCGAACAGGTCTTGTCCCTCGTCGACTATTAGTGCATCGAATCGTTCTAGTCCGGCACGTTGGCAGTCCAAGTGAATGCCCCCGATTAGCGAGATGGTCACCTCAGGAATTGAAAGTCGCGATGCGAGGAAGTGCCTCAGCCATGGGGACCGACATACCAACGCAACGTTTAAGGCTTCTCCGGCCCAGATCCGGGCTAGCCGTTCGGCCAGGAACGTCTTGCCGGTTCCTGCGCCGCCCGCACAGAGGATCCTCGGGTTTGCCGCTGCCACGTCCACCATGCGCATTTGGTCGTCCGTGAGCCTTTCGATGCGGCGGCCAGCGTCCCGCACCTGGTCGAGGAGGGGAACAGTGTCCGCACTCGCTGGGGCGTCCACTTGTGGGCGGAGGAAACCGACAATGGGCTTCAGAGCATCCTCATCGAGGTACTCGCCTGACTTTCCACGCGCTTGCCAGTGCTCAAACAGACCCCGAAGCCATCCTTCCATATCCATGCTGCGTCGCCGGTCAGCGAGCATTGGCGGTTCCCACTCCACACCGTCTTCGCGCCAGTTGCAGTCGGGGAACACCACGCCATATCCTGTTGTCACAGGAGCAAGAACGTTCGCGGGGAGACCGGTGAACAGTGTGTCCATAAGCCCGCGCAGTGCTGACTCCGCCTGTCGGAATGGGCCTTCCTGCGAGCGTGACACGTTGTCGTATCGGTCCCGGTACTCCCAAATGCCATCACGACAAGCGATCCTTCCGCCCTTGACTTCGAGCACGTAGAGTCCTTCGGGGCCGCAGACGACGAAGTCAATTTCCGGAAATCGCTTGTGGGGATGACGTGTTGGCTTGAGCGAGTGAAACGCGACAAAGCGGTCGTCGAAGGCACGACGGAGCCGCTCAAAGGTCACTTTCTCTGCTTGGCTACCCGTTGCGTAGGGGGAATTCGGCACCATACGCATGATGGAATTTAGCCCTTTAGGATCTTGCGGATTTTGGCCTCAAGTTTGTGGTCGAGGCGGGTCTTGGACAGCATCTCAAGAAATCGGCCGGAATCGATTTCCGGGCGTATCCCCGGCTCGCCGGGGAGTTCAATTTGCGTCGAACCACCCTTGACAATGAGCTTGTATTTGCCCGGACCCAGATTGATTCGGGTGCTGATGCAATTCCACTTATGGACTCTGGCAATCTCCAGCGCGGCCCCCTTCTCAGCGGCTCGCCATCCGGAGCCATCACCAAACGCCTCACGTAGTGGTCGGATCCTGAGAGGGGCTTCGCCCAGATGGAGTCCGGATTGAGCAATCTGGTGGGACAAGTGTGCCATCCGATGGGAAACTGCATCAGCCAGCTGGCGGCCTTCCCGGAGTTGGAGAGGCAGCTTCAACCATCCGTCGCGAACCGCGAACAGGATGGCCGCGGCAAGCCAATCCGGTTCGGCTAGATGATTGCTCTGATAGTCAAGAAGGTCCGCGCAGTCGCGTCGGAGAAAGAGCAGGATCATGGCGCGTGCCAGCGGTGTGTCGTGGCGTTCGAACAGCTCGCTGGTCGTTGCATCACCGAGTCCTGTCAGGGAAACGAGCGTGTTGTGAAGTTGGCCCACCCCCGCCTGCAATCTCGGGTCAATGTCCCTGATGGCTGCCGTTAGACAGTCGATTAACACGTTCTCGATGTTGTTGACCTCTCCCGCAGTGCGCCAATCCACCATTTGCTGCACGGAATTCCAAAAGAGCATTGCCTGCGAATTGTTCTCTAGGTCGATTCGATTCGCCTCGGCGTTCGCCGTTGCAGGCACCGGTTTCTCGATCTTGCCGTCCCGAATCCAAGATCCAAGATCGGCGAAAATTGGATGTTCGCCTAGTGTCGGAGATGTTTCGATTTCGGGGTCGAATGCAATCCGGCATGCATCAACCGCAAGCTCACCCAAGTTGCCGAAGAGTTGGAGCATCGCCATGACCCCACCGACCGCAAAAGGCGCCTGGAGTGGGACGTGGCGATGTTCAGGGCCTGTGCCGCAAGGCCATGGTGACTGAGTTGCTTTAGTAAACAGTGGCTTGCTTGTTCTGCACAGGTAGTCCCTCAACGGCACGTTACCGAATTCCTTGGCTTCCGATTCGCACGCCCGTTTGTGCTCCGGCGTATGAAAGACAACTGACACGATTCGCGATGTGGGCAACGGGGCGGGCACAAGTAGCGCCTGCACCGTGCTGCTGATTGCGCAAGGAAGCCGGACTTCCCAGATCCTTTGGTTGTCGAAAGCCAACACCGGACCCAATAACCCGGCGAGACGATATTCGACGATGACCGGTTTCAGGTGCGCGGCTTCCCGGATGGACGATTCGATCGCCTCGTTGGGCACTTTGTCGATGAAGAGAGGAATCCAGCCCGGAAACTCGCCAAGGGGGTCGTGGAAGTACTTGTCTCCGAACCCAGCAGGCGGCAGTACCAGCCCTGCTGCGAGCATGTACATGAGATTGAGGTGATTGGTTACGAGAAGCCCTGATTCGGGAACGTCCATCTCGGCTCGCGCGCTTGGCGACTCGAACAATTCCGCGGTGGTCATCTACAACTCCTTCCGCCGCAGGAGCTTTTCGTCCGTGGGAAGGATGCGTTCGATGTCCCTGCGTCCGTCACGCTTCATGAACATCAGCACCCGCTCCTTGGCCCTCGCAACCATGACGTAAAACAGGCGCCGGGTGATATCCGGGTCGGCGCGGGGAACCCAGTATTCGTCGATGTCTGCTAGCACTACTGTGTCAAACTCGAGTCCCTTGCAGGCCTGCGCATTGATGACTAGGACTCCACCTTCGTCGAACGATACCTCTGCACGGCGGCCTCGGTGGTAGGTTTTGATGGTTGCCTTCGGGTTGTCCAAGCGCACCTCGGCTGATTGGAGAGCATTGTGGTAGTCATCCCGAACTTGGTTGTTCGGCGTGATGACGCCAATAAGTTGCCGGGGGTCCCGGTCGGCCAGCTGCAGAATGCCTCGTGCAACAGCATCCTGCTTGCCGTTCCCGTAGACATAAAGCGCGGGCACGGCT
The DNA here is from genome assembly GCA_022827905.1 of Pseudomonadales bacterium. Taxonomy (GTDB): domain Bacteria; phylum Pseudomonadota; class Gammaproteobacteria; order Pseudomonadales; family Azotimanducaceae; genus Azophilus. Next base: position 15,088 of record JAJEIQ010000065.1, on the reverse strand, counting down.
CCCGGTGAGGTTGCCGGTAGCTCGGGAGGCGGGCTGGCCGGATCGCCGGTATGGAATTCCCTCGCCAATCGCGCCACTTGATGTTGATTCCTGTAATTGTGTTTGAGTTCGATGACCTTGTTTGATTCGATGGCGAGACAGTCTTGGATATCCTGGCGGCTGCTGTTCGCCTCGGTGATCTGCTGATTTTGGTCGGCGACAACGAAAAATCGGTCGAAGCCGAGCCTGACGAGGGCGTTGTAGAACTCCCGTGGCATGTCCTGTCCCTCGTCTATTACGAGAAATGTCGATTGCTGCGGTTCAATGTGAGGCATTGTGGTGACGATCGAATCCACGCTCGCCCAATCAATCGACCGATAGCCTCGGTCGTTTGCCTCCAGCGTCGGAACTGGTTGACCTGACAGCTGGTAAAACCGACGCCGAAACCAGGCGTCCCAAGTTTCACTGGCGATGCCTTTGCCGAACAATTGACCACTCGCGCGATTGAGCAGATGGTTGAACACTAGGAAGAGATAGTCGTCGCCTTCCCGCTGGTGACGCCGGGCGCGGATTAGTGCAACTACGGACTTGCCGGTTCCGGGGCCTCCCACGACGAGATGCTGGCCTTCGTTGGGCAGTGCGCGTACCGCCTCTTGCTCCTTGCTGAGATCTTGGATGCCAGGCAACTCAAATTTGCGCTTGGCCACTAGGCGGTCGACTCTGCAAAATCTAGGTATGCGGGAAAATCGGGCGCGGTGCCCTTCACGAAGGTCCGGTCCAACAATACATTGTCAAAGTCGCAGCTTGTTTCGGGAATCAGAACGCAGGCATGGCAAGCTGCCCGGTTCAGTAGGTCGGGTCCATGCCCTTCCTGTTCCGCGCAGACTGGGTCGAGCGAGCACCATGCGGCGGCTTCGATTGCACTGGCCAGCAGTCTAAGAAATCGCTGGGGTTGCGCGAGTTCCATTAGCCCCCCTAAGGAGCCTTCTTCGTCCGGCACTGCAACGTAGATCAGGATGCCTGCCATGCGGTCCCCGGTGGCCTGGCAGTAGATGCGCTCCTTCAAGGAGGCAGCGGGATAACCCGCTTCGGCGTCCAGTTGACGAATCAGTAGATGGGCGAGCGTGTGACAGAGCAGAAAGCGCGGAGAGACATCGACTTCGAGAGCGTTCTGTTCGTCGCGCTTCACATATCGCTTGGCGAAAGCGTCAGCGCGCCCGCACACGCGCTCGTCTTCTTCCCAACGCTGCAGCATCGCTTCGTCGAGCGTGAAAAAGATGCCCTCACCGTACAACTCGAGTGCCGGCAGCCAAGTGCTTTCGCCGGTAATGTCCGGTGGCACCGGCCGTTCACCGCCAGCACGCCGAAATCCCTTCAGCACCATGATTTCCTTCAGCTTGTTTACCGCGATCAATCGGTTGACCGCCTTCACTGCGTGGTGCGCGACTTCGGAATCCGTGGTGCCATCGAGCTCTTTCCAAGCGTCGGTGTGATGTTCAGTGACAAAGTCCTCGTCCTCCCTGAGATTTGGGATGACTTCGATAAGCGCTTGGTATTCATCGGCTAGAAGGTCGGATGCCGTAACTGCTTCACCGAACAGAGGGTAACCCAGATCGATTTCTTCAACAGCTTTGTCGATCTCGGCTGGTTTGCATCCGTAATCTCTTGCGAGTTGCCGAATTGTGCGTTTTCGGTCGAGGAGGCTCCTCGCGTTTCGAATGCGTTCCTGACCCTTAGTGTTGCTGTAAAGGAGGTCGGTGACCGTTCCGCGACGGATTCGCGATTCCGGCGGGATGACCAGTGCGGTTCGTGTTTCGTGAGTGTGCACCCGAACGTCGTTAATTTCCACCAGAAGGGCAGGAGCTTCCGGGGTTTGTGCCGGCGGTTCCTGCACCCAGGGTTGTTGCCGAGTTCCGGGGGGGAATGGAATGCGTGGCATTGCATTCGACGAAAGGCTGGCAAACGAGTTACAACGAGTGCAAAGAATCCGTCGTCCTGTGCCGTCATCAGTAAGTCTCAGATAGGGTTGAGTCCAGTCACGGCCGCATTGGCGTTGTTCCGGACTTCGGGAGTCCTCATGGGCAAGATTGTGCCAGGGCACGTCTGCTAGGTAGCCCTCTTCGTGAACGAGAACCCATGGCGTCTGTTCCAGTGTGCCGCCGCACGCTGAGCAGGCCGTGTTTCTTTGGAGGTCTTCGTTGTTTTGAGACGAGGTCGAGTCTCTATCAGTACCTGACCTGCGCCAAGGCGCCTTGTGCAACAAACCGCAAGCCCGGCAGCGCATCCAGGTCGGAAACCGGAGTGCCGGAATCCAGCCCGTTACGGACCTGTCCCGCTTCGCCGCTCGCGGGGGAGCGCAGAGCGCCTGCGCTATGCCGAGTGCGCTTCGCACACGATCAACGTACCGGATTTCGCGCTCCAAGGGGTCGTTTCCTGGGCGGTCCCAAGTTCGAATGTCTTGGACGACCATCAGGTTGTCCGGACCCCGCACAATGGCGCCTACCGAACATTCGCGCAGCAAATGTGAGAGTCGAACGGGCACCTGCGCTTCAGTCAAGAGCTTGCACCGTCTTGTTGTCTGCGGGGAGTCTTCACACGCCGTGCGTCCTCGATGAAAAGGGCCAGTCATGTATCTTCAGTGACCCGCTGCCCTCCACGTTGCGCATTGAGTGCAGGGTCGCCCACAGACCGGGGCGCGGGTCGCCGTGTGTATACAGCAGTCGGTCGGCATTGCGCACGTTGTTTTGCACTTGGTAACTCAGTTGTCGGCGTTCCTCCTTGCAACGATGAGCTTCTCCATCCCACTGGTTGGCTAGGTGCTCGAGGTGGGACTCGATGCCCTGCGCTTGATCGAACTCGGCCACCGCACGTCCGCAGCGCCGCTTGAGTTCTAAGAGCACTGTCCTGACGCCTGGCAATTCCCGGTCGAATTGACCAGCTGAGTTATTGTCTTTTAGATCGGGAATCGAATGTCGCATTGCGATGACAAGGGCTGCATGGAGCGCTCGGGACCGTACCTGGTAGGTGAACGGCGTGACGCTGCTGGGCTCCACGAAGCGATAGAACGACTCGTGATAGGGGCGGAAGCTCTCGTAGTGAGATAGGCTCCGGGCCTGATGACGATAGTAGTTTGCCACCACTAGACCGGGCACGTCCGCACGCCCGACGCGGCTCGTTGCTTGAATGTACTCCGCGGTGGTGAGCGGCTGTCCGTTGACGATCATCAGAGCGAGGCGCGCCACGTCGAGGCCGACGGATACCATATTCGTTGCCATGACCGCATCGAGGCAACCTTCGTTCCGCTGCCGAATGTCCAGTCTATGAAACGTTTCCGCGTTTTCGCGAGCATTTTTGCGGCTTGTGAGCTGGTCGATCTGGGGGTCGTCGAACCGATCCAGGGCGGCCTCAAAATCCTTGGCCGTGTCGATGTCTTCTTCCATGGGCTCGAATTCGGTACCCAGTGCACTGTCGTTTGCCTGTTGCAGCCCGTAGGCAAGTTTCCGTCCAAATGTGCGTACATCGGTCACAAAGGCATTGTGACTGTTTCCGACTCCTTTCAGGCTGCCGTGGTAGATGACTTGAGTCCACCAGGCATCGAGCATGGCGTCCCGGTCCACATTGTCGTCGAACAGCACTTGAGGGGCAGCCAGAAGAGTGGCAGCAAGGGGAGCGAAGCAATGCTGCTGATCAAGCATGGGCGCCAGGTATCCGACATAGAGCCGGCCCGGACGTTTCGGGTCCGTTCTGGCGAAATACATGTCGTCGTACGACAGGCCTGGCGGGGGAAACACCGCTAGGTCCCTAGCGTACAGTCGTCGCACTTGTTCTCGGGCCATGCGTATGGTAGCGGTTGACGCAACGTACTTCGGACGAACGCCCCGCTGGATGAGGAGGGTATCGATACCCGCCTCGTATAGTCCGGCCACCGAGCCCAATGGCCCGGTGATGAGATGCAATTCATCTTGGATGATGAGTTCTGGAGGCCGCATTTGGTTGTTGACGCCGAAGAAGGCGCCGGTGCGTTCTTCCCAGGCAAGGCGCGCAAACTTGTCGATAGTGGCGATCAGCAGTGATGGTGGGTCGTCGTACAGCGCATCGTCCACGACGTTGCACGGCAGGGGGCGGTCATCGGCCCCGAAGTCGCAGTTCGGGGCGGTGCAGTGGAAGTGGAACTTGTCGTCGGTGGCCTGGTAGCCGTGCGCTATGTCAAAAGGGGTATTGCACCAAGGGCAACGTTCCAGCAACAGATTGTATTCCGCTCCCGGCTTGCCGTCCCTGATCTCCGCCACGAGTTCTTTCGCCTCCTTGTATCGATTGGGGCTAGTCTTCTGCCCGACCCAGATGCCGATGTTGATAGGCGCTTCGCCGAGTTGGTGGGGATGGCGCCTTCGAATCAGTTCTAACGCGCACACCATGTGTGCCGCGCGTTCGAACTGCTGGCTAGTCAGCAACCGCAGGGTGTAGCGCATGAAGGCGGTGGTGCCTCCTCCTGAAGCAGGGTGCTTCTGTCGGCGCCAAGCGATGAGGAACGCGATTAGGCCGAGATATGCCTCAGTTTTCCCGCCTCCGGTGGGAAACCAGATGAGGTCAAGCACGTCCCGATAATCGTCGTTTTCCCGAATTGTGGATACCATCACTGTGAGCAGAAAGGCCAATTGAAAGGGACGCCAGCGATACGTGCTGGCTTCAGGTTCCTTCCCCGCGTTCTCATCGGCTTGGCGCATCTGATCGAGCATCGCCTCGTTGGCCAGCCGGAACGCCTCGACAGCGACCGGATCGGTGCCAAGCATCTCTACGCATGCCCGCATTCGATCCCGTGCAGCGCGCATTCGTTTGAGCATTCTTTTCGCTGCTTCTCGCTTCTCGGATCTGGAAAACGTTTCGGCGGTGTGCTGCTGGTTGGCAATCCACCGTGCGTATCCTTCAACAAACCCGGCCAATTCTTCGGGGACGACCTTTTCGGCAAGATACGAGAGTCGCAGCACCGCATCGTCGCCACCGGTGTTCACGGTCATCATTGGCACTTCCGCCTCTGGCATGAACTCGCACCAGATGCGTGGCTGGCTGTGAGGTTCCACATTCCAGTTTGCGGCGGCTCCATGACCGATGGCATAGATTCGCTGGTGCTGATACTGAAGCTCTAGTTCCAGTTCTTCATCCGTGAGCAGGCTTGGGTCAACTCGTGGATACTCTGCCAACCCGCCGCTCTCGACGACGCATTCAAGACGTGCTTCGAACAACGACTTGCTCACTCGGTCGCCGGTTCGGTCCCTTGGGGAAGTGCTTGGGTCCAATTCCCTGCGATTGCAAAGGGTGACGGTGACGATCCAACCGTCGCGATGCGGGCGGGAGCGAATGTCAATGCTGGCACGTCCTTCCCAGATGTCCGTTCTCCGTTCCCCCGGCGTCACAGCGCTAGGCACCGTAATGACAAATTCCTCGAGTTCCTCACGGGTGTATTCGCGAGTGCGGAATCTGCCTCGATCGCCTCGTTCATCTGCGCCCCGATAGATTGCTGCGGAGGCATTGATTGATAGGGCAGTGTTTTCACGAAGGAAGAAGGAGAATCCGGCCGACGAAGGTGGGACGTAGCGTCGACGGCGGGTTGTCCGGGCTGGAGCCGCTTCGCTCGTTTCGTCGTTGTCCGGCGTCGCATCGTCTTCACTCTCGTCTTCCAGAAGGGAACGTTCAGCGATGTCGTCAACCAAGGAGGCGGGATCAATGCCGGACAGGTCCGGGTCGACCGGATGCAGCACTCCGGTCGGATACCGGTCTAGAGGGGACATGTTCAAGCTGCCTTCGACGGCTGGGCCGATGAGTTGCTTGCGTAGCCAGTCGACGAGCCTTTTTCTCGCGCCTACATAGTTCACAACCAGCTCGATAGATCAGTCAGTGCTCGCCTACGGGCTTGTTGGTCCAGTGTTGCCGTGAAGCGGTGGGATCGCGCATTGCTATCGTTCATAGAATAGGCCTGACGCTGGGAAATACAGAGCCGCAGCCGGATGATCGGTTGGGGCGCTCAGAGCGAACCGAGCGCCACGCTGGCGGTGCCTTCTAGGGGCGGCTCCGTGCCCTCACGCTCCAGCCAGATGTCGCAGTCGGCGATCCATTCGCCGTCCGCTTGGCGGATGTTGGTGACCCGGCCCTTGGCCGTGATGTGGTCGCCGTCGAGCACCACCAACGGGAAACGCATGACGATGCGGCGGATGGCGCGGGGGCCGCCCCAGTCATGGAGCATGTTGATCATGTAGCTCAGGCCCAAGGGGCCTTGGTTGATGGTGTGGTGGCCAAAGCCGATCTTCTCCACCACTGACGGGTCCCAGTGCACTGGGTTGGGATCGCGCAGGATGGCCGCCATGGTGCGCATCCGCTCGGGCGCGACCCGGGCCATGACCCAAGGGGGAATCTCATCGCCTACCCGCACGCCGGAGGGTGACGTTGCCGGCTCACCGGCGGTCGGTGACGCCTCGACCGGCTCGACGTGCTTGTTCAGGTCCGCCTGTTCGGATGGGTTGCTTTCGAAGCTGCGCCGGTAGTGCCAAGTGATGGTGGCCCGGGCGCACAAGGCCTCGTCCGGCGCGAACATTTCAAAGCGGAAGGCAATGCGGTCGAAGATACGCCCGTCGCCGCTGCGGCGGTCGGCCTCCACCACCTCGCCGGTGATGCGGTAGGGCGTTTCCTCAAGCAGCGGCTGGAAAATCTCCCAGACGTAGCTCTCGATGCCGATGGAGAAGTCCGATTCCGCTTGGCCGAGGGCGAACATGTCCTTGATGGAGGTGTTGGCCCCCAGGATCGGCACATGGAAGAGGGCGACCGGATGCGCCAAGCCATCCGGCAGCGGCTGCGCCCCGGTGCATTCGGTGAGCAGGAAGTTCTCCCAGTGGGCGATGGTGTAGGAGCCGCCGGGAAACTGGTGGCCGACTAGGGCACGAATCTCTTCGGAGGTGGGGGCTTGGGGCATGGGAGCGTGCTTCCCTGCGGTTGGATTGACGCAGATTCTACATCGTTGTTGTCTTGTGGAATCCACATCAATGAGATCGACGTGGCAACATCTGGGTTATCATGGCGGAAGAATGGCACCGGACTACATTAAGTACCTGGAAAGGTGGACAAAAGATGAATGCACCAAAGTGGCCGCTGGCCTTCCGAGATTGATGCGATGCCTACGGCGCTTAGGCTCGGGCCGTACCGCTTCTACTTCTACTCCAGCGATGCCGAGGAACCGAAACACATTCATGTTGAACGCGACGGATTGGTTGCGAAAATTTGGTTGGAACCCGTGAGAATGCAGCGAAGCGGCGGATTCAATAGAGTGGAAATCCTGCGCATCTTGAGACTCGTACAGGAACGTCAGCGGGAACTTTTGGAGGCTTGGGATGAATTTTTCGACGCCTGAAGCGGGGATGCCCGACGTCTTGGATGTGTCGGTCTCTGAAGAGGCACTGACGGTGGACTTGAGCGATGGACGGACGTTGGCAGTGCCAACCGGATGGTATCCGCGGTTGGCCTATGCCACGGAGGAGGAACGTGCAAACTGGACGATCATTGATGGGGGTCAGGGCATCCATTGGCGGGAACTGGACGAGGATGTCAATCTGGCGGGCCTCCTCGCAGGCCGCGCCTCCAGCGAGGGCCAGCGGTCGCTGCGTCGCTGGCTTGGTCAAAGGTCTAAGGATAGAGAGGCGTTTGACGACTCCAAGCCCGAGAAGTGGATCCGGCTATCACACCCTAGACCGCTGCCACCGTACTCCAAGCCGAGCGGATTGCGCTTTCCGGATGGTGGGACGGTGTCAGTACAACATCTGTACGAGCTTGTAGTCGAGCTGACAAAGTGGCTGAGGCAGCGGAGTCATCTGCCGGATGACAAATTGCCGATTCGCCGTTACGCCAACCCCCACCTAGATCGTGACTTAGGCCACCTCCTAGATAATCGCCACCTACTGGTTGTTGCACGGGCAGATCGCAACAGCCTGCGCGATCCCAAGTCGGCAGGCGACCTATTCATTGATGCTAATTTCGGCGCCGAGTACCACGCTGAAAACATGCGGACGATCATCGAGTGGGCGGGGCTGCACCCCAGCGACTTCGCCGTAAGGTTGCGGAGGGAGGGCCGTGACTTCTGATTGACGACTAGTTGGAGGTCACCGAACCTCCGAAAAGGTGCTGACTGTGGAATTGCGTGACGGACGAATGTTGCTTGGTCAACCGGTTTTCTGCAGCACCCTGAATCAACCAAAAACGCTCCCCTCCCACATTCGTTTCAAAAACTCCTTGGCGGGAAGAACCCGCACATCATCGATCAGCGCCTCGCGTTCGCCAAGGTACACCCCAAAACACCGCGTCTTGTTGGCGCCCAACTGGGATCGCACCAGATGAAGGCCCCGGTTGAAGCGCCGCTCCCAGCGCGAGCTGGCCTTGATTTCCACGGCCGTGTAGCCGGCAACGGTTTCCGCGATCACGTCCACCTCGGTGCCGTTGTGGTTGCGCCAAAAATGCAGCGGGTAGCGCAATCCCGTATAGGCGAGATGGGCGCGCATTTCGCCAAGAATCAGGGTTTCGAGCAAACTGCCCCGTTCCTCATCGCCCACCGGGTAGGGCAGGCGTTCCGAAAGCGCGCGCGCCGCTCCACAGTCGAACAGATAGAATTTGCTGTGACTCACCTGCTTGTTTGCGGCCTTCAACTTCCAAGGCGGCAAACAAAAGCCGATGAGCGTATCGACCAGCAGATCGAAATGGTTGTTCACCGTGGCTCGCGACACCCCCGCATCTCGCGCTATGGCGCTGGCATTGGTTGTCTGGCCGTTCTGTCGAGCCGTCGCCTCCAAGAAACGAGCAAATCCAGCAAAGTTGCGCGTGAGTGCTTCCGCACGGATTTCTTGATCCAGGTAGGTTTGGGCATAGGTGCGCAGATAGTCTCGGGCGTCGGATTGGATTAGCGCCAACGGCAAGCTGCCGAAGCGCAGCGAGTGCTCGACATTGAAGTCTTCGCCGAGCTCCGCGGAAACAAGGGGGTAAAGCTCCGTTGACACCGCGCGCCCGGCGAGCAGGTTCACGCCGCCCCGCCGCAGTTTTCTGGCACTTGACCCCGACAAAACAAAGTTGAGCCCGTGTGACGCCATCAGCCTGTGCACTTGGTCGAGCAGTGCTGGGGCTTTCTGAATTTCGTCGATGACCACCCAAGTGCCAGCTTCAAGCCCGCGTAGTTCGTCAAACAGTGCGTTGGGATTGCGATTCAGGCGTATTGACTCGCCCGCATCCAACAGGTCATATGAGATGGCTTGCGGAAAGCGATCTTGAATCCACGTGGACTTTCCGGTGCCGCGGGGGCCAAGCAGAAGAATGGATCGAGATGGTGTTTTCAGGAATCTTGTATACATAGTTGGCATTTTTACCGGAAATTTGCCACCTATACTTGCACAATTTACCTAAGAAAGCGACGGAGGTCGGAGTTAAGGCCGCTGAGTCCAACGTGGATTGGGGCGGCCAGTTCGAGGGCGGGACGCCCTCGCTCCGGGGAGCTTGACGCCGCATCCGGTTTGACTGCCGCCCCGTCCCGCCACATCATGGCTCTTTCGGGAGGGAGGGGTCAATTTGGCGCTTGAGCGGGTGCTGAGTCCCATCGCCATCGGCGGTGTGACGGTCAAGAATCGGGTGGTGCGCACGGCCCACGGCACCAGCATGGGCCATGGCGACCTGTCCGATGACCTGATTGCCTACCATGTGGCGCGGGCCAAGGGCGGGGTGGGGCTGACCATCCTGGAGGCGGCCAGCGTCCATTGGAGCGGGCCGATGACCCTGCATGCTTGGGATGACGCCATCATCCCGCGCTACCGCGAGCTGATGGAGCAGGCGGCGCCGTTCGGCATGCGGGTGTTTGCCCAGATCAACCACATGGGCCTGTACGGCGGGCCGCCTTGGCAGCGGCCTTGGTCGGCGTCCGAGGCGCCCGTGCCCATGTCGCCCATGCAATCCCACGCGATGACCAAGCCGGAGATTGCGGAGGTGACCCAAGCCTTTGCGCGAGCAGCGGCGCGCGTCAAAGCCGGCGGGTTGGACGGCGTCGAGGTGCATTGCGCCCATGACTTCCTCCTGCAGCAGTTCATCTCGGCCAGCCACAATCGGCGCGAGGACGAGTATGGCGGATCGTTCGAGAACCGCATGCGCTTCTACTTGGAGGTGCTGCGGGCGGTGCGCGATGCGGTGGGGGACGGCTTCGTGGTCGGCACCCGGGTGGGGCCGCACAACTTTCCCGGCGGCCTGAACGTCGATGAGCACGTCGAGATCGTCAATCGGGTGTTGCAGGAGGAATTGATCGACTACCTCAACGTCTCCCACGGCAGTTCCCTGAACAGCCACAAGATCATTGCCGCCATGCATGAGCCGACGGGCTACGAGATTCCGTTCAGCGAGCGGGTGACCGCGCTCACCAAGCTGCCGACCATCGTGACCGGGCGCTTCACCGCCTTGGCCGATGTCGATGCCCTGATCGGTGCCGGCAAGGCGGATCTCGTGGGCATGACGCGGGCCCACATCGCCGATCCGGACCTGGTGCGCAAGACCCAGGCCGGCCGTGCGGAGGAAGTGCGGCCCTGCATCGGTTGCAACCAAGGCTGCGTCGGCGGCCTAAGCCGCGGCCGAGTGGGTTGCGCGGTGAACGTGGCGGCCGGACAGGAGTTGCGCTTGTCGGAGGAACTGATCGAACCGGCGTCGCGGCCCCAGCGGGTCGTTGTGGTCGGCGGCGGGCCAGCCGGCATGGAGGCGGCGCGCGTCGCCGCCCTGCGCGGCCACCAGGTGACGCTGCTGGAAGCGACGGCATCGCTCGGCGGCACTCTGAAGGCGGCGCGGCTGGCGCCGAAGCACGGTGCCATCGGTGAGATAGCGGATTGGCTTGCGGGCGAGATGTCGCGGCGCGGCGTGGACGTGCGCCTGTCCTCGCCGGCCACGGCGGGCGGGGTTGCCGCCCTGCGGCCCGACGCGGTGATCGTCGCTGTGGGCGCCGCTCGGTTGCCATCCGACGACTTGCCGCCTGGGGCTGAGTCCGGCCAAGCGCTTACCGCCGCGGAACTGCTGGCCGCTGGCCAAAATGAAGTGCCCGGCAGTGCGTTGGTATTTGATGCTGTCGGCGGCTATGAAGCCATCGGCGCCGCCGAGTTCCTCCTTGAACGAGGCGCGAGCGTCACCTTCGTGACGCCGTTGGCGGGCTTCGCGCCGGAGATGATGGGCATCGGCGTGGGCGTGCCGGCCTTGGAGCGGTTGCAAGGCAGCGGCCGTTTCAGGCTTCTCACCCAAGCCCGGATTGGTTCGGTGGCCGCCGATCGGGCGATGATCGCTTCCGAAGCGGGCTGGCCGGACATGGAGGTGGGTGCCGAAACCCTGGTGTTGGCCACGGCGCGGCGTCCCGACCCGGCTTTGATTGAAGAGCTAAATCGACTGGATTGCACGGTTGCGTTGGTCGGCGATGCGGCGGGGCCGGGGTTCCTGCCGGCTGCCATCGCCACCGGCCATGCCGCGGCGCGAAATCTCTAGTGGAGGGGACCCTGGATGGACCAACGGATTGAATTCACGCCGGCGCAGGTGGTCACGCTGACCGCCGTGCTGCTGCTGGCATTCGCCGCCTCCCTCGGCATGCCCTTCAACGTGGACGCCATCGCGCTGTCGTTTTCGACCACCAATTTCGACGCCGGCAAGGTGGCGTCGGCGGAACTGGCCGCCATCGCCGCCGGCAACCTCATCTTCGCCCGGCTGGCCACGAAGATGGACCCGCACCGGGTTTATCTGTTTGGCGCGCTGGCCATCATCGGTTTCAACACGGCTTCGCTATTCGCTGCCGATGTCGGCGACTTGCTGCTCCTGAGGGCGCCGGCCGGCTTCGCGTTGGGAGCGGTGGTTTCCACGGTCATGGCCACCGCCGCCCGGTCGGCCACGCCGGAACTGACCTTCGGCATCATCAATTCCATGGTTGGGGTCATGGCCATGGGCTTGGCGCTGGTGCTGCCCCGGGCCTTGAACGCCCATGAATTCGCCAACGCCCATCTCTCCATGGGTGGCGTGGTCTGGAACGAGCTCGATGGGCTGTTTGCAGTCTATGTGCTCTGTTCCCTGGCGGTGCTGCCGTTCATTCGCCATACGCCGGGCCAGTCGCCGGCTTCATTGCAACAGGGCGGCGGGGCGCCCAAGGGCATCGGTTGGCTGGCCTTGTTTGGCTTGGGCGTCATCTTCCACGGCCACGGCACCTTGGCGCTGTTCCTGGTCAAGATCGGGCGCGAGGTGCCGCTGGACGCCGAAGTGGTGGGTTACGTCATGATGGCAGGTGCGTTCATTGGCATCGTCGCACCCTTGGTGGCGGGCTACGTCGGCAGCCGCACCAAGCCCTTGGTGCCGCTGCTCACCCTTACCGTGCTCTTGACGTTGAGCGGCTTGGCACTCTCCAACATCAGCGGCCCCATGGCCTTCATCATCGCCACGCCGGTGTTCGCGGTGCTGCCGACGGCCTTCATGCCCATCATGCTGGGCGTTCTTTCCCGGCTCGACCCCTCGGGAGCGTTGGCCGGGTCGCATCCCGCCTTCGTGCTTCTTGGCGGTGCCCTGGCACCCTTCGTGGGCGGCTTCATCAGCGATGCCGCCGGAGGCTTCGGAGCCAACGGCGGGTTTGCGGTGCTCTGCTTTGCGGTGGGGATCGGCCTGTGCTGGCCCGTGCTTTGGCGGGCGCAGCGGGGAGTCTAACGCCACGGACCCTACGTGGTTTCACAGAATGGTCACAGTTGCCACCATCTGGTTGAGCGGAGTGCTATGCTCGACCCCTGCGGCCTAAGTTGTAGTTGGGGCCGCAAGCAACCACGGAACATGCCGGAGCAGGGCGATGGGGAATATCGAAGAGCTGAATCGTGAGATCGAGGCGCTCAATGAGCGCATCTCCCGGCTGAGCGGCGCGGTGCTGCGCATCAGCGGGAGCCTCGACGTGGCCACGGTGCTGCGCGAGGTGGTGGATAGCGCCCGGGCGCTGACCGGTGCCCGCTACGGCGTGATCACGACCTTGGATGAAGGCGGGCAGCTCTTGGAGTTGGTCACTTCGGGGATGACGCCGGATGAGTATCAGCGCTTCGAGGAGTGGTCCGAGGGACAGCAGTTCTTTGAGCATCTTCGAGACCAGCCCAAGCCCTTGCGGGTTCCGAATCTGGCCAGCTATGTCCGCTCGCTTGGCTATTCCGCGGACTTCATCCCGGAAACCACTTTCCAGGGCACGCCGATGCGGCACCGGGGCGAGCCGTCGGGCGCCTTCTTTCTCGGCGCCAAGGAAGACGGGGTCGACTTCACGGACGAAGACGAGGAAATCCTGACGCTGTTTGCTTCGCAAGCGGCGTCAGCCATCACCAACGCGCGCACCTATGGGGCAGAGCAACGGGCGAGGGCTGACCTCGAAGCGCTGGTCGACACTTCGCCGATTGGCGTAGTTGTGTTCGACGCCGCGACCGGACGGCCGCAGTCGGTCAACCGCGAGGCGCAACGAATCGTGGGGGGGCTGCACATACCGGGCAACTCAATCGAGCAGCAGTTGGAGGTCGTCACCTGCCGGTTCCAGGACGGGCGGGAGGTCTCCCTGGAGGAGTACCCCCTGTCTTGTCAGCTTAGCACCGCACAAACGGTGCGGGCTGAAGAGGTTGTTCTCTCGGTGCCGGATGGCAGAAGCGTGGCTATGCTGATCAACGCCACGCCGATTCGTGGCGAAAAGGACGAGATCGTGTCGGTGGTCGTCACAATGCAGGATCTTGAGCCGCTTAGGGAGATCGAGCGAATGCGAGCGGAGTTTCTTGGGGTGGTGAGCCATGAGCTGCGCACTCCACTGACCTCGATCAAGGGCTCGGCGGCCACGGTGTTGGGCACCGCCCAGCACCTCGACGCGGCGGAGATGATCCAGTTCTTCCGCATCATTGACCAGCAGGCCGATCACATGCGCGATCTGATCGGCAATTTGCTGGATGCAGGGCGCATCAGGGCCGGCACACTGTCGGTTGCCCCACAGCCTTCCCGGATGGTCAGCTTGATTGACCAAGCTCGCAATGCTTTCATCAGCGGCGGCGGCCGGCAAGCCGTACAAATTGATCTCCCCCCGGATCTGCCCCGGGTGATGGCCGACCCTCAGCGAATCGTTCAGGTTCTCGGCAACCTGCTTTCGAACGCGGCTCGGCACGCGCCGCAGACCTCCGTCATTCAGGTAGCTGCGGAGCGGGACGGAGTTCACGTCAGGCTCTCGGTTTCGGACGAAGGCAAAGGAATTCCTGCGGAGCAACTTGCGCACATCTTCGACCGGCACACTAGGCTCACCGGCAGAACGGGCGATGCCGATGACTACGGCTTGGGCCTAGCCATCTGCAAGGGGTTGGTGGAAGCGCACGGCGGCCGCATTAAGGCGGAGAGCGATGGCGCGGGCCGAGGCACAAGGTTTGTCTTTACCCTGCCGGTGGCGGACAGTTCCCCTGCATCTGGCGCCCCACGTCCGGGCCAGTCGGTGGAGGCCTTGAAGGGCGCCCGCGTTCTTGTGGTCGATGATGACCCGCGCACGTTGCGCCAAGTCCGCGATGCCCTCGCGTCCGGGGGGTACATCCCCTTGGTGACGGGCGACCCGACGGAACTGCCGGGATTGATTCAATCGGAGCAGCCGGATCTAGTGCTGCTTGACCTCGTGCTCCCGGGTGCCGACGGGATCGAGTTGATGGCCAGCATCCCGGAACTCGCCAGCCTGCCGGTCGTCTTCATCTCCGGTTACGGCCGCGATGAGACCATCGCGCGGGCCTTGGAAAGCGGTGCCGTCGATTACATCGTCAAGCCCTTCTCGCCAACTGAGTTGAGAGCTCGGGTAGGGGCCGCACTGCGTCGGCGCGCCGAGGCCGAGCCGTTCGTGCTTGATGGGCTGACCATCGACTACGACCGGCGCCGGGTGGCATTGGCTGGGCAACCGGTGTCGCTAACCGGGGTGCACGTCAGATTTGTGATGGTCTGCGTCCGGGCAGGGAGTTGGGGCGGTCGAATGGTGCAGTTGCACGGAATTGCGGGGGTTGATCGCGCCGGCCAATCTGTATACCTTTAATGGGATTACAGCTAGGGAGCAGGC
>JAJEIQ010000051.1 GCA_022827905.1 Pseudomonadales bacterium | reverse complement strand
TCGCTCACGGTCCTCTATGACCCAGGGCATCACGACCCGGCCGCCGCGCCTCCCCGGCGCCCTAGGGCGCCGGGGAGGCAATCCCGTTTCCGGGTCCGCAGGGGGGAAATCTAACAGACAAGGGCATCTTGCCCTCGAACTGGGTCACCCGGTTTGGAACAACTTGGGCAGCTCCTCATCGGGCGTTTCCAGGATGGCATCCACCCAACGATGGAAGTTCTGGCCGCCACTTTCGTTGCGCCCAAACAGGACATGGCTTTTGGCGCCGGTTGGCAAGTTCTTCTGCAGGGCGATGCCGGTGGCGTAGTCCTCTTCCTGCACGACGTACTTGAGCAGGTCAAACTGCTCCTTGGCCTCAGCAACGGCTTCATCCGAACTCGGCGCGCGCTCCATCAGGTAGTTCTGAACGGTGTAGGAGGTTTCCGGTGCGTCGCCGGGAAACAGTTGCGAAATCATCACCGAGCGGCCGCCACCATCGAAGCTGGCGATGGAAACGTGGGGGAAAATGGTCCAAACGCCCATCAGCAGCTTGTCCGTCGGCCACTCATCCTCCCCGGCACCCTCAAATTCAGCCCAGCCAGGGTCCGGGCGGCCCAGATGCTGATGCGGCCCCCAACTGTAGTAATTGGCTTGGTTGCCGATGTCCGTGCCGAAGCTGTCCTTGTGCAGGATGGGCAGGTGGTAGTAGTCGAGATAGCCGTCATAGGCCACCTTCCAGTTCGGGCCGTGGACGATTTGCGAGGCTTGGTGGTGCCAAGAATCGAAGCCGAATTCGGCGAGCATCGCATCGTACCCGCACAGGAACAAGCCGATGTCCAAGGTGGACTCGGGATCCAACGTCACCCAAATCAGGCCGGCCCTCTCAAGGGACGGCAGCTCCGTCAGGCCGTGGCAGCTCTTGTCAATGGCACCGAAGTCGTCGGCGGAGTAAACCGCCACCAAGTCGCCGTCTTGGCTGTAGGTCCATGCGTGGTACGGGCAGGTGAACCGGTGCGCAGTTCCCGTGCCCTCCGGCATGATGCGCGACCCGCGGTGGCTGCACATGTTGACGAACGCCTTGATCCGGCCACCCTGGGTGCGCGTGATGAGCACCTGCACGCCCGCCGCCTCCATGGACTTGTAGGCGCCCGCTTCACGCAGTTCCGCAGTCGTGGCCAGCATCAACGGCATTCTGCGGAAGACCTGCCGCATTTCGGCGTTCCAACGGTCCGGCGCAAAGTAGTTTTCCACCGGCACCCGCAAGATGTCGTTGGCTTGGCCGATGGTGCCCTTCTTGCCGTGCTCTAAATCGTTCCTGGCCAATTCGATGAGTCGCGCCTTTGACACAGTCCCTCCTTGGTATGACGAGCGGTGAAACTGGCGCTACGCAAACGCCAGAAAGGCCAATCCGCCGACGCCGCCAATGACGTAGTGGCGCCGGATGAATGATCGATCGATGTGGGCGAACGCCTTCGCTGGCTGCAACCCGCCCCAGTTGGTGCGGGCGATGATGGGCCACTCGATGACGCTGGCGAACACCGCGAAGGCGAAAGTGGCCGCAACGAACCCGGATTGCGCCAGCGTGGCCATCGGCAGCAGCAGGAAGGCGGCGGCGAAGACCCCCCAATGCGCCACATTGCCGCCGAGGCTCATGGCGGTGAACTGCCCCAATGAGTTCCTTTCCAGATCGAAGCGGTAGCGAAAGAACGAAAAGCCCGGCGGCTTGACCCGCGGCGCCACAGAGCGGGCCAGCTTCGCCCCCGCGTAGTGGCCCCATTCGTGCAGCATGCTGGCGATGACCCAGCCAGCCACCAGCGCGTTGCCCACGGCAACCACTTGGGCTAGGACCAAGCCGCTGGCTGCGGCCCAGGCCTCCGCCCCGCCGAACAGCGCGAGGCCCGCGAGAATGAGGGCGCCATCCTGGGTCAACTGGCCACCGAGCGCGGGCTCCGCCGCATCGCCCGCGCCAACGCCCAACTCAGTGCCGATGTCTTGTTCGTCCGCCATTGAATACTCCTTCGGGAGTGCTGGTAGTCGGAGTCTATGCCAAACAAGGCTTGCGAGACCACCGCTCGACGGCTTTAATGCACGTCCATTTCTTCGGTTGAGACTCCACACATGCACACGAAGGCGCTTCTTGGACTATCGCTTCTTTTGGTCTCGTCCACCGTCCTAGCCGACGAAGGGGCTGCGGACTACCGCCACCACACCATGGAGGCCATCGGCGGTCACACCACCGCAGTGTTCGACATCCTGCAGGGCAAGGTGCCGCATGGCGCCCATTTGGCCGCGCACGCCAACGCCATAGCGGACATGGCAGCCATTGCCCACACGCTGTTTCCGGAGGGCTCCATCGGCGGCAACGCCAAAGCCGCCATCTGGGAGCAGCCGGACGTCTTCGCCGAACGCATTCAGGCCTTCCAGGAAGCCGCTCCCGCATTTCGGGATGCGATAGTGGGCGGCGGCGAAATCGGCCCGGCGGCCCAAGCCCTCGGCCAAGCCTGCAAGGGCTGCCACGACGACTTCAAGGACGAGTAACGCTGCCGCGTTAGGGCATCAATCCGCCCACTAGAACTGCGGTTGCAGCGATGGCGGCGGTAACGGCAGCCCGCAGCCAGTAGTTCCCAGCCGGTTCGACGGCGGCGCGCTTGCGCCCAGTGAACATGGCCAGCGGCGTCGGGTCGCGCTTCAGGGCGTAAACCACATGGGCGGTTAGGTGAATCGCGACCAGGGCGATGAGGCCCATGAAGACGCGGTTGTGCACCCAGGTGAAGCGGTCGGAAAGCGCGTCGCTGACAGTGCGCGCCAGCGGCCCTTCGGTGAAGATGTCGTCGTTGGCAAAGAGGCCCGTCCCGGCCTGAACCGCCGCCAACGCAACGAAGCCGATAGCCAGCACCCGGCCCGGCGCAGTGTGCGGATCGTCCACACGCCCACCGCGAAAGTGGGCCACGAATTGGCGCAGATTGGGCATGTAGCCCCGCCAGCGGGCGTGGATTCCCCCCCACAGTCCCCACAGCAGCCGAAACAGCAGCAGCCCCACCATCAATGCGCCTAGGCGCATATGCCACTTCAACAGCGACAAGTCGCCGGATAGACCGGTGTAGAGCAAGGCCGCCAAGCAGGTGGCAAAAGCCCAGTGCCACATTCTTAAGGGCACATCCCAAACTTTAACGGTGCCGGAAGGCTGCATGGCCTCTCCTCGCCAGAGAGCAGGGTGGCCAATATACGTTAGATCGACGGTCACTGCCTTGCTTGACGCGCCGATTTAGACGGGCACACTGCAAGCCATGTCGCTGTTGCAGGAAAAGAGCTTGGCGGACGCGGACGTGCAGCAGTGTCCTGACGCATACCATCAGGCATTGCGCGAGCGCTCCGTGCACTTCGATGAGCGGCTCGGTATCTTTGTCTGTGGCCGCTACGCGCTGATGCGCCAAGTGCTGCGCGACACGGAGACGTTCTCCAGCATCGACAGCCAAACGGTCGATGGCATGCGCCCGCCGCCGCCCGAAGCCGTTGAGATCCGCAAGACCTGCCATCCGACGGTCAACACCTTGGTCACCAACGATCCACCATCCCACACCCGCATCCGCAAGATGGTCGATGCGCCGTTCCGAGCCCGCAGCCTCGATAAGCTCAACAGCCGCATCGAGGAAATCGCGCACGGTGCCATCGACGAGTTCATCGGTGAGGGCGCCACGGAAATGGTGTCCCGCTTCGCCGTGCCGATTCCGGTTCGAGTGATCGCCGACATGCTCGGCCTGGACCCGGCGTTGGCGCCCAAGATCAAGGCTTGGTCCGATGCTTCCGTGGAGCCCTTGGGCATGATGGTCGACGACCAGCGGCTGATCGAGTGCGCCAAGCTCATCAAGGCGTTTCAGGACTTCATCGTCGAGGCGCTGGAAGCGAGGCGCAGACAGCCCCAAGACGACCTACTGACCCATCTCGTGCAAGCCCGGGACGCTGAAGGCCAAGGCTTCAGCATGGCTGAGATGCTGTCGCTGACCCAACAATTCCTGGTCGCCGGCAACGAGACCACCACCAACGGCATTGCTGCCGGGGTGCGCCTGCTGGCGGAACGGCCAGCGTTGCTGCGGGCAATCAAGCGGCAGCCGGACCGCGCCCTGGGTTTCGTCAACGAGGTGCTGCGCTTGGAGTCCCCGGTGCAAGGGCTGTTTCGCGTGGTGCGCAAGGACACCGAATTCGGCGGCGTCCACCTGCCCAAGGGGGCGCGCATCATGCTGCGCTTCGCAGCAGCCAACCGGGACGGCCGCAAGTACGCAAGCCCGGAGCAGATCGACTTGCATCGAGCCAACGCCGGCACCC
Organism: Pseudomonadales bacterium; assembly: GCA_022827905.1. Classification (GTDB taxonomy): domain Bacteria; phylum Pseudomonadota; class Gammaproteobacteria; order Pseudomonadales; family Azotimanducaceae; genus Azophilus. The sequence continues at coordinate 8,974 of JAJEIQ010000051.1, read as the reverse complement.
ACGTGGCTTTCGGTGCCGGCATACACCACTGCATCGGCGCCGGCTTGGCCCGCTTGGAGATGCGTCAGGCATTCACCGCCCTCGCCCAGCGGCTGCGCCACGTGGCGCTCGCCCCGGACAACGACTTCACGCACCACCCCTCCATGATCCTGCGCGGGTTGAAGGCCTTAAGAGTGACTTTCGAACCAGCATGAAGGTTCGCTACGCCAGCTAATTGAACAGGAGCTTCGCGTTAGCGAAACTCCATACGAACCGCAGGTTCGCTTTCGCGTCAGCGGTATTCCAACGCGAACCGACGGTTCGCGCGGCTGCCGGCGCCGAAGCTGCGGCGCAGGAAGTCCATCTGGTCGCCCAGAATCCGGCCGCTGTTGATCAAGGCGAGATACTCCGCGAAGTTGGGCGCGTAGGGCAGTGCCAGCAGCTCCCGCCCCCATTCATGCATCAGCCGATCGCCCTTGGCGTGGTTGCAGCGCTTGCAGGCCGCCACGCAGTTGTCCCAAACGTCCTTGCCGCCCCGGGAAGTGGGCACCACGTGATCGCGGCTGAGCTGACCCGCGGAAAACTCGCCGCCGCAGTACAGGCAGGTGTGGCGGTCGCGGCTGAACAGCGCCGCATTGGTGAGCGGCGGAATGCCGAGCCGAGGGGGTGCGATCTCTCCGCTGCAGGCAATGATGCTGTTGACGTCGATGATGCTTTGGCTGCCGTCCAGCCGGCAATGACCGCCGCGCAGGCGGAGAATCGGATCCCCCAAGGTCCAGACCACGATGTCCCTTGCGTACAGGCACACGGCGTCCTTCCAGCGCACCCAATCCACCGGACGGCCGCTGATGTCGAGCCGCAAAATGTGCGGAACTCGATCATAGGCGTCGATGGTGGCGATCATGGCAAATTTCCAAACTATCAGGCGCGACTGGAAGCAAAGTGCGCCCGCTTGGTGATGGGCGCGTATAATGACCAAAGCCGCGGTCAGGTTCAACGCCGTAATTTGATGATTTCGTGACGATTTTCAAATGATCACTATTTGCCGGCGAAGGAATCGCCCCTCGTTGCGCTCATCTTGGCTTGCCTGCTGGTCCATGGTCTGCTGCTTGGCGATGAGCGGATGCGCTTCCAAGGCGCCACAAGAGGCAAATGAGCCAAGCAGCTACCCGCCTTGGGTGTGCGGACTGTCCCACAACAAAGACCGCTGGCAATGCCAGCGGGAAGGCAAGGAGCCTGCGCCACACGCTGCCCAACCAGCGGATGCTGGCCAAGCCGCCCCACCAACGGATGCTGACCAAGCCGTCCCAGCCAAAACGGCCCAGGCCAGCCCAGCCGCTGAACCAGCAACGGCCCAAGCTAGTCCAGCCGCTGACCCAGCAACAGCGCAGGCCGAACCCGAGCCGCCCCCGCCACCCACTGAACCGGTCCCAGACGGCGACGGGGCTCCTTCCGCTGCGGCTGATGCGCCCGCCGACGAGAAGAGTGCGCTGATGGACCTGCCGCCAGACTACTTCGCGATACAGGCCGGGGCCTTTCCCAACGCCGAAGCGTTGCAAAGGCACAGCCTTGAATATGGCATCGAGCCCGCCTATCGCGTGCGCCTAGCAAGCAACAATCGCCTTTTCCACGTGCTGATTCTGCAAGTTCACGACTCCCAGCGCGCCGCCGAGGCGGCCTTGGCGAACCTTCCCCAGCCCCTCAATGACATGGACCTTTGGATTCGGTCGGTCGGCTCCCTGCAGAACGCCGTGCGGGCGGGCGACGCGCTCGTGAACGAACAGCGCCCGCCCTAGCGAGCCAGATGGCGGCGCAAGCGCCAGCCTTGATGCAGGCTCTCAGCGGAGAGCGTGACCAGCGCGGCCCAGATGCATCCAAACGTCAGCCATTGGCCATCCACAATGGGTTGCCGGTAGTAGAACGCGGCTACCAGCAGGGTGAGCGTCGGCGCTAGGAACTGAAAGAAGCCGATGACCACCAAGTTCAGGCGGTTGGCCGCCGCGGCAAACAGCACCAAGGGAATCACGGTCACCAGGCCGCCGAGTGCAAGCAGAGCGACCTCTCCACCGGATGCAGCAACCAACGAGCCTTCGGAACGGGCGGCTTGCCAAGCCAAAAAGGCCAGTGCGAGGGGCACGGCCAAGCCAGTCTCCACACCGAGACCCACGGCGGAATCGATGCGAATGCGCTTGCGCACCAAGCCGTAGAAGCCGAATGTGATGGCCAGGGTCAGGCCGGCCCAAGGCAAGGCGCCAAAGGCGACCACTTCATTGACAACGCCCGCGCCCGCCAAGGCTAGGGCAGCAGTCTGCGGCCAGCGCAACCGTTCGCCTAGAAAGACGACGCCCAAGGCGACCGTAATCAGGGGATTGATGTAGTAGCCAAGGCTCGTTTCAACGATGCGGCCGTTCTGCAACGCCCAAACGAATGTGAGCCAGTTGATGAACAGCAGCCCACCGGAAACAGCCAGCCAACCGAATTCCGCCGCTGTGAGCCGGCGAACGCCGTGCCACTGCCGCCGCAAAGCGACCAGCCCTGCGAGGATGAGCAGCGCCCAGACGATGCGATGGGCCGACACCTCCAACGGCCCAGCGAACTCCACCCACTTGTAGTAGATCGGCGTCACGCCCCAGAAACTGTAGGCGGACACCACCGCGAGCACGCCGGCCCGCTGTTCTGAGGCGATCAAGAGCCTTCACCGGGGTGCTCGAGGGGGCACCCCTCGCATGAAAGAGCCCTCAGCTGGGGTGCGCGAGGGGCCTGCCCCTCGCATAAAAGTGCCGGCAAACCGGCCCTAACCCGCGATCGCTAGATTCAGAGCGCCTCCAGCATCGCTTCGGCCGTGCTGGCCTCGATGGCGCCGGGCGCCTCCACCGCCAAGGCGGTGACGGTGCCGTCATCCACGATCATGGCGTAGCGCTGCGAACGGGTGCCCAAGCCGAAGCCGCTGGCATCCATCTCCAGGCCAAGGGCCCGGGTGAAGTCGCCGTTGCCATCCCCGGCCATCACCAATTCGTCGGCGTTTTGGGCCTTGCCCCAACTATCCATCACGAAGGCATCGTTGACCGAGATGCAGACAATGCTGTCCACGCCCTTCGCCTTAAGCTTATCCGCGTTCACCACGTAGCCGGGCAGGTGAACCTGGGAGCAGCCCGGCGTAAAGGCGCCCGGCACTGCAAACGCCACCACCTTCTTGCCGGCGAAGAGATCCGCCGTCGTCACCGCCTTCGGGCGGTCATCGCTCATGATGTGCAGCGTTGCTTCCGGAAGCTTGTCACCTTCTTGAATCGCCATGTCGTGTCCTCCTAGTCATTGAGTTCGTGTCGTTCGGTTGTTGCAGAGAGTCGTGCAGGGAAACGCCAAGTTTGGCGCACGGCTTTGGTTCGGGTCAACAGCCATCCGCAACGTTGACAACCGATTTGCTTGTCAACAAGTCTGTTGACAGCAGGCCAGCGCCCGTCCCTTCAACGCCATGCGAAGGTCGGCTGTTCGTAGTGGGCGACGCGGGTGTGGCGGCCCAATAGGCAGACTTCGCGGAACTGGTAGATCAGGGCTGCGGTGGGGGCGGCGATCCAGTCGTCGCCGACGGGCATGCGCAGCATGGGGTGCTCGCTGCTGGCCACTTGGTCGAGCAGGGGTGCGTCCTCGCGCATGAACTCGGTCAACGGAATGCGGTGCACGGACGCCACCTCCGCCGGATTGTGGTTGGTTTTGAGGCCCGGCCCGCCCCAAACGACCACCGGGCTCATGACGAATCCGGAGCGGGTGACGAAGTCGTCCAGGGCACCGATCACTTCCCCTTGATCCAAGTGCACGTCCACTTCCTCGCGCAGTTCGCGCAACGCCGTTTGCACGGGCTTCTCGCCGGCATCCAGCCGCCCGCCCGGAAAGGCCCACTGGCCCGGATGATTGCGTAGCTTCGCCGAACGCCGGGTGAGGATCAGCGCCGCCTCGGGACGCCAATCTTGGGAGCTCTCGAACCCCGGGAGGTCCGCGCCGTAAGCCGCGTCGGTCACGGTGATGGCAACCGCCGCGTGGTGGGCGTCGTCCACCTTGTTTTCTACAACATCGAAGGCCGCCAGGTTGGCGGCGATACTTGCTTTCAGTTCGTCGTCGCAGCGCATCGGCGAAGCATACGCGCAAAGGCGCCGTTGACGCTACGCGGGACAGGCTCGCGACTCGACTTGAGTTGGGTTCCGTGCAAATCTGCTAGACACCCATACGGGTGCAGAGATCAGGACACAAGCAACGTGGCTGCAAAATCGGAACAGCGAGCGATTCTGCTCGCGCTGCTGGCGGTGGCGCTGTGGTCCACCGTGGCGACGGGATTCAAGCTGGGGCTGCGCACCCTTGAGCCGGTGCAATTGCTCTTCGCCGGCGCCTTGGTGTCATGCGTCTTTTTCTGGGTGGTCGCCGGGTGGTTGGGGCGGCTGCGGCTGCCGACCAAGGCCGTTGGCCAAGCGGCGCTGTTCGGTCTGCTCAATCCCTTCGCCTACTACGTTGTGCTCTTCGCCGCCTACGACCGGCTGCCGGCGCAGGTTGCGCAACCGCTGAACTACACCTGGTCCATCGCCATGGCGCTGCTGGCTTGGCCGATATTGGGCCAACGGCCAACGCGGCCCATTCTGCTGGGCATACTTCTTAGCTACGGCGGCGTTCTGATCGTGCTGCGGCCTTGGGGGCTCGATCAGTCCCAAGCCGTTGATTGGGTCGGCGTTGCGCTGGCCCTGGGCAGCACCCTGCTATGGGCGGGCTACTGGCTGGCCCAGGCACGCTCAACCATCGATCCCATCGCCCTGCTGGCTTGGAGCTTTCCCGTCGGGCTGGCAGCCACCGCGGTCCTCTGCGCCGCCGGGCCGGGCTGGCCGCCCCTGTCTGCGGACACGCTGCTTTTCGGTGCTTGGGTCGGGTTAGTGGAGATGGGCGTTGCCTTCCTGCTTTGGCGCTACGCCTTGGCGCTCACCGCCAACGCCGCCCGCATCGGGCAGCTAATCTACCTCTCCCCACTGCTGTCCTTGGGGCTGATTGCCCTCGTGCTTGGCGAAGCCATTCACCCGGCCTCTGTCATCGGCCTAGGCGTCATCATTGCCGGGTTGGCGGTGGCCAACCGCTAGAGCGTGGGCAACCAGTCGGCCAGCGCGGCGCCAATCTCCGTTGGGGAGTCCTCCTGGATGAAGTGGCTGCCCTTTACCGTCACCTCGGTTTGGTTGGGCCATGCGCGGCAGAACTCCCGGGTGGCGCCCGTGATGAGGGCGCCCGGTTCGGCGTTGATGAAGAGCTTTGGCACGTCGGAACCGGCTAGCCAATCCGAATAGTCTTGGGCGACCGCCACCACGTCCGCCGGCTCCCCGTCGATGGGAATCTGCCGCGGCCAGGTGAGCGTGGGACGCCGGGACTCGCCCGGTTCTAGGTACGGCCGGCGGTAAACGGCCATTTCCTCATCGTTAAGCCCGCGCAGCACCGAACCGGGCAGCACCCGCTCCACGAACAGGTTCTTCTCCAGCACCATGGCCTCGCCAGCCGGCGAGCGGAAGCCCTGAAAGACCGGCGTTGCGTCGGCAGGAAACTCATCCCAGGAGACGGGCCGGACGATGGCTTCCATGTAGCAAATGCCCTTGACCGCGCTGCGGTGCCGGTTGGCCCAGTGAAAGCCCAGGGCCGAGCCCCAATCGTGGATGACGAACACCAGGTTCTGAGTGACGCCCAAAGCCTCCAGCAGGGCGTCGAGGTAGCGCGCGTGCTCGGCGAAGGTGTAGCGGTCGGGACCGGAATCATCAAGTTTGTCCGAATCGCCCATGCCGATCAGGTCCGGCGCCAAGCAGCGTCCGAAGCCCGCCGCTGCCGGCATGATGTTGCGCCAGAGATAGGAGGAAGTGGGATTGCCGTGCAGGAACACGATGGGATCGCCCTCACCCACTTCGGCGTAGGCCATTTGTTTGCCAAGCACTTCGGTGCGTTGCTTGGGAAGCTCGTCTGCGGTCATCGTCTTCGCCCCTGTGGAATCAATTGATCTCAAGCACCCTTGAAAACCGGCTTGCGCTTTTCCAAGAAGGCGTTGATGCCTTCCTGCCCATCACCACCGGCGGCGAGGCCGGCAATCGCCCGGGCCTCAAGCTCCATCTGCGACTCCAGGGTCTGGTCGAAGGTGCCGTTGAGCAGCGTCTTGACGGCGGCAAAGGCGGCGGTTGGGCCGCTGGCCAATCGCTTCGCCAACCCTTGGGCCTCCCCAAGCAACTCCGCATCGGCCACCACTTGATTGACGATGCCCCAGTCCAGGGCTTCCTGGCTGCTGAGCAACCGGTTGGTGAGCATCAGCTCGCGGGTGCGGCGATCACCGATCTTGCGCGGCATGTAGTAGGTCGAACTGCCGTCCGGGGACAGCCCGGCACGGGTGTAGGCCATGGTGAAGACGGCCGATTCGGCGGCGATGGCCAGGTCGCAGGCCATGACCAAGCTGAAGCCAGCACCCGCCGCCGTGCCATTGACCGCACCGATCACCGGCGCCTTGCTGCGGGCCAACCGGGACAGGCCAACATGCAGGTCGCCGGTCATTTGCATGAGCAGCTTGCGCGCCCCCTCCCCCGCCTTGGCGAAGGCGCCAAGGTCGCCGCCGGCGCAGAACATCCTGCCGGCACCGGTGAGGACGATGGCCCGAACCGCTGGGTCGTCGTCCGCGTCGATGGCTGCCGCGCCAAGCTCCTTGGCCATTAGCGGACCCATGGCGTTGGCCGCGTCCGGGCGATTAAAGGTGATGGTCGCGACGTTGTCCGCGACCTCGTAGTTCAGGGTTTCAAAACTCATGGATGGCTCCGTTGGCGACCCGTTACAATGCCCACCGGCGGGTAGCTCGCCCCGAGGCAAGGAGCGTGCTGGAGCGCCAGCATAAACCACTCCAACGGGATGTAAAACGCTGAAACACCGCTGGACCGAAACCACCCATCCACAAACCCAACCCGCCGGACGCATAGGCAAGTGAAAAATTGGCTAAAAGACCCACTCATCGCCTTCCTAGGCCTCGGCGCCGCGCTGTTCGCCGCCGCAGGCTTGTTGGATGGTGACGCCCCCAACCGCGTCATCGACGTGGACGCCGCCGAAGTGAATCGGCTCACCCAGCAGTGGAACGCCCAGATGGGGCGTCCGCCGACCGCAGAGGAGATGGAAGGCCTCATCGAGAGCTTCATCCAAGAGGAAATCTATTTCCGCGAGGCCTTGCGATTGTCGTTGGACCAAGGCGACATCATCGTCCGCCGGCGCCTGGTGCAGAAGCTGAACTTCCTGACCGAGGACATCGCCACCAGCCAGTCGCCCAGCGAAGCGGAACTGCGGGCCTTCCATGATGCCAACGCCGAGCGCTACCGGCTGCCCGCCCGCTACAGCTTCCGGCATCGGTACTTCTCCACCGACCGGCGCGGGAACGCCGAGGCGGATGCCAAGGCGGCGCTCGAGGACCCACAAGCCAAGGGCGACCCCTTCATGCTGCAGCGCGCCTACGCGGAACGGTCCGAGCGCGCGGTTGGCGACCTGTTCGGAAGGCCCTTCGCCGCCGCTCTGGCGGTGCTCAGCCCGGCCCCGGACTGGCAGGGCCCCCTGCGCTCGGCCTACGGCTGGCACTTGGTGAAGCTCGAACAGGCTTTGCCGGAAACGCAGCCGCCGTTCGAGGAGGTGGCCAACCGGGTGTCAGCGGACTTCACGGCGGAGCGCCGTGAGCAAGCCAACGCCGCCTATTACCAAGCGCTGCGCAGCCGCTACGAAGTGCATCGGCCATGAGCTCGTTGCGATGGACCCTGTTGGTCGCGGCGTTGGTCGCCAGCACGCCCTTGGCGGCCCACGAGGTTCGTCCCGCCTATCTGCAAATCGTCGAATCCACACCGGACCGGTTCAACGTGCTGTGGAAGCAACCGATTGTGCAGGATCGCCGGCTGCCGATCGACCCGGTGCTGCCCAACGACTGCCCACCGCTCGCCGATCCGGTGCCCGAAGTGGTCAGCGGCGCCTTGGTGCAGCAGTGGGAAGTGGCCTGCCCCCTCGACGAAGGCGCCATCCACATCAGTGGCTTGGCGCGGACCCTGACCGACGTGATGGTGGAGATTCAGCACCTGGACGGCCAGCGGCTCACAGCGCTTCTGCGCCCCAATTCGCCGTCGCTGGACCTAGGCGATCCAGCGCCCCGAGTGGCCGCCTATTTGTGGCTCGGCATCGAGCATCTGCTGTTCGGCATCGACCATGTGCTGTTCGTCATCGGCTTGGTTTATCTGATTCCCAGCCGCTGGGAACTGCTGAAGACCGTAACCGCCTTCACCCTCGCCCACAGCGTCACGCTGGCGCTGTCCGTGCTTGAGTTGGTGCGGCTCCCGCAAGGGCCGGTAGAGGGGGTGATTGCCCTATCCATCCTGTTCCTGGCGCGTGAGCTGCTCTTGCCGCCGGAGCGCCGTTCGACGATGACCGGCCGCCGACCCTGGATCATGGCTTTCCTTTTCGGCCTGCTGCACGGCTTCGGCTTCGCCGGCGCGTTGGCCGACATCGGACTGCCGCGAGATCAACTGGCACCGGCGCTGCTGCTGTTCAACATCGGCATCGAAGTGGGCCAGATCCTGATCATCGCCCTGTTGCTGGCCTTGCTGGGCACGGCGCGATGGCTGGGGTTGCGTCCACCCACCGCGGTGCTGCAGGGGGTTGCGCAGCCAGCCGGCACCCCGCACGCCGGGCTGGCCTGGATCGACTTGACCCTGATCTACGCCATCGGCGCCATGGCGGCGTTCTGGACCATCGATCGAACGCTCGGCCTGCTTTAGGGAAGGAGATAGCCGGACGAGGGCGCGAACCGAAGGTTCGTCATGCCCTCGATCCGAGGGAAGGCTAACCCGACTTCCGCAACTCGACCATGACTTGGGCGGATTTCGGCCTAGTTCGGGCACTGAGCCCGTCGCAACCCCTTGTTTTCGTTGAGCCCGACCGTCTGAGGCTGGCTGTAGTGCCGACCTTGGCCCTTGATTCG
>JAJEIQ010000006.1 GCA_022827905.1 Pseudomonadales bacterium | reverse complement strand
ACACTTTGCTACAGATCCTGTCCGTCACCCTGTTCGAGAAAATGCCGTTAAATCAATGCCTTCTCGAACCCGACCACACTTCCGGGCAGGACATGGACCCTAACCAATTGAATTTATTCGAGTATTAACCGGACACTAGTGGGCCAAACCATAACTCTACCACTTCCCGTAGGGAGTGCTCCCGCGTAAGCTTGCGCTATTGATAAACGTTTCAAAGGAGGAGCCAATGGCCGAGGCAGCCATACCACTTGACCCTGACAACATGCCCCGCTCGCCGGGCCTGACCTATCAGGACCTGCTCGATCAGGACACGCATGAAGTGCCGGAAGTGCTGCGCGTCCAGTCGCCCAAGTTTCTCGGCGACGCGGACGTTTCCGCCGCCCGCTACACGAGCAGCGAGTGGCATGACCTGGAGGTTGAGCGGCTGTGGAAGCGGGTTTGGCAGATGGCCTGCCGGGAGGAGGACATTCCGGAGACGGGTGACCACCTCCGCTACGACATAGCGGGCCTGTCGTTCATTGTCCTGCGCACCGAATCCGGCGCCATCAAGTGCTATCCCAATGCCTGCCTGCACCGGGGCCGGATGCTGAAGGAATTCGATGGCCACGCCTCGGAATTGCGCTGCCCCTTTCATGGCTTCTGCTGGAGCTTGGACGGACAGTTGGTGGACATTCCCGCCCGCTGGGACTTTCCCCATGTCAACGACGAGGACTTCACCCTGCCGGAGATTCCCACCGCGACCTGGGGCGGCTTCGTGTTCATCAATCCCGATCAGAATTGTGCGCCCTTTGCCGACTACATCAAGGACCTGGCTTGGCAGTTCGAGCGGTGGGACCTCAGCAAGCTCTACAAGCAGGCCCATGTGGCGAAGATCATGCCCGCCAACTGGAAAATCACCCAGGAGGCCTTCTGCGAGGCCTATCACGTCAACGGCACCCATCCCCAGGTCCTCAAGAGCCTCGGCTGCGTGAACAGCCAAGTGGATATCTGGGAGAACTGCGCCCGGGTCATCACGCCCGCCCTCACCCCCAGCCCGCTGCTCGACTACGAGGTGACCGACCAGGACATCGTGCGGTCCGTGCTCGACGTTTCCGAAGACCAGCCGGTGCCGGAGTTGCCGGAGGGCATGTCGCCCCGCGCCTGGAGCGCCGCCATGAGCCGGGAATCGCAGCGAGCGGCGGCGGGCGACCTAGTGGATCGTTACTGCGATGCGGAGATGGTGGATGCCTTGGACTACACGCTGTTTCCGAACTTCCATCCTTGGGGCGCCTTCAACCGCATCACCTACCGCTTCCGCCCCAATGGCAACGACCATCGCTCCGCCATCATGGAGTGCATGATGCTGGCGCCGTTCCAAGGCGAACGTCCGCCGCCGGCGCCCATCCGCTGGCTTGCCCCGGACGAGCCTTGGTCATCGGCGCTCGGCTTCCTTGGCCGGGTGTTCGACCAGGATGCCTTCAACATGCCCAAGGTGCAGTTGGGCCTCGAAGCCACCTACAAGTCCGGGGTGACCCTGGCGAGCTATCAGGAATCCAAGGTTCGCTGGCTGCACCACAAGCTGACCGAGTGGGTGGAGGAGGGCCAATGAGCGCCGCTGAGGGCCCTAGCATTCGCCATCCGTTTGGGGGTGCCATCTACAGTCTGCTGGCCGACGGCAACGTGCGCGTCTCAGGGGACGGCGGGGAAGGCCTGTTTCGTTCGGACGGGCGTTGGATTTCCGGGACGCTGCGCGAGGCGGATCCGCAGATGTGCGTTTGGATCGCCAATCAAAGCCCGCCGGCAGACCAACTGGAGTCCACTTGGGCTTTGTCCCAAGAGGACAAGCAACGCTAATAGACGGGCTGCTGGTTTCGATAAGCCTGCCGCCAGCGAACAAAGCCGACGACGCTCAGCACCGCGTAGATGCCCATCAACGCCGCGTAGATGTCGAGGGCGCGATCTTGGTAGAGCCAGATTGTCACGGCGTTGATGACCATCCAATACACCCAAGCGTCGAGGGTCTTGCGCACCTCGAGAAAGGTGGCGGCGAAGCTGAAGCTGGTGGTCATGGCATCGATCAAGGGACGCTCGGCGTCGGTGAAGGTGGCCAGCAGATGGCCTAGGGTGAGGCCGAACGCTAGGCTGGCGGCAATCAAGGTGGCGTTGCCCATGGTTGACAAGCGGATCACCGGGTGGCTGCCCGCACTGGCCCGGGCGCTCCAGCGGGCCCAGCCCCAGATGCCCATGCCTACGTAGAAGGCGTAGAGAATTGCCTCAGAGTAAAGTCGGGTGTCGATGAACAGGTAGATGCTCAGCAGCGACCCGGCGATGCCGAAAGGCCAGCAACTGACCCGCTCCCGGATCAGCAGCACGATGTAGAGCAGGCTCGCCCCGGTCGCCATGACTTCTATAATGAGATTGGCTGGCATCACCGCTTCCCGCTCGCGAGGGGCTCAACCGTTGGGCGCATCCGCATGGCATGGCAACCGGGCATCATCACGACCGACTTTCCAGCGCTGCCTTCCGGCGCCTTGGCGGATCGGTTGCGGGCGTTTGTGAATAGGCCCTGGGCCTACCGGCAACGTTACCTGCAAAGCGCCTATCGCACGGCGTTCGACGGCTACTCCTTTGCTGGCCAGACCGACAGCCTGAACCAAGGTCCGGACGATGCGCTGCATTCGTTCGTGCTCTCGGACTTCTCGCCGCGTTCCGCCTTTCCAGAAGAGTTCCAACGCTACCTGCGTGATGAGTGGCCGGCGGTGACCCGTGCCGCGCGGGAAATCGAGCGGGGCCTGCTGGTCCAGTTGGGCGTTGAAGGCCTGCTCGAACCCTATGCAGCGAGCTACGGGCACATGATGTCGGCCAACTACTATCCGCCCGCGGGGCGTGCTCAGCCTGAAGGCGGGCTGCGGTTGACCGAGCATCCGGACGTCTCATTGCTCACCCTGTTCCCGTTTGGCCCGGAGGCTGGCTTCGAGTATCAGGATGCCCAGGGTGCTTGGCGCGCCTTGGCGCCCTCCGACCGGGTGGTGGGCTTTGCGGGCGAACTCCTGGAGTGGTTGACCGCGGGCCGAATCCGGGCGCTCAATCACCGCGTCGCCCCGGCAGGCGATGGGCGCTTCGGCGAACGATTCTCGTTTTCGCTCTTTTCGCTGCCCCGTCCCGGCACCCGCATCGAACGTCATCCCAGCGCCGCTCGAGGAGGCGTCGGCACTCGGATCGATGTGATTTCGGTGGAAGCGTACATCGAGGCCCACCTGTCCCGCTGGCTCTGACTGCCCTTAGAAGGCGTACTGAGCATCGATGCCGAAGCTGCGCGGCGTTCCACGTTGCTCGTAGGTCCGGTTGCTCCAGAAGCCGAAGTCGTCCCGAGGGTCCACGCCGAAGTACAGGCCGTGGGTGGCGTACTTCGCATTGGCCAGGTTTCTGGCCCAGACGTTGAGCGAGAAGCGCTCCGTCGTCCAGCGGACGTTGGCGCTGATCAGATCGTAGCCGTCCAGGCGGCCGTCGTGGTAGTAGCCGTAGAAGCTGCCGCCGCGTCCCTCGACGCTGATTGATGCGGACAGATTGGCGGACAGCGTGGCATTCAGGCCTGCTGCGTACTGATGCTTAGGTGACTTGGTCTGGTCGCGGCCGCTGCGGCTTAGGAAGCCTGCGGCATCCAGGTCGTACGTCATTAGGTCATCGACCTTCGTGCGCAGGATGGCGAGGTTGGCAAAGACCTGCAGCCTAGGCGTGACTTCGAGCAGGGTCTCCAACTCAACGCCGTAGTTTTCCCCATCGCTGGTGCTGTCCAGGTAGCCGATCCACAGGCCTGCCGCGTCGTCCCACATCCAGCTTTCGAGCTGCGCGTCCAACCTGTCCGTGTGGAAGGCTGCGGCCCGAAGGGCCAAGCGGCCGTCGAGGGCCGCGGTCTTGTAACCGAGTTCCTTGTTGATCAGTCGCTCGCTGGTGAAGCGAAGTTTCGGACCCATGAAGCTCTGGAAGGCGGCGCTCATCAGGGCGAACTGGGAGCTTGCGCTGACGTTGACGCCGCCGGGCTTTTCCGAGGTCGCCACGGAGGCGTACAGCAAGCCGCCGTTCTGCAACCGGTACTTGGCGCGGAACTCGGCGTTCAACAGCGTTTCGCTGTTGTCGTGGGCCACGCCGTTGCTGTCGCGGTAGTCGTCCTCGAATGCCTCCACCCGGGCGCCCAAGGCGAAGGAGAGACGGTCGCTTAGGGCGTACTCCAGTTCGCCGTAGGCTGCGGCCCGGTCGGTCTCGTAGTCGGTGGCCACGGCGTAATCGCCGTACCAAGCGCTTGGATAGGCGTAGCGCAGTTCTTCATTGGTGGCCTTGAAATAGAAGCCCGCCACCTGCCGCCACTGGCCGGCGTCCAGTGAATTGCCGCCTCCGATGAGTCGGCCGCCTCCAAGAAGGCGAACTTCGAAGCTTGTGTGATCCTGGCTTCGGTCGAAGGACTCGGTGGCCGTGTCGTGGCCGTAGGAGCAGGTGAAGGTGACGCAGAAGGCGGGTGCAATCCAGTCCACGTCGTAGCTGTAGAGCAGGTCGGCATCGGATCGGGAAGCCAAGGCGCGGACGCTGTATCGGTCGGTCAGTTGCCAATCGCCCGTGAGGGTGAATCCGACCACCTCCTGGCGATCAACGCCCGGCTCATCGGATTGGGTGGTCCGGTCGTTGTCCAGCGACCAGACGTCGTAGCCGTTGTCGCTGTCGAAGATCAGCAGGTTCAAGCCGTAGCGCGACCGTTCATTGGGTTGCCATCGCAGCTTGGCTCGGGCGGTCAGTTCGTCGAAGCCAGCGAGATCGTCGCGATCCAAGGCGGCGTTCTTGAAATGGCCATCACCGACATTGCGCGCGATCGCAACGCGGCCCTGCAAGGTCTCGGTTAAGGGGCCGCTCAGGATGCCGCCCAAGTTGTAGGCGCCCCGGTTGCCGACACCCGCGCTAACGAGCCCCTCAAGCTCTTCGGTTGGTTCATTGGTGCGGATGTTGACCAGCCCGGCGTGGGCGCTGGCACCGAATCGGGTGCCTTGCGGGCCGCGCAGCACTTCCACCTGAGCCGCGTCGAACAGGGTGGCGGCATTGGCGGCGCTGCCGACTTCGAGATCGTCGATGGTCAGGCCCACCGACGGGTAGTACTTGGGCTCGCTGTACTGTTCCAAGTCCCCGATGCCGCGCACCTGCAGGAAGCGGCTTCTGGAGGCGCCGCTGGACCAATTGACGTTGGGCGCGAGGCCGAGCAGCTCCTCGACGTGACGAGCGGCCCGGTTGGCGGCCGACTCGCTGCCGAGCACCGTGACGCTGCGCGGCTCCTCCATCAACGAAGTGCCGTGGAAGGTCGCGGTGACGATGATCTCCTCTTCGATTCTCTCTTCGGCCACCGCGCCGGGGACCGGCAACGCCAGGAGCAGGGTGGCGCAGAGCATCGGGAGCGACGGGAACAATTGACGGATTGAGCGATTCACTGGCGTCTCCTAAGTCGATGTTCGGAGACCCGGCATGCGGTGCGGAAAGGATTGGGGGAAGGGTTCGGGCTGATCGGGCACGTTCCTAGTCCCTACGCCGGCATTAACCGGATCAGGTTCAATGGGTTCAGTCGTGCCGGGCCATCCGGCTTGACCATCTCAGGCGATGCGCCACCCCAAAGGACAGGAGCAGTTTAGGGAAGGGGCTTCGGGGCGTCAACACAACGTCAACAGTCCCCTATAATTCCGCCTTTCGCTGATCTGTCTGCCGGTATGTTCGATAAGCTCTCCGATCGTTTGAGTGGCGCCCTGAAGGGATTGTCAGGCAAGGCGCGGCTGACCGAGGACAACGTCGCTGGCGCCCTGCGCGAGGTGCGCGCCGCCTTGCTTGAAGCGGATGTCGCCTTGGCGGTGGTCCGCTCCTTCACTGACAGCGTCAGGCGGCGGGCGCTCGGCCAGTCGGTGGCTGCGGCCCTCGACCCGGGCGAAGCCCTGATCAAGATCGTTCATGAAGAGCTTATGGAGGTCATGGGCCAAGCGAACGATGCATTGAATCTCGCCACGGTGCCCCCGGCCGTTATCCTCATGGCGGGACTGCAGGGCGCCGGCAAGACCACGACCGCAGCCAAGCTTGCGCTGTTTGTGAAGGAACGGCTCAAGAAGCGGGCGGCGTTGGTCAGCGCCGACGTCTATCGACCAGCAGCCATTGAGCAACTCGAGGCCTTGGCCGGCCAAGTCGGTGCTCAGTTCATCGCCTCCAGCGCTTCGGAGACGCCCATCGCCATCGTCGAGCGGGCGTTAGCCGAGGCGCAGAGCAAGGTGGCGGACGTGCTGATCGTCGATACCGCCGGCCGTTTGGCGGTGGATGCGGCCATGATGGATGAAATCGCGGCTTTGCAGAAGCGCCTCAATCCGATCGAAACCCTGTTCGTGGTCGATGCCATGACCGGGCAGGATGCGGCGGTGACTGCCAAGGCCTTCAATGACGCCTTGGACCTGACCGGCGTGATTCTCGCCAAGGCCGATGGCGACGCCCGTGGCGGAGCGGCGTTGTCGGTGCGCTTCCTGACCGGCAAGCCGATCAAGTTCCTCGGCATGGGCGAGAAGCCCGAGGCCTTGGAACCCTTCCATCCAGACCGACTCGCCTCGCGCATTCTCGGCATGGGTGACGTGCTGTCGCTGATCGAGGAGGCGGAGCGCAAGGTCGATCAGCGCAAGGCCGCCCGCTTGGCCAAGAAGGTCACCCGGCGGCAGAAGTTTGACCTGGCTGACTTTCGCGACCAGTTGGAGAGCATGGCCAGCATGGGCGGCGTCGGCAGCATGCTCGACAAGCTGCCCGGCATGAACCAAGTGCCAGCCTCAGCCCGAGCCCAACTCGACGACGGCCAATTCCGCCGCATGGCGGTGATCATCGACTCCATGACCCCCCATGAACGCCGCTTCCCCGATGTCGTCAACAGCTCCCGCAAGCAGCGCATCGCCCGGGGCAGCGGCACCACGGTCATCGATGTCAACCGCATGCTCAAGCAGCATCGGCAGATGCAGAAGATGATGAAGAAGTTCGGCCGCAAAGGCGGCATGCAGAACATGATGCGCGGCCTGCAGGGAATCAAGGGCGCGGGACGCCCGCCGGGACTGCGGCGCTGACCTGTTGCTTTAACACCCGTTGCTTTAACGGTTTCATTGACGCACCCGCTCCATTAGAATGCGTCCCCTTTCCATCTAGGGGCTGCAAGGCATGGTGACGATTCGCTTGGCGCGGCATGGCGCCAAGAAAAATCCCTTCTACCACATCACCGTGGCGGACCGCCGCGCCAAGCGCGATGGGCGCTTCATTGAGCGTGTCGGCTTTTTCAATCCCTTGGCCCGGGGCCGGGACGAGGCGTTGCGGGTTGATCTAGAGCGGGTCGATCATTGGCTTGCCGAGGGTGCGAAGCCGTCGGACCGGGTGCGGCACCTTATCAAGCAGGCGCGCAAGCAGGCGCTGGCCCAAGCCGAGGCGTCATCGGCCGCAGCCGAAGAGGCACCGGTCGCTGCCGAAGAGGCACCGGCGGACGAAGCCGCCGAGGAAGCAGCGCCGGTCGAGGAAGAGGCGGTTGAGGAGACGGCTGAGGAGGCGGCCGCCGAGCCACCCGCCGAGGCCAGCGAAGCCTGACCGACCAGCACAGCAGCGATATGGTGACCGTCGGTCAAGTCGGCGGTGCTTATGGCGTTCAAGGCTGGGTGCGCATCGTCTCCTTTACCGATCCGCCGTCCAATTTGCTTGACTATCAGCCGTGGCACTTGCGCTTGAAGGGGGCGGGCCGTGGGGAGCCTCGCTGGCAGCCATGTCCTGCCGAGGCCATCAGGTCCCACGGCGACGGATTCGTGGCGCGTTTTCGGGAGGTCGCTGACCGCGATGCGGCATTGCGCCTCTCGGGGGCGGAAATCGCGATTCCCGAGGCCAGCCTGCCCGCACCCGAGGCCGGCGAATTCTACTGGCGCGACCTAGTCGGGCTTCAGGTGGTGGACCAAAATGGAGTGGAACTCGGCGTGGTGCGGCGGTTGATGCCCACCGGCGTTCACGATGTCATGGTAACTGAAGGCGGCGAGGAAGGTGGCGACGAGGTGTTGATTCCCTTTGTGAACGCCCATGTGGGGTCGGTGCGCATCCCGGATGGCGTAATCGAAGTCCAGTGGGAGGCGCCGCAGTGAATCTGTGGGTCGGCTTGGTCTCCCTGTTCCCGGAGATGGTTTCGGCGATCGCCTCGGCAGGGATCCTCGGCCGAGCGATTCGTCGCGGCGAGATGGGTTTTGAGGTGTTCAATCCCCGCGACCACGCCAGCGACCGCCGCCGCACGGTCGACGACCGCCCCTATGGCGGTGGACCGGGCATGGTCATGATGGCGGAGCCGCTGCTGGGCGCGATCGGCGAGGCCCGCGAACGGGCGCCGTCGCCGCCCCGGGTGGTCTATCTGTCACCCCAAGGCGCCAAGCTCGATCAGTCGGGGGTGGAGCGCTTGTCAAGGCTGTCCAGCTTGGTGCTCATCGCCGGACGGTATGAAGGCATCGATGAACGGGTCATCGAATTGGCGGTTGACGAGGAGTTGTCCATTGGCGACTACATCTTGAGCGGCGGCGAGCTGCCGGCCATGGTGCTGGTCGATGCCCTGTGCCGGCTGCTGCCCGGCGCGCTGAACAACGAAGATTCGATTCAAACTGAATCCCTGCTTGATGGATTGCTCGAATACCCGCAATATACGCGCCCGGAACAGGTGGGGCCGCTTGAAGTGCCGGCCGTGCTGATTGGCGGCGACCACGGCGCCGTTGACCGCTGGCGGCGCATGCAGGCCCTGCTGCGCACTTGGCGTCGACGCCCCGACTTGCTGGCCTCAAGGGCGCTTTCGGATGCCGACTCGGCCCTGCTGAAAGCAGGCATGCTGAAAGCAGGCATGCTGGAAGCAGGCATGTTGGAAGCGGGCCTGCCGCAGGCGGCGCGCGCGGGGACCGAACGGCGGCGGGATTGAAGGAGATTGAGAATGCGCAGGAACAAAGTACTTGAAGGCTTGGAAAACGAACAGTTGAAAACCGGCCTGCCGGACTTCTCCCCGGGCGACACCGTGACGGTTCAGGTCAAGGTGCGCGAAGGCAGCCGAGAACGGCTCCAGGCCTTCGAGGGCGTGGTGATCGGCAAGCGCAACCGCGGCCTGAATTCCGCGTTCACCGTGCGTAAGATGTCCCACGGCGTGGGCGTGGAGCGCACCTTCCAAACCCACAGCCCGCTGATCGCCTCGGTCACCGTTAAGCGGCGTGGCGACGTGCGCAAGGCCAAGCTCTACTACCTGCGCCAGCGCTCTGGCCGAGCGGCCCGCATCAAGGAAAAGGTCTAAAACTAGCAGCCGTCAAGTTTGCTTCGGGGGTGCGCCTTGAGCGCCGCCATTGATGAGTACCTTGAGGAAATCTGGCTGGCCAAGGGGTTGAGTGAAAACACCTTGGCCGCCTACCGGCGCGACCTGGCCGCCTTGGAGTCAGGCTTAGGCAAGGGGTTGCTCGACGCCACTGCCGCCGACCTGATGGCCGTCATGGCGAGCCGCTACGATCGGGGCTACCGAACGGCGAGTTCCGCCCGTTGGCTGTCCTGCGTCAAGGGCTTCTACCGCCGTAGCCTTGAGAAGGGCCGCATCAGCACGGACCCAGCCGCCCACTTGGAGTATCCGAAGCTCGGACGGCCCTTGCCGTCATCGTTGTCCGAAGCCCAGGTCGATGAGCTGCTGCGGGCCCCAGACGTCAACACCGTGGTTGGCCTGCGCGACCGCGCCATGCTGGAGCTGCTGTACGCCACGGGCTTGCGCGTCTCCGAACTCGTCCACTTGGAGGTGGGGTCGCTTAACTTGCGCCAAGGCGTGATCCGGGTGATCGGCAAGGGCGGCAAGGAGCGCTTGGTGCCGGTCGGCCAGGAGGCGTTGGCTTGGGTGGCGCGCTTTGTCGCGGAGGGGCGTGCGGCGTTGGGCGGGGAGGGCACCAAGGCCCTGTTCCCCAGCAACCGGGGCCGCGCCATGGCCCGGCAAACCTTCTGGCATGCCATCAAGCGCTATGCGGCCAAGGCAGGTATCGGGCCAGACCTTTCGCCGCACGGCTTGCGCCACGCCTTCGCCACCCATCTGCTGAATCACGGTGCGGATTTGCGAGCCGTGCAGATGATGCTCGGCCACGCTGACCTTTCCACGACCCAGATCTACACCCATGTCGCCCAAGCGCGGCTCAAGTCCCTGCATCAGGAACACCACCCCCGAGGATAGCCCGCGCCCGCCGCGCAAGCGAAAACAGCGAATTTCCACTATCATGCGCGCCCGAAGCGCTTCGGCGCCGCCCACAAACGGTTTTGAGGAACATCGATGCCCATCTACGAGTATCGCTGCGGGAACTGCGGCCATGAGATGGAGGCCATCCAAAAGATCAGCGAGGCGCCCCTAGAGGATTGCCCGCGATGCGAGACCGCTCAGTTGAGGAAGAAGATCTCCCGGGTGGCCTTTCGCTTGAAAGGCAGCGGCTGGTATGAGACGGATTTCAAGTCCGGCCAGCAGAGGAACCTAGCCGGTGCCGACAACGGCTCAGGCAAGGATCAGCCCAGCGGGGATGGCGGCGACGCCGCAGCGTCCGCCTCTAGCGCGGCCCGGAGCGACGCCGGCAAGGACGCCAAGAACAACGGCAAGACGACTGAGAAGGCGGCCAGCAACGGCAGCGGCAATGCTAGCGGCGGCGCGGCCAAGGCGGCTTCCGCCTCGGCATCGGCCGCGGCATCGACCGCCGCCTCGGACTAGGCGCAAACCATGCGCAGCCACCCTTGTGGGGCGCTCAACAGCGCCCACGTCGGCGAGACAGTGGCCCTGACCGGCTGGGTGCATCGGCGGCGCGACCACGGCGGGGTCATCTTCTTGGACGTGCGCGACCGGACGGGCATCGTGCAAGTGGTTTACGACCCGGATGCCGAGGAGAGCTTTCAAGCGGCCGATCGGGTGCGTAGCGAGTACGTGCTGCGTATGACCGGACGAGTACGCCGCCGCCAAGACGGCGCCGAAAACCCCAATATGGCCACGGGCGAAATCGAAGTGCTCGGCGCGGAGCTTGAAGTGCTCAATCCATCGGCCACGCCGCCGTTTGGTCTTGATGAGCATTCCGACGCCGGCGAGGATGTGCGGCTGCGCTACCGCTATCTCGACCTGCGCCGCCCGGAGATGCAGGAACGGTTGCGGGTTCGGGCGCGGGCCGCGAGCGTGGTGCGCGGATATCTCGAGGAGCAGGGCTATTGGGAGATCGAGACGCCCACCCTAAGCCGGCCGACGCCGGAGGGCGCTCGTGACTACCTAGTGCCCAGCCGCACCCATGCCGGCCACTTCTTCGCCCTCCCCCAGTCGCCGCAAATCTACAAGCAGTTGCTGATGATGTCCGGGATGGACCGCTACTATCAGATCGCCCGCTGCTACCGGGACGAGGACCTGCGTCACGACCGGCAGCCGGAGTTTACGCAGATTGACATCGAGGCTTCCTTCGTGAGCGGGCAGGATGTCATGGACCTCACGGAAGGCATGATCAAACGGCTGTTTCAGGAGGTAAGGGACGTTGCGCTTAGCGACTTTCCGGTGTTGACCTTTGATGAGGCCATGAGCCGTTACGGCAGCGACAAGCCGGATCTGCGCAACCCCCTCGAACTGACCGACATCGGCGATCTCATGGCCGCGGTCGAGTTCAAGGTGTTCAATGGCCCGGCCCGGGATCCCCAAGGCCGGGTGGTGGCCCTCAAGGCGCCGGGCGGCAGCCTCTCGCGCAAGGCCATAGACGACCTCACCGGATTCGTGGGCCGCTACGGGGCCAAGGGGCTGGCCTACATCAAGGTCAATGACATCGAAGCCGGGACGGCGGGCCTGCAATCGCCGATCCTCAAGTTCCTGCCCGATGACATCGTGCGCCAACTGTTGGCGCGCTGCGGCGCGGGCAACGGCGACATCGTCTTTTTCGGGGCCGGACCTGCCGCCGTGGTCAACGACTCCATGGGTGCCCTGCGGGTCGAGTTGGGGCGCCTGCTCGGGCTGACCGGCGACGGGTTTGCGCCGCTGTGGGTGGTTGACTGGCCGTTGTTTGAAGCGGCGGCAGACGGTGGCATCGCCGCCATGCACCACCAGTTCACTCGCCCCACCTGCAGCATTGAGCAACTGTTGACTGCACCACTCAAGGCGCGCGCCGCCGCCTACGATTTGGTGCTCAACGGCTACGAGGTGGGTGGCGGCTCGCTGCGGATTCACACGGAGGCGATGCAGAAGGCGGTGTTCGAGGCGATGGGAATCGCCCAGGAGGGGGCGGACAAGTTCGGCTTCCTGCTCGATGCGCTGCGTTACGGCTGCCCGCCCCATGGGGGCATCGCCTTGGGTCTAGACCGTTTGATCATGCTGTTGACCGATGCTGCGGCCATCCGCGACGTGATCGCCTTCCCCAAAACCCAGTCCGCAGCCTGCCTGATGATGGCCGCGCCCGCCGAAGCCGAGGAGCGCCAACTGCGCGAACTGCACATTCGCCTGCGTGGAAAAGCAGTGAGCTAACTCATGGCTGGGCACAGCAAGTGGGCCAACATCAAGCACCGCAAGGCCGCTCAGGATGCCAAGAGGGGGAAGCTGTGGACCAAGATTCTGCGCGAAGTGACCGTCGCCGCCCGACTCGGCGGCGGCGTTCTGGAGGACAATCCGCGATTGCGCACCGCCGTGGACAAGGCGCTCGGCGCCAATGTGCCCAAGGACACGATCCAAAAGGCCATCAACCGGGGCGCCGGCGGCGGGGAGGGCGCCGATCTCGACGAGCTGACCTATGAAGGCTACGCCGCGGGCGGCGTAGCGCTGTTGATTGAAGCCATGACCGACAACCGCAATCGCACCGTGGCGGAAGTTCGATACGCCTTCGGCAAGCACGGCGGCAGCCTCGGTGCCGACGGTTCGGTGGCATACCTGTTCAAGCGCCAAGGTGTGATCACCTTTGCGCCCGGCGCCGACGAAGAGCAGGTTCTCGACGTTGCGCTCGAGGCGGGGGCCGAGGACTTGGAGACCGATGACGATGGCGCCTTGGCCGTGATCACCCCTTGGGAAGCCTTGAGCGCGGTTGCCGACGCCTTGGAGGCCGCTTCGTTGGTGCCGGACCACAGGGAGGTGGCGATGGTGCCCTCGACCCTGCACGACTGCGACGAGGCTCAGGCGGCGACCCTCCTGCGGCTGATCGACGCGCTTGAGGATTTGGACGATGTGCAGAATGTGTACAGCAACGCCCGTCTACCGGACGGCGCCCTGCAAGGGGAAACGTGAGCGCGGTCAGGGTGCTCGGCATCGATCCCGGCACCCGCTCTACCGGCTACGGCTTGGTTGAGGCGGTGCAGGGGCGGATCACCTACATCGCCTCCGGCTGCATTTGCCCCGCCGCCGGGGCCATGGCTGAGCGCCTCGGCGAGATCCAGGCCGGCGTCAGCGAGTTGATCGCCGCCCACGGCGCCAGCCAAATGGCCATTGAGGAAGTCTTCATGTCCCGCAATCCCCAAGCGGCCTTGAAGCTCGGCCAAGCCCGAGGCGTGGCGATGGCCACGGCTGTTGCCGCCGGATTGGAGGTGTTCGAGTACGCGCCGCGCACGGTCAAGAAAGCAGTGGTGGGCACCGGTGGGGCCACCAAGGCGCAGGTGCAGCACATGGTGCGCATCCTGCTCAATCTGCGGGGCGGGCGGTTGGCCGCGGATGCGGCGGATGCCCTTGCGATTGCCATTTGTCACGTCAATACTGCGGGGCAGGGTGTCGGCATGGCCGACCGAGTGTAACCGAGCGAGCACGAGTGATCGGACGCATTGCAGGCCGCTTTGTTGAAGCCGTTGAGCAGTTGGCGCTGATCGACGTTGGCGGCGTGGCTTACGAAGTGGAGCTGTCCGCCAGCGCCCGGTCGGATCTGCCGCCGCCGGGCGGCGATGTCACGCTGTACACGCACTTCCTCGTGCGCGAGGATGTGCAGCAACTCTACGGCTTCGCCTCCCGTTCGGAGCGGGAACTGTTTCGGGCGGTGCTGCGCATCTCCGGGGTGGGTCCGAAGCTGGCCCTGTCGCTGATTTCCGCCTTTGATGTGGACGAGTTGGCCCATGCCGCGGCTGACGGCGATCCAGGGCGCCTGACCCGGGTGCCTGGCATCGGCCGCAAGACCGCCCAGCGCGTGCTGCTTGAATTGAAGGATCGGCTGGCCGACTTTGCCGTCACGCCCGCTGCCGCGCGGTCGGGCGCCGATGCGTCCGCTGCGGCTGAAGCGGAGCGGGCGCTCACCGCCTTGGGCTATCGTCCCCAGGATGCCGCTCAACTGGTTCGCGATGTGGGGGACCAGGACATGGCCCCGGAAGCGATCGTCCGTGAGGCGCTGCGGGCCGTCGCCCGCCGGTCGGCCTCATGAGCGTGGTTCCCGATCGGTTGGTGGATCCCGCAGCCGAAGGGGCCGCGGAAGGCCGCCTCGACCGCAGCCTGCGCCCAACCACATTGGACGAATACGTTGGCCAGAGCGCGGTACGGGAACAGATGGCCATTTTCATCGAAGCGGCCCGGCGGCGTGGCGAGCCCCTCGACCACACGTTGATATTCGGCCCGCCCGGGCTCGGCAAGACCACCATGGCCCACATCGTTGCCCATGAGATGGGCGTGGCGATCAAGTCAACGTCCGGCCCGGTGATGGAGCGGGCCGGGGACTTGGCGGCGATGCTCACCAATCTGGAGGAGGGCGACGTGCTGTTCGTGGACGAAATCCACCGGCTCTCGCCGGTGGTGGAGGAAATCCTGTATCCGGCTATGGAGGACTTTCAGATCGACATCCTGATTGGTGAAGGTCCGGCGGCCCGTTCCCTGAAGCTTGACCTGCCGCGCTTCACCTTGGTTGGCGCCACTACCCGCGCCGGGCTTTTGACATCGCCGTTGCGTGACCGCTTCGGCATTGTGCAACGACTGTCGTTCTACTCGATCGAGGAGCTCTGCGAGATCGTGCAACGGTCGGCCCGCAAGCTGAAGCTGGTCGCCGAGGAGTCCGGGGCCGTTGAAGTGGCGCGCCGTTCCCGGGGCACGCCGCGCATCGCCAACCGGCTGTTGCGGCGGGTGCGGGACTTCGCCGAGGTGAAGGCGGATGGCGTGGTGACCCAGGCAACCGCCGACGATGCCCTGAACCTGCTCAAGGTGGACCGTGAGGGATTTGACGCCATGGACCGTCGCCTGCTCGAAACCATCATCAAGAAGTTTTCCGGCGGACCGGTGGGCCTCGACAACCTGGCCGCCGCAGTGGGTGAGGAGAGCGATACAATTGAAGATGTCATTGAACCGTACCTGATTCAGCAAGGCTATGTGATGCGCACGCCGCGGGGCCGGGTGGCAACGGCCAACGCCTACCTCCACTTTGGCTTGGCGGCACCGGATGATTCCGCCGCCGTGCGCCAGGCCGCCCTCGATTTAACAGACACCTGACATGCCCGAACAAATTTCCATATTCGAGTTGGTGGCCAATGCCAGCCTGTTGGTGCAGTTGGTCATGGCGCTGTTGGCGCTGGCATCGATCGTCTCTTGGATGATGATCTTTCAGCGCTGGTTCTTCTTGCGCCGGGTGGCCAACGAGGTCAATCACTTTGAGGACCACTTTTGGTCCGGCGTTGACTTGCGCGAACTCTATGCGGAACTGGAGGGGCAGGACGACCTGACGGGCATTGAGACCGTCTTTGTGGCGGGCTTTCAGGAATTCGTGCGCCTGTCGGATCAAGCCGGGGCGGAGGTGGACTCCATCATGCAGGGCGTGCAGCGCGGCATGCGGGTGGCGTTGAATCGTGAGGAGGAGCGGCTCGCCACCCATTTGGCGTTTCTGGCGACGGTGGGCTCCACGAGTCCCTACGTCGGCCTGTTCGGAACGGTCTGGGGCATCATGAACTCCTTCCGCAGCCTCGCCAACATGAGCCAAGCCACGCTCGCCTCGGTGGCGCCGGGCATCTCCGAGGCCTTGGTGGCCACCGCCATGGGGCTGTTCGCCGCCATCCCGGCGGTGATCGGCTACAATCGTTTTTCGGCCCAGGTTGAGGAACTGATGAAGCGCAACGAGGCCTTCAGCGACGAGGTGACCAGCATCCTGCACCGGGCGGCCCAAGCCAGGAGCTCGTGACCATGCGCCGCAAGCCGATGTCGGAAATCAACGTCGTGCCCTACATCGATGTGATGCTGGTGCTGCTGGTGATCTTCATGGCCACCGCGCCCTTGCTGACCCAAGGGGTGCTGGTCGATTTGCCCGAAGCGCCCTCCGAGCCGATCACCGACACCGAGGACGACCCGCTGGTGGTCTCCATGCGGGCGGACGGCGCCATTTTCGTGAATCTGGGCATCCAAGACGCCGATGACGAGGGCACTCGGGTGACCATCTACTCCTTGGGGGATCAAGCCGGCAAGATTCTTCGCGCTCGGCCCGATGTGCCGGTTTACGTCAAGGCGGACCATCGCTTGGACTATGGCAAGGTGGTTGGCGTGATGACCGTACTGCAGAAGTCCGGGGCCGAATCCGTTGGCCTCATCACCGACCCGCCCTCGCAGATCGAAAGCTGATGGCTGACGCGCTTCGCTCCTACAGCGGCCCGCTCCTGTTGGCGCTGCTGGTGCATCTGGCGGCGCTCACCGCCCTGCACGGCGGCTGGTTCCCGGGGGTTGAGCCGGAAAGCCGCGCCATTAAGCCGAACCTCGTGCAGTCGCAACTGATCGTAATGCAGCCCAAGGCGCCGCCCAAGCCCAAGCCCAAGCCGGCGCCGAAGCCTGCGGCCGAGGCGCCCAAGGTGGCCGAGCCGGAACCTAAGGCGCAACCGGAGCCGCGCCGCAACCGGGAGGCCGAGCGGCAGCGCAAGCTGGCCGAACAGGCGCTGGAGGACCAGCGGCGCCGCTTGGCGGAACTGGCCCAGAATTCGTTTGCCCAAGCGCTGGCGGAGGAAGCGTCCGAACTCGCCGCCGACCAAGATCTAAGCGCCGCCCAGAGCTTCCGCTTTGGCATCTACCAGCGGGTGGTCGCCAACTGGTCGCGTCCGCCGAGCGCCCGCAACGGCATGCAGGCGCGCCTGTTGGTCGAACTGATTCCCACGGGTGCGGTGGTTGGGGTCACTGTCGTTGAGTCGAGCGGCAACAGCGCCTTCGACCGTTCGGCGGAAGCCGCCGTGCGCAAGGCGCGCGCCTTTGACGTGCCTCGGGAACCCGACCTGTTCGAGCGCCATTTTCGGCGATTCTCCCTGTTGTTCAAACCAGAGGATCTGTTGCGGTGAAAGGCAGGCTTCACGGCATCTCCCAAGCGGTTGCTGGGATCACCTTCATCGTGGCTGCAGCCCTCTGCCAAGGTGCGGAAAGCCTTGACAGCATCATCATCGATGCGGGCTACGATCAACAGACCAAGATTGCGGTGGTGCCTTTTCGGGCTGGGCCGGAATTCGGCGACCGTGAACCCCTGTCGGACATCATTGGCTTCGATTTGGCTCGCAGTGGCCAGTTTGCGCCCACTGAACGGGGCAACATGCTGTCGTTTCCGGCCGAGCGCGCCGAAGTCTTCTTTCGCGACTGGCGCATTCTCGGCGTGGAGTACCTAGTCGTCGGACGCGTGACGGCCGAGTTCAACGGCGACGTCTCGGTGAGCTACGAGCTCTACGACGTGACCAATGGACGGGCCATGGCCGAAGAGCGCTTGACGGCGCCCCTCGCCAAGTGGCGCGACCTCGGACACACCATCGCCGATGTGGTTTTCGAAGCGATCACCGGTGTGCGCGGTGCGTTCTCTACCCGCATTCTCTATGTGCTGGCGCAGAATCCCGGCACCGAGTACGCCCGCTACCGGCTGGAAATGGCCGATTCCGATGGCGCCCGGGCGCGCACCCTGCTGACTTCGGACGAACCCATCATGTCGCCGAGCTGGTCCCCGGACGCGCAGCGGGCAGCCTACGTCACCTTCGAGACAGGGCGCCCGGTCATTGCGCTGCAGAACGTTGCCACTGGGGAGCGGGAGTTGTTGCCGCATTTTCCGGGCATCAACGGTTCGCCCATCTTCTCCCCGGACGGACGGAGCTTGGCCGTGGTGCTGTCCCGGGACGGCAATCCGGAAATCTACCTAATGAATCTGGCGGACTACCGACTCCGGCAGATCACCCGCCATCACGGCATCGACACCGAACCCTCTTGGACGCCGGACGGACGCAGCCTCATCTTCACGTCAGACCGCGGTGGCCGGCCGCAGATCTACCAAGTGGAGTTGGCCACCAACTTCGTGGAGCGGCTGACCTTCGAAGGCCGTTACAACGCCCGGGCCCGGCTGCTGCCCGATGGCGTCCATTTGGTGTTCGTGCATCGCCGCGACGGGACCGATCACATCGCGTGGCAGGATCTGGAGCGCAACGATCTGCGCGTTCTCACCGAAACCGCCCTTGATGAGTCCCCTTCCTTGGCACCCAATGGCACCATGCTGATCTATGCCACCCAAGATCAGGGGCGCGGCATTCTGGCGGTGGTGTCCATAGACGGGCGGGTGAAGTACCGCCTGCCATCGTCGAGCGGGGATGTGCGGGAGCCGGCTTGGTCGCCGTTCATCGACGGCTTGAAGTCGGCGTTTTAGGCAGCGGCATGGCGCATCGCCTTGTTGGAATCTGCTTTCTTAATGCGATTTGGGCTGTCAAGTGACTTTTCCTATCGGTTAGAATGGCCGGCTGTGATAGCCTTGCCAAGCACGCCTGCAACACGATGCTTGGATGATGTGGGCATGACGGCAACTGATGCAGGCCTCAGACGGAGAAAGAACCATGCTTAAGCGGCAAATCGGCTTTATAACTCTCTTGGTGGCGGCAGCGCTTCTGGTTGGATGCCAGACGCCCGAGCCCACCCCGGAACCGGCCCCACCCACGGACACGCGGCCCATTTCCACGCCGCCACCCACGCCGGAGCCGCCGACGTTCAACGACAACATGGAACCCTACTATCCCGGCACCACCAAGCTGCTGCCGCGGGTGTTCTATTTTGAATTGGACAAGGCGGTTATCGACCAGGCCGATCTCGAGGCCTTGGAGACCCATGCGCGGGTGCTCATGGACAATCCGCGCCGCCGCGTGATGGTCGAGGGCCACTGCGACGAACGGGGCACCCGTGAGTACAACTTGGCCTTGGGCGAACGGCGCTCGGACGCCGTGTCGAGCTTTCTCAAGGCGGCCGGCGTTCCCGCATCGCGCATTGAGACGGTAAGTTACGGTGAGGAGCGGCCGGAAGATCCCGGCCACACGGAAGCGGCTTGGTCGCGCAATCGCCGGGCCGTGATGATCTATCGCTAGCTTGTTGAAAACGCTGTGCCCTAGCCGATGGCTTGGCAGGTTGTCGCTCGTGTTGGCAACCGCGCTAGCCCCTGGTTTGGAGGGCATCGCCGACATTCCGGTGGAGGAGTCGGCCCCGGATGCGTCGTCGGAGCGGCCGCCGGTGCCGAGGCCTGTCTCTACGAATGACCTGGCCCCTGCGGCTGGCGTAGAGGCCTTCGCTGGCGCACAGCCGGCACCCGCAGCGCCGAACCCCGGCCCGGGCAGCGGCGTTGCTCCACTGTTCCATCAACTGCAAGTCCTGCAGGGCGAGCTTCAGACCCTGCGCGGGATGGTGGAGGAGCTCCGGTTTCAGATCGAGCGCCTCGCCAAGGACCAGCAGGCCCAGTACAGAGATCTCGACCAGCGCCTGATGGCGTTGCGCGGTGCCGGACCGTCGCCCGGTACGGGCGATGCGGCAGCGGGCACCTCGTCGCCGGACCGTTCGCCGTCGGCCCCAAACGTGTCCGCGGGGGATGCCGAATCCGAGCAGCAGGCCTACACGGCGGCCTTCAACTTGATGAGGGACCGGGCGTTTGATGAGTCCGCGGAGGCCTTCGAGCAGATGATCGAAACCTATCCGAATGGGCAGTTCACGCCAAACGGCTACTACTGGCTTGGCGAGCTGCATCTCGCCCAGGGGGAAACGGAGAAGGCGCGCCAGAACTTCGCCCAGGTGGTGAACCTCTACGCTGACCACACCAAGGTGCCCGATGCGCTGTACAAGCTCGGCGTGGTGCATCACCGGCTCGGAGACAATCAGCGGGCGCTTGAGTTCCTGGACCGCGTGCAGGCGGAAAACCCGGACAGTTCCGCCGCCGGATTGGCACGCACGTACGCGGCGGAGTTGCGCTGACTGGCAGTGAGTGGCATTAGAGCCTCTGCCACCACCATGCGGTTGCGCATTACCGAAATCTTCCTTTCGCTGCAGGGCGAAACGACGACCGTCGGCTTGCCCACCGTCTTCGTTCGCCTGACCGGCTGCCCATTGCGTTGCGGCTACTGCGACACGGCCTATGCCTTTACCGGCGGTGGAATGCGCACGGTCGAGAGCATTGTGGCCGAGGTAAAAGGCCACTCGGTCTCCCATGTGACGGTGACCGGCGGCGAGCCGCTTGCGCAGCCCGAGGTCCATGGCCTGCTCGGCGCGCTTTGCGATGCGGGCTTCAAGGTGTCATTGGAGACCAGCGGGGCGCTTGACGTCGCGCCGGTGGATCGCCGAGTCTGCAAAATCGTTGACGTTAAGACCCCGGGCTCCGGGGAGGTCGGCCGCAATCTTTGGCGCAATTTGGATTGCTGCGGCCCATTGGACCAGGTCAAGTTCGTGATTTGCGACCGCGCCGACTACGATTGGGCGAAGCTGAAGTGCGATGAACTGAAGCTCGTGGAGCGGGTCGGTGCGGTGTTGTTTTCACCGAGCCATGAGGATTTGCCCGCTCGAAGCCTCGCCGACTGGATTGTCGCGGACCGCTATCCCGTGCGCCTGCAGATTCAATTGCACAAGATTCTGTGGGGCAACGAACCGGGACGATGAAGGCGGTGGTTCTGTTGTCCGGGGGCTTGGACTCCGCCACCGCCTTGGCCATCGCAAGGGCCGAAGGCTTTGCCTGCCATGCATTGTCCTGCCGTTACGGACAGCGCCATCGGGTGGAATTGGAAGCGGCTGCTGCGGTAGCCCGTTCGCTCGGCGCAATCGAGCACCGGGAGGTGGCGGTTGACTTGGCCGGCTTTGGCGGTTCGGCGCTGACCGATGCCGGCATCGATGTGCCCGAGGTGCCGACCTCCGGCATTCCGGTGACCTATGTGCCCGCCCGCAACTCGGTCCTGCTGGCCTTGGCACTGGCGTGGGCGGAAACGCTTGACGCGGAGCACATCTTCATTGGGGTCAACGCCGTGGACTATTCGGGTTATCCGGACTGCCGCCCCGAGTTCATAGCCGCATTCGAAGCCATGGCGAACTTGGCCACCAAGGCGGGAGTGGAGGGGCAGCGCTTGAGCATCCATGCGCCGCTGATCGATCTCGGCAAGGATGAGATCATCCGCCGCGGGGTTGGCTTGGGGGTGGACTACGCCTTGACCGTCTCGTGCTATCAGCCCACGGACCAAGCCGAGGCCTGCGGCCGGTGTGACAGTTGCCGGCTGCGCCGCGCCGGGTTTGAGGCGGCCGGCGTCCCGGACCCCACTCGCTACGTTGCCGGCTTTGCCGGCCCTCAGTCGGAGGACTGACCGCCGCCTGCCGCCGCGTCGGCTTCCAGCAGCCGCGCCCCGCGCAGGATGTTGCCGAGGGCGTAGTTGCCTTCGTGGCAGGCGTATTCGTACACTCGCGTATCCGTCGCTGGCCACGGATACTCGCCGGACCAGGATGCCTCCCAAGCGGTGGGGTCCTCGACGGTGAAAGCGTACCGCAGTTCGTCTTGGCTGGTGCGCGTGAAGCGCTCGGTGACGCGTAAGTTCTCGGTGGCACCGAAGAAGTAGAGCCCGGACCGGGTTTTGAAGTTCCTGGTCTCCACCACTAGGGTGTCGCCCTCCCAATGGCCCACGGAGTCCCCCATCCACTGCCGTATTCCCGGCGTATGTCCGCCTTCCAGAGGAATGATCCGGGCATCGTGGACCATTTCATTGAGAATCATGACGTAGTCCGGCGTCTGCACGATGCGCTTGAGGTTGTTGTACAGGGTGGGCAGCATGGGCGGCCCGGAGGAGGAACCGAAGGCCAGCAGGCAGCGCTCGCCGAGCGGGCGCATTTCGGGGTCGTCGTAGGGGCCGGGGCCCTCCCGCCCGAGCCACCAGGCTGTGCCGGTGTTTTGGCCAAACAGGCTGAAAAGCGCCGCTCGACGCTGCTGGCCGACCGGGGTCTGCGCGGGCAGCCGTCCGTTGACGGGGTCGAAAATGATTGAGGTGCGAAACTTGCCGTCGATCATGAAGCGGTCGTTGCCGGGATCGACCCAGAAGGCGTTGTAGCCTCCCACATTGCCCGCAGCGCCCGTCGAACCGTCGCCGCCGGCTGGGGGCGCCTCCCGGTTCGGGTCGCTCAGCTTCGCGTCCTCGGCAATGAACGCCCGCGTCTCTGAGACCAGCTTCTCCGCCTCCTCCGGCGCCAAAAAGAGATTTTCGCCGTAGGCCTCGGGCCGTTCCAGCGGCGTCAGCGTGGCGATGTCATAGGTGCCGCTCAGGTCCGGACGGCCGTCGGCGGTGCGCGGAATGTCCGCGTTTGCAGGCAAGGCGAACAGAATCAACGGGATGATGAAGATCGATTTCAACTGCGCCTCCACGGCGAGCCCTCGGTAGCAACAACCCGACAACCATACCGCAAAACCGCTTGGGTAAGGAATGGGAGGCGTCCGGTGAAAGGGCTGCTGGTGGGTCGTCTGGGGCTCGAACCCAGGACCAACGGGTTAAAAGCCCGGTGCTCTACCAACTGAGCTAACGACCCCGGCGTCAGCAGGGCGCGCATTTTATGCACCCCATCTGGCGCAAGCAAGGTTTTGCGCTGGTTCCAAGCCCGCTCCGAAGGCTGCGCAATCAGAAAAACACCAGCACGGCAGCGGCGGCGCCGAGCAGCGCGGTCAGCAGCAGCAGACCGTACAAGAGCAGGAGTGCCAGGAACTTGAATGCTGTGGCCCGGCGGCTGCCGCCATAGAAGCGGCGCATGGCGATGAAGTAGTACAGGGGAAGCGCCAGAACCAGCGCTTGCGCCGTGGTGCCGGCTAGGGTTCGCCCTTCCGGCAGCAGCGCGATGACGGTGAAGGCTAGGAAGGCAACCGTGTGATTGTGCATCGCGAAAACCAAGTGTTCGGAATAGAACCACTTGCGGCTTGGATAGAAGGCTTTCAGTAAGAGTGCAAACAACGGCAGCAGCAGGAACATGGCCACTGGCAAGTTCTCGACCCAGGCGCGGATGGCATCCAACGGCTGGTGCATGATGTCGATTAATTGACCGAATGCGTAACGTTCAGCGGTGTCCGCATCCGCCACATCCTGAGCCTTGATTCCTTGGATCGCCAGGGCCATGGCGTTCCCCGTGACCGAGCTGCGGAGAATCTCCATGAGTTTGCGGCGCCGTTCTTCATCTATTGCAGGCGCGACGCGGTCGAATGCCTCCCGTTGCCGATCGGTCAGGCGCCATGGCGGGGAGTGGCCGCTTTCCACCGAAGCGGGCGCTGCTGGATGCGCGTCGTCCCCCTCAACGGCATTGCCCTCAACGCCTGCCTCATCATCGAAGTCGATTTGCAGCCAGGGCTGAGTACCGTCGGTTTCGCCGAACGTGATGGAGGCCGGCCCCGCGGCGGTTCGCGCAACGTCGCGAGCCGGACTTGCCATATCGGGGAAGTCAATGCTCACTGACAGCACAAAGAAGAAAGCGAGGCTGGTGAACAGGTACAGGCGTAAGGGCGAGAGGTAGTTCGCACGGCGATTGCGAGAGAATTCCACTCACTAGTGTCCGGTTAACTGAGCCCGTAGTTTACATAACTGCATGAATAAGGGGCGTTTTTCAGCGTATTTTGGTGGTGCTGACTTGAACGCGGCGGCGCCGTTTGGTGCCCTTTCGGGATTTCACTCCCGGAGGCCAAG
>JAJEIQ010000008.1 GCA_022827905.1 Pseudomonadales bacterium | reverse complement strand
CTTGGAACCCAACCAGCTGTGACCCATGCCCCCGCCCAACGTCCGAATGGGCGAACCATAGAACCCGCCGGCTATAATGTCAAGCCGTGCGAAACACGCCCTCAGGCGTCAACCAACGGCGCGGGGGTGCGAATAGTTACTTTTCTTGCTGCAAACAATATGTTAATCCGCACAAAAACAATGCCCTAGAACGCCACTTTTCCACTCCCCAATTCCATCAATCCCGCCGCGACCCAAGCCCATTCCGCGCAGGCCGCCCAGTCCTCTTTTAGGGGCAAGGCCAAGGCTGGGAAGCCCACGCTCTGAACGCTCCTTACGTTCCAGCGGCAAACGGCTTGCCTCCGGTGGCGATCAAGTTATGGCCCGCCCGGACTGTTGTGGCGCTGCCCGGCGCCTTCGTCGGGGAGTTCGGGTTCGGGAGGGAACGGCTTGGCAAGGGGCATCAGAGAGAGGTCCTTGGCCTCAAAGGCATCGGCAATTCGTTGGGGAAGTCCGTGTAGGGGGATGGTCCACCGGGCATGCTTGATCGGCTTGTCGTCGATCTCGGCCAGGTCTTCAGGGGCGTTGCGGTAGTTGGACACGATTTCCGCAAGAGGGGCCGCCGGGATTCTGGCCAGGATGTCCTCAAGCAGGGCGGGGTCCTGGGCGGCCAGCACGGCAATGTCGAAGCAGTCCCGAATCGGCACGGGCTGCTTGCCGTCAATCGTCGGCCCTTTGTCGGCGTTGAAGGCGCGGCCTGCGATCTTGCCCATGAAGATCTCGGTGAAGGTGGCGGCCCGGATGGCGGTCCCCTCAACGGATGTGGGACCATCCGGCCCCGGTCCTTCGGTTGGCGTGGAAACGAACGTCCACTCAACGCCGGCCTCGGATTCGCCTTTGATGAAGCAGCTTAGGCGTCCAATGCGGGTTTCGTCTTCCCTTATGTGCAACTCCGCCTTTTCAAGACGGTCAAAAAGCTCATCGAGCACTTGATGCCCGCTCCGCAGGGCGTAGGCCATGTCCGAGTCCAAAATGAACAAATCGATGTCCGTGGACTCGCGGTGGTCCCACGAGGACTCCAGGAGCATGCCGCCCCCTAGAATGACTTGGCCGCTCGGGAACAAGTCACCGAAAATGGAAGCCAAGGCGTGGAAGTCGTGCTTCAGGCGGTCGGGGACCTCAACACGCATGGCCCTCATGAGAGGGCTTGGATGCCGTCGGCGCTTCCTTCCAGGGCGTTGCCCTTGGGCGATTCACCTTGGCTCCTTCGGGCCTTTCGCAATGCCATGAACTCCCTCCCGGAAATGTCGGTTCCATTGTCCTCCGCCCAAGGACGATTCAAGCGAACGCCGCCCGGAGCGCTGGGATGTGGCCTGCCAGGGTTTTCCGCCCATTGGTTGAGCCAAGGCCCCGTCCCGTAGCTGACGCCGTCAAACGCCTGCCAGAAGCAGCGGGCGACTTCGTAGATGGGGAGCCGGGCTCCCGCAATGAAGCCCGGAAACATCCACATCACCCGCATGCCCGAAAAGGCCCAATCCAAGGCGTACGCCTGGCGCTTCGTGAACTCCCCGGTGACGAAGGCCTCCCGAAGCTCATGGGGATCGGCCCGCAGGCTGTCCCGCAGCCCGGCGCAGTTCTTGCCCATGAAGCTCCGCAAGGACCCAATCGGGTCGTGGCCATCGCATTCCGGCGCATCAACGCGCCGCAGTTGGGGATGGGCGAAGTCGGCCAGCGGGCGCAGCGGCTCGCCCATCACCGGATCGTCCCACCAAGTCGCCCTGTCGGGCAGCAGCAGCTCCTTGACCATGTAGCGGCCCGCCTCCCTTTCCTGGGGGGACAAGGCCCTTCGGGGGTGTTCCCGCAGGGGAAGGCGGCTGGGGTCAACGGACATGGATGGCCCTTTCAAGAACGTTCAGGTTTTCCTACACGTTGGGTGAGGATATCACGAAGGGGGTGGGGAACCGCTGCCAAGCAAATTGGCGAATCGCCTCATTCGGCACCCACGGCGACGATGCCGGCCTAATCCGATCCACCGTTGTCGAGCACATGGACCAGTTCCTAGTAGAGTACCTTCGAGTCAACCAAGAAGCCTGCGACTCCCGGCCGACGGTGCATTGAAATGAACAAAACGCAAAGGGCGCTTGACTTCATTGCCACTATGTCGGCTTGCGGGGCATGGTGGACGATGCGGGCAACGAGGAAGGAGACATGAGCACATAGAAGCTAGAGGAACTGATCCTAGAGATTCACGCCCACTCCCAAACGACCTTGAACGTGGCGCTGGCCACATCCACCAGAACGCTCAACGAAAGCAGGGACCGAAATGAGCGACGGACCAATCTACTTCACAGAACAGGAATGGTGAGAAAGCGAAGCTGGCGAGCCTCCCGGGCACTGCGATATCGCTCCAATAAAGTGACATAAAAGGTGACACCCAACTTTTCTATATTCGACAAAATTATATATTTATTAATGATTTAGGGGAATAATTTGGCGGAGGGGCAGGGATTCGAACCCTGGGAGGCTCTCACCTCTCTGGTTTTCAAGACCAGCGCTTTCGACCGCTCAGCCACCCCTCCGGGAGGGTCAGTTTCCGCTCTTTACGGGGCAGCTTCAAGCTCCGGGTCAATGTGAGGGACCAAGGATCATCCATCGGGAGCGGGGGCCTTGGTGCGCAATGCGCTTTCCTTAGCCGCCATCCTGCGCACGGCCTCGATGTAGTTCATGTGCGATGCGTAGTCCGGCCAATGGTTTTGCGCGGTTGCCACCACATCGATGCCCCGAGACCGCGCTATCCGCTTCATGCGTTCAATCGCTTCAGCAAGCGTTCCGGCGGGCTGTTCCATGCGCGTTGTGGCCGCGTTCGCCTCCCCTAAGCGCCTAAAGTAGTCTCGATCGCCTTGGGAAACCTTGCCGAGTTGGGCTTTGCGTTCCATTGCCTTCATGAGGCCATTCTACTTGACGGGATGTGGTGTCGTCAGAGTCCAACCTAATCCGGCGCTGCTATACTCCCCCAATCCTTCAGCGAGGCGGCTGGCCTTGGTCATTTCCATTGCCGTACACGGCGCTCCGTACGCCAGCGCCGGCTCAAGAACGGCGCTGCGCTTCGCTGAGAGCGCCCTGCGCTTGGGGCATCGGATTCACAGGGTGTTCTTCTACCATGACGGGGTGCTGGCCGCCGCTGGGCAGGGCGTGGCGCCACAGGATGAGGAGGATCTGCACGCTGGTTGGGTTCGCCTCGGTGAGTCCCATGGGGTCGAACTCGCCGTTTGCATCGCCAATGCCCTGAAACGAGGGATGCTCGACGAGGCGGAGCGCGACCGCTACGAGAAGGACGCCGCCACCGCCCATCCGGCGTTCACCATCGTCGGCTTGGGGCAGCTTATCGAAGCCATGACCGCAGCCGACCGCTTTGTGACCTTCGCCGCCTGATGGCCAAACGCATTCTGTTTCTGTTGAACCGGGCGCCCTATGGCTCCAGCTACGCTTTGGAGGCCATCGAGTCCATTCTGGTCGCCGGGGTCTTTGATCAGGAGGTCAGCGTGCTGTTCACCGGTGCGGGGCTGTATCAGTTGCTTAGTGAACAGGATGGCGGCGCTATCGGTGGCCGAACGGTGGGCAAGATGCTTGGCGCCTTGCCGGAGTACGGCGTGACCGAGCTGTTCGCTTGCCGCCCGTCGGCGGAACGCCTTGGCCTAACCGACGCCAACCTGTGCCTGCCGGTTACTTGGCTGGACTACGCCGAACAAAGGCGCCTGATCGGCCGCCAAGACGTGGTGACGGGCTGATCGTGGCTACGCTGCACTTGGTGAACAAGCCCGCGGCCTGGGAGGGCTGCCACCCGCTACTCGATGCCCAAGATGCCGTTTTGCTGATCGAGGACGGCGTCTATCTCGCTCAACAGGCGCTTAGCGGCGCCACGTTCTACGCCCTTGAGCCTGACATTCGCGCCCGGGGCCTTTCCCAACGCATCCACACGAACATCCGACCTGCCTCCTTCGACGACTTCGTGGGCCTCGTGGAAGGCTGCCAACGCGTCGTCACCTGGAGTGCCTAAGGTGCTGCCGGAAACCGACAAGGACGGCTATCTGCGCAACCTGGATGATTGGAGCCCAGCCGTGGCGGAGGAAATCGCCCAGCAGAGCGGCATTGCGCTCACCGCTGCGCACTGGCAGGTCATCGAACTCGCCCAAGCGTTCTACCGCGCCTATGACCTGAGTCCGGACATGCGCCCCCTAGTCAAGTGGGTGCGCGCCAAGCTCGGCGAGGAGAAGGGTTCAAGCCTCTACCTGCTCAAGCTCTTTCCGGGCAGCCCGGCCCGCCTCGCCGCCAAGATCGCCGGGCTGCCACGACCGCCCAATTGTCTGTAGGCGCTGAGCGATCGCGTAAATTGGAGTGAGGGCAAGATGCCGGCGCGAAACTCTCGTTCACATCGGGCGGCCAGTTCGAGGGCGGGACGCCCTCGCTCCGGGGTTTGGATGAACTACGTCTGCGCGATGCCCAGCTTGACCACCTCGCCGATGATGATGAGGGTCGGGCCGCTGACTTCGGCGGCCTCGACGGCAGCGGGCAAATCGCGCAGCGGGGCTTGGATTTGGCGCTGTTCCGGCAAGGTGGCGCGCTCGACCAGCAGCGCCGGGGTTTGTGGATTCATGCCTTGGGCGATGAGTTTTTCCACAATTTCCGCCAAGCCCAAGAGGCCCATGTAAACCACTAGGGTTTGGTGGGGGTTTACCAATTCCGGCCAATCCAGGTTCACTTGGTCGTTGACCCGGTGGCCGGTGACGAAGCGCACGGACTGGGCGAGGTCCCGGTGAGTCAGGGGAATGCCGGCCGTGCTGGCCGCGCCTAGGGCGGCGGTAATGCCCGGCACCACCACGCAGTCGATGCCCTGGGCGGCTAGCGTCTCCACTTCCTCGCCTCCGCGGCCGAAGATGAACGGGTCGCCGCCCTTGAGGCGCACCACACGCTGGCCCGCCCGCGCCCGCTCGGCAAGCAGTTCGTTGATGGCCGCCTGGCGCACGCCGGCGTAGCGCCGCCGCTTGCCGACATAGATGCGTTCCGCGTCGCGGCGGGCGAAGTCCAAGATCCGCTCGTTGACCAGATTGTCGTAAAGCACCGCATCGGCTTCCTGAAGCAGCCGCAGGCCCTTGAGGGTCAGTAACTCCGGATCGCCCGGGCCAGCACCGATCAGGGCCACCAAGCCGGTGCCCTCCCCGGCGGAGGCCGCAAGGGCTG
This sequence comes from Pseudomonadales bacterium, assembly GCA_022827905.1. Lineage (GTDB taxonomy): Bacteria > Pseudomonadota > Gammaproteobacteria > Pseudomonadales > Azotimanducaceae > Azophilus. The sequence goes on along the minus strand of JAJEIQ010000008.1, from coordinate 54,470 downwards.
CTTCAAACGCCCCCTCCGCCCTGGCTGCGTCGCCCGCCATCAGGCGCTCGGCGGCCGGTCCGTTGATGACTCGTTCCCAGAAGGCCCGCCGCCTTCCCAAGTCCGGCACCGCCGCCGCAACCCGTTCGCGGCGTTCGGCAGCGAAGTCCGCCAGCGCACCCAAACGCGGCGGCAGGCGGGCTTCAATCCAGCCCCGCACGATCCTGGCCAAGGTGGGCGACCGGCCACCTGTTGAAACGGAAACCTGGACGGAGCCGCGATCCACGATGGCGGGGAAGATCGCCGAGCAGAGCTCGGGCGCATCCACCGTGTTCACCCAAATGGCGCGCGCTTGGCCGTCCGCGTAGATCTGGGCGTTGATGGCGGCATCGTCGGTGGCGGCGATAACCAGCCGGCGGCCATCGGAGTCGGTGGACCGGTAGCCGCGTTCCGTCAACTGCACGGAGCCGCTTTGCGCCAAGCCACGCACCCCATCGCAGCAGGCCCTGGCGACCACGCTGACCGCGGCGCCAGCCTTGAGCAGCAACTCGATCTTGCGCAGCGCCAATGCGCCGCCACCCACCACCAAGCAGTCCTCGCCGCGCAGATCGATTTGCAGCGGGAGGTAGTCCATGCCCCCGCCTCCTTCAGATGGCGTTGAGGTCGAGCTTGGCCGCACCACCCATGTAGGGCCTCAAGACCTCCGGAATGGACACCCCGCCGGCACCGTCCTGGAAGTTCTCAAGCACCGCGACCAAGGTGCGGCCAACGGCGAGCGCCGAGCCGTTCAGGGTGTGGACGTACTCATTGCCGCCGCCGTCCACTTCCTTGTAGCGGGCCATCATGCGCCGTGCCTGAAAGTCCAGGAAATTGCTGCATGAGGAGATCTCGCGATAGCGGCCCTGCCCCGGCAGCCAGACTTCGAGATCGAGGGTCTTGGCGGCGGCGAAGCCGAGGTCGCCGCCGCACAGCGCCACGGTTCGGTAGGGCAGTTCCAGCTTCTTCAGAATGGCCTCCGCGTGGCCGGTCAACTCGTCAAGCGCCTGCCAAGACGCCTCAGGCCGCACGAACTGCACCAACTCAACCTTCTCAAACTGGTGCTGGCGAATCATGCCCCGGGTGTCCTTGCCGTAGCTGCCGGCCTCGCTGCGAAAGCAAGGCGTGTGGCAGACATGGCGGATGGGCAGTGCGTCGGCGTCGATGATGACGTCGCGGTACAGGTTGGTGACCGGCACCTCCGCGGTGGGAATCAGATGCATGCCGTCCGCGCCTTCGATGGTGAATTGCTCATCGGCGAACTTCGGCAATTGGCCGGTGCCGAACAACGACGCCGAATTGACGATGTAGGGGGCGTAAACCTCCGTGTAGCCGTGCTCCTCGACGTGGGTGTCGAGCATGAACTGGGTGAGCGCCCGGTGCAGGCGGGCCGCCGCGCCCTTCATGACCACGAAGCGGGCGCCGGATATCTTCACCGCAGCGGCAAAATCCAATGCGCCGCCAGCGCCTAGGTCCACGTGGTCCAAGGGCTCGAAGTCGATTTGCGGCATCCGGCCCCAGGTCCTGAGCTCCAGGTTGTCGGCTTCGTTCTCGCCTTCAGGCACCGAGGCGTCGGGGAGATTCGGAATTTCGGAAAGGAAGCGATGCAGCCGCTCCTGGAGGCCCGTGAACTCTGCCTTGGCGGCGTTTAGGCGCTCGCCCAAGTCACCCACTTGGGCCACGAGGGGCGCGATGTCCTCGCCTCGCGCCTTGGCCGCCCCAATGGCCTTGGAACGGGCGTTGCGCTCTTGCTGCAACTGCTCGGTCTGGGACTGCAACTGGCGGCGCTCCGCCTCCAAGGCACGGAAGGCTGCCGTGTCCAAGTTGAAGCCCCGGACTTGGAGCCGCCGGGCCGCTTCATCGGGGTCCTGCCGCAGTTGCTTGAGATCCAACATCGCTCAAACTCCCAGAACGCGTTGGCCGAGCCAGGCCGCCAACAGGCAGCCGACCACGCTGACCATCGCATATGCAATGGCAGCGCTCCAACGGCCCGCATTGATCAGCATGAGGCTCTCTAGCGAAAACGCGGAAAAGGTGGTGAAGCCGCCAAGCACCCCGACCGCCAGAAAGGCCCTCCCCCAATCCTGGAACCAAGGCAAGTGCGACCAACTCCCCCAGGCCAAGCCGATGCCAAGGCTGCCGGTGAGATTGATGGTCAGGGTGGCCCAAGGAAACCCGGCACCAAGCCCGGGGGCGCTCGAGAAGGCCACCGACACCAAGTAGCGGGCCACCGCGCCCAAAGCGCCGCCCAAGGCCACTGCCGCGACGCCGCTCATCGGGCCGGCTCCGCTCGCTCATCAAGCGCCTGCAAGCGCTCCAGGCGGGCCTTGATCTTCGCCTCCAACCCCCGATCCACGGGCCGGTAGTAGCGCTGCGGGTCGAGTTCGTCGGGGAAGTACTTCTCGCCGGCCGCATAGGCGTCGGCTTCGTCGTGGGCGTAACGGTAGCCCTTCCCGTAGCCGAGGCCCTTCATCAGTCGGGTGGGGGCGTTGCGCAGATGCATGGGCACGTCCAAGGAGGGGGTTTCCGCCACATGGGCTTGGGCGGCCCCGAAGGCGCGGTAGGCGGCGTTGCTCTTGGGAACGCTCGCCAAATAGATCACCGCTTGGGCAATGGCCAGCTCCCCTTCCGGCGACCCTAGGCGGTCATAGGCATCCCAGGCGGCCAGCGCCAACTGCAGGGCGCGGGGGTCGGCGTTGCCCACCTCCTCGCTGGCCATGCGCACCAGCCGCCGGGCGATGTAGAGCGGCTCGCAGCCGCCGTCCAGCATGCGGCAAAACCAGTAGAGGGCCGCATCGACCGCGCTGCCGCGCACCGCCTTGTGCAACGCCGAAATCTGCTCGTAGAACAGATCGCCGCCCTTGTCGAAACGGCGCTTGCGGGCGGGCGCCGCCTGTTCCACGAGACCTTGGTCGATGCGATCGCCACCCAGTTGGGCGACGGTCTCAAGCAGGTTGAGCAGGCGCCGGGCGTCGCCATCTGCCAACTCAATCAACAGGGCCGCGGCATCATCGTCCACAGCGACGCCCAAGGCACGGGTTGCCCGGTCCAAAACTTGGCGCAACGCGTCGGCGTCGAGGGCCTTGAGCACATGCACCCGGGCACGGGAAAGCAGGGCCGCATTGACTTCAAACGAGGGATTCTCGGTGGTTGCGCCGACGAAGGTCACAACGCCCCGCTCCACATGGGGCAGAAAGGCGTCCTGCTGGGCCTTGTTGAAGCGATGCACCTCATCGACGAACAGTGCCGTGCCCTGTCCAAGCCGGCGCGCCGCTTCGGCGCTGCCCACCGCCTCGCGCACGTCCTTGACCCCAGCGAGCACGGCGCTCAAGGCAATCCAGCCGAGACCGGCGTGGTCGGCGAGCAGGCGGGCCAAGGTGGTCTTGCCGGAACCTGGCGGTCCCCACAGGATCATGGAGTGCATCTGCCCGTTGGCGGCCAAACGCGCCAAGGGAGCGCCCTCCCCCACCAAGTGCGCCTGGCCCGCAAAGTCCGCCAATGTCCGAGGACGCAGCCGATCCGCCAGCGGCCGCCCGTCGTCTGCCTGAAGCCCGTCGTCGCCCATGTGCTTAAGTGCCTGCTTGAACGGCGATTTTAGCGCATTGAAAGATCAATAGACCTCGACGTCGGCCGGGAGGTTGAGTTCAAAGTCGCTCGGCTGCACAACCGAGATGTCCTCGAAGCGGTTCAGGTGGACGTCGGTGCGCTGGCCCAACGGGCCGCGAATGGCGATTCTGCTGAGACGGCTGCTGTCAAAGGCCAGGATGATCTCGGCGATGAGCGCGTCTTCAGCGAGTGGCCGCAGGCTGAACCGTTCCGGCTCCAGTCGAGCCACCTCGTACTCGGCACTTAAAGTGGCCGCTGAACCGGTTAGCACCGCCAAGGGGGCATCCGTCAAGGCCTCCTCGATCGGCCGGACGCTGACCTGTTCGAGATCCGGGTCATAGACCTTGAGGGTTTCACCATCGGCGACGATGATCTGCCGATAGGGCTCAATCAACTCCCAGCGGAAATTCGGCCTCGCCAAACGCACGCGGCCACGGGCCTTCTCCAGCAATTCGCCGCGGGTGCCGTATTGCGCTTGGGTGAAATCCGCCGCCAAGCGGCCAAGGGCGTCCAAGCGCTGCTGCAATTCCGAACGGGGGTCGCCCTGGGCGGGCGCTGCCACCGCTACCGCCAACAGGAGGCACCAGCCAAGCCGCGGCATTAGTCGCTGCCCACCAGCACCTCGCGGCTGCCGTTGCTGTTCATGGGCGACACCACTCCGGCCAACTCCATGGCCTCAATGAGGCGGGCTGCGCGGTTGTAGCCGATGCGCAGCTTGCGCTGAACGGCCGATATGGAGGGCCGGCGGGTCTCGATCACGAAGGCCACCGCCTCGTCATAGAGGGGGTCATCCTGTTCCGTGTCCCCCGAACCGGACGATAGATCGACGAACGCCCCTTCCGCGCCGCCGCGCAGAATGTCGTGGTCGTAGTTGGGCTCACCGCGCTGCTTCCAGTCCTGGACCACCCGATGCACCTCCTCATCGGAGACGAAGGCCCCGTGGACCCGGTTGGGAACGCTGGTGCCCGGCGGCAGGAAGAGCATGTCGCCGTGGCCGAGCAGTTGTTCCGCCCCGCCTTGATCGAGGATGGTGCCCGAGTCGGCCCGTGAGGAAACCTGGAAACTGATGCGGGCCGGGATGTTGGCCTTGATGAGGCCGGTAATGACGTCCACCGACGGGCGCTGGGTGGCGAGCACCAGGTGGATGCCGGCGGCGCGGGCCTTTTGGGCGATGCGGGCGATCAACTGCTCGACCTGTTTTCGCGCCACCATCATCATGTCGGCGAATTCGTCGATCACCACGATAATGAAGGGCAACGTGGCCAATTCGGGCGCATCCTCAAGTCCGTCCTCCTCCGCCAGCGGATCGACCAACGGAGCCCCTTTTTTTTGCCCGTCGCGCACCTTCCGGTTGAATCCGGCCAGGTTGCGCACGCCAAGCGCCGCCATCAGCCGGTAGCGGCGCTCCATCTCGGCAACGCACCAGTTGAGCGCATGGCCAGCTTGGCTCATATCCGTCACCACCGGCGCCAGCAAGTGCGGGATGCCCTCATAGACCGCCAACTCCAACATCTTGGGGTCCACCAGGATCAAGCGGACGTCCTCTGCGGAGGCCTTGTAAAGAATGCTGATCAACATGGCGTTGACGCCTACCGACTTGCCGGAGCCTGTGGTGCCGGCGATCAGGAGATGCGGCATGCGGCTGATGTCCGTCACCACCGGCGCGCCAGCCACATCCTTGCCCAGCGCCAACGTCAGCGGCGACTTCGACTTCTCGTACTCGCTGGTGGCGAAAATCTCCTTGAGCCGCACCATTTCCCGGTTCTCGTTGGGAATCTCGATGCCGATCACCGATTTGCCCGGAATCACTTCGACCACACGGACGCTGATCACGGCCAAGGAGCGGGCCAAGTCCTTCGCCAGGGTGGTGATTTTCTGCGCCCGCACCCCCGGTGCCGGCTGCATTTCAAAGCGGGTGACCACCGGCCCCGGCAACACAGAGGTGACTTCCGCCTCCACCCCGAACTCGGCAAGCTTCAACTCCAGTTGCCGGGACATCGCATTGAGTGATTCCTCCGAAAAGCCGCCTGGTTCATCGGCGGACTTGTCGTCAAGCAGGGCCATGTCGGGGACCGGCCCCACGCCGGCCGTGTCAAAGAGGTTCGCCTGCTCCGGCTTGACCTCCATCGCCACCGGGGGCTCGATGTTCGGTGGCTGGCGCTTTTGACGCCGCTTGCGATCCTTTTCGCGTGTCTGCTCGCGCTTGCGAACGGCCGAGCGGGTGGCCTTGCGGGCCGTTCGCCGTTGGGTCGCCGCCTCGACCCGACGGGCGGCGAAGGCGGCAATGGCCATGAAAAGACGGTGAATTCGCGCGCCCAGCCATTCGGCAACATCGAGCCAGGAAAAGCCAAGGGCGGTCTGGGCGCCGGCCAGGATGCCCGCCACGCCCAACAGGGTCAGCCCTACGAAGCCGAAGGCGGGCAGCCCATACTGAGCCAACCACTCGCCGAGCGTGCCGCCGGCGCCGGCGGGCATTGCAAAGCCCTCCGAGGGCACATGCGCTTGCACGAGGACACAGGCGCAAAGCGTCACGACCACCCAGCCGATGCTACGCAGGGTGGCCGCAAACCACGGGGAGCGGTTGCCGCTTCGAACCACGACGCGCACCCCGATGGCCAGCACCGCCAGCGGCATCATGTAGGCGACCCAGCCGAAAAGGAATAGGAACAGATCCGCCAAGTAGGCACCGCTGGCGCCCACCCAGTTGCTCACTTCCCCGGATTCGCCGCTAAAGGTGTACGACGGATCCGAGGGCGAATGGGAGACCACCGCCAGCAGCAGGTACAGGGCAAGGGCGCCGACGCCAATCAAGCCGATTTCGCGTATTGGAGCGCGGTAGGTGGTCAAGAGTGGCGCAACCGCTGGCAATCTTTGGTGGATGGCTAGTGTAACGGCATTTGCCACCCCTCACAAAAAAACGAGGGTGGGTGGTGGCTCAGTTTGAATCGAATCAGCCTGTAAACTCAGCTTGATTCAATTCAAACTGAGCCACTACCCGAGGGTGATATGATTGCCGGACCGCACCAACGGCAAGATTCGATATGCGGCCGGACAAGGCAAAGGTGGTCGATGAAGTCTGGGACGAGCAGCGCATTCGGTCCTTTCTCGACAAGGCGCCCTTGGCGAAAGGCATGGATCCGGACTTCAGCGCCCTGCTCTATGCCTACCGCAGCATGAGGCCGGATGACTTTGAGGTCTTCATCAATTGGTTCCGCCAAGCGGGACGCAATCTGGAAGCGGAAAACGACTACGGCGAAACCCTTCTGGACATCATCGCCGAGCATCGTTTGGCGCAGCCCTTCAGGGAGATTCTGCAGGCCGCCGGGGCCAGCCGCTAGCGGTCCACGCAGCAATGGCGGTTTCCTTCATCCAAAGCGGCATCAGCTTCCCTGATGCGCAGCAGGCGGATGATTCGATTGGCGGCCTGCTCGCGGTCGGCGGCGACCTCTCCCCGAAGCGCCTCTTGGCAGCCTACCGGGCCGGCATCTTCCCTTGGTTCGACGACGACCAAGCGCCGGTTCTCTGGTGGAGTCCGGATCCGAGAGCGGTGTTGGTGCCCGGGGAGATGCGCATCAGCCGAAGCCTCGCCAAGCGGCTGCGCAACGGCGGCTTTGAAGTGTCCTTCGACCGCGCCTTCGCCGAGGTGGTCAAGGGCTGCGCCAGCGAACGCGAAGGCCAATCGGGCACTTGGATCACCCCTGCCATGGGCGTCGCCTACGGACGCCTGCACGAAATGGGCTACGCCCACTCTCTGGAGGTGTGGCGCGAGGGGCATCTCGTCGGCGGGCTGTACGGCCTGTCCATCGGCGCCTTCTTTTTCGGCGAATCCATGTTCAGCCGCGCCCCAGACGCCTCAAAGGTGGCGCTTGCCCACCTCAGCGAGCAGCTCAAGCGCTGGCGCTTCCAACTCATCGACTGCCAAATTCCCAACCAACATCTGGGTTCATTGGGCGTCAAATCGATCCCGCGCGCCGAGTTCCTTGCGGCGCTGGCGGCCAATGACGAGTCCAAAACCCGGCTTGGCGCTTGGACCTTTGACGCCAACTACTGCGCCGGTTGAATTCAGCTACCGTTAGAGGGCAGAATGCCGCCGCCTGACTGGACTTGGACTACATGGCGAAGGAAGAGCAAATCGAGATGGACGGAACGGTGGTGGACACCCTTCCGAACACAATGTTCCGTGTTGAACTGGACAACGGCCATGTGGTGACCGCCCACATTTCGGGCAAAATCCGCAAGAACTACATCCGCATTCTGACCGGGGACAAGGTCAAGGTGGAATTGACGCCTTACGACCTCAGCAAGGGCCGCATCACGTTCCGCAAGTAGGTTCCCACCGCCGACGAGAATTCCATGGCTCCAAGCGAGGGCAAGATGCCCTCGAACTGGCCGCCTGAAGTGGCTAAGCGGTGACCTTCTCGTCAGCCGCGCTGACGGCCTCCAAAGCAAGTTCCCCATCCTTCAGAGACACCCGCAGCAATCCCCCGCCCTTGGCCAAGGGGCCAAACAGGATCAGGTCCGCCAACTCGCGCTTGATCTTGTCTTGAATGAGGCGTTGCATGGGCCGAGCGCCCATCTTCTCGTCGTAGCCCTCGCGGGCCAGCCAAGCCCGAGCCTCATCGTCCACCTCGAGGGTCACCCGCTTATCGTCAAGCTGCGCCTGCAGTTCGGTGAGGAATTTATCCACAATGGTCTTGACCACCGGCTCACTTAAGGAGCTGAACTGAACGATGGCGTCGAGCCGATTGCGGAACTCCGGCGCGAACAGCTTGCGGATGGCCTCCATGCCATCGGAACTGTGGTCCTGCTCGGAGAAGCCGATGGACGGGCGGGCCATGTCCATGGCCCCGGCGTTGGTGGTCATGATGAGCACCACGTTGCGGAAATCGGCCTTGCGCCCGTTGTTGTCAGTAAGCGACCCGTGGTCCATGACCTGCAACAGCAAGTTGAAGACCTCAGGGTGGGCCTTTTCAATCTCGTCGAGCAGCACGACACTGTGCGGATGCTTGGTCACCGCCTCGGTGAGCAGGCCGCCCTGGTCAAACCCGATGTAACCCGGCGGCGCGCCGATGAGGCGCGAGACCGTGTGCCGCTCCATGTACTCGGACATGTCGTAGCGCAGCAACTCGACGCCGGTGATGAGCGCCAACTGACGGCACACCTCGGTCTTGCCCACCCCGGTCGGGCCGGCAAAGAGGAAGGCGCCGGTCGGCTTGTCGCCGGCCTTGAGCCCGGCGCGGGACAGCTTGATGCTGTCGGCAAGCTGGTCGATGGCCTCGTCCTGGCCGAAGATGACCATCTTGAGCTTCTCATCAAGGCCTTTGAGCGCTTCCTTGTCGGAGGTGGAGACTTGGGTGGAGGGAATGCGGGCGATCTTGGCCACCACCTGCTCCACGTCGCCGGCGCCGATGGTCTTTTTGCGGCGGCTCGGCGGCAGCAACTGCTGCGCGGCGCCCGCCTCGTCGATGACGTCGATGGCCTTGTCCGGCATGAAGCGATCGGTGATGTACTTGGCGGCCAACTCCGATGCGGAGCGCAGCGCCGGGTCGGTGAAGCGCAGTTGGTAATGGTCTTCAAAGCGCGACTTCAGGCCCTTGAGGATCTGGTAGGTGTCCTGAACGTCCGGCTCGACGATGTCGATCTTCTGAAAGCGCCTTGAAAGGGCCCGATCCTTCTCGAAGATGCCGCGGAACTCCTGGTAGGTGGTGGAGCCCATGCAGCGGATCTGGCCGGAGGTCAACAGCGGCTTCAACAGGTTGGAAGCGTCCATGACGCCACCGGAGGCGGCGCCAGCACCGATGATGGTATGCACCTCGTCGATGAAGAGTATCGCCCCTTCCTGTTCCTTCAACTCCGCGAGCACCACCTTGAAGCGCTTCTCGAAGTCGCCCCGATACTTGGTGCCCGCCAGCAGCGCGCCAAGGTCGAGGGCGTAGATGGTGCTATCCGCCACCACGTCGGGCACCTTCGCCTCGACAATGCGCTTGGCCAAGCCCTCCGCGATGGCGGTTTTGCCGACCCCGGACTCGCCCACCAGCAGCGGATTGTTCTTGCGTCGGCGGCACAGCACCTGAATGACCCGTTCGAGTTCCTGCTCCCGGCCCACGAGCGGATCGATGCGCCCAGCCTTGGCCTGCTCGTTCAAATTTGTGGCAAATGCCTCTAGGGCCTTTTGAGCGCCCTCCTCGCCTTGGGTTCGCTCCTCCCCCTCCACCGCGCTTTCCGTGGCGCCCTTCTCGCCATACACCTTGGAGATGCCGTGGGCGATGTAGTTGACCACGTCGATGCGGGCGATGTCCTGCTGCTTTAAGTAGTAAACTGACTGGCTTTCCCGCTCGCTGAAGATGGCGACCAGCACGTTGCCGCCGGTGACTTCCTTGCGGCCCGAGGACTGTCCGTGGAAAACCGCGCGCTGCAGGACGCGCTGGAAGCCCAAGGTAGGTTGAGTCTCCCGCTTGGCGTCGCCCGCTGGAATCAGCGGCGTGGTGGTTTCGATGTACTCGCTTAAGTCTTCGCGGAGCTTGTCGATGTCGCAGCCCACGTTGCGCAGCACCTCCACTGCCGCGTCGTTGCTGAGCAGCGCCAGCAGCAGATGCTCGACGGTCATGAACTCGTGGCGCTTGGCGCGGGCCTCGCGGAACGCGTCGTTGAGCGTGGTTTCCAGATCTTTGCTAAGCATGGCCCTAAAGTAAGCCGTTTAGTCCGTCATTTCCACCCTGGAAACCAACGGATGCTGATTTTCCTGGGCGTATTGGTTGAGTTGCTCGGATTTGGTCTCGGCAATGTCCCGGGGAAAAATGCCCACGACCGCGCTGCCCTGGGTGTGCACCGCCAACATGACCTGGGTCGCCTTTTCGCGGTTCATGTCGAAGAAGGTCTCGAGCACATGGACCACAAACTCCATCGGCGTGTAGTCGTCATTGAGCAGAATGACCTTGTACATGGGCGGCTTTTTCAGCTTGGGCTTCGCCTCGGCCACCGCCACCCCGCGGTCCTCGCCAAGCCCCGGCTCATCGCCGTCCTGGGCCCGCCACTGCCCAGTTTGATGCAATAGGGGGAGGACGGGTTCGCGCCCAAGAGTCACGTTCAACGCCCCACGAAGGCTCGCGCCTTTGGATGCGTAACCGGTGGAGCAGGAACCATGCCGCATGGGTTGATGATACCCGCAGGCGCTGAGCCTGCAAAGAGCGTCCGCACCTTGTGCGCCCGCGCCCTGTTGGCGCACCGGCGAAGTTGTCGGTGGAAAAGGGACTTTGCAAATTACCGCAAATTCCCAATAATCCCCGTCCTGAGGGGCATCTTTTTTCGCTTGGTGGAGTGGCCAAGCCCAATGCCGGGAGGGCAGGACAATAGCAACAGGGACAGTAAAGTGGTTCAACAACGCCAAAGGTTACGGCTTCATTCTGCCAGCCGATGGCGGGGGAGATCTTTTCGCTCACTACACCGCCATCCAAATGGAAGGCTACAAGACCTTGAAGGCCGGGCAGCAAGTGGTTTTTGACGTCGAGGAAGGTCCCAAGGGCCATCACGCCGTCAACATTCGCGCCGAATCTGACGACGGTCTTTAGCTGGCGCTCAGCCCATGGCGTCGATAACCGCGTCGCCGAAGGCGGAGCACGACAGGAGGGTGGCGCCGCTCATCAGGCGCTCAAAGTCGTAGGTGACTGTTTTCCGCGAGATGGCGCCCTCCATGCCTGCAATGATGAGGTCGGCGGCCTCGCGCCAGTCCATGTGCCGGAGCATCATTTCGGCGGAAAGCACCAGCGAGCCGGGATTGACCTTATCCTGCCCGGTGTACTTCGGGGCGGTGCCGTGGGTAGCCTCGAACAGCGCGATGGAATCCCCGATGTTGGCGCCCGGCGCAATGCCAATGCCGCCAACCTGGGCGGCAAGGGCATCGGAAATGTAGTCGCCGTTCAGGTTCATGGTCGCCAGCACGTCGTATTCGTCGGGACGGGTGAGAATCTGCTGCAGCATGGCGTCGGCGATCATGTCCTTGATGATGATCTGGCGACCGGTGTTCGGATTGGTCAACTCGTGCCAAGGGCCGCCATCCAAGGGCGTCGCGCCAAACTCCCGGGCCGCGAGCCGATAACCCCAGTCCTTGAAGGCCCCTTCCGTGAACTTCATGATGTTGCCTTTGTGCACGAAGGTCAGCGAGGCGCGGTCCTCGTTGATGGCGTATTGCAGCGCCTTGCGCACCAAGCGCTCGGTGCCCTCCACCGAGATCGGCTTGATGCCGATGCCGCAGTGGCGCGGGAATCGGATCTTGCGCACGCCCATGCTGTCCTGCAGAAAGCCGATGACCTTCTCCGCCCCCTCCGAGTCCGCCTCCCATTCGACTCCCGCGTAGATGTCCTCGGTGTTCTCCCGAAAGATCACCATGTCAGTCTTCTGGGGCGCCACCACGGGGCTCGGCACCCCCTTGAACCAGCGCACGGGGCGCAGGCAGACGTAGAGGTCGAGCTCTTGGCGCAGGGCCACGTTCAACGAGCGGATGCCGCCGCCCACCGGCGTCGTCATGGGCCCCTTGATGCCGATCTTGAATTCGCGCATGGCCTCAAGCGTTTCCGCCGGCAGCCACTCGTCCGCGCCATACACCTCAAGGGACTTTTCGCCGGAGTAGACTTCCATCCAAGCGATCCGTCGCCGCCCGCCGTAAGCCTTGGCCACTGCGGCATCCACTACCTTGAGCATAACTGGCGTGATGTCGATGCCGATGCCGTCACCTTCGATGTAGGGAATGATGGGGCGGTCGGGAATGTTGAGGGTGTTGTCTTCGTTGACGGTGATCTTCTCACCATCGGCAGGCACGGTTATGTGCTGGTACGCCATCGGCTTCGCTCCGGATTCAGGCAGTGGTGTAGGGAAAAACGGCGAAGTATAGCCTAGTGCCGTGCCAGGTGCGTTGGGAACTCCTTTAGCGGTTTCGCGAGTGAGTGCGCGGAGTTTCGCGCAGCGAAACTCCAAACGCGAACCAAGGGTTCGCGCGTCATTGCCAACCCGCCTCTCCCCTGAGAGACTAGGCTTCTCGAAGGCGGCAAGGCGGCAACATGGCGGACAAGCCCGCTACCCTGGGTGAACTGAAGGCGTCGGGCTACCAGCCCGAGCCCGTGAAGGCGGAAATTCGCCGCAATCTGATCCGTCGGCTGCGGAACGCGGAACCCGATGGGGAACCCTTGTTTCCCGGCATCAAGGGCTACGACGAATCGGTGATTCCACAAGTCGTGAACGCCCTGCTGTCCGGCCAGGACATCATCTTTCTCGGCGAACGCGGCCAGGCCAAGTCGCGCCTCGTGCGGAGCCTCGCCAATCTGCTCGACGAGTGGACCCCGGTGCTTGACGGCGCGGAGATTCCGGAAAACCCCTATCAGCCGGTCAGCCCCCAAGGCCGCGCCCTAGTGGCCGAGCACGGCGACAGCGCGCCGATACGTTGGCTTGGCCGCGATGAGCGCTACGCGGAAAAGCTCGCCACCCCCGACATCACCATCGCCGACCTGATTGGTGAGGTGGACCCCATCAAGGTGGCCGAAGGCCGCTACCTGGCCGATGAGCACACCCTGCACTACGGCTTGGTGCCGCGCGCCAACCGCGGCATCTTCGCCATCAACGAACTGCCGGACTTGGCCGAGCGCATCCAGGTCGGGTTGCTGAACCTGCTTGAGGAGCGCGACGTGCAGATTCGCGGCCATCGCGTGCGCCTGCCCCTCGACGTCTTCATCGTCGCCACCGCCAACCCGGAGGACTACACCAACCGGGGCCGCATCATCACGCCCTTGAAGGACCGCTACGGTGCGCAGATCCGCACTCACTACCCGGCCAGCGTCGAACAGGAAATTGAAATCATGGCCCAGGAGGCGCAGGTGCCGGCGGCGACCGGCACGCTGGAAGCCGCCGGGCTGCCGCTGCAGGTGGCGCCGTTCATGACCGAGATCATCGCCGAAATAACCCACGCCGCCCGCCGCTCCCCGGACATCAACCAACGCTCGGGCGTCTCCGTGCGGGCGTCCATCGCCAACTACGAAACCTTGACCGCCAACGCCGTGCGGCGGGCACTGTCCCTTGATGAACCGGAGGTCGCACCGCGCATCTCCGACCTCGCCTACATCCTGCCAAGCTTCCAAGGCAAGCTGGAGGTGGAGGCCATGGAGGAAGGCGACGAGGCCCGGGTCATCGCCCGAATCGTGCAAACGGCCGTGAAGGCGGTGTTCGACCGCGCCTTGGGCAGCAGCGACTTCGAGGCCGTGGAAGAGGCCTTCGGCGAGGGTTACAGCTTCACCGCCGGGGCCGCCGTACCGGCGGCGGACTATCGCCGAATCCTGACCGACATCCCGGCCCTCACCGCCCACCTGGAAGGCGAAAGCCCCGGCGTACACGCCGCAATCGTCGAGTTCGTTCTGGAGGGGTTGCATCTGAACAAGCGGCTGAACAAGAGCGCCGAGTCCGGCGTTGCCGTTTACTCGGCCTAAAGGGAGCAAGAAAAAAACGTGCGTCAATTCCCCGGCAACCTGCGCTACTCGGCTTGGGACGGCAGCCAGCAATTGGCACTCGATGCCAGTGAAGTCATGTCGGCCCTGACCGAGGACGTCATCGAGCATGGCGACCTGCGTTGGGCGCTGCGCAACCTGATGAGCCGGGGCATGCAGGGCACCTCCCTAAACGGCCTGAACGAGATGCTCAAGCGGCTGCGGGAGAAGCGCCGCGAACAGCTCAGCCGCTACGATCTTGGCAGCCTGTTCGACGACCTGCGCAAGGCCCTCGACGAGATTCTCGCCATGGAGCGGCGGCGCATCGACGAGTGGCTCAATGAGGACGAAGACGGAAGTCAGGAAGAAGACGGCGGCAACTTCAGCGGCAGCGTCCTGAAAGGCGTCGCCGAGCGCAGTCGCCAAACCCTCGACGAACTGCCGGACGACCTGCCAAGCCGCATCAAGGCGCTTGAGACGTACGAATTCCTCGACCCGGACGCCCAGCGAAAATTCCTCGAACTGCTGAACCGGCTGCGCCAAGCGGCGACCAACAGCTTCCTCAAGGGCATGGAGGACCTGATCAAGGGGCTCTCCGACGGCGACATGGACCGGATGAAGCGCATGCTTCGGGCGCTGAACGACATGCTGGTCAAGAGGATCGCCGGGGAGGATCCCGGCTTCGAGGCGTTCATGGCCGAGTTCGGCGACCTGTTCGGCGACGACCCGCCCGCCTCCCTCGACGAACTGCTCGAGCAGATGCGCCAGCAGATGGCCGCCGCTCAATCGCTGATGAACTCGCTTTCCGCCGAACAGCGGGCGCAGTTGCAAAGTCTCCTGCAGGACCGCTTCGACGACCCGGAACTGAACCGCGAACTCGCCCGGCTGATGAAAGGGATGGATTTTCTGCGCCCGGAAGGACGCCAATACCGCTTTGACGGCGGCGAGGAACTGAGCCTTGAAGCGGCCATGCAGCTTATGAACGAGATGCAGCGGCTCGATGACCTCATCGGCCAAGTGCAGAGCGCCGAACGTGGCGGCGACCTCGACCGCATCGACCGCGACCTGCTTGAGCAAATGCTTGGCCCCGATGCTGCCGAGAACCTCGACGGCCTGAACGACCTCCTCAAGGCCCTTGAGGAGGCAGGCTACATCCGCGCCAAGGGCAACAACCGTTTCGAACTCACCCCGCGCGGTTCGCGCATGATTGGCCAAAAGGCCCTCGGCGAAATCTATCAACGCCTCAAAAGGCAGTCACTGGGCAACCACGCCTTGCCGGAGGAGGGTCGCTTTGGCGAGCGCCTGGAGCAGACCCGGCCCTATGCGTTCGGCGATGCCTTCCAATTGCACATGCCACGCACCATCCGCAACGCCATTGACCGCAACGGCCCAGGCTCGCCCGTGCGCCTAAGCCATGAGGACTTCGAGGTGTACCGCAGCGAAATGATCACCTCCACATCCACGGCGATGCTGGTGGACCTTTCTTGGTCGATGGCGCTGCGCGGCTCCTTTCAGGCAGCCAAGAAGGTGGCCTTGGCGCTGCACAACCTGATCAGCTCCCGCTACCCCAAGGACAGCTTCCACGTGATTGGCTTCGCGGCCTACGCCAAGGCGTTGAAAGCCCATGAACTGCCCTTTCTGCAGTGGGACGATTACCTGCTCGGCACCAACATGCAGCATGCCCTGCTGCTGGCCGCCCGGCTGCTCGGCAAGGAGCCCGGCGGAGCCAAGCAGATCATCATGATCTCTGACGGCGAACCGACCTCCCACTTGGAGAACGGCCAAGCGCAATTCGCCTATCCACCCACGCCGGCGACCATTCGCGCCACTCTGCGGGCGGTGCGCCACTGCACCCAAAAGGGCATCGCCATCAACACCTTTATGCTCGACCGAAGCCCCTACCTCAAGGCCTTCATGGATGAAATCGCCCGCATCAACGGGGGCCGCGTGTTCTACACCACCCCGGAGCAACTCGGCGAATACATCGTGGTGGACTACATGCAGCACAAGCGCACACGGCTCGGCCGCAGCAGGCAAGCTTCATGACACTGCCGCCGGAACCGCTATAATGCCCGGCGTTTCGGGATGGGTAGGGAGTCGCTGAAACCATGTCCAAGCTAAACCTCGCCGAAGACATCATCCTGCTGCTGCTCGATGACGACACGGGCAAGATGGAGGATGTCCACGCCAACGTCACGGAGATGCTGATGGCAGGCGCCGTGCTGATGGATCTGGGCTTGAAGGGGCGTATCGACTGCGATCTTGAACGGCTGTTCGTCGTGGACGCCACGCCCACTGGCGACGCCATCCTTGATGGTCCCTTGAAGCAAATCGAAACCGAAACCGAATCCCTGCCGCCCAAGACCTGGATTCAGCGCATCGCCGAGCAGGGCATGCAGATCCGCGATTCCGCCATCGAGCGCCTGGAGCAGCGCAACATCATCAAGGTGGAGGACACCCGCTTCCTGTGGGTGTTCGGCAGCCGCCGCTACCCGGTGATCGACGACCGCGAAGAGCGCGAAGCCAAGCTGCGCTTGATGGACGTGCTGCTGAGCGACAAGATTCCCGACCCGCACGACGTGGCGCTCATCTGCCTAGCGGACTCCGCCTCGGTGTTCGAGGTCATCCTAAGCGAGCGCGAGCTGCGCCATGCCGGTGAGCGCATCGAGCAGGTGCGCAAGCTCGACCTCATCGGCCAAGCGATGTCGGATCAGATCCGCAAGTTCGTCTATGACATCACCATGGCGATCGCCCACGCGCAGCAGCCGCTCTACTAGGAATCATCAAATCCGACGAACCGGACGGCTTCGTCCACCGACTTGCGCTTCGATACCACGGCGTTGGCGGGGAAGGACTCCTCGGGGAAGCCCATGGCGACGCAGATCATGATGACCTGATCGTCCGGGATGCTGGCGTGCTCACGCACCACCGGTGACTGCATGATGCCTTGGCTGTTGATGACGCACCCCAATCCCCGCGACCAAGCCGCGGTGACCAAGGCATTGGTCACCGCGCCGCAGTCGAATGGCGCGATGTCGCCGCCGTGAATCGACCGGTCATAGGTCACCACCACCGCCACCGGCGCATCGAACTGGCGAAACCCCCGCAGCACCCAGTCCTTGCGCTTGACCTTGTCCTCCCAAGGGATGTCCATGGCCGCGAAAAGCTGGGCGGCGATTGCCTTCTGCCGCTCCCGATGCATCCCCCGGTAGGCCCCATGGCTGCGGAACTCCCTGGAATCGGGTACGCCGGCCAGATTGCGCTCAGTGTTGCCCTTGCGAATGCGGTCCAAAGGTTCCCCCGTAACCACGTGGAAGTTCCAAGGCTGGGTGTTCAGCGACGACGGCGCCCGCATCGCGATGCCGATCACTTCCCGGATCAATGCCTTGGGCACCGGAACCGCTTTGTAGCCGCGGATGCTGCGACGCCCGAGAACAACCTCATCAAACTCCACTGATTTGCCTCCTACAATAAACGCGGACCCTACGGTGCCAGCCGCGCCTCAAACTCCTCAGCAATTGACTGATCCAACGCGGGCGAGTCCTCCGCCCAAAACAGTCGTCGCGTGGTCTTCTCCAGTTTCGGTGCTGCGTAAACGTAGCGGAGATCATATTCGCGATACAGGCGGTCAAAGAAAGACTCCAATCGCAGGGGGCTCGGCTCAGACGGCCAATCCAGAAGGCTCGCTGAGTTTGGTGGCTCTGCGGGCTCCACGAGAGCAAGCGCAAGCGACTCATAACGGGTGACGTCGTCGCGAACGCCCCGACGACC
This sequence comes from Pseudomonadales bacterium, assembly GCA_022827905.1. Classification (GTDB taxonomy): domain Bacteria; phylum Pseudomonadota; class Gammaproteobacteria; order Pseudomonadales; family Azotimanducaceae; genus Azophilus. Next base: position 36,612 of record JAJEIQ010000008.1, on the reverse strand, counting down.
GCTTAGATTGCTCAAGACATTTCGGTAACGCACCACCGCATCGACGGGGTTTCCGTCAGCGCCAACAGAGACATCACTAGTGACAGCCTCACCTTCCCGGTTGGCACGCAATACGTGCAGGAATCCATAGACCAGATTGGGATAGGCGATGTGCAGGTTGGTGCAGTCGCCAACGGCCTCTTCCATTCGATTGGTCAGGTTGCGAAACGCGTTTAGCGTTCCCTTTACGGAAACAGCCAAGCAGGGACCGATACCAGGCTTCGACACGACGACATCGATGTCCTTGGCTTTGAGGCCACCTAAAATGGTGCTTTCGCCCGTTCCGCCCATGGTCGGGTCGTACTCAAGCCGCAGTGACCTCCCCTTCCGGGGCGATCGAATCGAAAAAGGCGGTCGGGGAACGATTTCATCTGGCGCAAATCCACCTTCAATCACCAAACGGCAAGCAACATACCAATGCAGGGGCTTTATGTGCCGCTGGCTCTGGGTGAGTTGACCGCTGGAAGCGAAAGCGCTGAGCGCCTCGTCGAGGGCTATCCATTGACACCGATTATCGTAGCTAGCCACGATGCCTCCATTGGGAAAGCACATCGGTGCCCTCGCGAAACGCGAGATTGAGCTCTGGCAGAACTTCCTCGTTCGGTATAACGACCCGCAACGCCTCACGCGGCTCCAATTTGAGCACACCGCCGCCCAAGGGGTGTCCTTCAATCTCGCAACTCAGTTGGGTCAGCGGATTGCGCCAACGCAATCGCAAGTCTGACGGACTGCTGCCGTTGTGAAGACGAACGCCATGAACGGCGTTGGTGCAAACGCATTGAGCCCGATTTTCAACCATCGCGGGCGAACGGCTGCTCATGTAGGACAGGAACAAGTCGGGCGCAAACACGTTGGGCACCACATACCACGGATCGCGCTTGCGGCACTTGTAACGCCGTTGCGCTTCCTGGCCCGCCTCCGTGTCGAGATAGCGCCGCACGGCATCCGGCAGGGAGGACGCGGCGTTGAGATCAAGCAGCAAATGAGGCGCATCGTCCCTCTGCCATGCGGCCAAAGTGGCTGCGTCAATCGCGTCGCCCTTGAGCTGCTTGCCGCTGCGCACGCTCGGCCGCAACATGTGCGCCGGGATGTCGAGGCGAGCTGCCTCAGAGGGACGCAAATGGAAAAAGGCGTTGTCCCCGGAGACATAGCCAATGCCGACCTGGGCTAGGCTGCCGAGGCTGGTGGCTCGGCTGGAATCCGCCACGGCGCGATAAGCTGCACGGCAATCGGAGGGCAGCAGCATGGGCCGCAGCCGACGTCCCCAGCGCCGCCACTCGGACAGACTGCATCCTTCCCCCTCGACTCCACAGCCGCGCACTCCGTCAAAGCTCTCCAGCGCGGCGAGTTTTAAATGCTCAGTCCGACTACCGTAACCGTCCGCAAACAGAAGCCACACATCCTCTGAAAGCTCAGGGAACAGCTTTTCCCGCACTGCAACGACGCGCAAGTCCGCAAAGTGGGCCGCAAACCATTCGAGCAAGGGCGCAGCGTAAGGCGCGTGGCCAATTTCCGCAGGCACCACGAACGCCATGCGGCCACCCGGACGAAGCAAAGAGGCGGTGGCGATCAGGTGTGGAACCCATGAGGAGCACAGACCCGACAAGCGAACGCCGAGGGAGGCGCAAAGTGCCAAGGCACAACGTCGCTGCTGGCCGGCAAAGCGTTGATAGCGGATGAATGGAGGATTGCCGACGGCGCAATCAAAGCGGTCAGCTCTCGCCGCTGCCCACTCGTAAAAGTCGGCGCAAACAACCCGTGCATGGGGCACCGCTGCGCTTGCGCTCGCAACGGCTCGCGGATTGTTGTCAATACCGACGCTGTTTCGATGGTGGGCAAGAAACCGGCCATCGCCGCAGGACGGATCGAGAAGGCGGTCATCACCGTGCCGAACTGCCCACCGAACCAAGGCGGCGGCAACGGCTGGCGGTGTGTAGTAAGCGCCCCGGGCTTTACTCTCTTCGGGTTCCATGAGCATCTGAACACGGCATCGATGCCGCATTTTCAGCTACCTGCAACGGCTTGCCAAGTTCCGCGTGAATTCCTGTCGTGAATTCCAAGGCCAGCTTCAGGCGATTCTGACCTCCTGACGGGTTAATGCCCGCTGCAAGGCCTCCGTATCAACGCCCTTCAAGCTGTTGCTCGACTTCACCGACAGGGCTGCGGCGACGCCGGCCGCCTGGCCGGTCACCGCGCAGCAGGACATGTTGCGGGTGGCAGCGTGGGCGATGCGGTCGCCGCCGATGGCGCGTCCGGCGACCAGCAGGTTGTCGACCTTGGCGGGCAGCAGGGCGCGGTAGGGAATTTGCAGGTAGCGGCCCGTGGTGGGCAGCACCAGCACGCCATAGCCGTCAATGAACTCAGGGTAGATGCCGATCGAATCGGCGAACCGCGCCTGATTGCGGACATCGGCCTCGGTCAGATTGTAGGCGGCGTCGATCTTGCGGGTGTCGCGCACGCCCAAGGTCATGCCGAAGTTGCGCAGGCGCGCCGCTTCGCAGCCCGGCGCAAAGCGGCGCAGCGCCTCGATGGCCAGCATAGCCTGCCGGCGGCCCTCCATCTCGAAGCGGGTGAGGCTGTCCGGATCGGTGCCGTCGCAGCCCGGCATGTGCACCAAGTTCATATAGGTCAGCTCGCCGCTGTCGTGGACCGCGCCCCAGGTGCCGCCGATGGTGTTCAAGTCCGCAGCGATCAGCCCCGCTTGCTTGGCCTTTTCGAACGGCGTCTTGAGGAATGGCGAGAACAGGTGGTCCTCCTTGCCGGAAGTCTCGGCGGTCCACTCGCCGGTTGACCAATCGCTGTATGTCGATGGGTTGGCGCGCACTTCCGCCATGAAGGCGGCTTTGTCCACCCCGGCCAAGTGGAAAATCACGCTCACCGCCTGCATCGCCTCCAGCGGCGTCTTGCGGGTCGGCGCTCCCGCCCGGAAAGCCACGTCCGCATCCCCCGTGGCGTCAATCACCCGTCGCGCCCGGATGGCCTCCCGCCCCGCCTTGGATTCGGTGATGACGCCGACGATGGCGCTACCTTCCAGGATGGGAGCCACGAACTGTCGATGCAGCATGGGATGGACGCCCGCCTCTTCCACCAAGGCATCCGCCACCAGCTTGAAGCCCTCGCTGTCCAACTCGTAGCTTAAGGACTGGCTTTCGGGCACCGCCGCGCCCATGGCCTTGGCCCGCTGCTCGAACTCCCAGCCGATGCCGCCCGCCTCCACCGTGGCCTCGTGCCGATACCAGGCAAAGCCTTCCACGCCGACCGCGGTGATGTTGCCGCCGAAGCAGCCGAAACGCTCCAGCAGCGTCACCTCGACCCCGCATCGCGCCGCTGCTAAGGCAGCCGCCAGGCCGCTGGGGCCGGAGCCAACCGCCAGCACGTCGGTTTCGTGGACCACCGAGGTGCGGCGGGCCGGCTCGGTGATGAGGTCGCGCATGGAGAACCCCAATCCGGACAAGGCGCAATGGCCGTTGTCGGCATCATACGTCGCCGAGACGCTCAGCGCCGAATCAAATGCTGTCGCAACCGGCCCTTGCGCCTATAATGCGCCTCCAAGCGGCCAGCACCCACAAGGCCGGTCAAGCGCCCGTAGCTCAGCTGGATAGAGCGTTGGCCTCCGAAGCCAAAGGTCATAGGTTCGAATCCTATCGGGCGCGCCAGCGCGACCTGGTGGCCGCGTTGGCAGTTTCGCTATCGGGTCCGATTGACCTCTCTCGCGGCTTGCTCCGGCGTGTATTGCGCCAATCGAGTGAGCGCATCCCGCGAGTGTTGGCGCAGATTGAGCCTGCCACGACCCTTCTCCCAGTTGGTCACGGTGGGTGGACCTACGCCAGCCAACCGTGCGAACTGCGATCTGCTCAGTCCCAATCGCTTGCGCAGCCGGGAGACGGACGCGGCTGTTGGCGCTGCTCGCCTTTTGGTCACTTTCTTGCCAGCAGCAGCTTTTGGCTTGTTGGGCTTGCTGGGCCTGTCGGAGCCTTCAATGTCCACGCCAAAGACATCGGAGAGGTCCGCCCCTGCCAGCCGGCGTCGCCTTCCACTTGCGGACGTGGCTGACGGTATGTCCAGTTGCGTGGCAATCAAGTCCCGATGATCAACGTTGCGCAGCAGAAAAAGCAGTTCCGGTTGACGATCAAGCCTGGCGCCAACGCCGTACAGCACTGCGGCGATGTGTTTGCACATCCCAGCCCAATCGGGACAGTCGCAGGCCATCTCAATCTCGCTGGGTCCGGGAAACAACCCCTTGTCCCGGTCCGTCACGAGCTCCATGACGTTGCCGGAGAGCCGGCCTTGCAGCAATTCCAGCATGGAGCCAATCTGACCCGCGCAGAGCTTAAGGACGTCCTTCCACTTGTTTGCGGGCATTGGCGTGATCTTGATCTTGACCTTGTAGAGTGCTGTGCCGCTGACCATAGCCTCAACCCTGCCCTTCGAGATGGCCAGATGACATACCGAACCGTTGCGAACATAGGTCCGCCCCCTCGGCAGACGGTTCGCAAAGTCACTGAACTTCTCGAGGTGGTCGCACCAGGCCTTACCCCAGAAGGTACGGGCGATCTTCAGTCCCTGAACCTCAACGGGTTCGATTTTCAAGCCCTTTTTTCGCAACTTCTGCATTTCCCTAGCCGCCCGGGCGCGACGCTGCGCCACTGGCACATAGGGAGGCCATCTGTGGTAACTCATGTTGGCTGTCCTCAGACCTGCGTTTTGTCAATATCGAGCGACACCAGATCAAGCAGGGCTTCATCGTCCATCTCCGTGAGAAGCGTGTCAGCGCCACCATCCAACAAATCCTCGGCGAGGGCCGTCTTCTCTTTGATCAAGGCATCTATTTTCTCTTCAACCGTGCCCTGACAGACAAACTTGTGAACAAGCACGTTCTTCCTTTGCCCGATGCGAAAGGCGCGGTCCGTGGCTTGGTTTTCCACTGCCGGGTTCCACCAACGATCAAAATGAATGACATGGGATGCCTGGGTCAGGTTGAGGCCCGTACCTCCCGCCTTGAGGGACAGGATGAAGAAGGGCGGCCCCTGTTCATCCTGAAAGCGTTCAACCAGCGCCTGTCTCTGCTTTACGCGAGTGCCGCCATGCAGCACTAGGCCGGGCCGGCCAAACAGTTGCGCCATAAAATCAGCAAGCGGGGCGGTCAATTCCCGGAATTGAGTGAAAACCAAGGGTTTCTCCTGGCGCGAGGCGATAGATTCGCACAACTCAGCCAGCCGTTGAAACTTGCCGCTCAATTTCGGATTGTATTCATCGTCCCCAAGCAGTTGCGACGGATGATTGCAGATCTGCTTAAACCGCAACAGGTAGGAAAGCACCAAGCCGCGGCGCTTCATGCCATCCAAGTTGTCGATCGCATCCGCCATTTCATCAACGGCTTGTTGGTATTGCGCGGCTTGGACTCGGCTCAGGCCACAGTACACAGGCATTTCAGTCTTCTCCGGCAGGTCGCTGATGATTGACCGGTCGGTCTTGAGGCGCCGCAGGATGTAGGGGCTCACCAGATTGCGCAAGGGCGCGAACTGGTCGCTTTCACGCTCAGCAAGAGACTTCACAAACGACTTGAATCGCACGGCTGATCCCAGCAAGCCGGGATTGAGGAAGTCGAACAACGACCAGAGGTCGGACAGGCGGTTTTCCACCGGTGTGCCGGTGAGGGCGATGCGCGAACGGGCATCGAGGTTCTTGACCGCTTTGCTCTGCCTAGCCGCTGGATTCTTGATCGCCTGGGCCTCATCGAGAACCAGCAGTTGCCACTCCCGGCGCTGCAGCCACTCCTGACGCATGAGCGTTCCATAGGTGGTCAACACGACGTCAATGTTCTCCAAGGCAGCATTTTCGTTCGCCATGGCTTCCATTGCCTTCTTCGGTAAATGCGATCGGTGAAAAAACAGACTGCGCAGAGAGGGAGCGAAGCGCTCAAGCTCGGTTTTCCAATTGCCGATCAGAGAAGCCGGCAGCACCAGCAGGGAGGGCCTGCCATACCGATTCCCTTTCAGGATCAGCAGCAAGGAAATCACCTGCATGGTCTTGCCCAGCCCCATGTCATCCGCAAGACAGGCACCGAGCCCGAGCTGCGAGAGCAGCCACAGCCAGTTCACGCCTTCTTGCTGGTAGGGGCGCAGGCGTGCGTTCAAGGCATCGCCGGGATGGGTTGCCTTCAACCGCGCAGGCGTGCGCAGCTCCGCCAGCAGTCTGGCCAGATGATCGCCAGGTTCAACCAGCGACCAAACCCGATGCTCTTCCGGAGCATCCTCACCCAACTCGACCGGAGCGCCAGCCAGCAGGCGCATCCCTTCCGCGAAGGTGAGCCCGCCGGCACTCGTCTGAGCCTCCAGCTCTTTCCAGTGCGCCAACGCTTCGTTCAGCTTCTCGCGGTCCAGCTCGACCCACTGCCCTCTTATGAACACGAGGCCATCACCAGCCTCCATCAACTCATTCAGTTCAGCCTCGCTGAGCGATTCATCTCCGAGCGCAACCTGCACTTTGAAGTCCAACAATGAATCCGCATTGAAGCCTTGCCGTGTTTCGTTGCCGATAGTGACCTTGGCGCGCGGCCTGTTGCGTTTTCTCCACCAGTCGGGCAGCCGCACCACGACCCCGCATTGCTCGTACTTTGCTGCATCGTTGAGAAACGCGTAGGCCTCTGCGGGTGACCAAGCTAATGCGTGGTAGATGTCGCCGGAATCAACCAGTTCCCTGATCACGGGGCTTGATTGCGCGGCAAGCTGGACCGGCGAAAGAAGGCGGATCAACGCCTTGTTGTTTTTCGCTCCCGCGTAATCTCGCAGCGCACGGCTTAAGGGTTGATGGCGGACACGGCCCTGTGCGGAGATTTCCGGGGCGTAGGTTGCCATGAAGGCAAAGGGAAAGTCCGGGTCGTTCTTGTTTTCCGCCAAGTGGAAACAGACGCGGCCCACCTGATGCCAGCGCGGAGCCCGTTTCGAAAGCAACGCATCAAGCCCCCCATGGCCCCTGATCTGATCGCACATCCAATCGTCAAGCGAGGAGCGAATTGTCTGCAGTGCGCGCGCCGAGAGATATTCCGCCCCTTTCATGGGCGGCGCGCTCATCAGCAGAGAGGCGGCTTCGGTTGCCGAAAGCTCGCCGACCGGAACAGGGTGCTGCGGATCAGCCTGTTCCAGCAAGCAGCGTTCACTCAAGTACTGGCAAGCGAAGTTGCGCCAATACTGCAGGGATGGGGACAGGCCACTGCCGCTTTTCCGTGCTGCAAGCGCGAGCAAACCCTCGGCCACGCCGCGTGAAAACGCCTTGCCGACCGCAGCCGCGGGCGCCGCATTCCCCGCCAAATCATCCGCCGACGATGGGAAGCAGTGCAAATGCCCCGAAGGAAGCAGGCCTAAGTCAAAACCACTCACTGTCAAATCTTGCTTCCGAGCGCTTCTGGTCGAATGTTGGATGATCGTGGAGAAGCGGGTGATTCGAATGCTACACAAAACTACAATGGCATACTGCACCCATTCGAGGATTGGGCAGCACCGTGGAGCAAACCAACCAAGGCGATTCCGCCGAAATTCGTTACGAACCGGACGAGAAGCCGCCGCATCTAGTCTCCGCCACCTTGGGGCTACAGGCCGCGCTGCTGGTGCTGGCGGGCATTGTCCTGACGCCCGCCATCGTGATTCGAGCCGCCGGCACCGGCGAGAGCTATCTGATCTGGGCGGTGTTCGCCGCGCTACTGGTCAGCGGCTTCACCACCATTCTGCAAGCCAACCGGCTCGGGCGCATCGGCGCGGGCCATGTGCTCATCATGGGCACCTCCGGGGCCTTCATTGCGGTCTGCGTCACGGCGTTGGCTGAAGGCGGCCCCGGGCTGCTGGCCACACTGGTGATCGCTTCCTCCCTCTTCCAGTTCGCCTTGTCGGCGCGCCTATCGCTGCTGCGGCGGATCATCACGCCAGTGGTGGCCGGCACGGTGATCGCGCTGATCGCCGTGACGGTGATGCCGATCATGTTCGACATGCTCAATGAAGCGCCTGCGGGTGCTTCGGCGGCCAGCGCCCCGGCCAGCGCGGGCATCACCCTGCTGGTGGTCGCCGTGCTGACCCTGTGCGCCAAGGGCAGCCTGCGGCTGTGGGCGCCCATCATCGGCCTCGGCGCCGGCTGCTTCGTGGCCGCCCTGTTCGGCATCTATGATTTCAGCCGGGTTGCCGAGGCGCCTTGGTTCGGCCTGCCGGACACGGTTTGGCTGGGCCTGGAGCTCTCCTACCAGCCGGCTTTCTGGGCGCTGCTGCCAGCGTTCATCTTCGTGACGCTGATCGGTGCCATCGAAACCGTCGGCGATTCCATCGCCATCCAGCGGGTGTCCTGGCGAAAGCCCCGGGCCATCGACTTTCGCCGCGTCCAGGGCGCCGTGGCTGCCGATGGCCTAGGCAACCTGCTTTCCGGGCTATCCACGACGGTGCCCAATACGACCTATTCGTCAAGCGTCCCGCTGTCGCAACTCACCGGCGTCGCCGCCCGCAACGTCGGTGTCTGCATCGGCATCATTCTGATGGCGCTGGCCTTCATGCCCAAGCTGACCGCCATTCTGCTGGCCATTCCCGGACCGGTCGTGGCGGCTTACGTCACCCTGCTCATGGGCCTGCTCTTCATGCAGGGGATGCAGATCATCATGCAGGATCAATTCGACTACCGGAAAGCGGTGATCGCCGGACTCTCATTCTGGATCGGCACCGGCTTTCAAAACCAAGTCATCTTTGCCGAGATGCTCAACAACAGCACCCTCGGTGAACTGCTCGGCAACGGCATGACCACCGGCGGGCTGGCAGCCATTGTCATGACGCTCATCATGGAGGCCACCAGCCCACGCCGGAGGCGGATCAAGATGACACTCGACATCGAAGCGTTGCCCGCCATCAACGCCTTTCTGCGCGACCTCGCCGAACGCCTGCGCTGGAGCGGCTCCGCCACCGACCGCCTGTGCGCCGCCGGCGAGGAGGCGCTGCTGTCGTTGATCGGCGAACCTGATGAAGCCGAGGATGCCGAGCCGCGACAGCTGGTGGTCACCGCTCAGGGCCGTGGGACATCGCTCACCTTGGAGTTCATGGTGGGCGCCGAAGCCGACAATCTCGAAGACCGAATCGCCGTGTTGAAGGATCGCGGGGGTCAGTCACCCGATGAAAGCGACCTATCCCTCAACCTCTTGAAGCACTTCGCCACCTCGGTGCGCCATCAGCAGTATCACGACATCGGCATCGTCACCATTCAAGTGGACGATGCCCGGCAAAACGCACCGGACCGCCAGCAAGCCGCGTGAACGTCTAGGGCTTAAGCGCGGCAACTACTTCTCGCGAACATAGCGCCCGGGAGCGGCCTCCAACGGGGGATAGGACTTCGAGCCCAAGCGTTCAGGGGCGGGCTTCAATTCGGAATGGCCCTGCAGCCACGCCACCCAGTGGCTGCGCCAGTTGCCCTGGGTTTCGGCGGCCAAGGGCATCCAGTCATCGGCGGATTCCGGCAGGGAATCGGCCATCCAGTAGCGTAGATGGCGGTTGTCCGGTCGGGCACTGATGGTTTGGGTGTGGTTCTGGCTGGTGAGCACGAAAGTGACCTCGCCACCGAACAGTTGGGTGCTGCGGTAGCAGGCCTTCCAAGGGGTGATGTGGTCGGTGGAGCCGGCCATGACGTAAATCGGATAGCGGGTGGTGGAGAGATCCACGCGCCGCCCCAAAACCCGCAACTCCTTCTTCGGCAGGCTGTTGCGGTGCGAGAGGTCGAGAAAGTCGCACTGCATCTCGGCCGGCACCCGCGTGTAGTCCATGGACCAGAACAGCAGCGGATGGGCCAAGGGCGACTCGCCGCGGAAATAGTTGCTGCGCACGAAGCTGAAGATGCTTTCATCGAGGCGCAGCATGGCGAACATCTCCAGGATGTCCCGCTCGCGCATCATGCCCTGGCGGCGGATGGTCTGCTTTTGGGCGGCGACGGACTGGTCGGTGACGAACAGCGTGAAGTCGCTGTCGCCGGGCCGGTTGTCGAGGATGCTGACGAACAGCGACAGCGAATTGATCCAATCATCGCCGCGGGCGTTCAAGGCCCCGGCCGCCGCCGCCGCCGTGGTGCCGCCGGCGCACAGCCCGATCACATCGATCTTGCGCTGACGGCTGATGCTGCGCACCACCTCCAAAGCGGTGATGACGCCTTCGGCGTAGGTGTCCAGCGACCAGTTGGCGTGCTCCCGGCCCGGATTGCGCCAACTCATGGCGAACACCTGAACGCCGGCGTCCACCAATTCCTGAAACAAGCTCCGGTCCGGCGTCAAGTCCCCCAAGTAGAAGCGGTTGACCTGGCTGAACACATAGAGCAAGGGGCGCTTGTGGACGTTTTCTGTGGTTGGGTTGTACTGAATCAGCTCGAAGAGTTCGTTGCGGTAGATCACCGCACCCGGCGTGGCGGCCACGTCCTTGCCCAACTCGAAGGCGCTGCGGTCAGCCACGGCCGGATAGCCGTGGTTATTGAACAGATCGTCGGTGAAGTTGCGCACGCCCTGAGCCAAGCTCTCGCCCCGGCTCGATTGAACAGCTTTCAAGGTTTCAGGCGTAAGAGGCTGATTAACTGGTGAAAATACGTCTTTGGCGGCGTCGATCACGAAGCGCGCACGCTGGCGTTCGATGCCCTCAAGACCGGATTTCGCCAGCCAGTCATCCAGCGCTTCGGCCCAAGCAACATAAGACTGGCGCACCCGCTTGAACCAAGGGTTCTCGGACCACGCCGCATCCTTGAAGCGCTGGTCGGCAGGCAGGTCGGCATCGCGTTTGCCGAACCAGATGCCGAGCATCTCGGCCTGCAGCTTCTGCCCGGTCTCCCACAGCAGCCGCGGCTGCTCCAGGGCCTCGGCCACGACCTGCCCCCAAGCCTTGGCCAGTGAGCGCGGGTCCGCGCCCAAAGCGCTGTTCAGGGCCACGCCCTCGACTTGATCGGCCAATCCAGCGCCGGGAGCCGCATCGGCGGCTTGCTGGGATTCCGCTTCGCTCATCGCACCTGCCTTCAATTGCCTGCCTCTTTGGGATGCGTCTCGGCATCCCTCAGCGCCGCGCATTATAGCCGGACGCAGCAACTGAACGTCAGCGGGCGCCACTCCAGTTCGCTTGCCAGTCTCAAGCGTCAGCCCCACTTTTCAACGGAGTCTGTAACTTGCTGATAGATTCAGGTTCTTGGCTTGAATTGAATGCGACTCCTGATTCCAATACCATCCCCAATCAAAGCCTTGATCAGCAAATTGCTGAACCCAGCACCTATCAACCGAAGGGCAACGAAATGGAATGCACCGCAGTGATCAAGCAACAGGGGGACTGGTGGATCGGCTGGGTCGAAGAAGTGCCGGGTGTCAATTGCCAAGAGCGAACCCACACAGCACTCCGACAAAGCCTCGCTGAAACGCTCTCTGAGGCACTAGAGTTCAATCGCCGGGACGCTCGGGCTGCCGCCGGGGAGAGCTATTTGGAGGAAAAAGTTGTCCTGAATGAAGCGGTCTAAGCTGACGAAGCACCTTGGACAGCAGGGATGCGCGCTGATCAGGGAAGGCAGCCGACACTCTTGGTGGGGAAATGAACGGAACAATCGTCGCTCCGCCGTTCCACGACACACGAAATCGACGATCTATTAGCCCGAAAAATCTGCCGGGACCTTGGTGTGCTGCCAGTCAAATAGTGTACGACTAACCACTCGTCCGGTTCGGGCGGTTGCCCCGCCAGCGTCATTTGCTCTACCTTTTGCCTTTCCCACTCGTTAAGGCAAATCGATGCGCGGACGGCAAGTTTTCATGGACAGTCTGGTCGCCCACGACGTGGAGGCCATCTTCGGCAATCCGGGGACGACTGAGAACCCGCTGCTGGACAGCTTGGCCGACTATCCCCAGATTCAGTACTACACGGCGCTCCATGAAGGAGTCGCGGTAGGCGCGGCCAAGGGTTACGCACAGGTCACCGGCAAGCCGGGAATGGTCAACCTGCACGTCGCGCCGGGGCTAGGCAACGGCATCGGCATGATCTACGGGGCGCTGAAAGGCAGCACCCCGATGATCGTCACCGCCGGACAGCAGGACACGCGGCTACGCCTGCGGGAACCCTTGTTGTCCCATGATCTGGTGGCGATGGCGGCACCGGTGACCAAGTGGAGCGCCGAACCGCGCAACGCCGACGAAATGGCGGCCGCGATGCGCCGGGCCTTCCGCATCGCCGTCGAGGCGCCCGCCGGTCCGGTGTTCATCGGCCTGCCGGTGGACGTGATGGAACAGGAGACCGAACTCGGGGCGGAGGCGCCGGACGGGCTGCACGCCCATCCGCGGGCCCAGGGCAGCGGTGTGGCGGCGGCAGTGACGGCCCTGCTGGCCAGTTCCTCGCCCGCCATCATCGCTGGGGATGACGTGGCCGCGGCAGGTGCGGGCGATGAGTTGGTGGCCTTGGCCGAACAACTCGGCGCACCGGTTTGGCATGAGCCGCTGCGCAGCCAATCCGCCTTCCCCAGCCGCCATCCCAGCAACCAAGGGCGCATCCCCTTCGAGGCGGGGACCATCGGCAAGGCGCTGGCGGGCAACGACCTCGTGCTACTAGTCGGCGCCAACCTCATCGAGGAACTCTGGTTTGACCCCGGCCCCTTGCTGCCGGAATCCGCCACCGTCGTTCACCTGTGCGCATCGCCCAGCCGGCTGGCCTTCAGCCATCGGGCCGACATCGGCTTGGTCGGCGACTTGCGCGACGCCATGCAACGCATCTGCGCGCAATTCGCCGAGTTCGGCGGGGACGCGGCAATGGCCTTCGCCCAAACGCGCAACGAAGCCCTTCTGAGCGCCCAGCAAGCCCGGCAGGAAGCCACCACCAAGGCTATGTCGAAGATCTGGGACGCACGGCCGATGACGCCTCGGCGGGCGCTGCATGAGATCAGCAACGCCCTGCCCCGGGAGGCGATCGTCGTCGATGAGACCATCACTGGCTTCCTGGAAGTGGCCGCACTGTTCGATTTTCGCGGCCCCGGTGATTTTTTCTCCGGCCGGGGCGGCGGCATCGGCCAAGGCATCGCCGCCGCGTTGGGCGTTCAGGTGGCGCAGCGCGACCGGCCGGTAGTGGCGCTGTCCGGGGACGGCTCGGCGATGTACAGCATTCAGGCCCTATGGACCGCCGCCCATTGCGGCCTGCCGGTGATCTTCGTCATCCTGTCAAATCGGGAGTACCGGGTGCTCAAGCTCAACCTTGACGCCTACCGGCACCGCTTCAACGCCGAATCGAACCGGCCCTACCCGCACATGGATCTGGTCAACCCGACGCTCGGCTTCGTGGACATGGCCAAGGGCATGGGGGTGGAGGGCGAGCAAGTCACCGAACCGGAAGCCTTAGCGGCGGCGCTGCGCCGCGCCTTGGAGGCTGGCAAGCCCTATCTGATCGACGTCATCGTCTCCGGAACGCAATAGCCGGAAGGCGCCTACTGCCGCCGGCGAAAGCCGAGCAGGGACGCCTTGGCCGTCAGCGGATGGCCGACATAGGCAAACCGCGACCCATCGCTCGATGCCAGGGCCAGCACCGCCTCCCGGTCGCCCGCGAGGTTGACCACTTCGTCGCAGGCAAGCCCCGCTTGGGCAAACAAGGCCAGCAGCCGTTGGCCCAAGGTGAACAGGTGCATGGGCCGCAGGGTGACGCCTACTACCGCCACCGGACCGCAGGTCGCCACGAAGGCGCGCAGGTAGCGAGGACGCTTCAGATCCCGTTCGCTGATGTCCAACAGCCCGGCTTCAACGATGCCCGGACCGGCCTGCAAGGCGGAGTCGTACATGCCGCGGTGATAGTCGCGGTGGCCGACGACCCCTAGGCCCTCGGGGCGCACGCCCAAAATCCGCGTGTAGCCATGCGGCTGCACCGGACTGAGGGTGCGGCCCTGCACCTGCAGCAGTCCCACCGGATCCAGCGAATTGACCTCCGCCACGAAACTGCTGCCAACGACCACCCGCGCCTGCGCCAACGCCCCGGCTGCGGTGATGCCGCCCGATTGGCCGCCAAGCAGCACCGGTTCCAGGATCTCGAGGTCCACCCGCAGCGCGATCACGGAGGCATCGGTGTCCTTCATCGAAAGGACGGATATGCCCTCCACGGCAACTTCCCTGAAGGCGCCCACGACCGCGTCCAAAGCCAAAGCGCCGTTGCCGATCTGCGGGGCCGGCCGTTGCGCAAGCCCGGACAGGGCCCGCTCCGCAGCCGATGATGGGTCGGCCTCAGGGTCGGAGCAAGCCGAGAAGAAGCCCAGGCCCACACCAGCGGCCAACCCCAGGATCCAGCGGGTTGCACTCAGCGGGCGGCGCATCAGGCCTCGGCTTCGGCGACTACAACAGCCAAGGTGCAGTGGTAGCTGTGGCTCTCGGTGCCGAAGCACCAAACGATGCCGCTGCTCTTGGCGGGCGTGAATGCGTTCGCAAGACGACCTCCGGAATTCATCGGCCTAACCTACGCTTTCGATTGGACAAATGCCAGCAGACGGGCGGCAAGTCCCTGTAGGACGCCTCATTCGAAACCCATGTCAAGGGTCGGCCCGCTGGCCTTGCGCCATGAGGAGCGCACCACCGCTATACTCCTCCGATGCAGCGCGCCAACCTGACTCTCTACTTTCTTGCCCAGGTCGTCTTCGTCTCCGGGTCCGTGCTCATCGTGACCTTGGGCGGCATCGTCGGCAGCGAGATGGCGCCCAATCCATCGCTGGCCACCCTGCCCCTGTCCTTGATGGTGGTCGGCACGGCCTTGGCAACCGTACCGGCGGCGTTGCTGATGCAGCGCATCGGGCGCCGCCTTGGCTTCGCCTTTGGCGCTCTGCTTGCCGTCAGCGGTGCCCTGCTGGCCGTCCTGGGGTTACAAATCGACAGCTTTGCGCTGTTCACGGCGGCGGTTGGGCTGATTGGCGCCACCCTCGCCTTCAGTGCCCAGTTCCGCTTTGCCGCCGCCGAGAGCGTTGCTGCAGAGAAGGCCGGTTGGGCCATATCGATCATTCTGCTCGGCTCGATCGGTGGCGCCATCGTCGGACCGGAGTTGGCGACCCGCAGCCCCGGCTGGAATGGGGATCAACCCTATCAAGGTGCACTGCTGGCCATGGCGGGCCTCTACGCGCTTGCCATGGGCCTCCTGCTGCTCACCCGCAACCCCGCTCCGGCAAGCGATGCCGCAGGTCGCGAGGCCGGGCGTCCCCTTCTGGAGATAGCCGCTCAGCCGGCCTTTGCCGTGGCTGTGCTCGCCGGGGTGGTCGGACAGGGCGTCATGATCTTCATTATGACGGCGACGCCCATCAGCATGCATGTCGTGGATGGCCACAGCATCGACGACACCGCCCGGGTGATCCAGGCGCACGTGGTGGCCATGTACCTACCCTCCCTGGCCTCCGCGCCGCTGATCCAACGCTTCGGGGCCTACAAGCTGATGACGGCCGGTGCCGCCGCCTTGAGCGCAACGGTGGCGGTCGGGCTGGCCGGCCACGATCTGATGCACTACTGGTGGGCATTGGTGCTGCTGGGCGTCGGCTGGAACTTCCTGTTCGTCGGCGGCACCACCGCGCTGGTGGCGGCCTACCGACCGGCGGAGAAGTTCCGCGCCCAAGCGCTCAACGACTTCAGCATCTTCGGCGTATCCGCCCTAGCCAGCCTGTTGGCGGGCGCCCTGCTGCACGGCTTCGGCTGGTCCGCGGTGCTGCTCTCCACCCTGCCCGCCTTGGCTCTGATGCTGGCGGTGGTCGCCTATGTCAGCCTGCGGCACAGCCAAGTGGCTGCGCAAGGAACTGGCGGGCGCTAAGGCCGGTTTCCTCCGGCCAGCATCATGCTCTGCGGCTTCAAGCCGAGCAGCACGCGGCCGGTGTCGAGTAGGTTGTGGCCCGCGACCGTCGTGTGCTGGCGCACCACGCGGATGTCGCGGCTGATGCGCTCCAAGGGATGGCCCTCCTGGTTGGCCGTGGTTCCCGCCGCTTCGGCAATCACGTCCACGGCCTCGACGCAGTCGCGCACGGCGTCCGAGCAGGCGAGTTGGAAGAGCGCCCGCTCACGGGTGGTGATGTGGCCGGCCGCCTGCACCACCGCCCACAGCTTGGCCACTTGCTCCATCACCAAGGCCCGGCTGCGCAGCAGCCGGACCTCCGCCTCCGCCGCCGCCCGCTGGGCATGGGGGCTCTCGCACAACTTGGCGCTGGTGAAGCGCGGGGTCTTGCCCTCGGCCAGCGCCACAAAGGCGTCCATGGCCGCCCGCGCCAACCCGAAGGCGACCGCCACCTTGTTGTAGGCCAGCCTCGCGCCCAAGGGAAAACGCAGCAAAGGGCACTCGCTGGCCGCGCCGCCAATGGGTGCGGTGATGCGCTCCTCCGGGACGAGGGCGCCTTCGATGCGCACATCGTGGGAACCGGAGCCGCACAAGCCGCCGACCCGCCAAGTGTCGATGATGTCGTAGTCCGGTTCGGGCACCACGGCGTAGCGCAGGCCAGTACCCGGCAGGTCCACGGTGGCGCAAAAAATGACGGCGTTGTGGCAACCGCTGACGAACGACCACTGGCCGCTGATCCGGTAGCCGCCCGGCACCGGATCGGCACGGCCCACGGCAGCAGTGGAGCTGCAGAGGACCACTTGCGGGTTCTCGATCAGGTCTCGGCAATGCTCGAACCCCGGCGCCACCAAGCCGAATGTCTCGATGCCGATCATCAGGTTCCAGCCCGAAGCGCCGTCAAATCGGGAGATGGCTTCGATGGTCTCAATTTGCTCCAAGGGTGGGGCTTCCTCGCCAAAGCAGTCCCGAGGCGCGGCGATTCGATACAGGCCCGCAGCCGCAAAGGCCTCCGCCACCGCCGGATGCAGGCGCCGGTCACGCTCGGATTGGTCGGCGTGCTCGCGCACCAAGCCCTCCAAGGCCAAGGCGCGGTCAACGGGCGGGTCGGTAAAGCGGATGGCGCGCCCGGCCTTCATCCCTCCGCACCGATGAGGTATCTCGACTGGAGGCGCTCACGGGCCGCGCGGTCAAGGCCGATGGCTTGCTCGATGTAATGCTCGACGCCTTCGAACTCGGCGGCGATGGCGTCGTAGGCGGAGCGCAGATACTCCGGGCGGACGCCGAACAGCGCCATGGTGGACTCCCGGTCGGCCTCCAAGTCGGCCCACAGCCGTGAGCGAATGCGCTTGAGCACATAGCCTTCGTAGTCCATCGCCTCGTTGGTCAGCAGGTAGTCCTCAAGCACCGTGGCTTCGGATACGCCCAAGGCATGCAAAATGAGGGCGCAGGCGAAGCCGGTGCGGTCCTTTCCCGCCGAGCAGTGGACCAGGAATCCACCGCTATCGAGTTCAAGAAGCCGCTCGAACATCCGGGCGTAGTCCTCGGTGTGGTTGTTGGCCAAATCCCGGTTGATGCCGACCATGAAGTCGATGCGCTCCTTCAAGGTCAAGCCGCCTGCATTGAGCCGCTCCCGCATCACCACCGCGCTGCCCGGATCGATGGGTATCTCCAGGCGGCCTGGCGCACCGGCTAGTTCCGGGGTCGGCTCGGCGGACTTTTCGTCACCTCGGCGCAGGTCGCAAATCAGCTTGACGTCCAACTCGGCGAAGGCCCGCTTGCCGACCTCGGTCAGGTCCGCCAAGGTGCCGCAGCGAAACAGGCGCCCGGAGGACACCCGCCCTCCGTCCTCCGTGGCGTAGCCCCCGAAGTCGCGCAGATTGACCGCGCCCTCGAAGCGCAGGATGCGCGGCTGTGGAGCGGCCTCGGCGCTCACAAGCCCGGCCCCGGTCGCATCGGCGAACCGTCGCTGAATCGCGAGAAGCGGAATCGCGTCAGGTCATGGGCCGACGCCCGGCCCGATACCATTTCCGCCATCACCCGCCCCGCGCCGGGGCCGATGCCGAAGCCGTGCCCGCTGAATCCAGTGGCGATGAAGAGCCCCGGATGACCCGGAGCCTCATCCATGACCGGCACCACGTCCGGCGTTACGTCAATCATGCCCGCCCAAGCCTCCTCGATGGGACAGTTCGCCAACTGGGGAAGCCGGGCGTCGATGCGCCGGCGCATCTGCCTGAGGGCGACTTGGGATGGCGCCGGATTCAGCACCCGGGTCCGCTCGAAGGGACTCTCCCCATCGTCCTGCCAACGCTGCGGGGCCATGCGGCCCAGCATGCCGCCGAAGCGCAGGCGAATGTAGCGCACGCTGGCAGCTAGGCTCGGCAGATACTTGAAGAAGTGGCGAAAGGAGTCCAGGCCAATCAGGTGCTCGTTCATGTTGGCGGACGCCAGGGTGTAGCCCCCGTCCTGGCGGCGGCGGAAGGCGACGTCGGGCGCCGCCGCGTTGCCCGCGTAGATGTTCGGCGCCGGCGCCGTGCGGGCAACCGTGGCGCGCACGGTCAGTTGCGGCAGCTTGACGCCCAAATGGCGCAGAAAAAGCGAGGTCCAAGCGCCGCCCGCACACACCACCGCTGACGCCTGCACCGGTCCCCGTTCGGTGATGACGCCAGCTATGCGCCCCGCCTGCTGTTCGATGCCGCGCACGGCGCAGTCTTCAATGATGAGGCCGCCTTGACGTTGCACTCCCCGGGCTAGGGCGGGCACGGCCACGAAGGGTTCAGCGCGGGCATCGCTCGGGGTGTAGAGCGCGCCGACGTACTGGCCGGGCGGGCCATCGATCAAGTCATCGACCTCGGCGCTGGATAGCACACGGGTGTCCAACTGATGCTGCTCGGCCACGTCCAGCCATTCGGCATGGCCCGCGAGTTGTTTTTCGGTTGCCGCCAGGTAGGCGACGCCTTGGCGGACGAAGCCGAGGTCCTCACCAAGCTCACCGGCCAGCCCTTCCCAGATGTTCTGGCTGTCCATGACGATGGGCAGCTCGTCCGGGTCCCGGCACTGCTTGCGGATCCAACCCCAATTGCGGCTCGACTGCTCCCCGGCCACCCGGCCCTTCTCGCACACCAGGACGCGCGCACCCTGCTTAGCAAGAAACCAAGCGGTGGAGATGCCGATAACACCACCGCCGATGACGACGACATCGACCGCCTCGGGCAGTTCGTCATGAAAGGAGATGGGGGTCTGGTCGCTAAAGATCACCTGGCTGCCTCCGGGCTTAAGGCCGCGTTGCATTCGCCTGCCGTTCAGTTTACAACCCGCCGTTCATGGAGTTCGATTACATCGTTGTCGGCGCCGGCACGGCAGGTTGCGTGCTCGCCAACCGCCTCTCGGCGGACAAGGACGCCAGCGTAATGCTCATTGAGGCGGGCGGCAAGGACGACTACTTCTGGATCGACATACCTGTCGGTTACCTGTACACCATCGGCAATCCGCGCACCGACTGGTGCTATGAAACCGAGCCGGAGCCCGGTCTCGACGGGCGCCGCATCGGCTATGCCCGCGGCAAAGTGCTCGGCGGCTGCTCCTCCATCAATGCCATGATCTACATGCGCGGCCAGCGCAGCGACTACGACCATTGGGCGCAACTCGGCAATCGCGGCTGGTCCTGGGAAGAGGTGCTGCCGGTGTTCAAGCGCTCCGAGGATTACCAGCATGGCGCCGACGAGTTCCACGGAGCGGGCGGCGAACTGCGGGTTGAGGAGCGGCGCGTGAGCTGGGAAATCCTAGATGCCTGGCGGGCCGCCGCCGCCGAATGCGGCATCCCCCCGATCGACGAGTTCAACCGGGGCGACAACTTCGGCGCCGCCTACTTTCAGGTCAATCAGCGCCGGGGCCGGCGCTTCAGCGCCACCAAGGCCTTTCTGCGGCCGGCGCAAAGCCGCTCCAACCTTGAGGTGATGACCGACGCGCTGGTTGAGGGGCTGCGGCTCGAAGGACACAAGGCCTGCGGCGTGACAGTGCGCAGCGACACGGGCAGGCTGGAGATCAAGGCCCGCCGGGAGGTGGTGCTAGCCGCCGGCTCCATCGGTTCGCCGCAGATTCTTCAGCTCTCCGGAATCGGCCCCGGCGAACGGCTTCGCGAACGCGGCGTGCCGGTCGTCCACGATTTGCCCGGCGTCGGCGAGAATCTGCAGGACCACCTGCAGGTGCGCAGCATCTACAAGGTCAGCCACACCCGCACCCTCAATCGCCGCGCCCGCACGCTCGCCGGCAAGGCGGCCATGGCCCTGGAGTACGCCTTGCGCCGCACCGGCCCTCTGACCATGCCCCCATCGCAGCTCGGCGCCTTCGCCAAGAGTGACCCGGAGCAGCCGTTCGCCAACATCGAATGGCACGTTCAGCCGCTCTCGCTGGACAAGTTCGGCGAACCCCTGCATCGCTTTGACGCCATCACGCCGTCGGTGTGCAACTTGCGCCCCTCAAGCCGCGGCCATGTCCGCATCAAGAGCGCCGATCCGGCTGCGGCGCCCGCCATCACCCTGAACTACCTGTCCACCGAGGAAGACCGCCAAGTGGCGGTGGCCGGGCTGCGCTTCACCCGGCGCATCATGGCCGCCCCGGCGCTGACACCCTTTGAACCCCGGGAGTGGAAGCCCGGCGCGGAACTCACCACCGACGAAGCGCTCAGCCAAGCCGCCGCCGCGCTGGGCACCACCATCTTCCACCCCGTCGGCACCTGCAAGATGGGTCGCGGCCCCATGGTTGTGGTTGATGACCGCCTGCGCGTGCACGGCATCGAGAACCTAAGGGTGATCGACGCCTCCATCATGCCGCGCATCACCTCTGGCAACACTAACGCGCCGACGGTGATGATTGCCGAAAAGGGTGCTCAGTTCATCCTTGAACGCACCGCTTAATCCGCTATTCTGCATAACTTGGCAGAGCCAAGGAGTGATTGCGAATGGCAGAACCAGCGCTCGTTGAGCAGCCTTTGGAAGTCCATCCCTTGACGCCGACCGTCGGCGCAGAGGTGGCCGGCATCGACTTGGCCGAGCCGTTGGGCGACGGCACCATCGCTTGGCTCTCGGAACAGCTTGTTGAGCACAAAGTGCTGTTCTTCCGCGAACAGGCCATTTCAGTTGAGCAGCACATCGCCTTTGCCCAGCGCTTCGGCGAACTGGAGGTTCACCCCTTCAGCCCCCAACATCCAGATCATCCCGAAGTCCTGGTGCTGCACAACGACCGCGAGCACCCGCCCTACATCAACGTCTGGCACTCCGACGTCACTTGGCGCAAGGAACCCTCACTGGGCTCCATATTACGGGCGCGCAAGGTGCCGGCAGTGGGCGGCGACACCCTGTTCGCCAACATGGAAGCGGCCTACGACAGCTTGGACGAGGGAATGAAGGAGCGCCTTGAGGGGCTCATCGCGGTCCACGACAACGAGAACTTCCTGGCCGGCATGAAGGCCCGAGGCGCCTCCGATGCCGAAGTGCAGGCCAAGCGCGAGGAGTTCCCCCCCATGCGCCACCCGGTGGTGAGGACCCATCCGGTGAGCGGCCGCAAATCCCTCTACGTCAACCGCGCCTTCACCCGCGCCATCGACGGGATGCCCAAGGGCGAAGGCCGCGCCTTGCTGAAAACCCTTTTCCAAACGGCATGGCGCCCGGAAGTGCAGTGCCGCTTTCGCTGGCGGCCCGATTCACTGGCGTTCTGGGACAATCGCGCCGTGCAGCACTACGCCGCCGCCGACTACTGGCCCGAGGAGCGCTACATGGAGCGGGTGACGATCGTTGGGGATGCGCCCTTCTAGGCGTCTAGAACCGAAGCCGCTCCGGGACCGAGAAGAACCCTCTCGCTTTGCGGGCCTCCACGCAGTCCGCCTTCATCAGGCAGCTGTATTCGGATAGCACGGGGAGCATGGCGAAAGCGGCTATGAGCTGCCCTAACGCGGAGAGATGGACGGCGTACCACTCCTCGCCAAGGCGGGGGGCCATGTGGAAGAATCCGGCGAAGAAGAACAGCATGCAGGCGGTGGCGCAAACGGCCAGTATGCGGGCTGACCACTGGCCAACCCCTGGCACCAAGGTGATGAGAGCGAGCGCCGCACCGCAGCAGTACATGCCGATCAGCATATAGGGGCGGGCCGGCACACCAAGGTGCAGCAGGGCCAACAGGACCAAGCCGCCGCCGATTGCTCCGTTGAGGCATTTCATCGTTTCATCGTCCCATCCGCTTCCTTGTTTCGCTTGCAGCTATGGTGGTTGGTTGCTTGATGCACAGTGGGTTGCGTGGCCACTTACGCAAAAAACGGGCGCTTGAGTAACGAATAGTCGTGGAAGTTGACGCCAAGGTCAACAGTTTCGTTACGGATAGTGACAATAGGCGGTGCAGTTGCACGAATGGGTGCGTTCGACGTTCAGATATCCCAGCCTGGTAGGCCCTCGTCGGGTTGCACGCCGAAGGAATTGAGGGCCATCGAGACCAGGTTGTACTGGCCGACGGTGAACACCACGTCCATCAACTGCTGGGTGTTCAGGTGCTGGCCTAAGCCCGCCCAGGTCGCATTGCTGACGTGGGCGTCCTCATGCAACTCCTCGGTGGCTTGGAACAGCAGCCGGTCGAGGTCCGCTAGGCCGGGCGTCGCCGAACCGGTTTGGCAAGCGCGGATTTCCCCGTCCGTCATGCCCGCTTCCCGGGCGATGAGCACATGCTGGCCCCACTCATAACCCGATTGGCACAGATAGCCGATGCGCAGTATCAGCAGTTCACGTTCCCGAACCGGCAGCGTGGACTTGCCGAGGATGTGGTTGGCGAACACCATCCATCGGCGCATCAGGTCCGGATGATTGGCCAAGGTGCGCATGATGTTGAAATCGCGCAGATTCTCCCGCAGTGAAGCCATGATTTCCCGGGCCTCGCCGCTCTGCTGGGCCGCGTCAAGGGGTTCGACTCGCGGTTGGTCCAAACGCATTCGCCCTGCTCTCAAAGTTAGGTTGAAGATGCCCGCCGCAGCCGATAGCAAATCGGCAAGGTCGGCAGATTGCGCAGAATGAAGCTCGGCTCCGCTTCCGGGTCTGCGCCGTCGGCAAGGCGAAAGTCCTCAAAGCGCTCCAGTAACGCCGCAAATCCCAAGTTCAATTCCTGCCGAGCCAAGGGCGCGCCGATGCAGTGGTGCACCCCGGAGCCGAAGGCAAGCTGCATTCCGGCCTTCTTGCGGTCGATGCGCACTTGGTCCGGATCCTCGAACTGCCGTTCGTCGCGGTTGGCGGCGCCGAAGCGGAGCATGATGAGGCTGCCCGCCTGCAAAGGCACGCCGCCGAGTTCGGTGTCCTGGGTGACCAGCCGCGGCAGGCCCTGCACCGGCGCCTCCATGCGCAGTGCCTCCTCCACGAAGGTGCGAATGCGCGCCGCATCGCCGCGAATGCTCTCTTGCAAGCCCGGATTGCGGCACAGCAGCAGCATCCCCCAGCCAAAGGCGCTGGAGGTGGTCTCATGGCCCGCCACCAGAAACTGGTTGAGCACGCTCAACGCCTCGCCGTGGGTCAGCAGCCGGTCCTCATCCTCAAGGTGGCTGTTGGCAAGGATGGTAATCATGTCCTCGGCCGGCTCCCGCCGCCGCGCCTCGACCAGCGAGACCAGCAACTTCTGCAGGTCGAGCGCAAGCTGCGCCCGATGCACCATCTGATCGGGCGCCAAGGGGGAGAGCTTGAGCGCCGAAGCCGCTGATGTGGCGGCTTCGTCAAAAAAGGCTCGGTCCTCCTCGGGGATTCCGAGGCGGTCGGCGATGATCTTCAGCGGCACCGGAAAGGCGAAGGCGGAAATGAAGTCGGCCGCCAGCTCCCCATCGTCCTCCGGGGCGGCCGCCAAGCCCTCAATGTTCCGTTCGACCACCTGCTGGACGGTGGGCTCGCTCTTGCGCACTTCGGAGCCGATGAACAGCTTTGCCACCAACGACCGGTACTTGGTGTGCTCCGGCTCATCGAGGGTCAGCATGGTCGGCGGAATGTCGATCATCTGATCATTGAGTTCCATCACCTTCTGCTGCACGTCCTCCGGTGCCTGCGCGAACAGGATTTTGCCGGCCGCGTTCAGGAAGTCGCCGAACTCGCTGGAATAGGTGGCTGTGTCGCGTATCGCCTGCCGCACCAGATCGTAGCGGGTGACCACGTAAGCGCCAAAGGCGGGCTCAAACTGCACCGGCGCACGGTCGCGCAGGGTCTTGTAGGCGGCGTAGGGGTCGATCAGCGTGTCGTGGTCGAACAGCGACACTTCGGGGGCGGCTTCGCTCATTGGGCTTCCCGTCCCAACCACTCATTGAGCAGCGTGTGAAAATGTCGCAGCTTGGTCTCCTGGTAGTTGGCCAGCACCACCTCATCGTACTGGGCGGCCTCCAGCCCCTTCTGCACTTGCGGCAGATTGAAGGTGTCCTGCATGAAGACCTTCGCCAGCAGGCCAAGCTCGGGTGCGTTGGTCCAAGGCTCGTCCGCGTCCAACAAGCGCATGGGCGCGGGGTCGGGCCGCTCGTCGGCGAAGGGGCTGAGGTAGTAGCACTCCATCAGCGACAGATCGCAGCGGTTCTCGTAGGGACGGAAGCGATAGACGATGCGGTTGTAGCCGCCCCACGGATGGAAGTTGGGGAATAGCGTGTAGTAGATGCTGTCGGAGACGCAGGCGTCGGAAATGACCACGTCGTCCCCCACCAAGGGCTTAAGGGCCGCCCGCGAACCCGCCGCCATCATGGCCCGGGCGGTGGTGCCCGGCGGCACTTTCGGTGCCGGGGGATCATCGAGATTGCGCATCATCACCGACTCGAACATCTCCTGTTCACTCGGCTCGTAGCGCAGATGAGGGCTTGGCGTGCCGTTCGGGGTGATGGCGCGGGAGAAATTGCCCCAGGCGTCGTACTGGGAGTTCTCGTCGCCGATTGCGGCGAGTATCTGCGGATGGGTGTGGATGACGTGGAAGGCCTCCATGAAAGCCTCCTGGCAGAGCTTCCAATTGCAGCGCATCACCTTGGCCACGTGCGCTTCAATGTAGCGCTCCTCTGGGCGCCAGACGGCGAAATGGGCCGGCAGGTCGCCCATGAAGTCCGCCAGCGGCTCGGCTTCCATGTCCATGTTGATGAACACCCAGCCCGCCCAGGTCTCGCAACGCACCGGCGTCAGCGTGAAGTCGCTGCGGTCGATTTGCGGGAAATCCCACTCCGAGGTGATGCCGCGCAAGCTGCCGTCTAGGTGCCAGCTAAAGCCGTGAAACGGGCAGATGAAGCTCGCGGCGTGGCCAGCCCGGTCGCAAAGGCGCCGGCCCCGGTGGCGGCAGACGTTGTGGTGCGCCCGGATGCCGTCCGCGGTGCGCACCACGATGATCGAGTAGCGGCCGATGTCATAGACCCGGTGGTCGCCCACCTCGGGAATCTCCTCCTCCCGGCAAGCCATCTGCCACACGCGGGGCCAGAGCCGCTCCATCTCCAGGTCGTGGAACGCCTGGCTGGTGTAGCGGGTCACTGGCACGGAGACCAACGGCGAGCGGAAGACGTTCTCCAAGGTCAGGGTTTCCGGCGGCGACACCACATCCCGGCTGATCAACTCCTGGTAGCTAATGCCTTCCGAACGCAGGTCTTCGGCTTCACTCATGAACTGATCCTCGCTGTTTTCGGTTGATTGAGGGGCTAGGCTAGGGCAGGCCGCCTCAGCCTCGATTGCGGCGGATGTTGTCGCCTTCCGGCAACTGCGGACCGCCCAACCAAAGCAGCATGTGCGGGTCCGCAAAGCGCAACTCTCCGGACAGGTGCTCGCCATCATGGCGAAAGATCCCCTTCAAGCCGTTGCTGTCCACCTCGACGGTGCCCTCGCCCAGCGCACTGTAAACCGCGCCGGTGATCGGATGCCTCAATTGCGCCATGCCTGCCTGTTCGCCTCGCTCTCCAAGCCGTCGATCATAACGCAGAACGCCGCCCAACCCACCATCCGAGGCTGACTAGCGGTCTCTGAGCTGCGCCGAATAGCCTTGGGCCTTGAGGGCATCGAGCACTTGGCCGCTCTGCTCCTCGCCGCGCATCTGCAGCACCAGCTCCACCACCGTGGCGCGCACCGACGAGGCTCCGAACGCCCGTTGATGGACGATTTCAATGATGTTGCTGTCCAGCCGGCCCAAGGCGCTGGTCAGTTCTCCCAAGGCGCCGGGCAGGTCGGGAATCTCGATCACCAAGCGCACCAAGCGGCTGGCGCGCACCAAACCTCGCTGCAGTAAGGAGGAGAGAATCATCATGTCGATGTTGCCGCCGGAAACGACCACCGCCACCCGCTTGCCCTTGAAACGCGCCGCATTGGCGGTCAAGGCCGCCAAGGCGGCGGCTCCGGCGCCTTCGGCCACTGTTTTCTCGACCTCCAGCAGCGTGAAGACGCCTTGCTCGACGGCAGTCTCCGAGACCTTGAAGAAGCCGTCCACGTGGGCGGCAATCAGGGGCCAACTGCGTTCGCCGGGGCTCTTGACGGCAATGCCCTCCGCAACCGTTCCAAGCTGGCGGGAATGGTTGTCGGCAAGGCCGTGAAAACGGTCGTGGGCGGCGCTGAATCGCTCCATCTGTACCCCATAGAGGCGTACCGAAGGCGCCAGCCCCTTGATCGCAACGCCCATGCCACCAATCAGCCCGCCGCCGCCCACCGGCACCAGGACGGCATCAAGGCCCTCCACCTGCTCAAGCAGTTCGAGGCCCACCGTTCCCTGCCCGGCAATCACCCGCTCGTCATCGAAGGGATGCACCAGCGTCAGGTTGCGCTCCGCCACCAGTTGCCCAGTCCGCTCCATGGCCTCATCGAGGGATTCACCCACCAGGAGGATTTCCGGGCCGAACACCTTGGTGTGCTCCACCTTGGCGTTTGGCGTGGACCGGGGCATCACGATCACCGCGGGGATGCCGAGGCGGGACGCGTGATAGGCGACGGCTTGGGCGTGGTTCCCTGCTGATACCGCAATGACGCCCCGCTGCCGGGCATCGGCCGGCAGGCCGAGCAGCCAGTTCAGGGCGCCGCGCTCCTTGAAGGATGCCGTGAACTGGTGGTTCTCAAACTTAAGGTAGACCTCCGCGCCCAACATCGCCGAAAGCGTCTCTGAGCGGGCGCAGGGAGTGCGCAAAACCTGTCCGGCAATGCGCTCAGCCGCAGCCTGAACGGCAGGCAACTGAACCAACTGATCCGGCTGTTCCACGACTTCATTCATCCAACTGCTGGACACGGCCAGCCATTTTAGCGCTCGGCAAAGGACTTCGCCGCAGCCGCCACGAAGGCGCAGTTGCTATACTCCGGCCGACCCAGCCATCCCGTCCAGCGAGGCTCCAGTCAAACACCTGCTCATCGTTTACCACACCCAAACCGGCAACACCGGGCGCATGGCGGAAGCGGCCCTGAACGGCGCTCGCTCCGAGGACGTCGACGGGGTTGAGGCACGCCTGCTGCGTGCCCGGGACGCAGGACCGGATGACCTGCTTTGGGCGCACGGGCTGCTGCTCGGCACCCCGGAAAACTTCGGCTACATGTCCGGCGGCATGAAGGACTTTCTCGACCGCACCTTCTATCCGGTGGAGGGCAAGATCCTGTCCCTGCCCTACGCCGTGTTCATCAGCGCCGGCAATGATGGCACAATGGCGCTGGCCGCCATTCGCCGCATCGCCAACGGCTATCCGTTCAAGGAGGTGCAAGCGCCCATCATCGCTGCGGGCGAATTGACGGCCGAGCACCTCAACGGCTGCCGGGAGTTGGGGCTGGCGATGGCCTTGGGGCTTGAGATGGACTTGTTTTGATCCGCAAGGCCCCAGCACTTAACGAAGGAGGCAACCGCATGGACATCTCGATCACCTACTGCGGCGTCTGAAACTACAAGCCGCAAGCGGTCAGTTTGGCTGCTCGATTGGAGGCCGAGTTCGGCGTCTCGTCCCGTCTTGTCGAGGGTGGCGGCGGCGTGTTCGACGTCGTGGTGGATGGCGCACTGCTCCATTCCAAGCAATCCGCCGGCCAGTTTCCGGATGAGGACAAGCTGGTGACGGCCATCAAGGGCCTCGGCGCCTAGCGCTATTCCCCCCGCAGGGCGGAAGTGATCGGCAGGCGGACCGCGCGGGCGGCCGGGAACAGGCCGCCGACGAAGCCGAGCGTGAGCGCCCAGACCAAACCCAGCGCCAGCAGTTCGCCCGTCACGGCAAAGTCGAAGGCGATCTGTGAAAAGGAGGCTTGGTTGAGGGTGGCCACGGTGAAGCCGTTGAAGCCAAGGTAGGCGATGGCGCCGCCGAGCAAGCCGCCCAGCAAGGCCAGCCCCAGGGCTTCAATCAACACCGACACCATCACCGCCACGCCGCCGAAGCCGAGTGCCCGCAGGGTGGCGATCTCCACGGTGCGGGTGGAGACTGCGGTGTACATGGTGTTCAACGCCGCGAAGAAGGCGCCGAAGGCCATGATGACGGCCACCGTGTAGCCGAACGTGGTGATCAGCGTGCTCAAGGACTCGGACTGCCGCTGATAGAAGGCCTCCTCCGAGTGCGCCTCGAGGTCCAGCCGCCGATCCCCCTCGATGCGCGCCGCGAAGGCGTCGAAGACCTCGGGCGCCGTCAAGCGCACCCGGACCGACTGCACGGTGGCGCCCCGGCGGAAGGTGGACTGAGCCACCGGCAAATCCGCCCACAATTCGGATTCATAGGCGGAGCCGTTGGCCTTGAAGAGACCGACGATGGTCCAATCGCTGTCCCGAAGCGCCACCTTGGCGCCCAAGTCGATGCCCGTGAACTCCGCCGAGGCACCTAAGCCGGCGATGGCTTCGCGCTTGCCCGGCTCGAACGAGCGACCCTCGACGATCTCCACTTCCGGCCGAACCCGGAAGGCCGCCTGCTCGACGCCGCGGATGATCAGATTGGCGGGCTGGCCCGTGGAGCGCTTGGGCACGTCCGCCACCGTGTACATTTCCGGGCTGTAGTCAGCCACTTCCGGCATGGTGGAGACGATGCGCACTGCGTCCGGCTCCACCGCCCCGGACATCTCGCTGTCCGATCCGCCGCGCAGCACCAGCGCCCGATCGGGCGAACCGCCCCGCTCCAACGCCGCTGAAAATCCGCCCGCCATGGCCAGCAAGGTCACCAAGACCGCCACCACGCCGCCGATGCCAACCACGATCACCGACGAACTGCCGAGCCGGGACGGCAGGTTGCGAACGTTCATCAGCGTGACGGCAAGGATTTGCGACAACATTAGACGCTATCGCTCCCGCAGCGCGTCAACGATGCTCAAGCGCCGCGCGGTCAGCGCGGGCACAGCGCCCACCACCAACCCCAACAGCGCGGACACGCCCAAGGCGCTGGCCGCAGTGGCGCCGCTGACCTCGAACACCCCGATCGCCTCCTCGATCCCCGGTCCAATGACGGCGGCGGCACCCAATGCCAGAACGGTACCTAAGAGCGCCCCCACCGCGCAAAGCAGCAGCGCTTCGCCAAGCACCAGCGCCGCCACCGCCCCATCGGAGAAGCCAATCGTCTTCAGGACCGCCAACTCCGGCACCCGCTCGCGCAACGCCTGGGCCATGGTGTTGCCGGTCAATAGCAGGATGGTGAAGAAGACCGCGGCAAGAATGCCGGTCATCATCAGCTCGATGTCGCCGATCTGCGACATGAATTGCCGCGCCTGCTCCGCTTCGGTGATGGTGCGGGTGGGATTGAGGGAGTTGGTGAACAGCGCATCGATGGCATTGGCAACCTCCGCCGCCCGCTCGGTGTCGGCGATGCGCACGGTAAACCAGCCGACGGTGCCTTCGCCGAAGCCCCTCGCCTCGTCGAAGTAGGCGTGGTTAAACAGGAACACGGCGGGCTGCTGCATGTCCTCCGGGGCGGTGTAGGTGCCGACCAAGTCGAACTCCCAATTGCGGCTGCCGTCCTTCTTGGCGTAGATGTCGCCCTCGATCGGTATCTTGTCCCCCACCGTCCAGCCGTACTTCGCCGCCATCGCTGCCGGCGCCACGGCGCCGGTCCGGGTGTTGGCAAAGGCTTCCAACTGCTGCGGGTCGATGAGGTACTCCGAGTACATGTCGAAGTGCGGGATGGGCTCCACCGGGTACTTGGGAAAGAAATTGGCCCGGTCTTGGTAAACGCCGCCAAACCAGTCGCCGTGGGTGACGGCCAGCACGCCGTCCACCCCGGCGATCTGCTGCAGGGCGCTGATCGGCAGCGGGTCGATGATCGAATACTTCGGCGAGACCATCAATCGATCGATGCCGGGCTCGCCGAAGCCGCCGCCTTCCGAGAAGGAGTGGGAGACCGTGCGCAGCAAGACGAACAGCAGGAAGGCGATCATCACCGACACCAAGGTCAGCCAAGTGCGCACCGGACGGCGGAACAGGTTCGCCCACATGAAGCCGAGGCGGCTCATGCTGCATCCTCCACCAGCAGGCCCTTGTCCATGCGCAGCACCTGGGCGGCGTGCTCGGCGGCCTTGGGGTCGTGGGTGACCATGATGATGGTCTTGCCATATTCGCCGTTCAGCGTTTCCAGCAGCTTAAGGATTTCGTCCGCCGTCTCCCGGTCCAGGTCCCCGGTCGGCTCGTCGCACACCAACAACCCCGGGTCGGCGACAATGGCCCGGGCGATGGCCACCCGTTGCTGCTGGCCGCCGGACAGCTCCCCCGGCTTGTGCTTGGCCCGGTCGGCCAGGCCGACGATCTGCAGCGCCGCGGCGGCGTTGGCTTGGCGCTGCTTGCTCGACAGGGAGGTCAACAGCAGCGGCAGCTCCACATTGCGCTGAGCGCTCAGCACCGGCAGCAGATTGTAGAACTGGAAGATGAAGCCGACATTGGCGGAACGCCACTTGGCCAACTGCTTGGCGGACATCTCGGCCAAGGGCTGGCCACCCACGACCACCGATCCGGCGCTCGGATGATCCAGCCCGCCGATCAGGTTGAGCAGCGTGGTCTTGCCCGACCCGGAAGGCCCCATGAGGGCGAGGAAGTCGCCCTCCTCGATTTCCAAGTTGATGCCCGCCAGCACCTCCACCGATTCCTTGCCCTTGATGAAGGTCTTCTCAACGCCCTTGCAACTCACCACCGCCATGCAATGCTCCTTTCAGGTTCTTTAACCGCTACTGCGGCAACGAGACACGGCCAGCGGAGGCCAAGCTCGCCAACAAATTCTCGTCGGGGCGGGCCACCACCCGTTCGCCGGCATCCAAGCCGGCGACGACCCGCACCTTGGCGCCCCGACCCCCGTCCACCTCGATGAGGCGACGTTGCGCCGCATCGTCCGCCACCACCAGCACATAGCTGCTTGCACCCTCGCGGACCACCGCTTCCTTGGGCACCAGCACGCCCGTCTCAACCGGCGCCTCGACCGCATCGGCCCCGGTCTCCAGAAACGCGACCCGAACGCCCATGTCCGGCAGCACCCGCCCGTCGCGCTCGTTGAAGCCCACCCGCACCCGCACGGTGGCCTTGCTGCGCTCGGCGGCGGGAATGATGGCGATCACGGCCGCCGCGTAGGCGTCCTCAGGGTAGGCGTTGAGGGTGATGCTGACCGGTTGGCCGGGATAGACCCGGTTGATGTAGGCCTCGTTGACATCCACCTCCACTTCAAGGGAATCCATGTCCACGATGGTGCAAATGCCGGTGCGCGTGTAGCCGCCGCCGGCGGACACCGGCGAGATCATTTCGCCCGGCTGCGCCGCCTTGGCGATGACCACGCCAGCGAAGGGCGCCCGAATCTGCATGTCCTCAACGATTTGCCGCTGCACCGCCAAGGCCCGCTCCGCCACCACGGCGTCCTGGCGCATGCGGTCGAGGCGAGCAGTCATCTCCTCAACGGCCAAGCGATGGCGGTCAAGGTCCGCTTGGCTCACCAGTTCCCGCTCGGCCAGCCCTTGGCTTCGGGCCAGATCGAGTTGGCCCTGCTTAAGCTGGGCTTCAATCTCCAGCAAGCTGCGCCGGGCCGATTCCAACTGCGAGGCGGCCAGCTCGAGTTGCGCTTTGGGCACGCTGTCATCGAGGCGGGCCAGCAACTGGCCCGCTTCGACCTGGACCCCCTCCTCGATCAGCACCTCGAGCACCTTGCCGGTGGTCTTGCTGGACACCGTCGCCTGCCGCCGCGCCACGACGTAGCCGGTGGCGTCGAGCACGCTGGCATCCGAACCTTGGGGCGCGATCGCCTCGGCCAGCGCCGTGGGAACCGGCGACAGCGGCGCGTCCTCTGGAAAGGGGAGAAACCAAAGGGCAAAAGCGACGCCGCCCACCAAGGCGATCAGCACGAACCACTTGAAGGGTTTGGCGGCGGAAGACGACGGCTCCGAGCGGTCGATGCGCAGTTGGTTCAACAGCGATTTCTGATCCGACTGCGGCTCCATCAGCAAGGGTCTTGCAAGGCTTAAGCTGGCGGCGAGTCTAACAGAATTGACCCGCCCCGCCTTAGGCGCGCACGACTTCTGGATCTTTGAGCCAACACGTGCAGCCAACATGTGCGGGTACGCCGACTTGCGGATCTCAAGTAAGATGCCCGCTACCATGCTTCGATCACCCACTTGCGCACTGTCGGCCGGCCTGCTGGCCGCAGCGCTCGCCGCCTGTTCCCCAAACTCCTCCAACCCCACCGACCTCAAGGAAGCCCCAGCCGCCAAAATGCCCGAATCGAACCCACTGCTCACGCCGAGTCCCCTGCACCTCGAGTATCCGCCATTCGACGGCATCGAACCGGCGCATTTCCTGCCCGCCTTCGAGGTCGGCATGGCGGAGCATCTAGCCGAAATCGACAACATCACCGCCCAGGCGGAGGCACCGACCTTCGAGAACACGCTGGTGCAGCTCGAATTGGCCGGACAAACGCTCAATCGCGTGGCCAGCGTGTTTTTCGGACTGGCCTCGGCGCACACCAACGACGCGCTCATTGAGATAGAAGCCCAAGTCGCGCCCAAGCTAGCCGAGCACCGGGACCGCATTTTCCTCAACGCCCCGCTGTTCGGGCGCATCCAAGCCGTCTACGCGGCTCGAGGCGCACTCGAAATCGGGCCTGAATCGCTGCGCTTGGTGGAGGAAACCCATCGCGCTTTCGTGCGCGCCGGCGCCAAGCTGTCCGAAGCGGAAAAGGAGTCTTTGCGAGCCACCAATTCCGAGTTGGCTAAACTGCAGACCCGCTTCAGCCAGAACGTTCTGAGCGAGGTGAATGATTCGTTCGTCGTCGTCCAGAGCCGAGCGGAGCTGAAGGGCTTAAGCGAGGCGCAAATCGAGGCGGCCGCCAGCGAAGCCGCGTCCCGCGGCCTGGACGGCAAATTCGTCATTCCGTTGCTGAACACCACCCAGCAGCCTTTGCTCTCCGAACTCGAGAACCGGGGGCTGCGCGAAAGGTTGCTGAAGCGCTCGATGGGACGCGGCAGCCGGGGCGGCGACTACGACAACCGCGAGATTGTCAGCCGCACTGCGGAGCTGCGGGCAAGGCGGGCCCAACTGCTGGGTTTCGCCAACCACGCCGGCTATATACTCGACGACGCAACCGCCGGCACCGTCGAGGCCGTGAACGAGCGGCTGGCATCGCTGACGCCAGCCGCCGTCGCCAACGCCAGGCGCGAGGCGAGCGAACTGCAGACCATCGTGGACAACATGGGCGGCGGCTTCGATCTCGCCGCTTGGGACTGGGACTTCTACGCCGAAAAGCTGCGCCGGGAGCGCTACGCCTTTGACGAATCCCAGCTCAAGCCCTATCTGGAACTGGACAGCGTGCTGTTCAACGGCGTGTTCTTCGCCGCCAGCCAAGTTTACGGCATCGCATTCGATGAGCGCTTCGACCTGCCGGTGTACCATGAGGACGTGCGCGTCTTTGACGTCCTCGACCATGACGGCGCAACGCTTGGGCTGTTCGTCTTCGACGCCTACGCCCGCGAGTCGAAGCGCGGCGGCGCTTGGATGAGCCACTACGTCACCCAATCCCGCCTGCTCGACAAGCGGCCGGTCGTTGCCAACCACCTCAACATCCCCGAACCAAACGAGGGCGAGCCGACCCTGCTCACGTTCACCGAGGTCATCACCGCCTTCCACGAGTTCGGCCACGCGCTGCACGGGCTGTTCTCGGACGTGAACTACATCACTTTCGGCGGCACCAACGTGCCCCGCGATTTCGTTGAGTACCCGTCCCAGTTGAATGAGATGTGGGCCACTTGGCCGACCGTGTTGGCCAACTACGCCAAGCACTACGAAACCGGCGAACCCATGCCGAAGGACCTGCTCGACCAGGTGCTCGCCGCAGAGCGGTTCAACCAAGGCTATGCGACCACTGAGTACCTAGCGGCCTCGCTCATCGACCAGGCCCTGCACCAGCTACCGCCGGGCGAGGCTCCCGCACCCGAGGACATCCTGACATTTGAAGCCGAGGCCCTCGCCGCTGCGGGTGCTAACTTGACCACCGTGCCGCCGCGCTACCGCCTGCCCTACTTTTCCCACATCATGGGCGGCTACTCGGCTGGATACTACGCCTACATATGGAGTGAAGTGCTGGACGCCGACACGGAGAAGTGGTTTCGCGAAAACGGCGGCCTGACCCGCGAAAACGGCCAGCGCTACCGTGACACCGTGCTGTCGCGGGGCGGCAGCGAGGACGCCATGGAGCTGTTCCGCAACTTCGCCGGCCGCGAGCCGAGAATCGAGCCGCTGCTTGAGCGGCGGGGTTTGAACTGAGTATGGCGGCCAAGGCAGCCAAAGCGGCGCTAGGGCCTAGTCAACACTAGGGTGCAGAGCGATGACCTCCAGCATGGCCTCCCCATAGCGCTGGAGCTTGGTTTCGCCGACACCGTGCAGGGCCAGCATGGCGTCCAGGGAGTCAGGCCGGGCACGCACGAACTCCTTGAGCGTTGCGTCGTGGAAGATGACGTAGGGCGGCACGCCCGCCTGGTCAGCCAATTCAATTCGTCGCGCTTTCAGCGCCTGCCATAGGGGCTCGTCGGCGGCGCTGACGGCGTGGGCCTCAGGACGCGGGCTGGCGTTGCGCTTAGGTCTTTCGATGCGCGCCTCCTCGCGCAGTTCAAGACGCTCCTCACCACGCAGCAAGGGCCGAGCCGCGGAAGTCAGCACCAAGGCGCCAAAACGTTCGGCCTCGACACGGGCAAAGCCGCGCACCACCACCTGCCGGGCCACCGAGCGCCATTGGCGGTCGGAGAAATCGGTGCCAATGCCGTAGGTGGATAGGTGTTCGTGCCGGTGCTGGCGCACCTTGGCCGTATCCTTGCCGCGCAGCACGTCGATCACGTGGGCGGCGCCAAAGCGCTCGCCGGTGCGATGGACGCAGGACAGGAACTTCTGCGCCGCCACCGTGCCGTCCCAGGTCTCGGGCGGATTGAGGCAGATGTCGCAGTTGCCGCACGGCCCGGCGTATTCCTCGCCAAAGTAGGACAACAGAGCCGCCCGTCGGCAAGCGGTGACCTCGCACCAGCCGAGCAGCGCGTCGAGCCGGGAACGCTCAATGCGCTTGCGCTGCTCATCCGCCTCGGATTGGTCGGCCATCTGCCGCAGGCGAACCACATCCTGCAGGCCGTAGCTCATCCAGGCGTCGGCGGGCAGCCCATCGCGGCCCGCGCGCCCGGTCTCCTGGTAGTAGGCCTCCACGCTCTTCGGCAAATCGGTGTGGGCCACGAAGCGCACGTCCGGCTTGTCGATGCCCATGCCGAAGGCGACCGTGGCGACGATGACCACACCGTCGTCGCGCTGAAAGCGGTTTTGGTGCCGCTGGCGCACGTCGCTGGCGAGGCCCGCGTGGTAGGGCAGCGCATCGAAGCCCGCCTCCACCAGCTGCTGCGCCGTCTCCTCCACCTTGCGCCGCGAGAGGCAGTAGACGATGCCCGCCTCGTTCCGATGGCCGTCGAGAAACCGCAGCAAATTCACCCCCGGGCTGCCCTTCACCTGCACCAGGTAACAAATGTTGGGCCGGTCGAAGCCGCTGATGAAGCGCCGGGGCTCGTTGAGCGCCAAGCGGGAAACGATCTCTCCCCGCGTGCGCACGTCGGCGGTGGCGGTCAGCGCCATGCGCGGCACCCCTGGGAAGTGCTCCCCGAGCACATGCAGACCTAGGTAATCCTGGCGAAAGTCGTGTCCCCATTGGGAGACGCAATGCGCCTCGTCGATGGCGATGAGGGCCACTTCAAGGCCGCTCAGCAACTCAAGGGTGCCGGACTCCCCGCTCAGCAGCCGTTCCGGCGCCAGATACAGGAGGTCCAGTTCGCCGCGCTTGAGCGCCCCCTCAATCTCCCGCTGTTCATGGAAGGGCACGCTGGAGTTGAGGAACGCCGCCGCCACCCCAAACTGCCGCAGCGCCTGCACTTGGTCCTGCATCAGCGCAATCAACGGCGAAATGACGATGCCCACCCCTTCGCGCAGCATCGCCGGAATCTGGTAGCACAGCGACTTGCCGCCTCCGGTCGGCATCAGCACCAGCGAATCCCGGCCATCGAGAACGGACTCGATGATCTCAAGCTGTCCGGAACGAAACTCCGGGTAGCCGTAAACGCTGCGCAGCAGCGTTTGGGCACTTTGGGTGAGGTTAGCGTTCACGAACGGATTATAGGGAGTCTCCGGTTCCCGGCGGAAGCCAGCGCAACGCTGACCTTCGTTTCGCCGCAACGTCCCGAACCGACCACCGGCAGGGTGCACGTCAGGATTGTGAGATGAGGGGTCGCTTTTCGGTCGCCCGGCGTTCCCAGAAGTCGTCGAGGCGGTTGCTGAGGATGGCGCACCGCAGCGCGAGGATGGCGTTGGCGCCGTTGACGGACCAGCGCATGCCGCC
>JAJEIQ010000015.1 GCA_022827905.1 Pseudomonadales bacterium | reverse complement strand
GGCGGCGCCACTTGCCAACGGTGATGTGGCTCAGTCCCACGCGCTCGGCAATGGCGGTGTTGGGCTCGCCTCGGGCGCAGGCCAGCACGATTTGCGCCCGTTGCACCACGGCGTGGGGCAGTGAGCGGGAGCGGGCGATGCTGAGCAGTTGGGATTTCTCCTCGTCGCTGAGCGAGACGGGGGCAGCCGGTCGACCACGGGGCATGGGCGGACTCCTTGGGTTGGACACGCCCATTATTATATAAGTTATTTACGGGACAACACACTAGCTCAGGAGGTCGAGCAAGGCTTGTTGGCGGGTGCCGTCAAGGCGACGGAAGACCTTGATCAACGACTGCTCGCTGTCATTGAGCGTGCTGCGAAAGATGGCTTCGATATGCGGATGCAACGGGGGTTCGACTTCCTGCTCCGTGGAACCGCGCGGCAACACGCCGAACGACTGTTCCAGCCGCGCTACAATCTCTGAATTCATGCTGCGCCGGTAATGGGCCGCCGCTTCGGATACCTGATCGCGCATGGCCGCAGGCAGCCGCACGACGAATTTGTACGGTCGTTCTGTCATGACGTTGTTTTGATACTGCTTTTCGGGAGGGGGGCAGGATGCCAAGTCCGGATTGCTGCTTGAGGGTGCCTAATGTACTCGTTAGCGCTTCGAGGAACAAATGAGCGCGATCCGCCTAAACGGCGTGTGCAAGGGCTTTGGCGATGGCGCCCGCCATCGGCGGGTGATTGACGATTTCAGCCTTGAGGTGGCGGCTGGCGAGTCGGTGGCCTTGTGCGGACCAAGCGGTTCCGGCAAGTCCACTCTGCTCAACCTGATGGCTGGCTTGGTGCCGGTGGATGCCGGCACGCTCATCCTGGGCCACGACGGCCGCAGCCATGACTTGAGCCGGCTCGGCGAGTCCGAGCGAACGGCGTTGCGCCGCCGCGCCGTCGGCTATGTG
This sequence comes from Pseudomonadales bacterium, assembly GCA_022827905.1. Lineage (GTDB taxonomy): Bacteria > Pseudomonadota > Gammaproteobacteria > Pseudomonadales > Azotimanducaceae > Azophilus. Next base: position 20,790 of record JAJEIQ010000015.1, on the reverse strand, counting down.
TTCCAGTTCTTCAATCTGGTGCCAACCCTCACCGTGCTGGAGAACGTCGCCTTGCCCTTGGCGCTGAACCGGCTCGGCCAACGCGTGCCCGAAGCCCGGCAGCGGCTCGAAGCCCTAGGCCTCGGCGACCGGCTCGATGCCTATCCGGAAATGCTGTCCGGCGGCGAGCAGCAGCGGGTGGCCATCGCCCGGGCGTTGGCCCATGAGCCGGCCATCGTGCTGGCCGATGAGCCGACCGGCAATCTTGACGCCCGCCACAGCGAAGAGGTGGCGCAAGCCCTCTTTGCCGAGGCTCGGCGGCTGGGCAGCGCCCTGGTAGTCGCCACCCACAGCGCCGCAGTGGCCGAGCGGGCCGACCGCATCGTGGAACTCGTTCAGTGAAACTGCTGCTGCGCAGCTTCGTGCGGTTTTTCGCGCAAACGCCTTGGGCCACGTTGACCGCCGGACTGGGCATCGCCCTGGGCGTTGCCTCGACAGTGGCCACCCACTTGCTGGGGCTGGCGGTCAGCGACCAACTCGGTGCCAGTGCCGCCCCGCATCTGCGCGGCGTTACCCACATCGCCGAGCGGGCGGATGCCACCATGGCCGACTACTTCGACCTGCGCCACCAATGGCGCCAAGGCAAGCTGCCCCAAGTAGAGTGGATCACGCCCGTCATTCAAGGCCAATTGGTGGAGGGAGAGCGGCGCTACCAAGTCATCGGAGCGGACGGATTTCGGCTGGCGGCGCGGGATTCGAGCGTCTCGGCAACGCGCAACTCGATTGCGGCCGATGCCACTTTGGAACGGGCGCCGGGTGCCGTCCTGCAACTGGCGGGTGAGCGCTGGACGGTGGCGGAGGTGGTGGATGCGGGCCTTGAGGACGCCCTTTTTGCCGACGTCGGTGATGCCTTGGCGTTGCTGGGCCGGCCGGCGGATCATCTGAGCTATGTCGCCCTGTCGCTCAAGGCTCCCCTCGACGGTGTTCGCGAGACCTTGGAGCGACTGTTTCCAGGGCTGGCCGCTGGCCTTCCGGCGGATGTCGGGCAGCTAGCCGGTTGGACGGTGCGCCCGGTGGCGTCGGTTCGACCGGAGCAGCAGTTCGGCAACGCCGTGCTATTCACTCGCGGGGCATTGGGGCTGCTTGCCTTGGTGGTGGCTTGGTTCATCATCTATCAGATTTGCGTGCTCTGGCTGCGTCGCCAACAACTGCTGATGACCCGGCTTTCGGCATTGGGCGTCAGCCGGGGAGAGCTTGCTGTCGGATTCCTCGGCGCGATCGGTGTGCTGGCTGGGGTGGCGACCCTGTTTGGCATCGCTGGCGGCTATGGATTGGCGGTACTGCTCCTGCGGCTTTCGATGGCAGGCATCGCCGCGCCGCCGGCGATGGAATTGTCGGCGATCGTTGTCGTCAAGGCCCTTTTCTCCGGGTTTGCCGTCGCCTTGGTGGGGGCCGGGGTGGCCTTCACTCGCCGCGCACCAGGGAATCTTCAGCCGCCAGCGGGGAGGATGGCCGTGCGGTGGGGCGGCGTGGTCGTTGGGCTGGCATTGATCGCCGCCGGCCTGACCCTTGAGGAGACCGGCCTCTATGGTGGCTTCCTAGCCGTGCTGGCGGGATGCTTGATCGCCACGTCCTGGGTTGGCCCCTTGCTGCGCTGGCTGCGGGATGCCCTCGAAAGGCGGGGAAGCGAAGGCGGACATCCGCGCAGCAGCGCAACCGCAACAACTCGCAACGGGTTGCTGTTTCGTTTGGCCATGCGCGAGGCCACTTGGCATGAAGCCGATCTGGGCGTCGCCATCGGGGCGCTGATTCTGGCGGTCGGCGCCAGCGTCGGCATTGGGTTGATGGTGGGCAGCTTCGAGCGGGATTTCATGCGGATGCTGGACCAGCGCCTTGCCCACGACTTCTTTCTGGAGTTGCGCGACCGGGATGGCGCCGCCTTGGCCCGCGCCTTGCGGGAAGCCCATCCTGGCGCGGTGGCCGTGCCCTTGGGCGAGCGCTCCGTGCGCCTGCACGGGCACACCGTGGAAATCGGCTACGCGGACTTTTCCGGCGCCGAAACGGCCCGCTACGGCTATGCTCCCGCCTTGGGGCTGGACGAAGCCTTGGCCAGCGAGGCCCTGTTGAAGGCGTTGGGCTTGTCGGTGGGGGATTCGGTAGTGGTGGGTGGCAAAGCCCTGCGCGTCGTGCACGAGTTTTCCGGCTTCGGCGACGTGGTGCCGCGCCTGCTGATCCAGGCGGAGGCCGCAGCCGTTCGGTTTGGCGCCTTGCATTACGACCGGCTGGGCCTGTCCGGACTGCCCGCCGCCGATCTTGAACGTTGGCTGGCTGAGGCCGCACCGGATGTCGTCGTGCGTCAGCGGGCCGCACTGCGCACGGTGGCCCTCGATGTCTTCGACCGCACCTTCGCGATCACCCGGGCGCTCACCTTGGTCGCGCTCATCGTTGCCGTGGCAGGCCTCTACAATGCCATGATGGCATTGCGGCTCAACCAAAGGGCCAGCGTGGCGCTGCTCCGCGCCTTGGGCTTAAGCGTCGGCGAACAGCGTTGGCTCGCCCTGATGCGGGGCAGTGCGCTCGGCCTTGTCGCCGTGGTTCTGGCGCTGCCCTTGGGACTGTTCATCGGCGCGGTGCTCTGCGACGTGATCAACCCCCGCGCCTTCGGCTGGAGCGTGGCGCTGTCGATTTCGGCCGCGGATTGGGCGCTGCCCATGGCCCTCGGCTTGGCTGCTGCGGTCGCCGCCAGCGTCCTGCCCGTGCCGGAGGAAAGCGCTTGAAAGCCGTTGGCTGGCTGCTGTGGTTGGCCGTGAGCGCTGCGGCTATTGGCTGCGGCGGCGGGCCTGCCGATGGGGAATCGGACGCTGGCGAGCGCTTGCAAGTCGGGCGGATGCTGAGCGGGGGCGACGACGCCGAAGCGTTTGCCCAGGCGTCGGTACCGCGCCAGTTTCGATTTCCGGAGGATCACGGCCAGCATCCGGCCTTTCGCAGCGAATGGTGGTACCTGACCTTCACGCTGGAGAGCTCCCACCCGCCTGTAAGCGCGGAGTTTCGCGCCAGCGAAACTCCAACGCGACCGTCGGGTCGCGCAGGTTTGCGCGAGTTTGGGGTGCAGTTCACGCTCTTCCGCCAGGCGCTCTTCCCGGGCGGTGATCCGGCCGACCCGTGGCGCAATGGGCAAGCCTACTTGGCCCACTTTGCGCTGACGGACGTGCAGGCGGGGACCCATCGCCATGCGGAGCGGCTGGCGCGCGGCCATCCGGAGCTGGCCGGGGTCGAAGTGGCCGATGGGCGGGCCACCGCTTGGCTTGAGGGCTGGCGGCTGGTGATGGCGGAGGAGGACTGGATGTTGCGCGCCGCAGACGACGGCATCGCCGTGGACTTGGCCATGCGCCCGGAGAAGGGCATTGTTCCCCAGGGCGATGGCGGGCTTTCGGCCAAGGGGCCGGGCGAAGCGTCCCACTACTACTCCGCGCCTCGCCTGCGAACCCGGGGGCATGTGGAGATCGATGGCCAGCGCCATCCGGTCACCGGCTGGGGCTGGCTGGATCGGGAGTGGAGCACCAGCGCCCTCAGCCCGGAGCAGGTCGGCTGGGATTGGTTTGCGTTGATGCTCGACAGCGGCGAGGATGTCATGGCGTTTCGGCTGCGGCGGCGGGACGGCGCGCGGGACCCCTACGATCACGGTGCCTGGATCGACGCCAGCGGCGCGGCGCGCTTCCTCTCGGCCAGCGACTTTCGGCTGACGCCGATTGGGCATTGGCAGGACGACGAAGACAGACGCTGGCCGACGCGCTGGCGGCTGGCGGTGGGCGAGCGCCGGTTTGAGATTGCCGCCGCGCTGAGCGACCAACGCATGGACACCCTGCTGACCTATTGGGAAGGGCTGGTTCGGGTGACGGACGCCCAAGGCCGTGATGCCGGCCGGGGCTACATGGAGTTGACGGGGTACTGATGAGCAGCACGCCAACTGAACTGAATTGGAAGCGGCTGGACAGCCGCCATCGAAGCGCGGAAGGCAATGACCTCATTTTGTTCCGCACCCGTTTTGACCGGATGCGGCATCCGCTGAGCGGCGAGGTCCTTGAGCGGCTGGTGCTCGAATCCGTGGATTGGGTGAACATGGTGGCGATCGATTCCGAGGGCGCTGTCGTGATGGTGCGCCAGTTTCGCTTCGGCTCGGGCTACGCCACGTTGGAAACGCCAGGCGGCATGGTCGATCCGGGAGAGGACTCGCACACGGCCGCCAAGCGGGAGTTGCTGGAGGAAACCGGTTACGGCGGCGGCGAGTGGCGCTATCTCGGCGCTGTGGAGCCCAATCCGGCGATTCACGACCATTTGTGCCATCATTGGCTGGCCACGGATGTCGAACGGGTCGCTGAACCGCGTCCGGGGCGTGGCGAGATGCTGGCGGTGGAGCGCATGAGCGAAGCGCAAGTGACGCAGGCCGTGCGCGGCGGCGTCATTCGCCATGCCTTGGCGCTGTCCGCCCTGTCGCGGGTCTTTGAGCTTTGGCCGCGGCCCTTTGCCGAGGCCGGCCCAGAGGTCCGCCGCCGCCAACGAAACGAAACGGTTTGAGCGAATCCGGAATGCCAATCGAGTCGAGCCAATCCAATGTCCGCCGGAAACCGGAGGCGGAGCGCATCTTGGATGCGCTGAACCAAAGGCAGCGCTTGAGTCTCACCGCAGAGGCCTTCGCGGGCCTGCTTGACGATGCGGGCGCCTTGCATCAGTTCATCCTCGACAGCTCCCCGGAACTGCTCTACCTGCTCGACAGCGAGGGCCGCATTCGCTTCATCAACCGGCGTGTGGAGTCGCTGCTCGGCTTTCAACCCCAGGAGCTGATCGGCCAGCATTACGAGGTGCTCGTGGATGAGAGCTTCCACGGCCTCGCCCGCCACGTTTTCGATGAACGGCGCACCGGCAGCCGTGCTGGCCAACCCGTGGCGTTGAAGCTGGTCAGCCGTCTCGGTACGGATGGCGGCCGCGCGGCCCATCCGCGCGGGCTGTGGATGGAGCTGCGCGCCGAAGGCATCTACGCCGACCCCAACGAACGCACGGCGGAGAACTACCTGGGCACCTGCGGCGCCATTCGCGACCTCAGCAAGCGCGAAGGTTCGCAACCGGGCATCGACGCGCGAGCCTTCCATGACACGGTGACCGGCCTGCCCAACCGCACCCTGTTTGACGACCGATTGGGCGTGGCCATCACCCAAGCCGAGCGCAGCCGGCGCAAGCTCGCCGTCATGTTTCTGGACCTCAATCGCTTCAAGCGCGTCAACGACCGGCTCGGCCACAGCGTGGGCGACCGCCTGCTGCGAGCCGTCGCCCAACGGGTGCGGGCTTGCCTGCGCCAAGGCGATACCCTGTCACGCTTCGGTGGTGACGAATTCACGCTGCTGGTGCCCAGCGTGCGCAGCCGCGGGGTGGTCGAGCGCATCGCCGGCAAGATTCTGGATTGCTTTGATGCACCCTTCGTCATCGACGGGCGCCGGTTGAGGGTGGGCGCCAGCATCGGCATCGCCCTGTATCCAGAGGCTGGAGAGCGGGGCGATGCCCTGATTGAAGCCGCCGACATCGCGATGTACCACGCCAAGGATCAGGGCGGCAATGGCTATCGGCTCTACTCCGATACCATGAATCGGGGTGTGATGCGGCGCCTGACCACGGCCCGGGAATTGCGCAAGGCGCTGTCTCGACGAGAGTTTGTCGTTTACTACCAGCCACAGGTGTCCCTCGCCACCGGCAAAGTCTGTGGCGTGGAGGCCTTGGTCCGGTGGCGCCATCCGGCTCGGGGGCTGCTGCAGCCGGACGACTTCCTGCTTGCCGCCGAGGATGCCGGGCTGCTCGGCGACATCGATGCGCTGGTGCAGCAGCAGGCGTTCACGGAGGCGGCCCACTGGCGCCACAACGGCGCCGGGGATGTCCGAGTTTCGGTCAACGTGTCGGGAGCGTCGCTTGAGCAGGACGATTTCGCGGACAAGCTGCTCGCACGGCTGCGCAAGGCGGGCCTCGAGGCGTCGGCGGTGCGCTTGGAAATTGACGAGTACCGGCTGTCGCAGAGCCGGGAGCGGGTCATGCCCAAGCTGCAGGCCCTCCACGACCTCGGCGTGCGCATTGCCGCGGACCGCTTCGGAGCCGGTTACGCCGCCTTGGCGTATCTCCAGCATTCCCCGGTTAGCCAACTCAATGTGGACGCCAGCATCATCCACGACATTCGCGCCGATGACCCCGGCGGCGGCCACGGCATCGTCAAGGCCATTGCCGCCTTCGCCGGCGCGTTGGACGTGACCCTGCTGGCCGAAGGGGTGGGCAACCGGGTGCAATTGCGCTGCCTTTGCGCCGAGGGCTACGACGAAGCGCAGGGCGTGCTGTTCTCGCCGCCGCTGCCGGGCAGCGGTGTCGCGCGGGTTCTCAAAGGCGACGCCTTCGCCGGCTTGGTTCGCCAAGCCCGCCTGCCCGCCGGGACTTAAGACGCGAAAATGAAGGGCTTCACCAGCAGGATCGTCCACAGCGACCGCAGCAGCGAGATCAAGCACGGCTCGCTGCACAAACCCGTGCACGCCACCGTGGCCTACGGCTACGATGACGCAAGGGATCTGGCGGCCGTGTTCCAAGGCACGCAAGCCGGGTTCACCTACGGACGCCAAGTCAACCCGACGGTCGATGCGCTGCAGGTCAAGCTCTCCGTCATGGAGGGGGGGCTTGCGAGCGTCTGCTTCGGCACCGGCATGGCGGCCATCGGCACGTTGCTCTTCGCCCTGCTGCGGCGTGGCGACCACTTTGTTTCCAGCGCCTTCCTGTTCGGCAACACCAACAGCCTGTTCATGAGCTTCGAAAGCCACGGGTTGGAAGTGACCTTCGTGGACGCCACCGATGCGGACCAGGTGGCCGCGGCCATTCAGGACAACACCCGCCTGGTGTTCGTCGAGACCATCGCCAATCCCCGCACCCAGGTCGCCGCCCTGGCGGAAATCGGTGCGCTGTGCCGGGAGCGGGGCCTGGCCTATGTGGTGGACAACACCATGACCTCGCCCTATCTCTTCCAGCCGAGCCAGGTGGATGCCAGCCTAGTGGTCAACAGCCTCACCAAGTACATCGGCGGCCATGGCACGACGCTGGGCGGAGCGGTGACGGAAATGGGCGCCTACGATTGGCGGACGTTCCCCAACATCTACGACACCTACAAGGGCGCTGACGCCCGGCTTTGGGCGCTGACCCAGATCAAGAAGAAGGGCTTGAGGGACTTCGGCGCGGCGCTGTCCCCGGAGGCGGCGCACGCGCTGGCGATCGGCGCAGAGACCTTGGCTCTGCGCTTGGAGCGGCAGTGCGCCAATGCCCAGGCCATGGCCGAGTTCCTCGATGGACACAGCGCGGTGCGCCGGGTCTATTACCCCGGCTTGCCGCAACATCCCGAGTTCGACCGCGCCGCCGAGCTGTTCCGGCACCCGGGCGCGCTGCTGAGCTTCGAACTTGACCCCGGCATCGACATCTGGGCCTTCATGAACGCCCTCAACGTCATCATCAAGTCCAGCAATCTGGGCGATAATCGCACCTTGGCCATCCCGGTGGCCCATACCATCTACCATGAGATGGGCGCCGAACGCCGGGCGAGCATGGGCATAGACGACTCGCTGATCCGCATTTCGCTGGGCATCGAGGAGGTCGAGGACCTGCTTGACGACTTGGACCAGGCCTTGGATTGTGCAACTTGAACGCAAAGCGGATTCGAGCGCCCAGTTCGAGGGCAAGATGCCCTCGCTCCGGGGAGCAACGTCGAACGAAGGTCGGATCGAGGGCATAACGAACCTTCGGTTCGCGCCCTCGGGCGGCGCGAAGCGCCGTTCCTCCACATCAACCAATGAACTAACGAGAATTCCATGAGAGACGCATTACTCGAAACCAACCTGAACCTTCCCGACAAGCGCAGCGGCAAGGTGCGCGACCTCTATGACGTCACCTTAAACGATGGCGGCGAGGCCTTGCTGATCGTTGCCACCGATCGCATCAGCGCCTTCGACGTGGTGATGGCCAACGGCCTGCCCGGCAAGGGCGTGGTGCTCACCCAGATTTCCAAGTTCTGGTTTGACCTGTTCGCCGAGGACACCCCCCACCACCTCATCTCCACCGACCCCGCCGATGTGCCGGGGCTCTCGGCGGCGGAGCGCGAGGCCCTGGCTGGGCGCATCATGCTCTGCCGCAAGACCGAAGTGGTGCCCATCGAGTGCATCGCCCGCGGCTACATCACCGGCAGCGGCTGGAAGGACTACCAAGCCAGCGGCTCGGTGTGCGGCATCGCCCTGCCGGCGGGCCTAAGGAACAGCGACCGCCTCGAGGAGCCCCTGTTCACCCCCTCCACCAAGGCGGACACCGGCCATGACGAGAACATCAGCTTCGATCAGGGCGCGGAAATCGTCGGCGGCGATCTGATGGAGTGGCTGGGCGAAACCACGTTGCGCCTGTACCGCCGCGCCGGGGCCTACGCCTTGGAGCGGGGCATCATCCTCGCCGACACCAAGTTCGAATTCGGACGCCTGCCGGGCCAGGACACCCCGATTCTCATCGACGAGATCTTCACTCCCGACAGTTCCCGGTTCTGGCCCGCCGCCCAGTGGGTTCCCGGGCGGGAGCAGGAGAGCTTCGACAAGCAGATCGTGCGCAACTACCTGGAAACCGTGGTGGCGGCCGGCGAATGGGACAAGACACCGCCCGGTCCCACTCTGCCCGATGAAGTCGTGGCCCGCAGCATGGCGCGCTACGAGGAGGCTTATCGGCTGCTGACCGGCGAATCGATCTAGTGGGAAGAACACGTTCTGGACTGGGCAACCTACAAGGCGCGCTGCGACCGGCCTGATGCCTGGTCGCGCTGGATGCTGCAGCAGACGCTGGAGCTTGTGGCGGACCGGCCTGACTTGGAGTCGCCCTTGCGCAAGGCTCTGGCGGGGAGGCCGCTGGCGAAGCCCCAAGGGCACAAGGGCGGGGAGGCCACCGACATGCTGGTGCTGAACCTTGACGCCGCGGCAGCATCCGCCATCGCCAAACGGGTGGAGGTGGCGGTGGCCGAGGGTTTGGAAACCTCGGGCACCCGGGGCCGGGGGCTGGGCGGCTTTCGGGAGGCTTGGCGGGAGTACGGCGAATTCATTAACCAACAACAACGGCAACAGCAATAGGGAGAAGGCGAATGAGCGAAGCGCGAGACTCGGTTCTGAGACTGATCGATGCCTGCAACCGCATCGACATGGACGCCATCATCGACTGCTTCACGGACGATGCGGTGTACCACAACATCCCCATGGCGGCGGTGCAGGGCAAGGCCGCCATTCGGGAGACCTTGGCCACCATCATGGGCGACTCCGAAGCCGTGCAGTGGGACGTCCTCAACATCGCCGACGAGGGCGGCGTGGTGCTCACCGAACGGGTGGACAAGTTCCGGATCAACGGCACCTGGGCCGAAATCCCGGTCATGGGCGTCTTCGAGGTGAGCAACGGCAATGTGGCCGCCTGGCGCGACTACTTCGACATGGGGCAAGTGCAGGCCCAGTTCGGGGCGGCGGCAGGCGGCTAGCCGTCCCCATCCTGGTATTGGTTTTGCGTGGATTTCCATAGATGGAAGTGAACTATGGGAATCTGGCGGGCCAGGTTGGGGCTCGACTCGGGCCGACCGCTTGGTTGGCCATCGATCAGGCTCGCATCGACCGGTTCGCTGAGGCGACCGACGACCATCAGTGGATTCACGTTGATCCGGTCGCGGCGGCGGATGGTCCCTTCGGCGCCACCATCGCCCACGGCTACCTGACACTCTCCTTGGTGAACCGCTTCATGCCCGATCTGCTGACCGTGACCGATGCCTCAATGGGCGTCAACTACGGCTGTGAGAAGGTGCGCTTTCCGAGCCCCGTGCGGGTTGGCTCGCGCATCCGCGGCACGGGCGAGCTGGTCAGCGTGGAGCCGGCGGGTGGCGGGCTGCAGGTTCTGGTCCGGGTGACCGTCGAGATTGAAGGCCAGGAGCGTCCAGCCTGCGTGGCCGACACCCTCAGCCGCTTCTATCCCTAGATTTACCTTGGGCCCTGTGGAATAGTCCCGACTCCCATTGGTTGGAAGCCGCTAGTGTGCTGAGTGCCCAGCGAATCAATGAAATCGCCCAAGCGCTGCATCAAGCGATGCGGGAGCGCCGGGCCATCGCGCCGATTAGCGAAACCGACCCCGGCATCGAAGTCGATGACGCCTACCGGATCAGCCGCGCCTTCATGGGCCTGCGTGAGGCGGCCGGCGAACGGGTGATTGGCAAGAAGATCGGCGTCACCAGTCCGGCGGTGCAGGAGATGCTGGGCATCGATCAGCCGGACTTCGGCTTTCTGACCGACGCCATGTGGTGCCGGGATGGGGTGGTGGACACCAGGGGTCTCATTGCGCCCCGCGCTGAAGCGGAAATCGGATTCCGGTTGAAGAGCGATCTCAAAGGCCCCGGGGTGACGCCGGGGGATGTGCTGGCAGCCACCGAATCGGTGATGGCCTGCTTTGAAATCGTCGATTCGCGCATTCAGGACTGGCGCATCCGCGTTTGCGACACCATTGCCGACAACGCATCCTGCGGCGTCTTCATCTTGAGCGATGACGAGGTGCCGGTGAGCGGGCTTGAACTGAAGGACGTTTGCGTCACGGTCACCAAGAACGGGAAGCTCTTGAGCGAAGGCTCCGGCGCCTCGGTGCAGGGCGCGCCGGAGAACGCGGTGGCTTGGTTGGCGAACACCTTGGGCGAGTACGGGATTCCCTTCCAAGCCGGCGAGATCATCCTGTCCGGATCCTTGGTGCCGCTGGCGGATGCGGCCGCCGGTGACGTCTTCCGCCTGTCCATGCCCGGCCTGGGCGAAGCCGAGGCGCGGTTCACATGACCGGCTGCGCGATCCTGGGGTCGGGCAACATCGGCACCGACCTGATGATGAAGCTCCTCGCGGCGCCCGATCGCCTCGACCTGCGCCTGATGGTTGGCATCGAGGCCGACTCCGAGGGCCTCGACATGGCCCGGGAGCGGGGCGTGGCCACCTGCCATGAAGGCATCGAAGGCGCCCGTGCGCTGCCGCAGTGGCGCCAAGTTCAGATCCTGTTCGACGCCACTTCCGCAGCCGCCCATGCCCGGCATCACGCCGCCTGCCAAGCCGACCGCAAGCAGTTGGTGGATTTGACGCCGGCGGCCATCGGCCCCTACTGCGTGCCGGTGGTCAACCTGGCCGAGCACTTGGACGAGGACAACGTGAACATGGTCTCCTGCGGCGGTCAGGCCACCATCCCCATGGTGCATGCGGTGCGCCGCGTGGCGCAGCGCGTCCCCTATGCCGAGATCGTCGCTTCGGTGGCCTCCAAGAGCGCCGGGCCGGGCACCCGCGCCAACATCGACGAGTTCACCGAGACCACGGCGAGGGGCATCGAAGTGGTCGGCGGCGCCGAACGGGGCAAGGCCATCATCGTGCTGAACCCGGCGGAGCCGCCCATGATCATGCGCGACACCGTCTATACCCTGTCCATCGGCGCGGAACTGGATGAACTCGAAGCGTCCGTGGAGGACATGGTGCGCGAGGTGCAGCAATACGTCCCCGGCTACCGCCTTAAGCAGAAAGTGCAGTTTGAACGTTTCGGCAGCAACGCTCCGTTGCGAATTCCCGGCATGGGCGAGTATGAGGGGGTCAAGTCCACCATCTTCCTGGAGGTGGAGGGTGCCGGCCACTACCTGCCGAAGTACGCGGGCAATCTGGACATCATGACCTCGGCGGCCAAGGCGACGGCCGAGCGCATCGCAGAGCTGAAATTCGGGGCCGCGGCGTGAGCGGCAAGATCACCGATCCCACCCGGGAGAAAATCTACGTTCAGGACGTGACGCTCCGGGACGGCATGCACGCCATCCGCGACCTATATGGCATCGATCAGGTCACCGCCATCGCCAAGGCGCTCGATGAAGCGGGGGTGGATGCCATCGAGATCGCCCACGGCGACGGCCTCAACGGCGGCAGCTTCAACTACGGCTTTGGCGCGCACACCGACTGGGAGTGGATCGAGGCGGTGGCCGATGTGGTGGAGCGCGCGGTGGTCACCACCCTAATCCTGCCCGGCATCGCCACCAAGGAGGAGCTCAAAAGAGCTTACGCCGCCGGGGTGCGTTCGGTGCGGGTGGCCACCCACTGCACCGAAGCGGACGTGGCCAAACAGCACATCGAGATCGCCCGCGAACTCGGCATGGACACGGTCGGCTTCCTGATGATGAGCCACATGAGCGAGTCTGCGGCGCTGGCGGAGCAGGCCGGGCTGATGGCCTCCTACGGTGCCCAGTGCGTCTATGTCACGGATTCCGGCGGCGCTTTGGACATGGACGGCTACCGTGAGCGGCTGCAAGCCTACGACGCGGTTCTGCCGCCGGAGACCGAGCGCGGCGTGCATGCCCATCACAACCTCTCCTTGGGCGTGGCCAACTCCATCGTGGCGGTGCAAGCCGGCGCGCGGCGGGTGGACGCCTCCCTGGCTGGCATGGGGGCCGGGGCCGGCAACGCGCCGCTCGAAGTGTTCATCGCGGCGGCGGAGCGGAGGGGCTGGCAGCATGGCTGTGACCTCTACCGGCTGATGGATGCCGCCGAAGATCTCGTTCGCCCCCTGCAGGACCGCCCGGTGCGGGTGGACCGGGAGACGCTCTCCCTAGGCTACGCCGGGGTCTATTCGTCCTTCCTGCGCCACGCCGAGAAGGCGGCCATGGACTACGGCCTGGACGTGCGCGAAATCCTTGTGGAACTCGGCCGGCGGCGCATGGTCGGCGGCCAGGAGGACATGATCGTTGATGTGGCGCTCGATCTCGCCAAGCAGGCGGAGAACCTGTAGTCCATCCCGGGTGGGGCAGTGGCCGCGGCAGTTGGTCGCGGAAGCGTTCAAGGAAGTCGGGCGGCGCAAGGATTGGCTTGAATCCTTGACACATTATGCAGACGGGAGGGTGTGTGATGGACGACCAAGCCCGCATTGTCATCGTCGGCGGCGGCATCATGGGGGCCGGGTTGCTCTACCACCTCGCCGAGTTGGGATGCACCGACGCACTGCTGATCGAGAAGGCGGAACTCACCTCGGGATCCACTTGGCACGCGGCTGGGCAGTGCCCCCACCTCGTGGGTAACTACAACCTCGCCAAAATCCACGATTACAGCATTTCACTCTACAAGCGCCTTGAGGAAATCACCGGCCAGTTCGTGAGTTGGCACACGTCGGGGAGCATTCGCTTCGCGTTGACGCAGCGCGACCTCGATTGGTTCGAAACCGTGCGCGGCATTGCGGAAAGCGTGGGCTTCCCCATGGAGATCATTGATGCCGGCAAGATTCGCGAACTGCATCCGTTCGTGAACTTGGACGGCGTGCTGGCCGGCGCCTGGACGCCGGACGACGGCCATGCCGACCCGGCGGGGCTCTGCAACGCCATGGCCCGGGGCGCCCGGCAAATGGGTGCGCGAATCGTTCGCCACAACCGGGTCACGGCCATCAACCCCCGCCCGTCCGGGGAGTGGGAAGTGGTCACGGAGCAGGGGCGGGTGATTGCCGAACAGGTGGTCAATGCCGCGGGTTGCTATGCCCGGCAGGTGGCGCAGATGGTCGGTGCCGATGCGCCGATCTGCAACATCCAGCATCACTACTTGGTTTCCGGGCCGGTTGCGGAGCTTGCCGGGCGCGACGTGGAGCTTCCGGTCATTCGCGACCCCTACGCCTCCGCCTATCTGCGCCAGGAGCAGCAATCCGGCCTGATTGGCATCTATGAGCACGACAACCTGGCCGAGGCCTGGCCACCCGAAGGATTGCCGCCTTGGGAGTCCGACGCCGAGCTCTTTTCCGACGACCTCGAGCGGCTGATGCCTTGGCTGGAACGGGCGATGGAGCGCATACCGATTTTTGAGTCCGCCGGCATCCGGCGCATCGTCAACGGCGCCATACCTCACAGCGCCGATGGCCCGCCGCTGCTCGGCCCGGTGGGGGGCTTAAGCAACTTCTGGTTCTGTTGCGGATCATCCTTCGGCATCGCCCAAGGCGCGGGCTGCGGCAAGTACTTGGCCCAATGGATGCTCGAAGGGGACTCCGAGATCAACATGACCGGCTTCGACCCCCGCCGCTTCGGGGCCTTTGCCGATACGGGCTACATGAAGGCGAAGGGCCGCCAGGACTACGCCATGACCTACTTCACGCCGCTGCCCGGCGAGGAGCTGCCCGCCGCGCGCGGGGTTCGCACCAGTCCGCTGCACGGCAAGCTGCTTGCCCAGGGTGGTGTCCACACGGAAACCTTCGGCTGGGAGCGGCCCCAGTGGTTCTCGCTGGACGGGCGGGATGAGGACTACAGCTTCCGCCGCAACAACCTGTTTGCCGTGGTTCGGGATGAATGCCTCGCCGTGCGCGAACGGGCCGGTGCGCTGGACCTGTCCGGATTCGCCAAGTTCGACGTCACCGGCCCCGATGCCCGCGCCTTCCTGAACCGGGTTTGCGCGAATCGCATGCCCCGCAATGGCGGCATCGTGCTGGCCCACCATCTGTCCGAACAGGGCCGCATTGGCGGCGAATTGACCATCACCCACTTGGCCGACGACCACTTCTACGTGCTTTCCGCGGCGGCCGCCGAAGTGCGCGACCTCGACCGCCTGCATGAGGCGCAGCGGCCGGATGAGCGCGTGAACGTCGCCAACGTCACCGATGAGCGTGGCGTGCTGGTGCTCGCCGGCCCGCGCTCAAGAGAGATTCTAGCCAAGCTCACCGCAGCCCCCCTCGACAACCAGGCGTTCCGCTGGCTGAGCGGTCAGGAAATCCAGGTTGCGGGCAGACCGGTGCGGGCCTTGCGCGTCAACTACGTGGGTGAGTTGGGCTGGGAGCTACATCCCGCGATGGCGGATCTGGAGACGTTGTACGATGCCGTGATGGAATCCGGCGCGGAGTTCGGCATCGCCAATTTCGGCCTGTACGCCGTCAACAGCTTGCGCATGGAGAAGGCGTACCGGAGTTGGGGAGCGGAATTGACCAACGAGGTGACGATGCTCGATGCCGACATGGCGCGTTTCCTCAAGCTCGACAAGGCGGAATTCATCGGCAAGGCGGCCACGCTGCGTGCGGCTGATGGTGAGTCGCAGACCCTTGGGCAATCGCTGCGGCTCATCTATTTCGAGGTGGATGCGGCGGACTCGGACGTGCGCGGCGGCGAACCAATCTTCAATGGCGACCGCTGCGTCGGGGTCACCACTTCCGGCGCCTACGGCCACTACGTTGGCAAGAGCTTGGGCTTCGGCTACGTGCCGCCGGATCTGGCCGTCCCCGGTGCTGATCTGCAAGTCCGCCTGCTCGGCGACCGGTGCCCGCTGAACCTCCTCGATGCCCCGGCCTACGATCCCGCCAGCAAGCGGTTGAGGGCTTAAGAAGCTAGGCGATGGCAGAGGCGGAAGAAAAGACCGGCGGACTCCCGCGCCGGGCTGAGGTGATCGTCATCGGCGGCGGCGTCATCGGCTGCTCCATCGCCTACCATCTCGGCCGCGCCAATCGCTCTGGCGTTCTGCTGTTGGAACGCCAGCAGCTCACTTCCGGCACCACTTGGCACGCTGCCGGATTGATCGGCCAACTGCGGCCGTCGGTCAACATGACCCATCTCGCGCGCTACACGCGGGAGCTGTACGACCGGCTCGAAGCCGAAACCGGCCAGGCGACGGGCTACCGCCGTTGCGGATCGATCTCGCTGGCGACCAACGAAGAGCGGTTCGAGGAACTCAAGCGCAGCGCCTCCATGGCCAAGGTGTTTGGGCTGGAAGTGGAGGTGCTGACGGCGAACGCGATCAAGGAACGGGTGCCGCTGCTCAACACCGGCGACGTGCTCGGCGGCATCCACATCCCCACGGACGGCTACGCCAACGCGGTGGACATCACCCAGGCGCTCGCCAAGGGCGCGCGCAGCGCCGGGGTGCGCATTGTCGAGAACATGCCGGTAACCGCCATCCGCACCGCCGAAGGGCGCGTCACCGGCGTTGCCACCGCGCACGGTGAAGTCGATGCCGACTGCGTGGTCATCTGCGCGGGCATGTGGACCCGCGACTTGGCCGCGTCCATTGGCGTCAACGTGCCGCTGCACGCCTGCGAGCACTACTATGCCCTGTTCGAATCCGTCGAGGGCTTGGACTTGAGCTTTCCGGTCGTGCGGGACTACGACGCCTGCACCTACTATAAGTACGATGCGGGCAAGCTGCTGGTCGGCGCCTTCGAACCCGAAGCCCGTCCTTGGGGCGCCGACGGCATCCCGGAAGACTTCAGCTTTGATGAAATCGCCGGCAACTTCGATCACTTCGAACCCATTCTGCAAGGCGCCATGACGCGCCTGCCGGCGTTGGAGCGGGCCGGCATCCAGAAGTTCTTCTGCGGCCCGGAAAGCTTCACCCCGGACGTTCGCTACCACATCGGCCAAGCGCCCGAGTACGGCAATTGCTTCGTCGCTGCGGGCTTGAACTCCATCGGCCTGCAATCCGCTGGCGGCATCGGCAAGGTTGTCTCGGACTGGATAGACGCTGGGCATCCCCCGGCTGACCTGTGGGAAGTGGACGTGCGCCGCAACATGCCCTTCCAGCGCAACCGCAAGTACCTGCGCGAACGGGTCTCCGAGAGCCTGGGCCTGCTCTACGCCACGCACTTTCCCCAGCGCCAGTTCGAAACCGCGCGCGGCGTTCGCCGCTCGCCCCTGCACGACCGGCTGGTGGCGGCCGGGGCCTGCCACGGCGAAGCGGCGGGCTGGGAACGCCCGAACTGGTACGCCCAGCCGGGCGCAACGCCCCGCTACGAATACAGCTACGGTCGCGGCAACTGGTTCGAGCGCACCGCCGCCGAACATCGGGGGGTGCGCGCCCAGGTGGGCCTTTTCGACCAGTCGTCGTTTGCCAAGTTCCGCCTGGAGGGCCCGGATGCGGCGCGGGTGTTGAACCGGGTCTGCACCAACAACGTCGATGTGCGCCCGGGGCGCATCGTCTATACCCAGTGGCTGAACGAGCGGGGCGGCATAGAGGCCGACCTGACTGTGACTCGCCTCGGCGAGGACAGCTTCTTCGTGGTCACGGCCGCCGCCACCGAAGTGCGCGACTTCCACTGGCTTAAAGGCCACATTCCGGCGGATGCCCACTGCGTGCTGACCAATGTGACCTCGGGCTTCAGCGTGATTTCCCTGATGGGCCCCAACGCCCGCGCGCTCCTGCAGTCATTGACGCCGGCGGACCTGTCCAACGAGGCGTTCCGGTTTGCCACGAGCCGGGAGATTGAACTGGGCTATGCGTTCGTTCGCGCATCGCGCATCACCTACGTGGGGGAACTGGGTTGGGAGCTGTACATCCCGACGGAGTTCGCCGCAGGCGTTTACGATGCAATCATCGCGGCGGGCGAACCTTTTGGCTTGGCCCACGCCGGCTACCATGCGTTGGACTCGCTGCGCATCGAGAAGGCCTACCGGCACTGGGGCCACGACATCACCGACGAGGACTCGCCCGTGGAAGCTGGCCTCGAATTCACCCTCAAATTCGACAAGCCCGGCGGCTTCATAGGCCGCGAAGCGATGCTTCGACAGCGGGAGCAAGGCCTCGCCAAGCGCCTCGTCCAGTTCAAGTTGAGCGACCCGGAACCCTTGCTCCATCACAATGAACCGATCTGGTGCGGCGACCAGATCGTGGGCTACATCCGGTCCGGGAACTACGGCCACACCTTGGGCGGCGCCATCGGTCTTGGCTATGTGAGCGGGGCGCTGGCGCTCTATCCTTCGGAAATTGAAGGCGCTGCCTTTGAGATCGAGGTGGCTGGGGTGCGGGTTCCGGCGCTGGCGTCTTTGACGCCAGTGTACGATCCGCAAAACCGTCGCGTTCGGTGCTAGTGCTCCATCACACTGATGACTTCGCATCTGTGTGCTTGCGGACGCACTGATAGGCAATTAGCACCTTGATGGAGCACTGGCGTGGGAAAGCTCTGATCTCCCGCGGGGGTAAGAGGCTTCAATTCACCGGGATGCCCGCTCCCGTGGTCGGGGATCGCTTGCGAAGACCGACGCCAACGGCGTTCACGGCCCGCACCTGCACGCTCCAGTCGCCGCTCGACGGCGCCGAATAGGTCGCGCTTCGAGCCGAAGCGTTGGTGATCGTATCGGTGCGTTCTATAGTGCCTCCGCCGCGGGGCGTATTGGTGTCGGCGGGATTGCTGTCGAGCAGCCAATCCACCGACCAGCCGGTGATGTCTGTCCCACCGTTGATCTTCACGTCGGTCCAGGTGGCGGTCAGCGTGTCGCTCACCGGATCGTAGGTCAGGGTGACCGTGGCGGGCACGTCGGGAACGGTGCGCGGCGCGCCGGACGCCGCCCCCCAGATGTGCTGGGCGGCGATGATGTCGGCCGGGAACTGAAGCCTGCCGGGATGACCGATCAATGGCCGGCCGTGGTCGGCGTACTCCATGATCGAATCGTCCAGATTTGCGCCGGCGCCCTGGGTATGTGGATGACCGAGACCGAGCGCATGCCCGATCTCGTGCAGGGGTGCCTCATTCTCCGAGGTTCGGGCAATAGTGTAGTAGCTGGCGCCAACCGCGATGACCTGGGAATCCGTGTCGCCGCTGGTCAGAGTCGATGCGGTTTTGTGGAAGTTGTCAGAATCCCGGCCAATGAGCAGATTTGCCGATGTGCTGTTGGGAACTTCCCGAAAACGGACGTTGAGGTACTGTTCCCAGTGGGCGAAACCCTGACGGAACCCGTCGCGCAGCGACTCGGTGCTGTATTGCCGGTGTTGTGCGGACTCTTCGTGCGAGAGTGGGAGCGTACGGAGCAGGGGTGTGAAAGTCCTGCCGCCCCGGGTAAACGATGATTCGGGAAACGAGTAGGTGATGGTGCGGCCGGGTGCCGTGTTGATATACGGGTTGTGCGTGATCTGCACCGCTTGGCCGCCGTTCCAGAAGGCGTAGCCGTCAGCGTACTCGTCGCCCCGCTCCGAGGTCGGCCCTCGCCGGTCATTCACCGGGGTAGTGCGGTTCGGAAGCACCGTCAGATTGATGCGTTCCGGTAATGTAAAAGGATGTCCCGCCCTTGCGGTGGCGCCGTTCCCGTCATAGATAACCGTGCAGATAACCTCCACCTGCGTCCGGGAAGACACGTTGGCGGGCGCCTGATAGACGACGACCCGGTCATTGAGCGAGCCGCCCTGCACTGGCGTCACCCGGCCGCCTCCGCTTGTCACCGACCATGAGAATCGAGCCGTGTCGTACCGGTCGTCGAGCGGATACTGCAGCAGGACCAGCCTTAGCGTCTCGCCGCCGTGCAACTGATTCTGGTGGCCGGCATACACGATGTCGTCGCCATGTGTATGCGCGGTCGGCGCCTCGAGCCCGAGATCGGTAACCGTTGTAGATACGGTGGAAACGCTTTGTGCCCGTCCGCTGACGCCCGTTCGCCAAACCTCCGTGACCAGACGGACCTCGTAAACCGTGTTGGCGGCGACGTAAGGGCGAATCCAGACGGGCGAGGGTTCGTCGGACAGCCACTGGAAATCGCCGCCTTGGGGCCGCACCGACCAGTAGTAACTGAAGTATTCGTAGCTTCCACCGGTGACCGTGGCCGACAATTCAATCTTTGTGGCTTCGCCGCCGCTCGCCACCGGCGCCACCGAGATGGTGGGCGCCGTCACCGCATTGGGATCCGGGACGTCCACGCGCACGGACGAGGAACAGTTGTTGGTGCGGGCGATGCACGCGCCATAGTAGTAGGCGCCGTGCTGCGAAGGGGCCTGGATCGTGGCCGACTGTGCGCTGGTCCCTCCGGGAGCAAGCGCGGGCACTTGGTCAAAAGCTATCCAAGCGTCGGTATTTTCAATCGTTGCGTCCGATGATTCGTAATAGCGCAATAGGACCGCCGCATTGGAACTGTTGCCCCGGTTGGCCACGGTCACGCTCAGCGTAAAGTCGGCTCCGGTTCTGGGCGCGACATCGCTGACCGCGGGGGACTCCACCACAAGACCGGAATTCGATATCCGGTTACGCACCCAGGCGGCGCGGGTCGCGTTTGCCGTGTCGCTGGAGTCGGTGCGGGCGTTTATACCTGCGCCCCGGACCGTGACCGTGAGGCGCACTTCGTAACTGCCGCTTGTGGTTACCGGGGGGCGGATCCAGGTCGGTGTGGCGGACGCCGGATTGTCAAACGTCCCGCCGGTTGCGGTCCAGGCGTATTCCGGGGTTCCATCGTAGGTTCCACCGCTCAGGGTCGCGCCAAGTTGCACCGCCGTGCTCTTGTCGCCCGCCGCAATGTTGTGTATGGACACTCCGGGCGCAGACGCCGCCGGAAGCGATGCGTTTGGCCGCGCGCTCCCCGTCACCGACAGGCTGTAGTCACCCGTGGTGGATTGGTCGTAGCCGCGTACTTCCAAATAGTACGTCCCCGCCGCCAGGTTACCCGGCGCGACGAGGAAGTTGTATCCCTCGCCGCTGTCGTCATTCCGCTCCAACTCGCGCCCCGTGCCGTCCAGCAGCCTTCCGTACGTGTCCGTGGCTCCGGTGGTTTGCAGGTTCAGGGTTCCGGCTTGGGCGATGTCGATGCGGAAGTAGTCCCGGTCGTCCCGGGTCAGGCTCCCCGCAGTAGTGGACGGGATCGACACCCAGGTCGCCGCCGCCCGGCTGTCCCCATGGTCGTCGCCCGCCTTGCGCACCTGCGCCGTCCGGTCCGCCCGCGCCGTGTCGCTGGTGCCGTTGCGGGCGGCCGCGCCCGTGCCGCGCACCGTGACCGTCAGGCTGACGGTGAAGCTGGCGTCCGAGGCCACCGCCGGG
>JAJEIQ010000037.1 GCA_022827905.1 Pseudomonadales bacterium | reverse complement strand
GATCGAGTTCCGCTTCCTCTTCCGTGGTCAGTTCCAGAATCGATATTGGCCGTGCCATCGCAACCGTCTCCATGTTCCCTCCGGCAACCATGGCACGGAATATTTGTTATTTCAATCTATTTGTGGCACATAACACTAGGGGCTCAGTCCAACGCGTCCAGGTACTTCTCCGCGTCCAAGGCCGCCATGCAGCCGAAGCCGGCGGAGGTGACGGCTTGCCGGTAGATTTGATCGGCCACGTCGCCGGCGGCGAAGACACCGGGCACGCTGGTGGCGGTGGCGTTGCCGTTCAGGCCGCTCGACACCTTGATGTAGCCGCCGTCCATGTCGAGTTGACCCTCGAAAATGCCGGTGTTCGGCGTATGGCCGATGGCGATGAAGACGCCGGCGAGGTCGATGCGGCGCTCGTCACTGCTCAACGTCGAACAGATGCGGATGCCGGTGACGCCCGATTCGTCGCCTAGCACTTCCGACAAGGTGTGGTTCCAGGCTGGCTCGATGTTCTCCCGTGCGAACAGGCGGTCCTGCAGGATTTTCTCCGCCCGCATCTCGTCGCGGCGATGCACCAAGGTCACCTTGCTGGCGATGTTGGACAGGTAGAGCGCCTCCTCGGCCGCCGTGTTGCCGCCGCCGATGACGGCCACGTCCTGGCCACGGTAGAAGAAGCCGTCACAGGTGGCGCAGGCGCTCACGCCGCGGCCCTTGTAGGCCTCTTCCGAGGGCAGGCCCAGGTAGCGGGCGGATGCCCCGGTGGCGATGACGAGCGCATCACTCGTGTAGAGGCCACGGTCGCCGGTCAGCTCGAAAGGCCGTACGCCGAGGTCGGCGGCGTGAACCTGATCGTTGACGATGGTGGCGTCGAAACGCTCGACGTGCTCGGCCATCTGCATCATTAACTCCGGCCCCTGCAAGGCGGCGTGCCCGCCGGGCCAGTTCTCGACCTCCGTGGTGGTGGTGAGTTGACCCCCCACCTCAATTCCGGTGATGAGCGCCGGCTTGAGATTGGCCCTGGCGGCATAGAGAGCGGCCGTGTAGCCGGCCGGGCCGGAGCCGAGAACAATGAGCCTGTGGTGCTGGGACACGGATGGGTCGATCAGTCAAAGGCGCCTATCTTGCCTTCATTCAGGCCGAAACGCACGGTCAGGCTGCCAACTGGCCTATGATGCGCAGCTTGGGTGCCGGCAACACGGATTGCGTGCGCTGGTTGGCAGGGAAACAAGGAAGGAAGGTTCATGGACTCAAAACTCAAGGGCCGGGTGGCGGTCATCACGGGCGGGGCCAGCGGCTTGGGCCGGGCTTCGGCTGAGCGGTTCGCGGCGGAAGGCGCCGACTTGGTGCTCGCGGATTTGAACGCGAGGGCCGGTGAGGAGACCGCTGCCGCCATTGCTGCCGAGACCGGGCGGCAAGTGGAGTTTGTCGCGCTTGACGTCACCGACGAGGACCAGACCGAGGCGTTGATGCGCCACGCCGTCGACGCCTTCGGCCGGCTTGACGTGGTGTTGGCGGCAGCGGGCGTCTCAAGCGCGGGCTACGTCAGCGGCCAAGTGACGGTGCGTATCGACGACCCGGAGACCAACTACCTCATCAACAAGCCCGCCGCCGACTGGCGCCGGGTGCTGGACATCAACCTGACGGGGGTGATGCTCACCGCCCGGGCAGCAGCCCAAGCCATGATCGGCTTGGGCAACGGGGGTTCGATCATCAGCATCGCCTCGGTCGCCGGACGGGTGCCGCTGCCCGGCGCCGCCGAATACTGCGTCTCGAAGGCGGGCGTCATCATGCTCACCCAAGTGCTGGCCCGGGAACTGGCGGACCACGGCATCCGGGTGAACGCCATCGGGCCGGGCTTCATCGAAACACCCATGACGGCGGGCATCCGCCAGGACCCCGAAGGCCTGGAAATGGTGATGGCGATGACGCCCTTGCAGCGCTTCGGCCAGCCTTCGGAAATCGCCAGCACGGCGCTGTTCCTCGCCAGCGACGAGTCGTCCTATTTCACCGGCCAGACGCTCTTTCCGAGCGGGGGGATAAACGTCGGCTAAATTGAATGGTTTTTTGCGCTATTCTGGCCATTCGTCAGACTGCATTTGGGACAATTCGATGGCCGAAGCGGCGAACGAGTTGCGTGATGCCGAGGCGCGCTTTGACCAGCGCATCAAGCGCGACGAGCGCGTGGAGCCGAAGGACTGGATGCCGGATGGCTATCGGCGCACCCTGATCCGGCAAATCTCCCAGCATGCCCACTCCGAGGTGATCGGCATGCAGCCGGAGGGTAGCTGGATCACCCGGGCGCCATCGCTCAAGCGCAAGCTCATCCTGCTGGCCAAGGTGCAGGATGAGGGCGGGCATGGCCTCTACCTCTACAGCGCTGCCGAGACCTTGGGCGCCAGCCGCGACGAGATGATCGATGCCTTGCAAGAGGGCCGGGCGAAGTACTCCTCCATTTTCAACTACCCGGCCCTCACCTGGGCGGACATCGGGGCCATCGGCTGGCTGGTGGACAGCGCCGCCATCGTCAACCAGATCCCCTTGCAGCGTTGCTCATACGGCCCCTACGCCCGAGCCATGGTGCGCATCTGCAAGGAGGAGAGCTTTCACCAGCGCCAAGGCTACGACATCATGCTGACGCTGGCGCGGGGCACCGCCGCGCAGAAGGCCATGGCCCAGGACGCCCTGGACCGCTGGTGGTGGCCGACCTTGATGATGTTCGGGCCGCCGGACGCCGAGTCGGTCCACACCTCCCAGTCCTTCGCTTGGAAGATCAAGCGGCACAGCAACGACGAACTGCGCCAGAAGTTCATCGATCAAGCAGTGCCCCAAGCGGAGGTGCTGGGCCTCGCCATTCCCGACCCGGACTTGGCTTGGGACGAGGCCAGTGGCCACTACCGCATCGGCCCCATCGATTGGGATGAGTTTCAGCGCGTGGTGGCCGGGGACGGCCCCTGCAACCGGCAACGGCTCGCCCATCACCGGCGTGTGCGGGAGGACGGCGCCTGGGTTCGGGAGGCAGTCGAAGCCCATGCGGCGAAGGCTCGGGCCCGCGGCGCACGGGTTGGCGTTGAAGGAGCGCCCGATGCCGCTGTTTGAAGTCTTCGTGCGCCCCCGGCGCGGCCTTCAGCATCAACATGCGGGCAGTTTGCGGGCGGAGGATGCGGAGTTGGCGCTGCAGTACGCCCGGGAAATCTACACCCGCCGCCGGGAGGGAGTGAGCCTCTGGGTGGTTCGCTCGTCGGACATCACCGCCTCCCAGGAGGACGATGCGCCAGCCTTCTTTGACCCAGCCGACGACAAGCCCTATCGGGATGCGACCTACTATGCGCTGCCGAAGGAGGTCAAGGGCCTATGAGCCTGCTGGAGGCGGTCGTTGGTTTGGGCGATGACGCCCTGGTGCTCGGCCAGCGGCTCTCAGAGTGGTGCGGGAAGTCGCCGTGGCTGGAGGAGGACTTGGCGATGGCCAACACCGCCTTGGACTTTCTCGGCCGCGCCCGCCTCCTCTACGGCTACGCTGAAGCGCTCGGCGGCTGCGATGAAGATGCCTACGCCTTCCAACGCGACGCCCGGGACTTCACCAATCTGCTGATCTATGAGTTGCCCTGCGCCGATTTCGCCTCGGCCTGCGCCCGTCAGTTTCTGGTTGATGCCTTCGATGCGCTCCACTTGGAGAGGCTGTCCGAAAGCGCCGACGCTGAGTTGGCCGGCATTGCTGCCAAGGCCCACAAGGAGGCGCTTTACCATCACCGCCGATCGGTGGCCTGGCTGGTGCGGCTCGGTGATGGCACGGCCGAAAGCCGTTGCCGCATGCAAAAGGCGCTGGCGGACGTCTGGGGCTATCACGCTGAGCTGTTCGCGCCGGTCGAGGCGGAAGCCGATCTGATCGCGAAAGGCGTTCTGCCGGATCGGGCCGCCCTGCGTCCGCAGTGGCTCGCGGCTGTGACGGCCACCTTGGACGAGGCAACCCTCGCGCCGCCCGGTGCCGATGGGCGCATCGATGGCGGACGCCAAGGCCAGCACACCGAGCACTTGAGCCCGATGCTCGCGGAGATGCAGCATTTGCACCGCAGCCATCCGGGAGCGCGCTGGTGACCTCGTCGAAAGCCGCCATCCCCTTGGAGACGCCGGAGTACGCTGCCCGCTTGGCCCAACGCCAAGCGTCGCGGCACGGGGTGCTTTATGCGCTGCTCGACGCGGTGCGCGATCCGGAGTTGCCGGAACTGAGCATTTGGGACTTGGGCGTGTTGCGCGAAGTGCGGGAGGACGGCGGCGAGCTGACCGTCGCCATCACGCCCACCTATTCCGGATGCCCAGCGTTGGCCGTGATCCGGGAGGACATCGCCGCCTGCTTGAATGAGGCGGGCTGCCAAGGGTTCGAGATCGTCGAGGAGACCCGTCCGCCCTGGACCACCGCCCTGATGAGCCGCGCCGCCTGCGCCCAGTTGCAGGCCGGCGGCATTGCGCCGCCGGTCCCTGGCCCGGTGCGCTGTCCGGTGTGCGGCAGCGCTGAGACGGCCTTGGTCAGCGAATTCGCATCGACCGCCTGCAAGGCGCACTACCGTTGCCGAACCTGCTTGGAACCCTTCGACCACTTCAAGACGCTTAAGTGAGCCAGCATGAACTCGAGGTGGCGGCGGTCGTTGCCGAAACTGAGCAGGCGGTGCGGGTGCGCTTGGCGGTGCCGGAGGCGCTCAAAGACCGGTTTGACTTCGATCCCGGCCAGTATCTCACCCTCACCCAGACCATCGGCGGCGAGCGGCTCAAACGGGCCTATTCCATTTGCAGCCTGCCCGGCGAACCGCTTGAGGTGGGCATCAAGCACTTGCCCGGCGGCCGCTTCAGCGGCTACGCCAACCAGTCCTTGGCGGCCGGCGATCGGTTGCCGGTGGCGGAGCCCCAGGGGTTGTTCACCCGCGACCCCAGCCGCCTTGATGGGGTCCATTACCTTTGCATCGCTGCCGGCAGCGGCATCACGCCGATCCTGTCCATCGCGCGGGCGACGCTGGAGCGCCATCCGAGCAACCGAATCACCCTGCTTTACGGCAATAAGACCGCCGCCTCGATGATGTTTCGGGACGATCTGATGTTCCTTAAGAATCGGCACATGGATCGATTGCACTTCATCACGGTGTTCAGCCAGGAACTGCAGGACAATGACCTGTTCAACGGCCGCATCAACAACGCCAAGGGGGCGGAGTTCATCAAGCGCCTGCTGCCGCTCGAAGGCTTCGACGACTTTTTCCTGTGCGGGCCGGAGTCCATGGTGTCGGAGGTCACCCGCGGCCTGCGGGGGGAGGGCGTGTCCAAGGCGCGCATCCACGTCGAGCTCTTCTCGGCCTCCGCCGAGGATGCCGCCCGCCGGGTGCGCAAGCAGGAGGAGCGGGCCAGCCGCTACGGCAGCCGGAGTTGCCAAGTGGCCATCCGCTTCCAGGGACGCCGCCATCGGTTCGACTTGGAATGCGACGGCGAAAACCTGCTCGACCGGGCCCGCGCCCTTGGCATCGAACTGCCGTTTTCCTGCAAGGACGGCGTTTGCGCCACCTGCAAGGCGCGCCTGCTCGAAGGGCAGGTGGACATGGACGTCAATCACGCGCTGACCGAGGAGGAGGTGGCGGCTGGGTACATCCTCAGCTGCCAAAGCCATCCGCTGCCGGGCAAGGTGTCCTTGGATTTCGATGCTTAAGTTGTAAGACATTGGCCATTGGCGACGCATGGCTTGGTGGTGTAGGCTTCTAAGGTTGGTTAATTGACTTTTTCGCGGAGCGTGGGGCCGACGCTGGCTGTTCGTGCTCCGAAGTGAGGCAAGCCCTTGTCCGATATGGGAAAAAACCTGCTGCTGTGGTTGATTATCGCCGCCGTGCTGCTGACGGTGTTCAACAACTTCAGCGTCAAGCCGGGGCCTGAGAAGCTGAGCTACTCGCGGTTCATCGAACTCGTTCGCATGGGCGATGTGCATCAGGTCACCATCGATGGCTTGGTGATCGACGGCACCCGTAAGTCCGGCGAGAATTTCCGCGTCATCCGGCCCGACCTCTACGATCAAAAGCTGATGGACGACCTCTACAACCACAGCGTGGTCATAGAGGGCAAGGAGCCTGAGAAGCAGAGCTTCTGGGCGCAGTTGCTGATCGCGAGCTTCCCCATTCTCATCATCATCGGCGTGTTTCTGCTCTTCATGCGGCAGATGCAGGGCGGCGCCGGCGGCCGGGGCGGGCCGATGTCTTTCGGCAAGAGCAAGGCGCGGCTGCTTTCGGAGGATCAGATCAAGACCACTTTTGCCGATGTGGCCGGAGTGGATGAGGCCAAGGAGGACGTCCAGGAGTTGGTCGAATTCCTGCGCGATCCGAGCAAGTTCCAGCGCCTGGGCGGCCGCATTCCGCGCGGCATTCTCATGGTGGGCCAACCGGGCACCGGCAAGACGCTGCTCGCCAAGGCCATCGCTGGTGAAGCCAAGGTGCCCTTCTTCTCGATTTCCGGATCCGACTTCGTGGAGATGTTCGTCGGCGTTGGCGCATCGAGGGTGCGCGACATGTTCGAGCAGGCCAAGAAGCAGTCGCCCTGCATCATCTTCATCGACGAAATCGACGCCGTCGGCCGACACCGGGGCGCGGGCTTGGGCGGCGGGCACGACGAGCGGGAGCAGACGCTCAACCAGCTCCTTGTGGAAATGGACGGCTTCGAGCCCAACGACGGCATCATTGTCATTGCCGCCACCAACCGCCCCGACGTGCTCGATCCCGCGCTGCTGCGCCCTGGGCGATTTGACCGTCAAGTGGTGGTCAGCCTGCCGGACATTCGCGGGCGTGAGCAGATTTTGAAGGTTCACATGCGCAAGGTGCCGCTCTCCGACGACGTGGAGGCGGGCATCATCGCCCGCGGCACGCCGGGCTTTTCCGGCGCCGACCTCGCCAACTTGGTCAATGAGGCGGCGTTGTTTGCCGCCCGGGCCGGAAAGCGCTTAGTGGAGATGGTGGAGTTTGAGTCCGCCAAGGACAAGATCATGATGGGCGCCGAACGGCGATCCATGGTCATGTCGGATGAGGAAAAGCGCAATACCGCCTACCACGAGGCGGGCCACGCCATCGTCGGTAAGCTGGTGCCCGGCCACGACCCGGTTTACAAGGTCACCATCATTCCCCGGGGCCGGGCGCTGGGCGTGACCATGTTCCTGCCGGAGGAGGACCGCTACAGCCTGAGCCGACAGCGCATCAAGGCGCAGATTTGTGGCCTGTTCGGCGGGCGCATCGCGGAGGAGATGATCCTAGGTCCCGATTTCGTCACCACCGGCGCCTCCAACGACATTGAGCGGGCCACTGGGCTGGCGCGCAACATGGTCACCAAGTGGGGTCTGTCCGAGAAACTCGGTCCCCTGATGTATGACGAGGACGACGGCGAGGTGTTTCTGGGCATGTCGGCGGGCGTCAAGCCCAAGCCCCATTCGCAGCAGACCGCCCAAGCCATCGACGAGGAAGTGCGCCGAATCATCGACGACTGCTACGGCGAGGCCAATCGGCTGCTGACCGAGAACGAGGACAAGCTGCACTCGATGGCCAGTGCGCTGATCGAGTTCGAAACCCTGCTGCCGGAACAGATCGACGACATCATGGCCGGCGCCAAGCCCCGCCAGCCGAAACCGCCGAAGACGGGCAAGGGCAGCAAGTCCGGCTCCCCGGAACCGGCCATCGGCGGTCCGGCGGAAGAGCACTAGGGAATCGGCCAATCGAGACCCGTTCGCTCGGTGTGAGCAAGAAGCACTTTGGAACTGACGGCATACGTGGTGCGGTCGGGCGTTTCCCCATCACCCCGGAGTTTTGCCTGCGTCTCGGCTGGGCCGTGGGCAAGGTCTTCGCCCGCCAAGGCAGCAGCCACATCCTCATTGGCAAGGACACGCGCATATCCGGCTACATGCTGGAGTCGGTGCTGGAGTCGGGCTTGGTGTCGGCGGGGGCGGACGTCAGCCTCATGGGACCGATGCCGACCCCGGCGGTGGCCTATCTGACCCGTACGCTGCGGGCCGACGCGGGCATTGTCGTTAGCGCTTCCCACAATCCGTACGGCGACAATGGCATCAAGTTCTTTGATGGCGATGGCAACAAGCTTGATGACGGCGTCGAAGCCGAGATTGAGCGGCAGTTGGGCGTTGAGATGGTCTGTGCTCCCTCGGACCGGCTCGGCCGGGCGTCCCGAATCGAGGACGCCGCCGGACGCTACATCGAATTCTGCAAGGCCACCGCCGGTCGCGGCTTTCGGCTGCATGGCCTGCGCATCGTGCTCGATTGCGCCCATGGGGCCACCTATCACGTAGCGCCAGGGGTGTTCGAGGAGCTCGGCGCGGAAATCACCGTCGTTGGCGCCTCCCCCAACGGCTTCAACATCAACGCGGGCCGGGGCTCTTCGCATCCGCAGCATCTGGCGGGGAAGGTGCGGGAATTGGGGGCCGACCTAGGCATTGCCTTCGACGGCGACGGCGACCGGGTCATCATGGTCGATGCCAAGGGCGAGGTCGTCGATGGCGATGAACTGCTTTACCTGATTGCCAGCCATCGGCAGCGGCAGGGCGTGCTGCAGGGGGGCGTGGTCGGCACCGTCATGTCGAATCGAGGTTTGGAGCAGGCGCTTGCGCGCTTGGCGATTCCCTTCGCCCGCTCCCCTGTGGGCGACCGCTACGTGCTCGAGCTGCTGCGCGAGAGGGGCTGGGGCTTGGGCGGCGAGTCCTCCGGCCACATTCTCTGCCTGGACTTGACCACCACCGGCGACGGCATCGTTTCCGCGTTGCAGGCCCTCGTGTTGATGGTGGAAGCGGACAAGGCCTTGCATGAACTCAAGCAGGGCATGACCAAGCTTCCCCAAGCAATAGTCAACGTGGCGGTGGACGGCGCGCCGACCGCAAGCGTCTGCGAACGGGCAGCGCCAGCCCTGCGCAGGAAGGAAAAGGCGCTAGGCGATGACTATCGTGTGCTGATCCGTCCCTCCGGCACGGAACCCGTGGTGCGGGTGATGGTGGAGGGCGACGATTCGCAAGACGTGGCCACCATCGCCGAGGAGCTCGCGGCGGTCATCGAAAAGGCAGTATAGGGCGGGTTGGCTAGGCCCTAATTGCAGGACAGGGTGCTTGCGGCTACCATTCGCGCCCCCTGGCGGTGGTGTGGTTCTTGATGCGCCGTTCAATCGTGGCCGGCAACTGGAAGATGCATGGTTCGCGGGAAGCCGTGGCCGACTTCTGCAAAGCGTTGCGCCGGGCGCCCCTTGGTGCGGAGTTGGACGTGTTGGTCTTTCCGCCGGTGGCCTATCTTGGCGAATTCGTGGCTGGGGTTGGGGACGCAGGCGTGGCAGTGGGGGCTCAGGACTTGCATCCGGCGGCCCAAGGCGCCCATACCGGCGAGGTTTCCGCTGCCATGATTGCCGACCTTGGTGGGCGCTGGGTGCTGACGGGGCACTCCGAACGCCGTAGCGAACAGGGCGAGAGCGATGCGTTGGTGGCGGCCAAGTTCGGTGCGGCGCTGGGCGCCGGATTAAGGCCCATCCTCTGCGTTGGCGAGACGTTGGCGCAGCGGCGGGCTGGCGAGGCGGAGGCGGTCGTGGCCGGGCAGGTTCAGGCCGTGATCGAGGCGGTTGGCGTCGATGGCGTCGCCCAAGGCGCGGTTGCCTACGAGCCGATTTGGGCGATCGGCACTGGCGAGACGGCGGCACCGGATGAGGCGGCGGCCATGCACGGTCTAATTCGGGAGACCATTGGCGCCGCGGACGCCGCGCTGGCCGGGTCGGTCCGGGTGATATACGGCGGCAGCGTCAACCCGCATAATGCCGCTGCGTTGTTCAGCGAGCCGGACATAGACGGCGGGCTGATCGGCGGCGCTTCATTGCAGGCGGAGAGCTTTCTGGCCATAGTGGCTGCAGCCTGAGGGTCCAAGGCGGGATGCGAATAGGACAGGAGTGGCAATCGTGGACATGACGACCTTTGAAACCGTATTGATGATGCTGTTGGTGCTGATCGCCTTGGCCTTGGGCGCCTTGGTGCTTTTGCAGCAGGGCCGCGGGGCGGATGCCGGGGCGGCCTTTGGCTCCGGGGCGTCGAACACGATGTTCGGCAGCAGCGGCTCCACGTCCTTTCTGGTCAAGGCCACGGCTTGGCTGGCGGTCAGCTTTTTCGTGATTTCCTTCGGCTTGGCTTGGTTCGCCAAGGAGCGGGCTGCCGGGCTGCAGGAAGTTGGCGTGCCCGTCGTCGCCGACCCGGTCGAGTCCTCCGAGCCATTGACTTCCGACGACGAGGAATTAGATTCAGGCATTCCTGACGTGTAATTCCGTAAATCACCGCGCAACCGTGCCGAAGTGGCGGAATTGGTAGACGCGCTACCTTGAGGGGGTAGTGGGCGTAAGCCCGTGCGAGTTCGAGTCTCGCCTTCGGCACCATAAACCAGTCGTGGTTGCAGGCGGCTGTTAGCGTCCCTATAATCCGCTCCCTTGCTGATGCGGGGTGGAGCAGTCTGGTAGCTCGTCGGGCTCATAACCCGAAGGTCGTGGGTTCAAATCCTGCCCCCGCTACCAAAGGATGCAGGTGCGCTGTCCGCCTGTTTGGCAGGGCGGCGCGCAAATGAGGCCCCTATGCGGAAAGGCCCGGTTTCGGGCCTTTTTGGCCGGGGCCTTTTAGTAGGTTTCGCCGCCATAGTGGTTAGGGCGGCGGGCCGGTGATGTCGGTCCTTGAGGTGGCTTGCCCGTAAGGCGAGGTCGCCTGTTTTCGTTGGGCTGAATTTGAAGATGGGCGTGACCCGAAAGCCGTGGCAGCCTTTGCGATTGGAGCTGGCGCGGCAGGGGGTCTAGCCCATTTTTTGTTGGTGGACTGTGAATCGAACGGAACGGCAAATTGAGGATCTTGTGCAAATGACGGTTGCGGCGGCTGGCTGCGCCATTTGGGGCGTGGAGTACCAGGCGGCTGGCAAGCGGTCGCGGCTGCGGGTGTACATCGATAAGTCCGGTGGCGTTTCGATCGGCGATTGCGAGCGGGTTAGCCACGACCTCAGCGACCTGTTGGACCTTGAGGGCGTGATCGGCGGCAGCTACGACCTCGAGGTGTCGTCGCCTGGGCTTGACCGCATTCTGTTCAACGCGGATCAGTACGCCGGCCACGTCGGCGAGACGGTGGATGTGCGGCTGAACTTCCCGTTTGAGGGCCGCAAGCGGTTCGTCGGGTTGTTGGCGGGCGTCGAGGACGGCCAGGCGCTGGTGCGGATTGAGGATGAGGAGTATGTGCTGCCCTTGGAGAACGTCCAACGGGCGCGGGTGGTTCCGACGTTTGACTAGTTCACGGACGAATTTTGGCGATGAAGCGGCATAGGTCGGTAAGGGCGCGGTAACTGCGGTATCAAGAGAATGACGAAAGAGATTTTTCAGGCCATCGAAGGGGCTTCGCTGGAGAAGGGCGTTTCCAAGGAGGTCATTTTTGACGCCATGGAAAGCGCTTTGGCGAGCGCCACCAAGCGGCGCTATGACGAGGACGCGGAGTTCCGGGTTGCCATCGACCGGGAAACTGGCGACTACGAGACCTTCCGGGTCTGGACCGTGGTGGATGTGGAGCAACTCGAGGAGCCGCTCAATCCGGCTGCCGAACTCACGCCGGACGACCCTCGTGCCGCCGGGCTCGAAATCGGCGACACCATTGAAAAACCCGTCGAATCCGTGGCGTTCGGCCGCATCGCCGCGCAGACGGCGAAACAGGTCATCGTGCAGAAGGTGCGCGAGGCGGAACGGGCGCGCGTTTTCGAGGAGTACACCCCCAAGGTCGGCCAGCTCGTCGGTGGCGCCGTCAAGCGCGTTGGCCGGGATAACGTCATCGTCGATCTCGGCAACAACGCCGAAGGCCTGCTCACCCGGGAGCATCTCATACCGAGGGAGACCTTCCGCGTCAACGAACGGGTGCGGGCCATGCTGGTGGAGCTGCGCCCCGAAAACCGCGGCCCGCAACTCATTCTGTCCCGAACCTCCCCGGAGATGCTTGCCGAGCTGTTCAAGATCGAAGTGCCGGAGATTTCGGAGGACATCATTCAAATTCGCGGCGCGGCGCGCGACCCGGGCTCCCGCGCCAAGATCGCGGTCAGCACCAATGATGGGCGCATCGACCCGGTGGGCGCTTGCGTGGGCATGCGCGGCTCCAGGGTTCAGGCGGTCTCCGGAGAGCTGGCTGGCGAGCGCATTGACATCGTGCCTTGGAACGACAATCCCGCCCAGCTCACCATCAACGCTATGGCGCCTGCTGAGGTCGCCTACATCCAGATTGACGAAGACGCCCACACCATGAACATCGCCGTTGCCGAGGACAAGCTCGCGCAAGCCATCGGCAAGGGTGGCCAGAACGTCCGCTTGGCGAGCGACCTGACCGGCTGGACGTTGAACATCATGACCGAGCAGGAAGCGGCCGATATGCAGGAGGCCGAGGCGGTGCGCATGGTGGAGGACTTCATGGAGTCCCTATCCGTGGATGAGAACGTCGCTACGGTGCTGGTTGAGGAAGGCTTCACCACTTTGGAGGAGGTCGCCTACGTCGCCGAGGAGGAAATGAACGCCATCGAGGGCTTCGATGAGGAAATTGTCGAGGAACTCAGGAACCGGGCTCGGGACGCCTTGCTGACCCGGGCGATTGCCAGCGAGGAGGCCCGAGAGCCGGCTGAAGACCTGCTGAACATGGCGGGCATGGAGCGCGACCTCGCCTATCGCTTGGCGGGACACGAGATCCTCACCATGGAGGACTTGGCGGAGCTGGCGGTGGGTGAGTTGTTGGAGATGCTTGACGACCTCGACGAGGAGCGGGCGGCGGAGCTCATCATGACCGCCCGAGCGCCCTGGTTTGAGGAAGCGGAAAGCGGCGCGCAGGATGAATCGGTCGAAGGCGCCGGCAACGGGGTCTGAGGGGCGCAAGGGAAAGTCAATGGCTGATGTTACGGTCGAGGAACTCGCCGCCACGGTGAAAACCCCGGTGGAGCGCCTGCTCAAGCAGATGGCGGATGCCGGGCTGCCCCACACCAGTGGCGAGGAGAGCGTTTCCGAACAGCAGAAACACGATCTGCTCGCCCATCTGCGCAGCAGCCACGGCGCTGGCGCCACCCTGAAACCACGGGGCACGATCAGCCTCAAGCGCCGTTCGGTCGGCACCGTGAAGGCGGTGAGCCAAGGCCGCACTGGCCACAAGGTCAAGGTCGAGGTGATGCGCCGGCGCACCTACGTCAAGCCGGACGAAGAGGCTGCGGCGCCCGCCTCCCCAGCGGTTCGCGAGCCCACAGCGGCGGAGCTTGAAGCGCAGCGCATCCGAGAGCAGGAGCAGAAGCGCAAGGAGGCGGAAGAGGAGGCGCGCCGCGCGTCGGAACGCAAGGCGGAGGAAGCTGAGTGGCAGCGGCAGGAGGAGCAGCGCGCGCAAGAGGAGCAGGCCGCCAAGGCGCTGAAGCAGGCGGAGTCGGCGAACCGGCCGACGAATCGGGCTGGCGTGGAAGCCATCAGCCCGGAGGTGGCGGCGGCCGAAGCCCAAGCCAAGGTCCAAGCCACGGAAAAGGCGGGCAAGCGGGTCAAGGGCAAGGATCGGGACCGCTCCAACCGGGACGGTTTTGGCCAGGGCCGAACGGGGCGCCGGGAACTGTCGCTGAAGTCGGAGCGCCGCGGGCGCCGAAAAATCCGCCGCGCCCATGCGCCGATCAAGGTCGAGCAGCAGGGCGGTGAATTCAAGCCCACCGAGTTCATTGCGCGGGAAGTTGAAGTGCCGGAGATGATCACCGTCGGCGAACTCGCCCAGCGCATGACCGTCAAGGCGGGTGAAGTCATCAAGACGCTGATGGACTTGGGTTTGATGGCCACCATCAATCAGGCCATCGACCAGGATACGGCGACCACGGTGGTCGAGGTGATGGGCCACAAGGTCAAGCTCATCCATGAGGACGCCATGGAGCAGGCACTCGAGCAATCCCTGCGCATCGAAGGCGAGGGGGAGTCCCGGCCGCCGGTGGTGACCGTGATGGGCCATGTCGATCACGGCAAGACGTCGCTGCTTGACAAGATTCGCCACACTCGGGTGGTCAGTGGCGAAGCGGGTGGCATCACCCAGCACATCGGTGCTTACTCCGTGGACACCGACCACGGCCGCATCTGCTTCATCGACACGCCGGGCCATGCGGCGTTCACTGCCATGCGGGCGCGGGGCGCTCGGGTGACCGACATCGTCATTCTCGTGGTCGCCGCTGACGATGGCGTTATGCCGCAGACCGAGGAGGCCATTCAGCACGCCAAGGCCGCCGACGTGCCAATCGTTGTCGCGATCAACAAGATGGACCTTGAAAGCGCGGATCCGGAGCGCGTCACTAAGGAGTTGGCGGCCAAGGACGTGGCGCCGGAAGCTTGGGGCGGCGACATCCAGTTCATCAACGTGTCGGCGGTGACCGGCGAAGGCCTCGACAGCCTGCTCGAAGCGGTGCTGCTGCAGGCCGAGATTTTGGAACTCAAGGCGGTGCCCGACGCTCAAGCACGGGGCGTGGTGGTGGAGTCTCGCCTCGACCGCGGCCGCGGTCCGGTGTCAACCATCCTCGTCCAAAACGGCACTTTGAAGCGCGGCGACATCATCATCGCCGGCGAACATCACGGCCGGGTGCGCGCCATGCTCAATGATCAGGGCGAGCAGGCGTCGAGTGCCGGACCCTCGGAGCCGGTGGAGGTGCTCGGGCTAAACGGCACGCCGGCCGCCGGCGACGCCTTTTCCGCCGTCACCGACGAACGTTCGGCTCGGGAATTGGCGGAGTTTCGCCGCGACAAGACCCAGGAGCAACGCCAAGCGATGCAGCAGGCGGCCAAGCTCGACAACATGTTCGCCAGCCTCGGCGAGGGCGAAAAGCGGGTGCTCAAACTAGTGGTCAAGGCGGATGTGCGGGGCAGCTTGGAGGCCATCGTGCAGGCCTTGGCGGAGCTCGGCAACGATGAGGTCGCAGTCAACGTGCTCGGCTCCGGCGTCGGCGGCATTACCGAAAGCGACATCAACTTGGCGCTCACTTACGGGGCCGCCGTTTTCGGATTCAACGTGCGCGCCGATGGCGCCGCCAAAGACGTCATTGAATCCGAAGGCGTGGACCTGCGCTACTACAGCGTCATTTACGAATTGATCGACGACGTGAGGCAAGTGCTCAGCGGCATGCTGGCGCCGGAGGTGCGCGAGGAGATTCTGGGCGTCGCCGAAGTGCGCGACGTGTTCAATTCGCCGCGTTTGGGCCAGATCGCTGGCTGCATGGTCACCGAAGGCACCGTGCATCGCAACAAGCCCATCCGCGTGCTGCGTGACAACGTGGTGATCTACGAGGGCGAACTCGAGTCCTTGCGCCGGTTCAAGGACGATGTCACCGAAGTGCGCCACGGCACCGAGTGCGGCATCGGGGTGCGCAACTACAACGATGTCCGGCTCGGCGACCTCATCGAGGTCTTCGAGTCGCAAGAGATCGCGCGCGCCCTTTGAGGGCGCAGGCTCCCGCAGCAGCACATGCCCGAAGCCGGACTCCATCTGCGCATGGCTGACTTTGCGCGCGAGGAAATCGCCCGAATCATTCAATTCGAGATGCGGGACCCGCGCATCGGCATGGTCAGCGTGAACGATGTGCGCGTCAGCCGCGATCTCGCCTTTGCAGATGTCTACGTGTCGGCCATGCCGTCCGGGTCGCCGGCGGAACAGGAGGCGCTGGTGGCAGTCCTGAACGGCGCCTCGGGCTATTTCCGCTCCAAGCTCGCCCGGCGCCATCGCATGCGCACCACCCCGAAGCCGCGCTTTCACTACGATGAGTCGGTGGAGCGCGGCCGTCGGCTCGAGAAGCTGATCGATGAGGCCGTCGCGGTCGGCCAGAGGGATGAGGGCCATGTCTAGGCGCAGCCGCCGGGGGCGTGACGTCGATGGGGTGCTGGTTCTCGACAAACCCGCCGCCATGAGTTCCAACGACGCGGTGCAGAAGACCAAGCGCCTGTTCGGGGCGCGCAAGGTGGGCCATACCGGCAACTTGGATCCCCTCGCCACCGGTGTGCTGCCGCTGTGTTTCGGGCAGGCAACCAAGTTTTCGCGCTACCTGCTCGACTCCGACAAGCGCTATTGGTCGCGCCTCAAGCTCGGCGTTGCCACCGATACCGGTGACGCCGACGGCAAGGTGGTCTGTTCAAGGTCGGCGGCCGCTGTTCGCCGGGCGGACGTGGAAAGCGCCTTGGCGCATTTCCGCGGCCCCATCAAGCAGGTGCCCTCCATGTTTTCCGCCATCAAGCACAAGGGGCAGCCGCTGTACAAGCTGGCCCGCCAAGGCATCGAAGTGGAGCGCGAGGCCCGTGACGCCACCATCTATTCCAACGAAATGACCGCCTTCGAGGGCGATGAGGTGGAGTTGGAAATTCACTGCAGCAAAGGCACCTACGTGCGTTGCATCGCCGAGGAGCTCGGTGAGCGGCTCGGCTGCGGCGCTCATGTATCGGCGTTGCGCCGTCTGCAGGCCGGCCCTTACGGCGAAGAGGATTTGGTTACCTTTGACGCCTTGGAGCAGGCGCGGGCGCAAGGCTCGCTGGACCCGTTCCTGCTGCCGGTGTCCAGCACGGTGGGCCAATGGCCGGACGTTCGCTTGCCGCCCGCCGCCGCCTATCATGTGCGCAACGGGCAGCCGGTCATGGTGCCCCATGCCCCCACCAGCGGCTGGGTGCGGCTTTCCGAGGCCGGCGAATGCGGCGAAGCCAAGGAGTCGGCGCAACGCTTTCTCGGCGTCGGCGAGGTGCTTGAAGACGGGCGCATCGCGCCTCGCCGGTTGGTGAGCCAAGCATAGGGGTGAACGAATTCAGGTTTCAGAAATTGGGCCTGCCCTAGAGGTTGGGGCCAAAAATGCAAGGCACGGCTGCAAATATGCGCGGCGCGCCTTGCTTAACCTAAATTGAGCATATTTGGAGAAATAACATGGCGTTGTCAGCCGAAACCAAGGCGGAGGTCATCAAGGCGTATCAAACCCAGCAGGGCGATACCGGGTCACCTGAGGTTCAGGTGGCTTTGCTGACCACCAACATCAACACGTTGCAGGAGCACTTCCGGGCGCACAAGAAGGACCATCATTCGCGCCGGGGCTTGATCCGCATGGTGAACCAGCGGCGCAAGCTGCTCGACTACTTAAAGGACAAGGACCGGTCGCGCTACCAAGCGCTGATTAAGCGCCTTCAACTCAGACGGTAGCAATGGGTCAACAACAGATTGAACAACAACACAGCAAGTAACAGCAAAGAGAGCTCTTGAAAGAGAGCATTGGAAGGAGAACATTTTGAATCCAACGACAAGAGAATTTCAGTTTGGCGACCAGCAGGTTCGCATCGAGACGGGCCGCGTTGCCCGCCAGGCGAGCGGCTCGGCGCTCGTCACCATGGGCGACACGGTGGTGCTGACCACCGCCGTCGGCATGAAGAGGGGACGCCCCGGCGCCGCCTTCTTCCCGCTCACGGTGAACTACCAGGAGAAGACCTACGCCGCCGGCAAGATTCCCGGCGGTTTCTTCCGCCGCGAGGGGCGGCCCACCGAGAAGGAGACCCTGACGTCGAGGCTTATCGACCGGCCCATTCGGCCCCTCTTTCCCAAGGGGTTTATGAATGAGGTGCAAGTGGTGGCCACGGTCATGTCCGCCGATAAGGATCAGGATCCCGATATCGCCGCCATGATCGGCACCTCCGCCGCCCTCGCCCTCTCCGGCATTCCCTTTGCGGGGCCGATCGGCGCGGCTCGGGTCGGCTACAAGGACCATCGCTACGTGCTCAACCCGGGCTACAAGGCGCTGGAGGACTCGCAGCTCAACATGGTGGTTGCCGGCACCGGCAATGCGGTACTGATGGTTGAGTCCGAAGCCAAGGAACTCTCCGAAGATGAGATGCTCGGCGCCGTGCTGTTCGCCCACCAGGAAATGCAGGTGGTCATCGAAGCGGTCGCCTCATTGGCTGCTGAGGTCGGCAAGCCCACTTGGGACTGGACCCCGGCACCGGTTGACGAGGCACTTGTTGAACGGGTGTCGAACGTTGCCAAGGGCCGGCTCGGCGATGCCTACCGGGTCACCGACAAGGTGCAGCGGTTGGCCGAGGTCGGCGCTCTGAAGGAGCAGGTAGTCGAGGAGTTGGCTGGTGGCGAGTCCGCGGAGGCGGATCCGGAAGCGGTTGGCGAGGTCTTCAGCAAGGTCGAGAAGGACTTGGTTCGACGCCGGGTGCTGAACGGCGAGCCGCGCATCGACGGCCGCGACCTGCGGTCCGTGCGGCCGATTTCCGTGGAGGTCGGCCTGCTGCCCCGAGCCCACGGCTCGGCGTTGTTCACCCGCGGCGAAACCCAGGCGGTCGTCACCGCGACGCTCGGCGCGCTGCGCGACGCCGCCTTGGTGGAAGGCCTGCCGGGCACCTACAAGGACCACTTCCTGCTGCACTACAACTTCCCGCCGTACTCGGTGGGGGAGGCGGGCATGATGACCGGCCCCAAGCGGCGCGAGATCGGCCACGGCCGTTTGGCGCGCAGGGGGCTCGGCGCGGTGCTGCCCAATGAGCAGGATTTTCCCTACACGCTGCGGGTGGTCTCGGAAATCACCGAGTCCAATGGTTCCAGCTCCATGGCCAGCGTTTGCGGCTCGTCCCTCGCCTTGATGGACGCCGGCGTGCCGATGAAGCGCCCGGTGGCGGGGGTCGCCATGGGCTTGGTCAAGGACGGCAACAAGTACGCGGTGCTGACCGACATTCTCGGCGATGAGGACCATCTCGGCGACATGGACTTCAAGGTGGCCGGCACCGAACAGGGTGTCACGGCGCTGCAGATGGACATCAAGATCGACGGCATCACCGAGAACATCATGGAGGAGGCGTTGTTGCAGGCGCTTGATGCGCGGCTGCACATCTTGGGCGAGATGAACAAGGTGCTCTCGGCCTCCAGGGAGCAGATTTCCGAGCATGCGCCCTCGATGACCGTGATCCACGTCTCCAAGGACAAGATCCGCGACATTATCGGCAAGGGCGGCGCGACCATTCGCTCTATCGTCGATGAGACCGGCGCGGACGTCGACATCGACGATGACGGCGCGGTGCGCATTTACGCCGAGGACGCCGCAGGCATGAACGCCGCCGTGGCGCGCATCCAGGAAATCACCGCCGAGGCGGAGATCGGCAAGATCTACAACGGCCGGGTGGCGCGCATTGTCGAATTCGGTGCTTTCGTCAACATCCTGCCGGGCAAGGACGGCTTGGTGCACATCTCCCAGATCGCCGACAAGCGGGTGGAGAAGGTCACCGACTACCTCGAGGAAGGCCAGAACGTGGACGTGGTGGTGCTCGACATCGACCAGCGCGGCCGCATCAAGCTGAGCATGAAGGAGGTGGAGAACTACGCGGAATCCGCTTAGGGAGTCATTTACATTGTCTCACTCTGCGGGGAATGAACGGAGGATCACCGAGCGCCAGATTTGTTTAGCTCGGATGCAACACACGGATAGCTTACGAGTTGCCTGATGGGAGAAGTGCATGGCTCTGAAAACGAAACTCTGGACGGTGGAGACCAACCGTCCCACTGAAGTTGAGCCTGAGCGGCTAGACTTGGAAGAACGGCTCGAAGATTGGCTGAAGCAGGACATCGGCCTGCTCAGCAACAATCTGCTGGTTATCGGTTCACAGATTCACAAGTATGGCGGAATTCTGGACCTGCTAGCCGTCAATTCACAAGGCCATCTTGTTGTCATTGAACTGAAGCGGGAAAAGACGCCTAGGGACGTGGTTGCGCAGGTATTGGACTACGCGTCTTGGGTAAACGAGCTTGACCGAGACGATGTTGAGGAAATAGCCAAAAAGCACTTTAAGGGTCAGTCTTTCGAAGATGCGTTCCAGAAAACCTTCGGAAGCGAACCTCCGGAGGTCGTGAACGAAAGGCAACACGTATACATAGTTGCGTCATCGCTTGATGCCCCGACACAGCGAATCGTGGAGTACTTGTCCACTTCCCACGGTGTGGACATCAACGCGGCGACGTTCTCATACTTCAAAATCGCTGACAAAGAGGTCATCGCCCGCTCAATGTTGTTGGACGATGAGAAGGTTATTTCTCAAAGACAAAGAGCTCGGCGCAAAGCCACGAATAAGCAGTCTGTGCGAATTGAAGAAGGTTACCTCGTGATCGAGTACCAAAACGGTTCGAAGGAGAGTTGGGGACTTCCAGAACAGGAGGATAAGGAAGCTATTGGTCAAATTTGGGAGAAAGCAAAGGCATTCGCAAGGGAGAACGAAGCAACCGATGGACAGTTGGGACACATTGGAAACGTAATGAGGTCGAATGGCTACCGCATTCAAAGCTGATTGTGGGTTGTCTCGACAGCAGACTAGTCCCAAAGCAACGCAGGTCAGTGAGGTCACTTGTGGGCACAATATTCAGCGGCTTGGCATACGCGGGTGATAGGCGGGCCCTTTTTTTGGTCTGGACAAAGAAAAGCAGCGAGACCAGTTAAACATGAAGGTCGTTAGGTTTGACCGCAGTGAGGCGTTTCTCAACGAGGAGTTGGCGGGCCTCATCAAGACGCTCGACGAAGATATCGACGACAACCCCGTCGTTGCCTATGCGTTTTGCGCGATCTTTGAGGACGGCGTCGATATGCGGTCGTGGGGCGCGCTTGGTGGCGTACATGATCTGGCGTTGGTGGGTTCCCTGGCATCCTTGCAGCAGCAAATCGTGGAAGATCGCAACAGCACGGAACATGAGGAGCCGGAATCGGAAGATTGAATCCGACTGGATCTACGCATGAGCCAACGCGGCACCGTCCGCGGGATTGGGGATGTTGCTTGGGTGCTGCCACCCAAGTCCTCCGGATTTGGCAGCAGCTGAGCGGGGTTTCCTCGGCTTGAGTATCGTCCGGCGGCACCGTCCTGCTCAAATCGATGCTTCCCAGGAGCCGGTCAGCGGCACAGTGCAGCTGAAGCTCTACAAGGGCACGGTCTCCGTGCTCGGCCGCCGGTCCCCCGAAAGCCTTTATGACAAGGACGTGGTGACCTTGCAGGATGATCGCGGTGCGTATGGTTGCGGATGAAGGACAGCCCTTCGCTCAGGAATCTGGCCGACGGCTTGTGCGACATTGACCCATAGGAGGTGATGTCTGCGGTTTCGCGGTGGCGATCTCCCACAATTGGTGCCGAGAAAGCGTACAGACAACCTGTTGGCGGCCTGCCAACATGGCACCATGAAGGATCAGCTCGACAGCCGTCCCCGGCGATTGGGGGGAAGCTATATGGCAGCCACACGCCGCCGCCCCCAAGTTCCTAGCCCGCGCCGAGTACTGAAGCGGAGGAACCGCCCTGACTTTGATCTCGAGGATCA
The DNA here is from genome assembly GCA_022827905.1 of Pseudomonadales bacterium. Classification (GTDB taxonomy): domain Bacteria; phylum Pseudomonadota; class Gammaproteobacteria; order Pseudomonadales; family Azotimanducaceae; genus Azophilus. The sequence goes on along the minus strand of JAJEIQ010000037.1, from coordinate 39,537 downwards.
CTGAGTGGTGCGCATCTACGCTGAAGGTGTCGCGGGAGGCGGGTTCAAACTTGGGGCGTTTGGGACCAGTTAAGACAGAGCGAGGGATCTTCAAGTGATTGAAAATATTGAAATTAGGACATCGGAGCATCGAGTTGGACAATCTCGTTATAGGAAGTAGTCGCTGTTGACCCAACTGGGGTCCGAATCCGTGAAAGCGTAGATCAAAGGCAGCGGCCGGGGGAATCCAGCAATAGGGTGGGTTGTGCAATCATCTGTTTGAGGGGTCTGCTTACGTTCGGTATAGTTGTTGCCGACAGCAACGACGGCGGGCAGGCGAACGATCGAAATGCATTATGTTGTGGGGCATTTTGGCGGGTTCCCGCTCAGGCTTTCTTGGCTTCCTCGAATGGTCCACAGATACGGAGGGGCGGGGAGAGTGCCTGCCAATCTCGAAACCATCGCCTGCGATTTGGGCGTTGGGAAAAACATGGCGAAGTCCATGCGCGCATGGGGCAGGGTGAGCGGCGTTCTGGGCGATGGTGGCGAAATTACACGGCTTGGAAGACGCCTGTTTGTTGACCACGACCCATTTCTTGAGCGGCCCGAGAGCATTGCGTTCCTGCATTGGCAAATTGCCGGGAACGTCGAAAGGGCCTCCGCCGCGGCATGGGCATTCAATCGCATCACCTACGACCGCTTCACGACTGACGACGCGATAGACAAGTTTGTTCAGCATTTGTCATCTGCCGCTGGCGTCGCCTACTCGAAAGGCACCGTGCGTGGGGACGTCGAAGCCGTGATACGAATGCACACGCGAGACGCCAGTGGTCTAAACGAGGACATCGGGGACCGCTTCTTTGCGCAACTGGGGCTGCTGACGGAAGGCGGACACGGTCGTCGAGGGCGGCATAGACGGACGTGGGAGAATAACCGAGCCCACGTCACGGAGCGGGTCGTTGAGCACGCTTTGCTTTCGTCCTTAGCGAAGAGAAGGGCTGAATCCTCAACTCTGTCCTCGCTGTACCTCAACCGCAACGCACTGACCTCTCCAGGTGTGGTTTTCGGTCTCACAAGCGACGGCTTTTATGGCTCAGTCGAACGCATCTGCCGAAGGCGGCAAGCCCCCCTTTCACTGTCTGCGATGCCGGGCGGGGACTCCATGCTCGTGGCTTGCGGGGAATGGGGCGAGATATGCAGGAACGGGCTGACGGCGGATGTGGATGATCGGTTCTTCGAGAGAAATATGTGATCCGCAAATGCGACTTTCCACCAACATTGAGAGCATAGAGGACATCAGGTGGGCGAGGGAATGGTATTACCCAACTAGCCAAGCAAAGGAGTTCATTGGGGAGCTGTCTGAGAAGGCCCTCCATGGTGGCGCCGCACTCGCGCTAGAAGGGCCGTATGGGGCAGGAAAGTCATCCCTGCTGGCCTTCTTGCTGAACCAAGTTACCCGTTCGACAATCGAAAACCCGTCGACGTCTTCGTCTGAGCTGTTCCGGGGAGAGGATTGCCCGGCAATCCGATTGCGCGAGGCGGGCGGGTTGGTCCCCTTGGCTTTCACTGGCTCAACGGAAAGTCTCGCATCGAAAATCCTCTCTGTTGCGGAGGACTTTGCCGAACGCAATCCGGACGCCCCAGGGGCATGTGCCCTGCGCGTCGCGCTGTCCGCTTCGGTTGGCAAAAGCTCCCAAGCGCTGGCGGCAGAGTCTCTGAGGACGTTCGCCAAGTCCATCCGCGCCAGTGGGGGCGCTGGCGTTCTCCTAGCCATTGACGAGTTCGGCAGGCATCTGGAACAAATGCTTGGCCCCGCGGGCGGCGCGGATCTCCATCTGCTTCAGGAAATCGCGGAGTCGACCGGGCGTCCGGATGCGCCGCTCACCTTAGTCATAGTGCAGCACCATGGATTAGACCACTACGCCGACAGGCTGCTCGGCGACGATCGGACAGAGTGGGAGAAGGTTAGGGGGCGGTTCAGGGAGACGGTTCTTCAGAACTCTGAGACGGACACCGCCCGTATCATTGCGAGCGCCCTGCGCTCACTTCCTAAACTCCAAAGCGGGCAGGTGCCCCGCTCAATTGCCCCCGACAAGAGCAAGTTGAGCCCGACATTGATGCGGGATCAGGAATTCCTTGACGCATGCGCAGCCTGTCGTCCGCTGCACCCTATGACCATTGCTTTGCTCACACGCCTTTCACGCCTTCTGGGCCAGCAGGATCGCACGGTTGTGGGCTGGCTGTCTTCAGAAAAACCCGCGGGATTCGCCGCTGCCCGTAAATCGGCGCGGGGAGGCTGGGTGCGTCCAGAGGCGCTCTTCGACCACTTTTTCGCGGATGCATTGAAAACCCCTTCAAACCCCGTGTTCGCCAAGCGGTTTGCCGCCATTTATGGAGCTTGGGAACGGGTCGGGGATGACTTGGAAGCGAGGACGCGGTCACTTTTCAAGGTCATGGCGCTGCTCAGCTTCTGCAGCGGGCGTGGAATCTCCGCTGACCAAGGAGGTGCACTCGCCTGCCTGCCTGCCCGCTTTCCCTTTGAGGCCAACGTTGAGTGCTTGGTCAGCCGAGCCCTGCTTGTCCATCGCGAATTCCGCAGCGAATACGTCGTGTGGGAGGGAAGTGACTATGATGTCGTCGGGAAGATCGACGCGGAAATGTCCATGGTTGAATTGGATGCCGCGTTGGAGATGAACCAGAGGTTCGCGCGCGATGTGCTCGCCCACCGTCACTACATAGAGACGGGAAATCGCCGCATGGCTCGCCTAATGTGGCTGAATCCGGGCCAGCACGTTCCCCCGCCCGCTGGAGGGCCGCGCATCCTTGTTGGACTTGGTGCGCCTCCCGAAGTGGCGACCTGCACTGGCGTGGATGTTCACGCCTTCATTTCCAGTGCCGCCCTGACCCCTCACTTGAAGGCAAGTGCGGCCATCCGGCGGCTTTTGGAAGGCGATGCGGATCTGCTGGGAGACAAAGTGGCAGCCAAGGAGATGCGCATTCGCCTTGAGCATCACGACGGCGCGGTCTCGGCTCTTGTTGAAGAGTGGCTCGCCTTATCCAAAACCGAATGGAGGCTTGGAGGTCAGGAGTTTGGCTCGATGCAAGAAGCGGCGACCGCGGCCATGGATAAGGCGTACCCAATGGCGTTCGAACTCCATCTGGACATGTTCAACCGGGATCAGCTCAGTGGGCAAGCTTCAGCGGCTTTTAGGAAGCTCATCGAAGCCATGTGCAGATCCCCTTCGACGGAGAGGCTAGGTATTGAGCGGTTTCCTGCTGAGCGCATCCTGTACGAGGTGTTCATCAAGGGAAGCCGGCTGCATGTGAAGGGGCGTGACGGAACTTGGCGGCTCACCACAACGGGAAGAGCAATGCCCGACGGACTTCGGCAGGTACTCGCGGAAATCCGCCAGCAATTTGCGGCGGAAGGTGGCGCGAAATCGGTCGAGGACATGGTGTGTGCTTTGAGCGAAACACCCTTTGGTGTCAAGCGGAGTCCTGCGCTGCTGCTGTGCGCCGTCATCCTGTTGGTCGAACGGGACCGCTATGAACTCTACGAGTCCGGCGGCTACCTCCCTGATTGGGGGCCGCAAACGCTGGTGCGGATGGTCAAGGCGCCAAAGAGGTTCAGCGTTTCCGCAACGACCGATGCCCCGGTTGGCAAGTTGTTCATGGCAAAGTACCGGCAAGCCCTCTCTGGGGAGAGGGAGCCTTCGGAGCATGTCACGCCGGTCGCCGTTGCGAGGGCCGCCCTTAAACGCCACGCGGAGCTTTCCAACTATGCTCGCAGCACGCAAACAGTGTCCGAAACTGCATGTGCCTTTCGGCGTGCGTTTCGTGTTGCCAAGTCGCCAGGCGATATGCTGTTTCGAGCCATTCCAAGCGCGTTGGGACACAGTCGGCTACCGTCGCGCGGCGCAGATGCCAAGGAGTACCTTGCTCACGTCGAGGATGCGCGTGTTTCCCTTGAATGCGCTGACGTGTCGCTCCTGCGAGCCTTGGCTGACGTTGTCGTGGAGGTTTGGGGTAAGGGGACGCTCTCAGAAGCTAGGCGGGAATGCGTCGGTTGCGCTGAATCAGTGTTGCGAGACAGCCGCATACACCACGGATACGGCGATTTTGTGAAAGCGGCATTGGGACATGGAAATCTTGACGACCTCGCTTGGCTCGCGCGCATTGTCGATGATGGACTGGGCATTCGGCAGCCGCTGGAGTTGTGGTCCGATGCCCATGTAGCGCAGGCCGAATTCGCCTTGCGTCGGACACTCATGGCCGTGCAGGAGGCCGGACGGATGTTGGAGGACGCCGAGGCGCCTCCTGATGCAAAACCCTTCGTAGTCTTCTTGCCGGGGGCAGGCACCAGGAACACGGTGCCGCAGGAGCAAGAGGCCAAGGCAATTTTGGCATCCGTTCCCAAGGCGCGGCGCATGGCTGTCATCGCAAGTCTGGCCCAAACGTTCAGGGAGACCGCATGAAAACTAGGCACATCCTCGGGATTTCCGGCGGCAAGGACTCAGCGGCGCTCGCCATCCACCTCGCCCGCAAGGAGGGGGACTGGCGCTACTTCTGCGAACTGCTCGCCGCATCAGACTGCGCCGACGCTGCCCGGGAAATTGAACAGGCTCGCCAGGCGCCGGCAATTGAGCACTTCTTCACCGACACGGGTAAGGAACTGCCGGAAGTCTACGAATACCTTGGGATACTGGAGAAGTTTCTCGGCAAGCCAGTGCGCAGGCTGAGCCCGTTCCCAAACGGCAGTGATGCCAACGCGGCCCCGTTCGACCATTTCCTGTGGGCGGAGCATGGTGGCCTTCTGCCGTCAAGGCGGCAGCGGTGGTGCACATACAAAATGAAGATCAAGCCCATGAACGCCTTTGTCGGCGATGCCCCCACAATAAACTATGTTGGCATTCGTGCTGACGAAGCCTCGCGCTCCAAGCTCAGTTCACTCAAGAACGTGACCGCCGTCTATCCGTTCGTTCGCGACGGGCTGGTGCGGGATGACATTGTTGCGCTGCTTGAGGAAACGACAGGATTGCCCGACTACTACAGGTGGCGGTCGCGCTCGGGCTGCTACTTTTGCTTTTTCCAGCGCAAAAGCGAATGGTTGGGGCTGCGCAGGGAGCATCCCGACCTGTTTGAGAAGGCCATGCGCTACGAGGAGGAGACCTTCGACCCCGACACTGGCCGCATGTACACATGGATGGACAAGATTTCCTTGGCCGACCTCGATCAAGAGGCCGGATCCATGGGCGAGAGGGATGGCGAGATAATCGCGAGTGATGGTCCGCGGTCTTGGCAGGAGTCCTTGCTGGCGGCAAACCTTGCCGAGGATGACCCGCACGACCAAGCTTGCGCAGTCTGCTCGCTTTAGTTCACTGCCAGTGTGAGCGGCCCTTGGCTGGGTTTCGGTACGTTACAAGTCACCTGTTAACACACTTCACAGCACGTCCCTAGGGAGGTCACCATAGCAAGCGAAACACCTACCTTTGACGAAGTGTCGCCGCGTTACTCGTTGCGGCCCTACCAGAAGAATGCTGTGGATGCGGTGCTCCGCACTCTGGAAAATCACGACCGGGTGCTGCTGCACGCCCCGACTGGGGCGGGAAAGACCCGCATGGCAATGTCTGTCGTGTCCATGCACCTTCGACAAAACGCACCCACCATGGTGCTTTGGCTCGCGCCAACCAAGGAGCTGGTTGAGCAAGCGGCGAAGGCGTTCAGCGCTGCTTGGGAAGCCCAAGGGGATGTCAAAGCAGTAGTGATACAGTGGCGTGGTGGCGGCGAGCGGTTTACACACGGAACCACAATCCGCCGCAACACGGTCCTTATCGCAGGCCTCCAGATGGCAGGCCAGTCAATCAGCGCCAGTCAGTGGATCGAGCAGTCGCTGCTAGATAGGGTCAGCTTGGTGGTGTTCGACGAGGCGCATCACTCGGTGGCCCCTACGTTTCGCGACCTTGTGGAGAGCATCCTGGCTGGCGGCGGCCTTGCAAAGCGGAGGCTATTGGGTCTAAGCGCAACACCCGGAAGGGCAAGTCCCGACGAGACAAGAAGGCTGGTCAAAATGTACGAAGGACGGAAAGTCGGCATAGGAGAGATGGGCAACCCGGTGCGCTACTTGGTCAACGAGGGGTATTTGGCCCGTGCAGTTATTGAGACGCACGACATCGAAAGTACATCGGTGCCCAACGAGCAGGGGGCGGAGTATTCTGACAGCGCACTTGCGGACTTGGGGGAGGACAGGGAGCGAAACAATAGGATCTTAGGACTTGTCCAGAGGCTATTTGACGAGGGCCATCGGCGCGTAATTGCCTTCACGCCGTCCGTTGCCTCTGCTGAGGAATGCGCCGCCGCGATGCGAGGCGGTGGATATGCATACTCCCATGCGGTTTCTGGAGAAACCCCTGTGAAAGATCGGGAACACTACACGAAGACCTTCCAACAGCCCGCGGCCACCGGACCTCCCCAAGTGCTGTTCAACTGCAACGTTCTCACCGCCGGGTTCGATGCCCCTGAAATTAGTGGGGCTGTAATCGGCCAACCGACCAAGAGCGCCGTTCGACTTCAGCAGATGGTCGGCAGGGCGTTGAGGGGACCGAAATCAGGCGGGACGAAAGAGGCAACCATCCACATGATCGTGGACGCGTCCTATGCCGAGTACGCTGAGTTGGCCGACATGTTCTGTCAGTGGGAGAGCCTCTGGGAGGGCGATACTCCCGCATGACCTGTCCGAAAGCCAGTGCATCCAATCAAGGAGAAAAAAACAATGACTGACCACATCTTTCCGGCCAGCTTGGTTCTCAGGGCTCTTCGATCTGGGCCTTACCGTAACGAGGCATACGCGATCTCCGAACTCATTGACAATAGCGCGGATGCAAAGGCGAAAGAAATTGCGGTGGCGCTCATTGTAGACGGGGGTAGGCGCCCCTCGGAAATAGCTGTTCTGGACAATGGGGTGGGGATGGACCGCGACTTGCTACGGCGTTGCGTGCAATATGGGTACGGAACAGCGAAAGACGAAGGCGAGGCCAGCAATGGGACGAAGGCCTCGAAGCGCCTTGGCAAGTTCGGTGTGGGGCTTGTCGCCTCTTCCTTCAGCCAGTGCACCGACCTTCAGGTCATGTCATGGCAGGAGGGCGAAACCGCAGCCGACAAGGTGCCAGCAACTCGTCTCCGCCTGTCGGATGAGGCTGGTATCGCCGCTAATCTGCTACCGGAACCCTCCATCGAGGAAATTCCCGAGTGGGCGGCTGCGGCGTTCCACGGGATGCCTGAACCAATCTCAAAGATGAAGAGCGGAACGCTGGTTGTCTGGAGGGATGTTTCCACGACCCACCAGAGACTGGCGGAAACCCTAAAACGGAATATCTGCGATCTGTGCGGACGCATCCACAGGGAGTTCATCAAGAGTGGGCGGCTCTCGATTATGGTGAACGTTTTTGACAAAGCTGCGAACGCTATGCTCGGAACCCCTATGTGGGCGGAGCCGGTGGACCCCACGTTTCTGACAAATTGGAAAGACGATGATCTGAGTGACGACGGATTCACTGGCGACTCAACGTTGTTCACCCCTTACACCGGGCACCCCGGTGATGAGGGAAAAGACATGGACGGGAAGTACCAACCGGATTTGAAAGAAGTCAGGGGGCCTGAAGGCGATGTTGTTGGCAACTATCTGCTTACGGCCTCGTACCGCAGACAGCGGGTTGTTAAAGATGAAAAACTGAAGAACAAGTACAGAGATCCGGGCCAAGCCCCCTTTGGAAAACTCGCGAATCGACTTAGGGGAGTATCGCTGATGCGGTCTGAGCGCGAAATTGCGCTTGATCCGGCGTGGCTGAGGGGCGACCGCACGGTTGACCGCTGGGTGTCCGTGAGCATTGACTTTGATCCAGACCTTGATGATGTGTTCGGCGTTTCCAACGACAAACAGCAGGTCCGGGGTCTCGCCGATCTCGCTCCCATTCCTATCAAGGAAATCAAGGAACGTCTGGATGTGCTACGGAAGGAAGGAGAACCGGCAGAGGATTGGAAGGACATAAGGTGTTTGGAAGTGGCCGAAGAGATCAAGGATCTGCTCGGGCACATGCAAAAGATCGTCAGCAAACAAAGAAAAGATGCAAGATCGGGAGGCAACTGGAATGGAGGCCCTCAAGACCCCTACACCCCACCCGTGGACGAACTTAAGCAAGACGGGGACTCGCTGTCCAAGAAGGGACGGGAAATTCCCATGGACAACACGAAGCCGTCTTCCGACCGGGAAGGAACCGCTAAAGCGTATGGCGACACGTTGGCAGGCGACGAGCGGGCCCAGGATGTCAGGCCCAGTGAAGTCATGGACAATGGGCTAAAGCTAGATTACGTCTTGGACCCGTATGGACAGCCAACCATTATGTTCAGCATCGCGCAGGGTCCCGGCCATTTGATTGTGAAGTTTCACGGAGGGCACCCACTTAGCGAAGCAATGGCAGGGCTATTAGTTTCCGAAGAAATTGATGATGGGGATGAGAGTGATAGTGAGGATGAGGGGGAGCCGCCCAATCCAGGGGACGCCCTCCGTGTGATTCGCGGATTGATTGCATCTTTCGCGCGCTCGCTTGCTGAAGCCAATGCCTTAAGAAAACACGACGAGGCACGTGCATTGAACTTGAGCCTCAGCCTGTGGAGCGAAAAAGCCGCGCACATATTGGAATTCGATGAGTGATTGAGACACCCATAGGCCAAATACGACAGTTGTTCGCTCGGGCTAACAGGCGGGTCATCATCGTCTCAGCCTTTGTTGGTGCGGAAGCCTTGGATTCCTTGCTTGAATCGGCTAGGCGGGTGCCTGAGCGTAGTGTCTATGTCCGGTGGGACTTGCAGGACATTGCATCGGGCGCATCCGACTGGCGATCATGGGATGTGGCCCGCCGACATGGAGTTCCTATTTTTGCGTGCCCCGGGCTTCATGCGAAACTCTACATAGCAGACAACAAGGCACTTCTCGGTTCCGCAAATGCCACGACGCCTGGGTTGAGCGGCCCCCCGAAGGGCAATCTCGAATTGCTCGTTCTCGAAGATGCAGGAATTGATCCGATCAAACAGCTGGTTCGTCGCGTTCAGGAAATCTCGTCCCCAGCTAGCCCGATGGGAGAGGATGTCGCACTTCAAGATCCACTCGCAAGCGATGTTGGCCATCACGACAGGATTCCTGTCTGGATCCCTGAATCGGACCCCGCTCGTTTCCTTAAGGCAATGGCGGGAGAAATTCCTCACAACGACGAGTCTGTGCGGGACAGGGATGCCCTACGGCTCGGCGAAAATGCCGCCGGGCGGGCTGAGATTCGGAAAGCAACATTCAATGCGACCGCGTTTCGAGTTGTTCGCGCCGCATTCGAGGGCAGGGTTTCGCCCATGGGCATCCCTGAGCTTCGCTCCCTGCTTTCAAGCCAAGCCTCCTCGGCAATGGAAGGACTTTCAAGGGAGACGGCGGAGCGGCTGTGTCAGTGGCTTGGCGAGTTTGGCGAGAACACTGTCATGGTTTCAGCCACGGCTACCACTTCCGCACAGTTGATGCCAGGGAAGCTGCTGGCGTCAGAGCGTATTCGCTAAGGCCATGCCCGGTCGTGACTTGCGCAAGTACGCACTAGCTGAAGGAATGCTGGTCCTTGCTACGCGGCGGCAAAACGCCAGAAAGCCAACGTGTGGCTGCGCGTTTTGGTTGGAGTAGCGCGGATTGGTCTGCTCATTGGGCTATTCGTGGGGCTTCGGGGCGATACAATAGGAGTGGCCTCGGTGCTGCGATGTGTTTGACGTGCGGTGCAATCATGGAGTGTGGTCAAGCGAAGCGGGAAGTGGTACTAGAGGAGCTTGGCGAGGCGACCGTGCCCAAATCTCAATCACCACTCCCCTGAGGAACCGCTCAATGTCGCAGACTTTCAGAAACGCTTTAGCGCGTCATAACGTTCGGGAGCGTTTCCATCTGATCCGCTACGTCATGGGATTAAAGCGCTCTTCGCTATCGCTCGGTCCCGCCTTCCGAAAGGAGTTGGGAAGAGCGATTGGGACACCAGTCCCCCACAACGCCTACGTCGTGGTTGACTATCAGCTAGCCTGTTTGGAGGAGGCGCTTTCCGATACCTTTGGCGGCAATCGTGCGATTCGACCCGGAGAGCCACGGCGGCGCAATCTCGACTCGACTGGCCTTCCTAGGTCGGTTATTGACATTGACCTGATGGTCGTCTTTCAACATGGAATCGATTCGACTCGCATTGCATTGGTCGAGGCGAAATACGAGGGAGCTTGGGACAACAAGCAGTTGCAAAACAAGGCCGATTGGCTTTCGAAGCTATTCAATCCGGACATGGTGTGGGCGAACTGCGTAACCCCCAGCTTCGTACTGCTTTCCAAGGCCCGGCCCGTTCGTGTCGATACGAGCGGTTGGCCACACTGGATGGCGCCAGAGGGTGCTCCAGTTTGGATCGAAGGGTTCGAGTAGCCTAGAATCCCCAGCGATCGTTCTCCAGCTTGTTTTATACGGGAGCTTACAGACCAATGGCGACATATGAGCAGATTCAGGAACGGATAGAACGGAAACACGGGTGGGTGGCGCAGACGTGCTGGATAGCGCACTGCAAGGAACTCAAGGGGTTGCGTGTAAGGCAGGCGCACAACCGCAGGGGTGCCCGCGAGAAGCCCTGCCCGGCGGACAAGCGCCCCGCAATCTTCGAGGCGTTCCGTCACTTCGAGATGATCTGACTACGCCGTTCAAAGCGCTCGTCTCCGCATCTGGGTGCTAGCTGCGTTCCCACATTGGAGCGGACCCCCGGCTACAGACTGCGGCGTTCGCGTTCTCGATTGACTCACGGCGACTCCAAATGGCGTCATGGTGGGACGCTTTTGATTATTTTCGCGATCGACGGTATTAAGGGTAAGCGGTTAGCCGAGCCCACCTTCCGTTCGTGGTGCTGTTGAGATTGGATGACTCCTTTCCCTATAGGAGGGTTATCCAATGCGGAACCATGATTTTGATGCCGGGGTTGAAGTCAGTGGCGGGACGGCTGCGACCAATGGAGCAGCTGCGGTTGGGCGCAAGCCGAGGAAGCGAAGAACGCGTCGGTCCTGGAGCGTGGAAGAGAAGGTCCGGATCGCACGCGAGAGCTTCGCATCCGCGGAGACGATCACGGCGGTGGCCAAGCGTCACGGCATTCCGCGCAACCGATTGTCGTCGTGGCGAACGCTGTTGCGCCGGGGCCAGCTGGTGGCGCCGTCCCCGGCGCAGGCGCAGCCGGATGTGGGGTTTGCCGCCGTGGAAGTGGAGGCGGCGCATTCGGCGGTGATCGAAGGACGCGGCGTGACGGTCCGGCTGGAGGGGGTCACCGACACGGCCGGGATCGCGGCGATCGTCGTGGCGCTGGCGGGCGGTTCGTGATGGCATCGTTGGGCGGGGCCCGGATTCTGGTGGCGAGCGCGCCGGTGGACTTCCGCAAGGGCCACGACGGGCTGGCCGCGGTGGTTCAGAACGAGTTGGGTCTGGACCCGTATTCTGGGGTGGCCTACGTCTTCAGGGCCAAGCGGGCCGACCGGATCAAGGTGCTGTGGTTCGACGGCACGGGCCTGGCTCTGGCCTACAAGCGACTGGAGCAGGGGCGATTCGCCTGGCCCGCGGTTCGCAACGGTGTCATCCGGCTTAGCCGGGCGCAGTTCGAGGCGTTGTTCGAGGGTCTGGACTGGCGCCGTGCGTGGTCTGTGAGGGTGCGCCGTCCACGCACTGCTGCCTAACGCTCAAGACTGCTGTAAAAGCGCTTCGATAGGCCCGTTTTCGGGCCGATTTTCGTTTATAAATATCTGATTTTGTGATAGTATTCGGCAATGCAGGCCCACCCCCAAGCGGTCGATCTCAAGGCGTTGCCACAAGCCCACCGGGCACTGTTCGAGGAGCAGCAAGCGGCCTTCGAGCAGGAGCGGGAAGCCAACGTTGAGTTGCGCGCGCAGGTCGAGCTGCTCACCGACACCAACCGCCGCCTGGAACACCTTGTCAGCGAGTTGCGGCGGTTCATCTACGGCAAGAAATCGGAGAAGCTCACCGTCGACGCCCGCCAGTTGGCGTTCGAGGACCTGGAGGGCGCGGTGGCCGAGGTCGAGCAGGCCGCGGTCGCGGCGGGCAGCCCAGGGTCATCGCCCGCCACCCGGCGCCAAGCCCCGCAACGCAACCTCGGTCATTTGCCGAAGGGCCTGGAGCGGATCGAAGAGGTCATCGAACCGGACAACATTCAATGTCCCTGCGGGTGCGCAGAGATGGTGCGTATCGGCGAGGACCGCACCGAACGGCTGGACATCGTGCCGGCGCAGTTGCGGGTCATCGTCACGGTGCGCCCGAAGTACGCTTGCCGAAGCTGCGAGGAAGGCATCGTTCAGGCACCGGCGCCGGCGCACCTCATCGAGGGTGGACTGCCGACCGAGGGGGCACTGGCGCATGTGCTCGTTTCCAAGTATGCGGACCATTTGCCGCTGTACCGTCAATCGCAGCTTTACGCCCGCTCGGGCGTGGACCTGCACCGCTCAACGCTCGCCGGCTGGGTGGGCAAGGCATCGTTTCATCTGACCCCGGTGGTGGACCGGCTGGCCTGGCACCTGAAGCAGTCCGGGCATCTGTTCATGGACGAGACCCGTGCGCCGGTGCTGGATCCGGGCCGGGGCAAGACCAAGACGGGGTATCTGTGGGCGCTGGCCCGCGATGAACGTCCCTGGGCCGGTCCGGACCCGCCGGGGGTGGTGTTCTTCTACGCGCCCGGGCGCGGCGGACGCCACGCCAAGGGTTTTCTCAAAGGATTCGATGGAAAACTGCACGTCGACGGTTACGCCGGCTACAACGCCGTGGCGGCGCCCGGCAAGGGGGTGGTCCGCTGCTTTTGTTGGGCGCACGCAAGGCGCAAGCTGTGCGAGATCCAGGACAGCCACCGCTCGGCGGTCGCCGCCGAAGGGTTGCGGCGGATCGCGGAGATGTATGCCATTGAGAAGGAGATCCGGGGTGAGCCGCCCGAGGTCCGGCTTGCCGAGCGCCAGGCACGCAGCGCACCGCTGGTCGAGGACTTCGGCGTGTGGCTGCGCCAGCAACGTGCCCGGGTCTCACCCAAGTCGCGCCTGGGCGAGAAGCTGGCCTATATCGGCAATCATTGGGATGGGCTGCAGGTGTTCCTCACCGACGGCCGGGTGGAGATGGACAACAACGTCGTGGAGAATGCCATCCGGCCGCTGGCGCTGAATCGCAAGAATGCGCTGTTCGCCGGCCATGACGAAGGCGCCGCGGCCGGGGCCCGCATCGCTACGCTGATCGAAACGGCCAAGATGAACGGCGTCAACCCCCACGCCTACCTCAAAGCCACGCTCGAAGCCATCGCAAATGGCCATCCGGCCTCGAAAATCGATCAACTGCTACCCTGGGCCTTTACGCCAATCTCAAGCTGAAAGCCAGGTGGTGCCGACGCTCCGCTTACTATTAAGGGGTCTTGGATTGCAGAAAGGAGCATATCGAAGTGAGAACCTCAACCGCTGAAAAGGCGGGCTACGTTTGCCCGAAGTGTGGGGACAAGCTTTCCAGGGATCGGGCGGGCAAGGGTTTTGTCAGGCACCTGAACAACAGACAGTGCCGTTACGAGAACGGCATGAGGGACGTACGTCAATAGCACGAGGCTGGCCCAGATGGGACCGGGTGGAAAGCAAGTTGACGGCTGCGGTGCCATCAAGGACTATGTGCCAGCGCACATGTGGCCCAACATCGCCAGCGCCAATGGATTCGACGAAGCTCGGGACCATCGGGCCCGCTTTGGAGCCAAGATGACGCCAAGCCGGACAGTGCGCACGACTTAACTGGTCCGCGCCTTTCTCGGTTCCCACCATCCGGCCAGTGATCGGCAAATGGACAAGCCCTTCGAGCTCCTCGCGGAGCTGGGAAAATTCAGCCGCGAGCGCAGGATATCGCTGCGCGACCCCAAGACTATCGCCGAATTCCTTCGTCATACGAGTGGCGAAGTTCAACGCGCCACTAGCAATGAGGCGCTTCTCCATGGTCACCGCACCGAGGCCATGTTCGAATCACTTATCCTCAGTCTTGGGCAGTTCCAGCTGCTGAAGGCGGAAGATGGCGGTCGCTGCTTTCCCGAGGATCGCTATGTCGTTCCCGACTTCCGGATTGTCCTGCGGGACGGTGCTCACTGGCTGGTTGAGGTCAAGAACGTGTACGAACCCGACCCGTCTCAGCAGCATCGCCGTTTGCTGTCACGGCGATACTTGGAAAAGCTCGATTCCTACGCTAAGGCGACGGGCGCTGAACTCAAGATCGCCGTGTATTGGGCTCGTTGGTCGATCTGGACGCTGGTTTCTCCTGGCCGTCTCATCGGCACCGACGGCGGAGTCGATCTCGACATGGGAACGGCGATTCGCGTGAATGAACTTTCCGCCCTGGGGGACCGCACGATCGGTACGCGCCCACCCCTGCGTCTCCGAGTCCTGATGGATCCACAACGTACTAGCACAATAGACGCTCAAGGGAACGTGTCTGCCACTATCGGAGGTACTGCGCTGTATTGCGAAGACCAAGAAATCACCGACCCCAATGAGCAGGAGATCGCTTGGGTGTTCATCCAACACGGCGACTGGCTGGAGGACGAGGCGCCGGAGGCGATCATCGACCACAATAGGCTTCTCGCCATCGACTTTCGATGGAACCCCGTGGAGCCAACCGAGCAAGGATTTGCGCTGGTTGGAACCCTGAGCAACATGTTCGCTCGCTATTACGCTCAGCACACAATCGAATCCGGTGAGGTCGTCCAGCTGCGGGCACCGCTCCGACCTAACTGGTTCAAGCCGCTCCTCGACATGGGGGGCGGCAGCCGTTCTCTGCCGCTTTGGCAGTTTTCGCTGCAGCCGAACTTCGAGACGTCAGGTGATGGACACGGCAAGTGACTTCGTCAAGCACAGCTGTATCCGTCAAACCGCCGCTGGTCCCAAGACTTGTCTGCCAACCCGCTTTCAAAGCGCTCGTCACCTTCGACGAAACCCCTCTCCTTGACGGCAACGACCGCCGCTTTCCTGCCCCGCTAGGGGAGGAGCCTCATTGGTCGAACGAGCCGCTACCTTGCACGCGCATCCAGATCCAAGTCGGAGCCAAGCACGTCGTCTATCACGTTGAAAAAGAACCGGAATGCCTTCTTCGACTGGCAGGCGTACTCATCCCCAATCCATTGCCGTTCCCACCAAATGTGCTCGTGCTTTCCGGTGGTGCTTCTCGATGACCTGAAAAACCGATTGTCATGGAGCGCCACCTCGTGCTCCGCAGACAGCACCACGCCGGTGGAAACATAGGTGTGACCGCCTCGTTCCCGCCGATTCAAGCCGCCGACCTTGATTCCCCTGTAGTGCAGGACGATTTGTGATGTGCCAGCACTGAACCGCGAACAAATGAAGTTCGCACGCAAGGATTGCACCAAGCGCCTGATTTGTTTCGGGCACCCCGCGAGGGCCTCCTGGAGAGGGACTGTCGTGCGAAGGCCGGTCCCGCCACCATAGAGCACGCCGTGCTTCCGCCGATCACCCAAGAGGTCCGACTCGGACAAACCGATTTGCTTCCCCAATTCACCGAGCCGGCGTTCGGAAATCGTCTTGACGCGAACGCCGCCCTCTTCCGCGAACTCAACCATCCGGTGGCTCGCTTCATTTGCAATGACCATTGCCGTGACCTTCGTTCGTGCGTCTTTCGACAGCGCTGTTGCGTAGCTTCTGACCTGCTCCACATGATTTTTCGCCAAACGGCCCTTCTTGAGTTCCACCACCATCGGTGTGCCATCTGGCCGCGACACTAACAAGTCCAACCGCCACCCGCCCACGCCGACCTGCTGGGCCTTCAACTCATGCCCCCCACCCAGTACGCGGTCGATGCCTCTGCTGACGATGATTTCCATTTGCCTTTCGTTCATCACGAACACCTTTCAACGCTTGCGCCCCCTCCGATTGGCGCTTGACCGCTGGCTCTGGATTGTACTGTTGAACGGCGAGTTCGCAGTTCTCGCTGTAACTCAGAAGTCCCAAGGGCTGAGAGCGGCGGCGTTCCCTGCAAGTCCTAGTCCCGTGTTGTAGGAAGTCGCATGATTTTGTGTGCGCTCAAATCCAGACTCCGCATCGAAACGGCGCTCCAGCTCTTCCGGTCAGGGTGGTTTCCGAAGGAGTATTGCAACTGGACATGTCCACCTAACTATATGAAAACAAAAAGATTGGTGTGAGTGTTCCGCGGACGTGCAAGGAACAAGCGTTCTCCGTAGGGCGATGCGTATCCTGGAATGACAGGGCTGCGCGCCGTCCGAGGGCAAGATTGCCTTGAGCGGGTCGCGGTTCGGGGCTGTTCCTCCGGCTGACGTCTCTGAACCGGCGGATTTGCGGGCACAAAGCGTCGATTTCCTACAAGAAGGGCGGAGTTAGCCTACAGACAGCCCCCCAAACGCCGGGTTAGATGACGTTTTTCCAAACCCGGACTAGGAGGCATATACTCATGCGGCAGGCAGTCGAGGAAATCGGGGCGATGACCAAGAGCCTTGAAGCATCGGGGTTCGAGCGGCGTGAGGCGGATGCGACCGTACGCGCCATCGCCAATTCCATCGAGAAGTTCGCGGTGACGCCCGACGTGCTACGCGGCATCCTGAAAGAGGCAATTGACGAGCACAGGTCCGAGATGATTGCCCGATT
The DNA here is from genome assembly GCA_022827905.1 of Pseudomonadales bacterium. GTDB lineage: Bacteria > Pseudomonadota > Gammaproteobacteria > Pseudomonadales > Azotimanducaceae > Azophilus. The sequence goes on along the minus strand of JAJEIQ010000037.1, from coordinate 22,839 downwards.
CGAGGACCAGAACGCCGTAATGAATGCCCGATTCGAAGATCACCGGTCGGACACCAACGCCCGCTTCAATGACTTCAGGTTGGACATGAACAAGCAGTTTGAAGCCCTTGGCACGGAACTGCGGGCCGTGACCTCACGGCTGTTTACGCTAACCCTCTCCATCACGGTGGGGATGGCGGGCATCGTGGGCGCCATGATCGTCGACAAGCTGTAGAGCTATTCGCTCCCTGCCCGGTTCTCGATGAGGTCGTCCACCACGGCGGGTTCAGCCAAGGTGGTCACGTCGCCTAGGTTGTCCAGGTCGTTGGCGGCGATCTTGCGCAGGATGCGGCGCATGATCTTGCCGGAGCGGGTCTTGGGCAGCCCGGGCGCCCATTGCAGGGCGTCGGGCTTGGCGAAGGGGCCGATTTCGCTGCGCACTAGGTCCGTGAGTTCCTGCTTGATGGCGTCGAGGTTGTCATCGACGCCGTGCATCAGGGTGACGAAGGCGTAGATGCCTTCGCCCTTGATGTCGTGGGGGAAGCCCACCACGGCGGCTTCGGCGACCTGCTCGTGCAGCACCAGCGCGCTCTCCACTTCCGCCGTGCCGATACGGTGCCCGGACACGTTCATGACATCGTCCACCCGGCCTGTGATCCAGTAGTAGCCGTCGGCGTCGCGGCGGGCGCCGTCGCCGGTGAAGTAGTGGCCCGGATAGGCCGAATAGTAGGTATCGATGGCCCGCTGATGGTCGCCGTAAACGGTGCGCAGCTGGCCCGGCCAGGAGGTGGTAAGCACAAGATTGCCGGTGGCCTCGGTCGCTTCGATGATCTGGCCGTCGGCGTCCACCAAGGCGGGTTGCACGCCAAACAAGGGCCGGGTGGCGCTGCCCGGCTTGAGCGGCGTGGCGCCCGGCAGCGCGGATATCATGATGCCCCCGGTCTCGGTCTGCCACCAGGTGTCGACGATGGGGCAGCGTGCGCCGCCGACCACCCGGTAGTACCACTCCCAGGCCTCGGGATTGATGGGTTCGCCCACCGTGCCAAGCAGGTGCAGGGAGGCCCTTGAGGTGCCGTTGACGAATTCGTCGCCCTGCCCCATGAGTTGGCGGATGGCCGTGGGCGCGGTGTAGAAGATGTTCACCTGGTGCTTGTCCACCACCTGCCAACAGCGGGATGCGTCCGGGTAGGTGGGGACGCCCTCGAACATCAGCGTGGTCGCGCCGTTGGCCAAGGGGCCGTACACAATGTAGGAGTGGCCGGTGATCCAGCCGACGTCGGCGGTGCACCAGTGAACGTCGCCGTCCTGGTAGTCGAAGACGTACTTGAAGGTGATCGCCGCCTGCAGCAGATAGCCGCCGGTGCTGTGCTGCACGCCCTTGGGGCGGCCGGTGGAGCCCGAGGTGTAGAGCACGAACAGCGGGTCTTCGCTGTCCATTTCCGTGACTTCGCAAGTGCTCGGCTGGTCGGCGATGAGGTCGTGATACCAAAGGTCGCGGCTGGCGTTCCAAGGCACGTCGGCGCCGGTGCGCCGCACGGTGACCACCGTGGTGACGTTCGGGCAGGAGGCCAGTGCGGCCTCGGTGTTCGCCTTCAGCGGCACCCGCCGGCCACCGCGCACGCCTTCATCGGCAGTGATGACCGTGCGGCAGTCGGAGTCGAGAATCCGGTCGGCCAGGGAATTGGGCGAAAAGCCGCCGAAGACCACCGAGTGCATGGCCCCGATGCGGGCGCAGGCGAGCATGGCGAAGGCCGCCTCGGGGATCATCGGCATGTAGATGCATACCCGGTCCCCCTTCCTCACGCCTCGGGACTTCAGGCCGTTGGCCAGGCGGCAGACCGCGTCGTGCAGTTCCTGGTAGGTGATGACGGCGCTGTCGCTCGGGTCGTCCCCCTCCCAGATGATGGCCGGCTGTTCGGCTCGGGTCGGCAGGTGCCGGTCGATGCAGTTATGGCAGGCGTTGAGGGTGGCGCCCTCGAACCAAGCGGCCCGACCGGCGGCTAGGTCCGCATTGCTTACCCTGTGCCACGGTCGCTGCCAATCCAGCAAGGCCTCGGCCTGCTCCGCCCAGAAGCCGTCGGGGTCCTCGATCGACCGCTGGTACATCGCTTGGTAGGCGGCATCGTCGATCAACGCCCGCTGCGCCATGAAGTCATTGATGGGGTAGGTCATTGCCTTCCTCCTTTGCCGGCGCGTTGAGCGCTCTTAGGTGTGCAACCAAGGCGTGGGTGGCCGCGTCCGGGCCGAGGGCCGCGCCGGCCCGCCCAAGTTGCTCGAAAAGGGTCTCGGCCAGTCGCTTGCCGAACTCCACGCCCCATTGATCGAAGGAGTTTATGTCCCAGATCAAGCCCTGGCAAAACACCCGGTGCTCGTAGAAGGCGAGCAGGGCGCCGAGGCTCGAGGCGTCGAGGTGGTCGAGCACAAAGGTGTTGGTGCCGTGGTTGCCCGGTGCGGCGCGATGCGGGTCCTCGTGCGCCCAGCCAAGGGCCATGGCTTGGCCTTGGCCGAGGCCGTTGGCCAGCAGCCAGCGGTGGTGGTCGGCCAGTTCCGGCCGCGGCGGTTGGTGGCCGTCCAAACCGGTAAGAATGAAGTCGGCGCTGAAGGCGCGGGTGCCTTGATGGAGCATTTGATGAAAGGCGTGCTGCCCCGTGGTGCCTTCCCCGCCCCAAACCACGGGTATGGTATGGACGCCAGTGTCGGAGCCGTCATGGCGGGTGCTTTTGCCGTTGCTCTCGGTCTTCAGTTGCTGCAGATAGGCCGGGAGGCGCCGAAGGCGATGGTCGTAGGGCAGCACGGCGTGATTGGCGATGCCGAGAAAGTTGATGTTCCAGATGTCGATCAGCGCCGCCAGCAGCGGCGCGTTGGCTTCGGGCGGCGCCTGACGGAAGTGCTGGTCCATGGCGTGGGCGCCGTCCAGGAGCGCCTCGAAGCCGGCTTTGCCGAGTCCGAGGGCGACCGGCGCGCCGACCGCCGACCACAGCGAGAACCGTCCCCCCACCCAGTTCCACAGGGGGAAGATGTTCTCTGGCCGCAAGCCCCAGGCGGTGGCGGCCTCCGTTCGGGCGGTGACGGCGACAAACTGCGCAGCCACCGCCTCGGGTTGGTTGGTGCGCTCCAACAGCCAATTGCGCGCCGTCGCTGCGTTGGTCAGGGTCTCCAAGGTGGTGAAGGATTTGGAGACGACGATGAACAGCGTGGTTTCCGGGTCCGCATCGGCCAATGCGTCCGCGATGGCGTGGCCGTCAATGTTGGCGACGAAGTGGAAGGTCAGTGGGCAATCCGCGCTCCGCAATGCCTCGGCGACCAGTTCCGGGCCGAGCTGGGAGCCGCCGATGCCGATGTGGACGACCCGTTGAAACGCCCGGCCGGTGTGCCCGGTGCGGCGTCCGTCGCGGACTGATTCGGCGAACGCCAGCAGCCGTTGCCGGGTTGCCGGAACCGTTTGCGCGGCGGCTTCGGGTTGGTCGGCGTCGGGCGCCCGCAGGGCAGTGTGCAAGGCGGGGGCGTTTTCGCTGGTGTTGACCGGCTCGCCCGCAAACAGGGCTTCGCGCCGCGCCTTCCAGCGGCGTTCCTCGGCCAGTTCCAGCAGGGCTTCAAGAACCACGAGATCGATGGGCTGCCGCGAGAAGTCGAAAAGGATGCCGGCCGCGGCGCTGCGCAAGGCGCGGCAGCGGGCGCTGTCCCGCAGCAGGCTCGCCAAGCTTGCTGAGTGCGCTTGGCTGGCCAGACCCGCCAGACGGCCCCAGGCTGCCAAGTCAGCCGCCGCCGGGCGTGGCTCTCCGCTTGCGCTTTGGTCTTCGGTCATGCCTGCCCCGTTTACTCCATCGGGGGCTAGATCAGGGTCGGGTTCGGATTGAAGTAACTGCGCCCGCCTTCCATGCGCTTGATGTGATCGAGCAGTGCCTGCAGGTGGGCGGCGTTGTTCGCAAAGTCGATTTCGGCGGCATTCACCACCAGCAGCGGCGCTTGGTCATAGGCATGGAAGAAACGGGTGTAGGCCGTGGCCACTTGGTCCAGGTAGCTGGCTTCGATGGTCTGCTCGAAGGTGATTCCTCGGCGGCGGATGCGGCGCTGAAGGACGCTGACCGGAGCTTGCAGGTAAATGACCAAGTCCGGGCGCAGGGGTTTGGGATCCAGTGCCGCGTGAATCCTGTCGTAAAGGCTGAACTCATTCTCATCAAGGGTGAGCCGGGCGAACAGGCGATCCTTTTCCATCAGGAAATCGGCCACCACCAGCGAATCGAGCAGGTCGTCCTCTGGCGCTTCGCCGATGACCTGCGCGCGAGTGAGCAGAAAAAACAGTTGGGTCTGGAGGGCGTTCGCGCCCTTGGACAGGTAGAAGCGGTCCAGAAAAGGGTTCTCCAGCACCGGCTCGAGCAATAGTGAGTGGCCCAAGGCCTCCGCCAGCCGGTGTGCCAAGGTGGTTTTGCCGACGCCGATTGGCCCTTCGACCACCAAATGGCGGGGCCATTGAAAACTCTCCGCCGACGCCCTGTTCGATGGCGCCCTCACCGCTGCGGGGACTTACCGCGCCGTCGCCCCGCAGGTTGCAGGGCGTTGATCATGGCATCGCGCCCGTCGGCGCTGGCTTCCTGAATTTCGGTCCACCACTGGCCGATGGTGGGATTGATGAGGCCGGCATCGGCGCACAGCAGGAGAAAGTCGTAGGCGGCGCGAAACTTGGGATGCTGCAGCACCTTCGGAACACGCTTGGGCCGTCTTGCGCGCAGATGGCGCTGCAGGTGCCAGACATCCTGAATGAAATGCGAGTGGCGGCGCGGCATGGCCATGATGCGGCGTTGATCGGCCAAGGCGGACTGCGCAGCGAGGACGGCGGCGTCGCCGCTCTTCGCACCGCCCGGGCCCGAGGACAGCGCCTTGGCCCGCGCCCGGAAATCCTCCCAGAGCAGCACGGCGAGCAGGAATCCGGGTGTCACGGGGAGACCGGCGGCAACGCGGCGGTCGGTGTTCTCCATCGCCAGTTGCACTAGGCGGGTGCCTTTTGGGGCGGCCGGAAAGAGGATGCCGGGAATGGGCGTGCGCTCCAGGAGCTGCCAAGCCCGGGCTGCGTAGCCGCCGAGGAACATCTTGGAGAACTCGTCAAACAGGCGCGCTCCGGGAATTTCGCGCAGATGGGCGACCATGCGGCCGTCGTCCACGTCGGCATCAAGACCGAAGCCGAGCTTCGCTTGGAAGCGGATGGCCCGAAGCAGGCGAACGGGGTCCTCACGCAGCCTCTGCCGGGCATCGCCGATGAATCGTAGGCGCTGGCGGGTGATGTCCTCAAGGCCGCCCACGTAGTCCAGAATCCGTTCTTCGTGGGGATCGTAGTAGAGCGCATTGACGGTGAAGTCGCGGCGAAAGGCGTCCTCGCGCAGGGTGCCGTAGGCATTGTCGCGCAAGATCAGCCCGTTGGCCTTGGCGTTGCCATTGATCCTCGCGTCGCCGGACGGCGCCTTGCGGAAGGTGGAGACTTCGATGACGTCACGCCCGTAGCGAACGTGGGCGATCTTGAACCGCCGCCCGACCAAGCGCGAGCGGCGGAACAGGCCGCGCACCTGCTCGGGTGTGGCGTTGGTCGCTACGTCGAAATCTTTGGGGTGGGCGCCGAGCAGAAGGTCACGGACGCAGCCGCCGACAAGCCATGCCTGGAAACCCGCACCCTTGAGCTTAGCCACGACATCGACGGCGTTGGGGTCAACCTGCTCACGGGAGACGTTGAGTGGCTTGGAGTCGAGTGCCGCGGCGGAGGGTTCCGTTTCCAAAGCGCGTATCTTGCTTGCCGATTCGAACCTGAGAGGGCGTCATGATAGCACGGGCCGCTTCAGGAACGCCGCGGCCCCCGTTTGCGGGTTTTGGTGCGCGGCATGTTGAGCCGTTGGCGCCTCTCCCACAGGCTTTTTCGGCTGATGCCGAGCTTTTCGGCGAGTTCCGTCTCGGTGAGCTGCTCTTGGTGCTGGGTGACGAAGGCGATGAAGTAGTCTTCCAGGGAGACCGGCCCGCTGCCTTCGGTTGCGGAGAGATCGCCGATCTTCGGGGCGTCCGCGTCGATGGCCAGCATTGAGGCGTCGATTTCCTCGCCGTCGCAGAGAATCGCCGCGCGCTCGATTAGGTTGCTCAGTTCCCGCACGTTGCCTGGCCAGTGGTAGGCCTCGATGGCGCGAACGGCATCCTCCGACATCCGCAGCAAGGGTTTGCCGAGCTTGCGGCAAAAGCGGCCAAGCAGATGATGGGCCAGCTCGATGGCGTCGTGCTGTCGGTCGCGCAGCGCGGGCAACCGCAGGCGGGTTTCGTTCAGGTGCCGCGACAGGGTTTCGTGGAAGTAGCCTCGCTCAGCGAGTTGCTGCACGTTCCGATGCGACGTGGCGATGATCCGCGGGGGCGAAGAGCCGGTAGTGCGATCCTCCGCTGATAGGTGGTCCAGCATGGCCAACAACCGGGCCTGAACCTCAAGCGGCAGTTCGCCCACCTCATCGAGGTAGAGGGTTCCGCCGCTGGCCGCCTCCGCGAGGCCGGCACGGCCACCGGCTGGGGAGGATTGCCCGCCGAGAGGCTCGCCGAGAGGCTCGCCGAATGGCTGGCCGAACAGTTCGGTCTCAATCATGGCGTCGGGAATGGCGGCGCAGTTGACGGTGATGAAGGGCGCGCTGCGGCGCAGGCTGGCGGCGTGAATGGCGTGGGCGAGGAAGTCCTTGCCGGTGCCGGACTCCCCCTCAATCAGCACTGCTGAGTTCGTTGGAGCGACTTGGGCGATGCGTTCGCGCACTTCGGCCATCGCGCCGCTTGAGCCGATAATGGCGAACGGCGGGCGGCGTTTGCCCTCGCTCTGGGTGGACAGCGCGGCCAACGCGTTGCCGACCGCGCCGAGCAATTCGCCGGTTTCAACCGGCAGGACAAGGTAGTCGGCAGCGCCTTGCTTGATGGCCTCGACGGCTTGGCGCACATCGCCGTGGTCCGCGAGGACGATCAGCGGGCGGCTGCCGCGCAGGCGCAGCAGGTTGTGGCGCTTGACCGCCTCGGAGCTGGCCAGCAGCGCGTCGAAGCCGTCGAGATGTGGGTCGTCCGACCCATCCTCAAGGGCGCTGCTCGTCACTTGGTAGCCGCCCTTCTCAAGGATGCCGGCCAGCTGGGTTCGCTGGTCAGGGTTGCCGTGGGCCAACAGGAGATGGGGCATCAACGCCATGCATGCGATGGTAGCAAAGAAGGGGAGGGCCGGTATGGGCGTTGACCCTAGCCTGGGCGCGGGTCGAATGCTTGGTCCTGGTGGCCGATTCGGCTGATATGCCAACGGGACTTTGCCCATTCGATCATGGGTTCCAAGTCGAGGTCCGGCGGGGGCAGGCCGAGCAGGGTCAAGCAGGCGCGGATGTTGGCTTGGGGTGTCTGGTCGTTGACCGGGGGCGCCCCGGTTTGCTTCGACCACTTTTCCCCGGCGCGATTCGCCAGCACGGGAATGTGGGCGTAGGTGGGCGCGGGCAGGCCGAGCAGTGCCATGACGTGGAGTTGGCGGGGCGTGGTGGCGAGCAGGTCCCGTCCGCGCAGCACCCGGATGATGCTTGAGTTCCCATCATCCACGGCGGTGGCCATTTGGTAGGCGAACAGGCCATCACGGCGCTTGACGATGAAATCGCCGACCGTTCGGTCGAGCCGCGTTCGTTGGCGGCCTTGGACGAGGTCGGTGAATTCCAATGCTGCGCCATCGACCCGCACTCGTATCGCGGCGTTGGAGATGGGGGTGATGCGTTCCCGGCAATGGCCGGGGTAGGTGGGTGAATCAGCCAACGCCTTGCGCGAGCAGGTGCAGTAGAAGGTCTTGGCTTGGCGGTGCAGCGTTTCCAGAGCCGCTTGGTAGCGGTCCAAGCGTTCGCTCTGCCTCGCCACGGCACCGTCCCAGTGCAGGCCGTGCGTCTCCAGGCTGCGCAGAATGCGGGCTTCGGCGCCGGGCTGGTTGCGCGGCTCGTCGAGGTCGTCGAATCGAAGCCGCCACGCAAGGCCTTCGGCATGGGCATCGAGGAAGCTGGCCAGCGCCGTGTATAGGGAGCCGATGTGTAACGGCCCGGTGGGCGACGGCGCGAATCGACCGGCTGCCACGGGAGGGGATCAGCCGTGCAGTTGCCGTTCCTTGATTTCCGCCAAGGACTTGCAGTCAACGCATTGGGTGGCGGTTGGCCGGGCTTCGAGACGCCGCAACCCGATCTCCATGCCGCAGGTGTCGCAGTAGCCGTAGTCCTGCTGATCGACGAGCTCGATGGTCTGGTCGATCTTGCGGATCAACTTGCGCTCCCGGTCCCGGGTGCGCAGCTCAATCGTAAACTCCTCCTCCTGGGTGGCGCGGTCCACTTGGTCGGGGAAATTGGTGGCTTCGTCCTGCATGTGATGCACCGTGCGGTCAACCTCCTCCATCAGGTCCATGCGCCAGCGGGTCAGAATGGTGCGGAAATGCTGAAGCTGAGGGGGGCTCATGTAGGGCTCGTCCGCCTTCGGCTCGTAGGGCGTGAAATTGGTGAATGGAGAATCAATGGCGCCGGGTTGGGGACGGCGGGGTGTTGCTTCTGCCATGTGCTGTGGATTCCTTGCTGGTTGCCGTCACCTCCCGGCTGGCTTGGCGAGCCAAGGGAGGCGCTCGATTGAAGGGCGCGTAAACTACCAAAACCTTCGCGGCTTGGCCATATGGCAAATGCGTTCCGCCAAAGCCACAATGCGAGGGCTCCCAGTCCGCGCTCGGCAGGCGCGGTTCCCAAAGCGACAGGAAGCCGTGGAGAAAGCGTCTTGGTTGCCGGCAGGTTGAAGTCAATCGCACCGTTCCGGGTCATGGAACTGATGAAGCGGGCCGCCCAGTTGGAGGCGGAGGGGCACCGAGTGGTGCACTTCGAGGTGGGCGAACCGGACTTCAACACCGCCGAACCCATCGTTGAGGCGGGCCGCAGGGCGCTGTTGGAAGGGCACACCAAGTACACCCACGCGCTGGGCACGGAGGCGCTCAGGGAGGCATTGTCCCGGGACTACCAGGAACGGCTCGGCGTGGCGATTCCCGCCGAACGCATCCTGGTGACGGCGGGCGCCAGCGGTGGATTGCTGCTGCTCAACGCCCTGCTCATCGACCCGGGCGGCGGCCTGCTGGTCACCGATCCCGGCTATCCCTGCAATGCGGCCTTTCCGCGCATTGTCGGCGGCGCAGCCCGGCCCGTGCCATTGCGTGCGGAGCAAGGGTACCTGCCTCGGGTGGACGATTTGGCGGCGGCTTGGCGCCCCAACACGGCCGGCCTGTTGCTCGCTTCGCCGGCCAACCCCACGGGCGCTGTCATGGATGGCACGCGGCTAGCCGAAGTGGCCGAGTTTGTCCGCGGGGCCGGCGGCTTCTTCATTCTTGATGAGATCTACCAAGGGCTCACCTACGGTCGGCCGCCCACCGCTGACACCGGGCTGCGGGTCGATGACGGGCTGATCGCGCTGAATAGCTTTTCGAAGTACTTCGGCATGACCGGATGGCGCCTCGGCTGGGTGGTCGTGCCCGAGGCGCTGATGGCACCGATTGAGCGGTTGGCGCAGAATCTCTTCATTTCACCTTCCAGCGTGGCCCAGCAGGCGGCTTTGGCCGCGTTTTCCCCGGAGGCCATGGCCATTCACGAAGCGCGCCGACGGCATTTCGACGCCCGCCGCCGACAGTTGCTGGGCGGCCTCGAGGCGTTGGGGTTCAAAGCCGCAGCCCCAGCGGAAGGGGCGTTCTATCTCTACATGGATGTCTCCAGTTCCGGCATGGATTCCTACGACTTCTGCTGGCGCCTGATCGACGAGTTCCAAGTGGCCGCCACGCCGGGCATCGACTTTGGCGAGCGCGAGGCGCACCGCTTCGTCCGCTTCGCCTACACCACCGACGATGAATCCATCGGCTTGGGGTTGGAGCGGATTGGCCAGGCGCTTGAGGTCTGGGACAGCGTCGGCGGCGAAGCGTGATCTACTCGCCGCCCCTGATCGAAGCCCGCCTCGTGCGCCGCCACAAGCGCTTTCTTGCCGATGTGGAACTCGCGGACGGCAGCCCGCTGCGCGCCCACTGCCCCAACACCGGTGCCATGACCGGCTGCTCCGAGCCCGGCAGCCGGGTCTGGCTTTGGGATTCCGGCAATGAGCGGCGCAAGTACCGGCACACGCTGGAATTGGTGGCCGCCGGGGATCATTGGGTGTGCGTGAACACAGCCAGGGCCAACCAGGTGATGGCGGCGGCGATCGAGGATGGGCAGATCCCGCCGCTGGCGGGCTATGAGTCGTTAAAGCGCGAGCCGGCGATTCCAGGCGGCAAGGGGCGCTTCGACCTGCTGCTTTCGGACGCAGCAAAAGGCGACTGCTACGTGGAGTTGAAGAGTCTCACCCTGGGCTTGGCCGATGGCTACGGCGCCTTCCCCGACGCGCCCAGCGAAAGGGCGCTCAAGCACGTTGCTGAGCTGCGCCGGGTTCGGTCCGAGTTGCAATGCCGGACGGTGCTGATGTTCTGCGTCATGCACAACGGCGTGCGCATCGCCACCACCGCCGACGCCATTCAGCCCGCCTACGGCGAGCAGGTCCGCCAAGCCATGGCCGAAGGCGTCAAGGTCTATGCGTGGCGCTGCCTGCCCACGCCGCAAGCGCTCATCGTTGATGGACGCTTGCCGTTTGTCAGTCCGCCATCTCGGCAGGTCAAGAATCCCTGAAGCCCTGCAGCAGCTGCCGGTAGTCCTCGGGCCTTCGCAGCCGGGCGCCGTACTGCCGCACCAGCGCCGCTGCGGCGTAGTTGCCGAACCGGGCGGCCTGTGGTTCGGCCATGCCTAAGCCTAAGCCATGCAGGCAGGCGCCGGCGTAGATGTCGCCGGCGCCGGTGGTGTCGATGGCCTCGACGGCGAAGCCTGGCACTTCGCGGTGGCGGCCGTTGACCACGCTGACGCTGCCGCGGCTGCCCAAGGTGATGAAGCAGGCTCGGCCGATGTCCTTGAGCTCGGCGATGGCGAGGTCCAATCGATCGGTGCCGGCCCAAGTCAGGGCTTCCTCTTCGTTGCAGAACAGCCACTGAACGCCGTTGCCCAGCAGACCTTGAAGCTCGTCGCGGAAGAACGTCACCATGCTGGGATCGGACAGGCTGACGGCGGCTGGAACGCCGAAGCCTTCGGCGAGTTGACGGGTGCGGCAGGCGGCTTCCAATCCCGGCGGCTGGGCGCTGAGGTAGCCTTCGATGTACAGCGATCCCGCGGCGGCCAAGGCCGCTTCATCGATCTCGGCGACGCCCAGGCTGCGGGACACGCCGAGAAAGGTGTTCATGGAGCGTTCCGCATCATCCGTAACCAGGACGATGCAACGTCCGGTCAGGCCGTCGGATGCCCCCGCGTTGGGGTTGGTGGCCACCCCGGCGCTGGCCAAGTCGTCGAGAAAGTGCCGGCCCACGTCGTCGCTCGCCACCTTGCAGGAATACAGGGCGCGGCCACCGAAGCCCTGGACCGCCATGATGGTGTTGGCCGCCGAACCGCCGCTCATGCGCTCGTGGGGGCGCTCGGAGAGGTCCTCCTCCAGGCGGTCCAGGAAGGCCTCCTCCACCAGGGTCATGTGGCCCTTGGCAATGCCATGCCGAGCCAGGAAGGCGTCATCCACCCGGTACTCCATGTCGACCAAGGCATTGCCGAGGCCATAAACATCGTAGATGGACCGGGACCGCCCGGTCGCGTTGGAAGCGCTCATAGCTGCTGCAGGGCGTCGTCGGCGGCGGCTAGGGTGGCGTCGAGAACGTCCTCGGTGTGCTGGGCGCCTAGAAACGCGGTTTCAAAAGCGCTCGGCGCCAAGTACACGCCCCGGTCGAGCATGGCGTGGAAGAAGCGGGCGAAGGCGTCGCTGTTGGCGTTGGCGACCTGTTCGAATGCCGTGACCGGCTGCGGAGCGTCGAAAAAGAGGCTCAGCATGCCACAGACGTGATTGATCGCGATGGGTCTTCCGTGCTTGCGGGCCAAGGCCTTGAGTTCGTTGGCCAGATACGCCGTGCGCTGTTCCAGATCGGCGAAGAAGCCTTCGTCCAAGGCTTCCAAGGTGGCGATGCCGGCGGCGGCGGCCAGCGGATTGCCGGACAAGGTGCCCGCTTGGTAGATGTCGCCGAGCGGTGCCAGCCGGTCCATGATGTCGGCTCGACCGCCCAGTGCGCCGACCGGCAGCCCACCGCCGATGATCTTGCCAAGGGTGGTGAGGTCGGGCGTTATGCCGTACCGGGCTTGGGCGCCACCCAAGGCGACCCGGAAGCCGGTGATCACTTCGTCGAAGATCAGCAGGCTGGCGTCGCTTTCGGTGACCTCGCGAAGGGTCTCGAGAAAGCCGGGCCGCGGCGGGATGCAGCCCATGTTGCCGGCTACCGGCTCGACGATCAGGCCGGCGATTTGCTGCGGGTAGGCGGCATAGGCATCGCGCACCGCCGCCGCGTCATTGAACGGCAGCGTCAGGGTCCGCGCGGCGACCGCCTCGGGCACGCCGGGGGAATTGGGGATGCCCAAGGTCAACAAGCCGGAGCCTGCCTTGGCCAGCAGCGCATCGGAGTGGCCGTGGTAGCAACCTTCGAACTTGACGATGAGGTCGCGGCCCGTGAAACCCCGGGCGAGCCGTATGGCGGTCATTGTGGCCTCGGTGCCGGAGTTCACCAAGCGCGCCTTGTCGATGCCCGGCACCCTTGCGACGATGAGTTCGGCCAGCCTAATCTCCAACTCCGTCGGCGCGCCAAAGCCAAGGGCTTGTTGCGCCTGTGAGCGGACCGCCTCCACCACCCGCGGGTCACTGTGGCCGAGGATCATTGGCCCCCAGGAGGAGACGTAGTCGATGTAGCGGTTGCCGTCCACGTCTTCAAGCCATGCGCCCCTACCTGATCGGAAGAAGACGGGATGCCCGCCGACGCCTTTAAAGGCACGCACCGGGGAGTTGACCCCGCCGACCAGGGTGCGTTGGGCACGGTCGATCAGTTGTTCGGACTCGGTTCTCTTCATATGGGGAAACTCAAAACGGCCTGATGACGGCGAGGATGACGATCAGCACCAAGGCAATGGTGGGCACCTCGTTGAACAGGCGCAGAAAGCGCTCGCTGGCCGGCTGCTCCCCTGCCGCCAAGGCCCGCATGATGCGGCGGCAGATGTGGTGGTGGCCGACCAGCCCGACGACCAGCGCGACCTTGATCCAGAGCCACAGGCTGGCGGCATGGGCGTTCCAAGTTTCGATGAGCAGCCAAACGCCGAACACCAAGGTGGCGATCATCGCCGGATTCATGATGATTCGGTAGAGTTTCGCTTCCATCACTTCGAAGCGCTCGCGGCTTGGGGCGTCGGTGGCGGTTGCGTGGTAGACGAACAGCCGCGGCAGGTAAAACAGGCCCGCGAACCAACACACCATCGCGATCAGGTGCGCGGCCTTGGTCCAGAGGATCACAGTCATTGGTTCAGTCTCCGCGGTTTTAGGAGGACAAGGCGCGGTAACGGTCGATTTCCCGCTCCGTGACGATGCCGATGGCGCTTGGCGCCGCCGCCGAGGAGTCGGCGCGCACGATCAGCGCCACTAGTTCGCCCGCGCCGATCAGCGCTTCCGCTTCGTCCACGGTGGCGTCCGCGTCAATTTCCGAGATGTTCCTGCGCACTGCAGGGAACGCCCGAAGGTCGATGTCCGATCCAGTTGCCCCATCCTCGCCAAGCGCGGTGCGCAAGTCTGCCGCGTTCAGCAATCCAGGACAATCCCCGGAGATGCCCTCGCACAGAATCCAAGTGGGACCGCGGGCTAGTGCCACCTCAGCCTGCGGGCGCTCAACTGTCCAGGGCAAACGCTCGAGTTTGGGGTTCATGATGGTTGCGACCTGAGGCTCCGTCCGCTTCCAGACGGCCGGATTGGGGGGATAGACCACGCCGTAACTGCGCACGGTGGTGAGAAACGGGGATTGGTGTTTGAACACCTCGTTGGTGGTGAGCATGGCCACGGCGATGATGAGCATGGCCGGCAGGATGAGGTTGGCGTTCAGGGTCATCTCAACCACGGCCATGAGCGCCGCCAGCGGCGCCCGCAGCACCGCCGCCATCATGGCCGCCATGCCTAGCATGACGTAGAACGCTTGAACCGAAGCGTCCTGTTCGGAGGCGAGTCCGAACCCACCGATCGCGCCCCCAGCGCAGCCGCCGATGACCAACGCCGGTCCGATCAAGCCGACCGGCAACCCCAGCCCGAATGCCGCTGCGTTGGTCACCAGCTTGAGAACGGCGAGGGCGATGAGCGAGCCGACCGCCAGCTCGCCGAGCATGGCACTGTTGAGGGTGTCGTAGCCGATGCCCAGTACGCCGGGTGCTGCCAGCGCGGCGAGGCCGGTAATGCCCCCGGCCAGCGTGACGCGGGCGAGGAAGGGCCACTGATTCAGGCGCGCGAACTGCTGGATGAGCAGATTGAACCCCGCTGCCAGGCAGCCGATAACCAAGCCGGCAAGAATGATCTGGGGCACTTCGGGGAGCGATTGGACTTCGATCAATGCGACGGTGAACGGCGGCTCCGTGCCCAACAGGGCATCGACCGTGAGCGAAGCAGCCACGGCGGCGATGATCACGGGCAGGAAGTTGGCGATGGTGTATTCCATCATCACCACTTCCATGGCAAAGATGACGCCGGCGATGGGCGTGTTGAAGGAGCTGGCCAAGGCGGCGGCGGTTCCGCAGGCGACCAGCGTTCTCATGCCGTCATTGGGCAGCCGCAGCCATTGGCCGAGCAGGCTTGCTGTGGCGGCACCCAGGTGGATGGCTGGACCTTCCCGGCCCCCGGATTGGCCGGAGAGCAGAGCGGCGGCACCGCCGAAGAACTGCACCAAGGCGTTGCTGGCTGGCAGCCGTCCGCGGCGCTCGCTCAAGCAGGCCATGACATGGGGCACGCCGACTCGACGTTGGCCGCGGCCGAGAACGCTCAGTGCCAATCCGATGACGAAGGCGCCCGCCAGCGGCAGGGATGCCCGTTGCAGGTACCCTAGGGTTTCAAAAGCCTCTGCGTCGCCTAGCCAGAGGGTCAATGGGTAGTCGATGAGCAGGCGGAAGGCCAGAATGACCAAGGCGGTGAGGATGCCGCTGACGATGGCCAGCGCAACCAGTTGTGGCAGCGCATCGGAATTGCCGAGATGGCGTCGAAGGAACTCGATTGATTTGGGTGGGCTTGCCGTTTGAGCTTCCTCGTTGGGCGCAAGGGATGCAGTATAGACTCTGAACGGAATACTAGGGGTGCGGCTATGGGGCTTAGATTTCTCAGGGATTTTCAACGCCATGAGCAGATGGCGGTGTTGCCGCACGGACCGTTGCGGCGTTGGGCGTCTGTGGCCGTGCTGGTTCTGGTGTGCGCGGCCTTGTCGTTCGCAGGCTACCGTACGGGGCTTCGGCAAGCGGGTTTCGACCGCGCCGAGTTGGCGGCACTTGAGGGGCGCAGCCGCTTGTTGGGCCAAGAGGTGGAGGCGCTCCAAAGGCGGTTGGTTGAGGAACGGCTTGAGAGCGAGGTGAACGAGCAGGCCCGGGTCGATTTGCAGGCCAAGATCAACGATCAGCGGGGTGAAATTGTGGGGCTTCGCGAGAAGGTGGCGCTTTACGAGGCCTTGCTTTCCTCAGATTCGGAAAGCGCGCAGTAGCGGCCCGAAGGTTCGCGCATGCTGCTAAAATGAGAGGCATCGCCGCCGCGATGGCGGCGCTGACGGGACGATCGGGAGCGGCAAATGGCCAAAGCGGAGTCCGATAAAGGCGTCACCCTCATTGCCAAAAACGCCAGGCTGGAAGGGGAAATCGCCTTCGACAACGAGCTCTACGTCTATGGCCAAGTCCAAGGCAACATCCGGGCTGGCGGTGACAAGGCGACCTTGGTGATTGGCGAGCAGGGCCGGGTCAAGGGCGACGTTCGAGCGCCGGTGGTGGTGATCAACGGCGAATTCGAAGGCACGGTGTTCGCGAGCAGCAAAGTGGTGCTCGCCGAGAAGGCCCGGGTTTCCGGCAACCTGTGCTACAAGCGCATCGAGATGCGCATCGGCGCCCGGATGGACGGCCAACTTGCGCAGCAGGAGAAGGCCGGGGCGGAAGTCCATGCGTTTCCGTCGGCGGACTATAAGGACGGCTAATGTCCGACCTAGCCGATATCGCCTTTACGGAACGCGCCGCCGCCAAGGTAAGGCGGTTGATCGATGACGAGGGTCTTGATCTGAAGCTGCGCGTTTTCGTCACTGGCGGCGGATGCAGTGGGTTCTCCTACGGCTTCACCTTCGATGAGGCGGTCGCCGATGACGACGCGGTGGTCAACCGCGGCGGCGTGACCTTGGTCGTGGATGGCTTGAGCTATCAATACCTCTTGGGCGCCGAAATCGACTACACGGAAGATCTGCAGGGCTCGCAGTTCGTGGTCAACAATCCCAACGCCTCATCCACCTGCGGCTGCGGCAACTCGTTTGCGATTTAACGAGGCGCTGCCTTAGGCCCACTTGCTCCTTGCGTTCAGGGCGCGTAGATGGCACCGATTACGCGGGACCCGGCAGCGCCAGTGACGCTGGGCACGTTGGCTGGTGCGTTGTTGAGACGTTGATGGGCCAGCCAGGCAAAGGCGCCGGCTTCGATGGCGTCGCCGTCCCAGCCGTGCTCGTCGGCGGTGTCCACCGTTGCGTTGGCAAGCGCCTTCAGCCGTTGCAGGAGCAAGCGATTCAACCGGCCGCCGCCGCAGACAATGATGCGTTCGGTCTCCGGCGCCCAGTTGGACACGGCGTAGGCGATCGAGGCAGCGGTGAACTCCAGCAGGGTCCGCTGCACGTCTTGGGGCTTAAGGGCGGGCCTTAAGCGCTCGCTCAGCCATTCGAGATTGTAGTGCTCGCGCCCGGTGCTCTTGGGCGGCGCTTGGTCCAGATAGGGGTCGCTGAGCAACGACTCCAGCAGCGCCTCATCGACCCGGCCAGTGGCCGCCCAAGCGCCGCCTTCATCGAACGGGGCGCCTTGATGCTTGGCGCACCATGGGTCCATGAGCGCGTTGCCTGGTCCGGTGTCGAAGCCCTGCAGTGGCGTGCAGAGCCGGGTGATGTTGCTGATCCCGCCGACGTTCAGCACCGTGCGGCGTTCGCGGGCATGGCTGAACAGCGCGGCATGAAAGCCCGGCGCCAAGGGCGCGCCCTGCCCTCCTGCGGCCAGATCACGGCGGCGAAAGTCGGCCACCGTGGTCACGCCGGTCAGCTCGGCGATGCGATTGGGATCGCCGATCTGCAGGGTGAAGGCGTTGCGGCCGCGGGGGCGGTGGCGCACCGTTTGGCCGTGGCTGCCGATGGCCCGCAAGGCTTCGTTCGCCAGCCCTTGACTGTCGATGAAACCACGGGCCGTTTCGCCGATGAACCGGCCCAGCGCGGCATCGGCTTCGCCGAGGGCGTCAAGGTTGTCGCCGATTCCTTGGCCGAGTTCAAGCAAGGTTTTGCGTAGTGCGCTCGGAAGGGGGAAGGTGCGTTGGGCGATGAGGTTGACCGTGCTGCCGGCCACCTCGATGAGGGCCAAGTCCAGCCCATCGACGCTGGTGCCGGTCATCGCACCGAGGTAGAGGTGACTATCGTCCGACGGCAAGGTGGGACTGGTCCCGGTGGGCCGATAGCGTCGCCAGTAGTGGCGCGGTGCTTGCCTTGAAGCGCTCGGTATCGGCCGCGGGCACCGGTTCGGCGTCGGGCAGCTTCACCGTGCGGGGGTTCTGGTGTACGCCGTTGACCAGAAACTCATAGTGCAGGTGGGGACCGGTGGCCCAGCCGGTGGCGCCGACGTAGCCGATGGTTTCGCCTTGCCGCACTCGCTTGCCGGCTCGAATGCCCCGGGCGAATCGGGACATGTGCAGGTACTTGGTCATGAACTGCTCACCGTGCCGGAGCACCACGTAGTTGCCGTTCGCGCGGCCCTTGCCGGCTTCGGTGACCACGCCATCGCCGGACGCGAATATCGGCGTGCCCCGTGGGGCGGCGTAGTCGATGCCCCGGTGCGGCATGGCGCGATTCCACAGCGGGTGCTTGCGGCGCAGGTTGAAATTTGAACTGATGCGGGTGAAGGATACCGGTGCCCTCAGGAATGCTTTGCGCATGCTCCGGCCCTGGGGATCGAAGTAATTTGCGTCGCCAGTGGATTCAACGTAGCGAACGGCTCTATAGCTGTCGCCTTGATTGATGAACTCGGCGGCTAGGATGTTGCCGAAGCCAATGAATTCGTCATCCAAGTACAGTTTTTCCAACAGGGCATAGAACGAGTCGCCGGTCCGGATGTCGAGGATGAAGTCGATGTCCCACTGAAAAATCTGGGCCAGCTCCATGGTTTCTTGGTCCGGCAGGCCAGCCCGCTGGCTGGCTGTGAACAGGTTGTCCTTGATGACGCCGTGCACGTAGGCCGTCGTCCGTTGCGGCTCGACGATGATCTCCTCGCCCCGAAAGCGGTCGCCTTCGCGGCTGAACCTAAGGGTCTTGAGGGGATCCGGCGCATAGCTCAGGCTCAGCAATCGGTTGTCTTCATCCAACAGGAAGCTGAACTCCTCGCCGGGTGCGATTTTGGCTAGCTGTGCGCCCCAGGGGTCAGCGCTGACCAAGCGGTGCAGGGTTTGAGCGGAGAGGCCCTCGCGGTTGAATATCAGGGCCAGGTTGTCGCCGGGGCGGACCACGACGGTTCGGCTGTCGGCGCTGGAGGAAGCTGGGGTCTCGGGAATGGGATCGATGGGCGGCGCGGGTGTCGGAGGAGGGGGTGGGGGGGCCAATTGCGCGGCAACGCAGTCCGCGTCCGCTTCTGGGCGGCTCTCGTATCTGGCAATGCCGATGGCACACAGGCACAGGCAGGCGAGCGCGATGCCGAGTGGGTAGGCGGTGGAAAAACGGCTGCTGTTCAAGTGACGTTCCGCTTTCGGCCTTGGCTACTTTCCCGCCCCCATTGCCTGTTGGGCATGGAAGCGAGGCGCTGTTGACGAACTCGGGACCTTTTCATACAGGGTACGGGCTGGATTGTCCAGAAAAAAGCCATAAACCACACTGACAAGGCGTTGAAAATGCTAAAAAAAGTGGAATTTTGCCGGAATATGCCCTTGGTTCTGCTAAATTCCCGCCGCAATCCTCAACCGCTCTCTTGACGATTCGATGCTGCTTGACGAGTTAAAGGCCCGCGGGCTGGTGGCGCAGACGACCGATGCAAGCCGGTTGCGCAGCCATCTGACCGGGACGATGCGCACGCTCTATTGCGGCTTCGATCCCACTGCCGACAGCCTGCACATCGGCAACTTGGTGCCCTTGCTGACGCTGCGCCGGTTCCAGTGCGCCGGCCACCGGCCCATACTGCTGCTTGGCGGGGCCACCGGATTGATCGGCGACCCGTCCGGGCGCGAGGCGGAACGCGGTCTCAACGACGCTGAATTGGTGGCGGAGTGGGTGGATCGAATCGGGCGGCAGGTGGAGCCCTTTCTGGAACTTGACGGCGAAACCGGCGCCCGGATCGAAAACAACCTCGAGTGGACCCGGGAGCTTGATGTCATATCCTATCTTCGGGATGTGGGAAAGTTCTTTTCCGTCAACGCCATGATCGGGCGGGAGTCGGTCCGCAACCGGCTGCAGCGCGATGACGAGGGCATTTCCTACACCGAATTCAGCTACATGCTCCTGCAGGCCTACGACTATCTGGAGTTGGCGCGGCGCCACGGCTGCTCCCTGCAGATCGGCGGCAGCGATCAATGGGGCAACATTGTTTCCGGCATCGACTTGGTGCGCCGCCGGTTGGGCAGGGAGGCCCATGCGTTGACCGTTCCATTGGTCACCCGGTCCGATGGCGCCAAGTTCGGCAAGACCGCCGCCGGTGCCGTCTGGCTCGACCCGGCCAAGACCTCGCCCTACGCCTTTTATCAATTCTGGCTCAACGTGGCGGATGCGGACGCAGTGAGCTACTTGCGGCTGTTCACGCTGCTGGATCTGGCGACCATCGACGACTTGGCGCAGGCCGCGGCCCGGGCGCCGGAGCGACGCGAGGCGCAGACCAGGCTTGCTGAGCAGGTCACCCAACTCGTGCACGGTGCCGAAGGCCTCAGCGCAGCGCGACGGATCACCGATTGCCTGTTCGGTGGCGACCCGAACCGGCTTGAACGGGGCGACTTGCGGCAGTTGGAGCTTGGTGGAATCGACAGCACGGCCATTCCTGAACGGCGGCTGGGGCTTTTGGCGGCTTTGGTGGCCTGCGGCTTGGCACCCTCCCGGGGCGCGGCGCGCAAGCTGGTGGTCGCCAAGGGCGTTTCCGTGAACGGCCAGGTGCGCGACGACCCGGCCCACGAACTCGACTTTGCCGACGCCCTCCACGGGCGCTACTACCTGCTGCGGCGCGGCAAGAAGAACTGGCGTTTGTTGACCGGTCCGGGTTGAACGCAGCGCAGGCGGCGGCACAGGCCGTTCGGTGCGCGTCCGGCCGCTCGAAAATCAATTGAACTTATCTCTTGCCATGCCCGCGAGCAGGCGTATAATCCGCATCCCTTCCGGGGCTGAGAGCGCCGGATCGCTCTTTAAACGTGAAAAAGTAGACCATGTACGCGGCAGTCGGAACCGCTGGCCGGCCTTTGGGCGCGGTTGCGGATTTCGGCTGCAAATCAAGCCATTCGTGTGGGTAACACGAAGATTCATTTGGGAGCCAGACCATTCGCGTGACCGCTTGGGCGGCAATGCCGCTTGACCGGGAGCGCAGCAAACTTGAACTGAAGAGTTTGATCATGGCTCAGATTGAACGTTGGCGGCAGGCCTGACACATGCAAGTCGAACGAGAAAGCGCCTTCGGGCGCGAGTAAAGTGGCGGACGGGTGAGTAACGCGTAGGAATCTACCCAGCGGTGGGGGACAACTCGGGGAAACTCGAGCTAATACCGCATGACATCCCAACTCTTCGGAGGCGGGATCAAAGGGGGCCTCTCCTTGGAAGCTCCCGCCGTTGGAGGAGCCTGCGTTGGATTAGCTTGTTGGTGGGGTAACGGCCCACCAAGGCGACGATCCATAGCTGGTCTGAGAGGATGATCAGCCACACTGGAACTGAGACACGGTCCAGACTCCTACGGGAGGCAGCAGTGGGGAATCTTGGGCAATGGGCGCAAGCCTGACCCAGCCATGCCGCGTGTGCGAAGAAGGCTCTAGGGTTGTAAAGCACTTTCAGTGGTGAAGAAAAGCTCGGGGTTAATACCCCCGGGTCTTGACGTTAGCCACAGAAGAAGCACCGGCTAACTCCGTGCCAGCAGCCGCGGTAATACGGAGGGTGCGAACGTTAATCGGAATTACTGGGCGTAAAGCGCGCGTAGGCGGTTCGGCAAGTGGGATGTGAAAGCCCCGGGCTCAACCTGGGAACTGCATTCCAAACTACCGAACTGGAGTATGGTAGAGGGAGGTAGAATTTCCTGTGTAGCGGTGGAATGCGTAGATATAGGAAGGAATACCGATGGCGAAGGCAGCCTCCTGGACCAATACTGACGCTGAGGCGCGAAAGCGTGGGTAGCAAACAGGATTAGATACCCTGGTAGTCCACGCCGTAAACGATGAGAACTAGCCGTTGGGGCCCTTGAGGCCTTAGTGGCGTAGCTAACGCGATAAGTTCTCCGCCTGGGGAGTACGGCCGCAAGGTTAAAACTCAAATGAATTGACGGGGGCCCGCACAAGCGGTGGAGCATGTTGTTTAATTCGATGCAACGCGAAGAACCTTACCACCCCTTGACATCCTCGGAACTGCCTGGAGACAGGCAGGTGCCTTCGGGAACCGAGTGACAGGTGCTGCATGGCTGTCGTCAGCTCGTGTCGTGAGATGTTGGGTTAAGTCCCGTAACGAGCGCAACCCTTGTCCCTAGTTGCCAGCGGTTCGGCCGGGAACTCTAGGGAGACTGCCGGTGACAAACCGGAGGAAGGTGGGGATGACGTCAAGTCATCATGGCCCTTATGGGCAGGGCTACACACGTGCTACAATGGACGGTACAGAGGGTTGCCAACCCGCGAGGGGGAGCCAATCCCACAAAACCGTTCGTAGTCCGGATCGGAGTCTGCAACTCGACTCCGTGAAGTCGGAATCGCTAGTAATCGCAGATCAGCACGCTGCGGTGAATACGTTCCCGGGCCTTGTACACACCGCCCGTCATACCATGGGAGTGGGCTGTACCAGAAGTGGGTTGCTTAACCTTCGGGAGGGCGCTCACCACGGTGTGGTTCATGACTGGGGTAAAGTCGTAACAAGGTAGCCGTAGGGGAACCTGCGGCTGGATCACCTCCTTATCTCGTCTCTGGATGCTCTCTCCCGCGTAAGCGCCCACACAATTTGCCTGACTTTGCCGATTTGCCATCGCGGGTCTGTAGCTCAGTCGGTTAGAGCGCACCCCTGATAAGGGTGAGGTCGGTAGTTCAAATCTACCCAGACCCACCACATACGAAGTGCCGATGGTGCGGTATGAGAATGGCGCTCCGCAGGCATTGCCGAATGGAACGGAAGCACGGGCAGCAGCGGCGCGCCTTCGCATTGTCGACAGGCAATCGGGGGGCCATAGCTCAGCTGGGAGAGCGCCTGCCTTGCACGCAGGAGGTCGCCGGTTCGACTCCGGTTGGCTCCACCAGCACCGGCGCATGTCGTATCGAATACCAGGGCGCATGAAACCTCCGGTTTCAGTCCGGGTTCTTTAACAATTCAGAGAGTCGTAATGACGCTGGACGGGGTTGCCGTTCGGACGCCCCGTCCAAGGGTATGTTGTATTCGTGACCAGCACATGACTCCAGACTCCTGCGAGACTTCCGGTGCAGGAGGGAAATCGTTTGGGGTTATATGGTCAAGCGACCAAGCGCATATGGTGGATGCCTTGGCGGCAACAGGCGATGAAGGACGTGGCAGCC
>JAJEIQ010000078.1 GCA_022827905.1 Pseudomonadales bacterium | reverse complement strand
GCGTATTTTGGTGGTGCTGACTTGAACGCGGCGGCGCCGTTTGGTGCCCTTTCGGGATTTCACTCCCGGAGGCCAAGGCACGATGTACGCCGGCAAGACCCTGTTCGCTCAGTTGATGGACTTTCTTCCCTGGACGACCTTCGCGCGCATCGTGGAGCGGTACGGAGGCAACCACCGCGTCCGCGCGCTGCCCTGCACCGAGCACTTCCGGGTGCTGGCCTTTGCCCAGTTGACGTACCGGGAGAGCCTGCGCGACATCGAGGCGGTTCTCGTGGCGCAGTCGGCCAAGCTGTACCACATGGGCATCCGCTCGCCCGTGAGGCGCTCCACCCTGGCCGACGCCAACGAGCGCCGGGACTGGCGCATGTACGCCGAGTTCGCCCAGCGGCTGATCGCCCAGGCTCGAAGGCTTTACGCCGGGGAGGACTTGGGGCTGGAGCTGTCGAACACGGTCTACGCGCTGGACTCGACCACCATCGACCTTTGCCTGTCGCTGTTCCCCTGGGCGCCGTTCCGCCGCGCCAAGGCCGCCGTGAAGATGCACACGCTCCTGGACCTGCGCGGCAGCATCCCAAGCTTCATCCACGTCTCCGACGGCAAGCTGCACGACGTCAACGCGCTCGACCTGCTGGTCCCGGAGCTTGGGGCGATTTACGTGATGGACCGGGCCTACCTCGACTTCGGGCGGCTGTGCGCACTGCACGAGGCGGGCGCCTTCTTCGTCACGCGGGCCAAGTCGAACACCGACCTGCGCCGGGTCTACTCGGCGCCCAGCGACCGGGCGCAGGGCATCATCTGCGACCAGACGGTGGCGCTGTCGGGCTTCCACAGCCGCCGGAACTACCCCCACCACCTGCGCCGCATTCGCTTCAAGGATCCGGAAACGGGCAGGACGCTCATCTTCCTGACCAACCTGTTCGGCCCGCCGCCGCAGGCCATCTGCGAGCTGTACAAGGCCCGCTGGCAGGTCGAGCTGTTCTTCAAGTGGATCAAGCAGCACCTGCGAATCAAGAAGTTCCTCGGCACGTCAGAGAACGCCGTGAAGTCGCAAATCTGGGTTGCCGTGTCCGTATACGTTCTCGTCGCCATCATCAGGAAGCGCCTGGACCTGGACGCATCGCTCCACACTTTGCTACAGATCCTGTCCGTCACCCTGTTCGAGAAAATGCCGTTAAATCAATGCCTTCTCGAACCCGACCACACTTCCGGGCAGGACATGGACCCTAACCAATTGAATATATTCGAGTATTAACCGGACACTAGTGACTTTTTTTCAATTGTTCAGCGGTCCCGCTCACGCGAAGGAATCCGCTGGCCCCGCTGCCAAAAGCCCAACCATTTCTGCTATCTTTTCGCCCCTGTCGCAGCGGGATCACAGCTTTTGGAGGGGCTTAATGAGCATCATTCGACACCCGATATGGCAATATGCCTATTTCGTCAACGATATTGACGAAGCGTGCCACAAGTGGAATAAAATGGTCGGCGCCGGGCCGTTTCACGTCGTGCGCCACCACATCGCGGAGAGTTTTCGCTACCGGGGCGAGCCCGTGGAGGCCGATGTCAGCTACGCCTTCGGGCAAGCCGGGCCGGCCCACGTCCAGTTCATTGCCCAACACGATGACACGCCGTCCATCTACCGGGAGATGTACGCCGAAGGGGAGCAGGGCTTTCACCACATCGGCTTGCTGATTCACGATGTCAGCGGCGAAATCAAGCGCTTCAACGAGGCCGGCTACGAGACCGCCTGCACCCTTTGGGGCGGTGATTACGTCGCCTACATGGACTGCCGCAAGGACATGGGCTGCTACGTGGAGTTGCACGGCGATGCGCCCATCATCGTGGATCTGTTCAACGGCTGGAAGCGCGACCACGAGGAGTGGGACGGCGTGACGGACTTGATCCGGGAAGCTGGCTAGGGGCGGCCATCATGAGTGAAGCCGAACAAAAGCAACCCTACCAACCCGTCACCCCGGAAGCCGTCGACGACATTAACCTGCTCGATGCGGAACTGCAGAACTGCCCCTACCATGCCTACGAAAAACTGCGCGACGAAGCGCCCGTGTGGCAGGATCCGCTGACCGGCTTCTACGTCATCACCCGCTTCGAGGATCTGCGCAACATCCTGCTCGACACCGAGGCCTACGTTAACGGCATGCGCGGCGGCCAGGGCGGGGGCCGTGGGCGCATCGACCCGGAGCGAGCCGAGCGCATGCTAAAGCTCTACCAAGACCAAGGCTGGGTGCCCGCCCCCACCTTGGCCGGGCGCGACGACCCCAACCACAAGCAGATGCGGGCCATGTTCAACGAGGCGTTCCGCCCCAAGAAGATCAACGCCATGGATCCCTTCGTGGAGGAAACCGCCTACAAGCTGATCGACGCCTTCATCGATGATGGCCGCTGCGACTGGGTCAAGCAGTTCGCCGTGCCCTTGCCGCTCATCATCATCGGCCGCCAAATGGGCGTGCCGGAGGAGGACATCTGGCAAATCAAGGCTTGGACCGACGCTTGGGTGCAGCGCCTCGGCATGATGCAGACCGAGGCGGAGGAGAAGTGGTCCGTGGAGATGGAAATCGAGGCCCAGCACTACTTCCAGCCCATCTTCGAGCGCCTGCGCAAGGAACCCGACGACACCCTGCTGTCCGACTTGGTGAATCGCGTCATCCCGGAATGGGGCCGTCCCCTCAACGACAACGAACTGCATGCGGAGATGATGGCGGACACCTTTGTCGGCGGCTCGGAGACATCCACCAACGCCATCGGCTACGGCGTCAAGCTGCTGGTCGAGAACCCAGAGGCTTGGGCCCTGCTCAAGGCGGACCCCGACAAGCACCTGCGCACCTTCTGCGAGGAAGTGCTGCGCTTGGAGGGGCCGGTGCAGGGCCTGTTCCGCACCGCCGCCACGGACATTGAACTGCACGGCATCACCATTCCGGCCGGAGCCATGCTCAACATCCGCTACGCCGCCGCCAACCGCGACGAGCGGGAGTTCGAGTGCCCGGAGCAACTGGACCTGAACCGGGACAAGCCGGGGCGCCACCTGGCCTTCGGCTCCGGCATCCACCACTGCCTGGGCGCGCCCTTGGCCCGGCGGGAGATGTACTGGTCGTTCAAGGCGCTGGTGGATCGGATTGACGAGCTGTGGTTCGCGCCCGGCGAAAACGACTTCACCATCGCGCCCAACTTCGCCCTGCGGGCTCTGAAGGAACTGCACATCGAGTTTAAAGCCAGCCGATGAAGGTCCCGTCCGCCGCGGTCCTGCTGGCGGCGCTGGCTGCATGTAGCGAAGCGCCGCAACCGGCCCCCTACCGAGCGCACCTCACCGCCCTCAACCCGGACTGGACCGTCGCCGAGGACGAAGCCTACGCTTGGGCAACCGTCAAGAACGCCAATCTGCCAACCCTCACCGGCAGTCCGGAGTGGCAACGCTACATGGCCTTTCTGGAGGCCAAGCTCAAAGAGCACGGAGCGGTGGATTTGCTCAGGAACCGCTGGACATTCGAGCGTTGGGACACCACCGACGATTCGACCGGCTGGTCCCTTCAATCCGATGGCCGAGAGGGGCGGGTGGCCAACTACGGCGCCTACTCCGGATCGACCGGCGCGGAAGGCGTAACCCGTGAGATGGTTTACTACGATCACGACGACCCGCCGGATTCCATCAAGGACAAGATCGTCGTCATTCCCACACGGCCCCACCCGCAGCCACCCTACGACGACGACTACATCATCAACTACACCTTCAACGACTACGAATTCGCCACCGACGCCGAGACTCTGCAAGCCCCCTACGAATTCGTTGACCCGGCCGAGACCTTCACCTTCGACATTTGGTGGCAACTCGCCCAAGGCCTGGACGAGATCCCGGCAGCCGGTGAGGCGGCCGGCGCCGTCATCGTCTATGACATGGCCTATGAGCGCACCAAGGGCCTGTACACCTTCCCGGTGCCCACCCTCTACGATGCCCCCACCCTGATCCTCGGCCGGGAGGACGGCGCCGGGGTCATCGCCGACGCCAAGGCCGGCAAGACGGCCACCTTGCGCTTGGAGGCCACCCTGGAGCCTGCCGAGGCCTACCAACTCATCGCCTACCTGCCCGGCAAGGACTACGGCACTCCGCACGACGAGCAGATCGTGCTGGTCAACCACACCGACGGCCCGTCCATCACCCAGGACAACGGCGCCCTGGGCCTGCTGGCAATCGTCAAGTACTTCTCGCACATCCCCCAAGCGCAAAGGCCGCGCACCCTGACCATCTACTTGGATTGCCGCCACTACATGCCCGGCATGGAACGGGAGCACGACGAGCCGGCCTGGCTGAATCGCCACCCGGAAGCGCGGGAAGGGATCGTCGCCGTGGTGCAGGCGGAGCACATGGGCGAGATGGACTACCGGGAAGTGGACGGCGTGGTGGAGCCGACCGGGCTAGCCGAGCAATCCTACCTCTGGTCCCGCGCCCATCCCCAACTCATCGACGCCGCCATCGCCGCGGTGCGCAAGTACGGTTGGTCCCGCGCCCAGGTTGCAGCACCGGAACGCCCCGGCATCAACGGCGGACTGCAGCAAGTCTGGTGGGGGGTCGGCGTCATCGCCCTGCCGGACCGCTGCGATGTCTGGCACTGCCTGGACGTGCCCGCCTATGGCCTTGGCGGCTTCCTCGGCCACTACTGGTCGAGCCACGCCACCATCGAGCGCTGGAGCAAGGCGCTGTTCGTCAGCCAAGCACTCACCCTAACGGAGTTGACCGGGGTGCTGATGACAGCGGACCTTGAGGCAATCACCGAGCAATTGCGCGCCAAAGACATCCCCTAATTTCGACCGGGCCGCGACGGCTCGCTTAGTCAAGGAGGACAACATGAAGACGAAAACGGCACTCCAGGCGGATTCGCCGCCGAGCGCACTGCGGCAAACGGCGGCTTGCGCTTCGCTGCTGGCGCTCATTGCCACCCCCGGCGGCGTCGGCGCTGCAGCGGCCGACGATGCGGCCATCGAGGAAGTGGTGGTCATCGGCACACGCGGGGCACCCCGCTCGGTTGAGGACTCCTCCGTTCCGGTGGACACGATCAGCAGCGAGGACTTTGAAAACCAAGGCGGCAGCGACATGTCCAACCTAATCCGCGCCCTGGTGCCCTCGTTCCACGTCAGCGACAATCCGTCCCGCGACCTCGCCGCCCTGCTGCGACCCGTCAACCTACGCGGGCTGGCCCCGGACCACACATTGGTGCTGATGAACAACAAGCGCCGGCATCGCGGCTCGGTCATTCAATGGATTTCGAACGGCGCATCCAACGGCGCCCAAGGGCCGGACATCTCCGCCATTCCGGCCATCGCCATCAAGCGCATGGAGGTGTTGCGCGACGGCGCCGCCGCCCAATACGGCTCCGACGCCATCGCCGGGGTGCTCAACTTCGTGCTCAAGGATGCCCCCGAAGGCTTCAGCGTTGAAGCCAAGCACGGCTTTTACGCCAAGGACACCGGCGAAGACCTGACCACCATCGCGGGCAACGCCGGCCTGCCGTTGGGCGACTCCGGATTCGTGAACCTGAGCCTGGAGCTCGGCCAGTCCTCGGACACCGAACGCAGCGTCCAGCACCGCGACGCCGCGGCCCTGATGGCCTTGGGCATTCCCAACGTCGGCGATCCGGCCAAGCCTTGGGGTTCGCCCAAGGTGAGCGACAGCATCAAGGCGGTGGCCAACATCGGCCTCGACATCAACGACGCCACCGAGTTCTACGCCTTCGGCAACTTTTCCAGCCGCGAGGTGGAGACGCCCTTCTTCTTCCGCAGCCCGATGAACCGCACCGGCGTGTACAAGACCGGCGATAACATCTTCCTGACCGCCGGCGACGGCTGCCAGGAGAAGCACGGCGTGCCCTCCACCGCCGACAACCTGCTCGCCTACCGTGACGCAGTGGCGGGGGATCCGGGCTGCTTTTCGTTCGTCGAGCTCTATCCCGAAGGATTCACGCCGGCCTTTGGCGCGGAAATGACCGATTACTCGCTGTTCGCCGGGGTCAAGGGCAGCATGACCAACGGGTTGCTGTACGACGTCTCCGCCGGCATCGGCGAAAACAACATGGACGGCTTTCTCAACAACTCGCTGAACCCGTCCTTGGGCGCCGACTCGCCGCGGGACTTCGACATCGGCGAGTACACCCAGCAGGAAACCAACTTCAACATCGATCTGTCCTATCCGGTGGACGTCGGCATGGCCTCCGACCTCAACATCGCCGGCGGCTTCGAATGGCGCGAGGAGGAGTTCAAGATCACCACCGGCGAGCGCGCCTCCTGGGAGATCGGGCCCTACCAGCAGTACGGGTTCGGCACTGGCTCCAACGGTTTCGGCGGCTTCAACCCCGCCTCCTCCGGCACTTGGGACCGGGCCAACATCGCCACCTACCTCGACATGGAAGTGAACGCCACCGAAAACTGGCGCATCGGCGGCGCCTTGCGCTGGGAGGACTTCGACGGCTTCGGCAGCACCACCAACTTCAAGTTCGCCACCCATTTGCAGGTGACCGACGCCTTGGCCCTGCGCGGCTCCTTCGGCACCGGCTTCCGGGCACCGACCCCGGGCCAGTCCAACGCCCGCAACGTCTCCACCGTGGTCAACGCCGCCACCAACGCCTTCGAGGAGCGCGGCACCATCGGCTCAACCCACCCAGTGGCCATGGCGCTCGGCGGGCGGGAGCTGGAACCGGAGGAATCGGAGAACTTCACCCTAGGCGCGGTGCTGGCCCTCGACAACGGCTTGAGCCTGACCGTGGACTACTTCCGCATCGACGTCGACGACCGCATCGCGCTCTCCGGGCTGTTCGACGTCACCGACGCCATCAAGCAGGCGCTGATCGCCGACGGGGTGCCGGAAGCGGCTGAATTCACCTCGGTGCGCTACTTCACCAACGACTTCGACACCGAAACCGAAGGCGTGGACGTGGTGGCCACCTACGGCTGGGAAACGGACCTCGGCAGCACCGACCTGCTGCTGTCCTTCAACCACACCACCACCAAGGTGAAGAACTTCCGGCCCGGCTCAACGATCACCAGCGGCGACACCATCGACAACCTGGAGCGCGGCGCGCCGGAGACGCGCTTCAACCTGACGCTGACCCACAGCATCAACAACTGGTACCTCGTCGGCCGCTACAGCTACTTCGGCGAGTGGTACGACGACCACAGCGCCGCCGAATTCGACGGCTACGGCTTGGTGGACTTGCTAGCCCAGCACAACTTCGACAGTGGGCTGGCGGTTACGGTGGGGGCGGAGAACGCGCTCAACGAGTACCCGGACAAATCCATCAACCCCGGCAACGGGCGCAAGTACCCGCGCTACTCGCCCGCCGGCCACAACGGCGCCCTGATCTACGCCAAGATCAGCTACTCGATGTAGCGGCTCGCCGACCGCCCACGAGGACCGTGCTTGGGGTTTGGCGCCAAACGCAGTTGGCGTCAAACCCCGCCTCACGCATCGCCTGAAGCTCCGTTTCCAGCGGAAAGTAGGTGTCCTCGTCCGACCACTCATCGAAGTGCTGGTACGCCCGCGCCTCGGGGATGCCGCAGACGACCAAGTGTGCCGCCCAGGTGGCGTAGTCCGCCGCCCGCTCCGGGTCGGCTTCCGGCATGGTCACGTCGGCATTGACGAAGAGGCCCCCCGGTCGAAGCGCCTGCGCGATGCGGGCAAAGAGCGCGGTCTTGGCGCCGATGTCCGCAACATGGTGCAGGGCGAGGGAGGCGGCCACCGCATCGCAGCTTGGCAACGGATCGTTGAACGACTGCCGACGCAAACGAACCCGCTCCCCGAAGCGCTGCAACCGCGCCTGCGCACGGCCCAGCATTTCCTCGTCCACGTCCACCAACTCAACGACAGCCACGTCCGACTGCTCCAAGATCACCTCGGCCAAGGCGCCCGTCCCGGCGCCTAGGTCGAGCACTCTTTCAGGCTGGACCCCAGCGACTGCCTCCGCAGCGCACCGAAGCATGGCTTCGTAACCGGGGATGAACGCGCGAATCGACCCATCGTAAGCCTCGATGTCGAGTTGCAAGTGCTGGCGAACGGAGTGGCTCATGGGCGCTAGTATGACCAACCCCTCCTGATTTGCGAAACCGCGGCGTGATATGGTGCCCCGCTTTGGGCAATGGGCCATGACCGACTACTTCAATAAATGAAAGAAACGTTGACCTTCATCGACTGGCCCACCGATGGCCTGCTGATCGAGCCCGTGCTCCCCGCCATCGCCGCCCAAGCGACCGAAGCCGACGCCAGCCGCAGCGTCAGCGCCGAGGTGATTGCGCTCATCAAGGACAATCCGGTCATGGGCATGACGGCGAGCCCCGAACTCGGCGGCCTGAACAGCACCGTCACCGCCGTGGCCCGGGAGCTGGCGGCCGTTGCCGCCTGCTGCTCGTCCACCGCTTGGTGCCTGTGGAATCATCTGTGCACCTACCACTTCTTCTGCGCCCTGATGGGGCCCGAGCACAGCGGCCTGCTCGGCAGCGTCACAGCCAACCGGGAGTGGGTCTGCTTCCCGGCCGGGGCGAGCACACGCATCAGCGGTGTTGTGGACAATGATCAAATCGTGCTCAACGGCAGCGCCGCCTTCGGCTCTGGAGCCCGCTACGGCGAGCACGCCGGGGTGGTGTTTTTCTTAAGGGAAGCCGAGAACCCGCGACGATTCACCTTGGTTGACCTGCGCAGCCCCGGCGTGACCGTGGACCCCACCTGGAAGGCCATGAGCCTGCGCGCCTCCGCCACCGACCACGTCCGGTACAAGGACGCAACTGTGCCGGCAGACCGCCATGTTCCCTTCCCCGACAAGTTCCGCGAGGTTTTTCGCGCCCCGGACTTCCCGGTCATTCACCACCGCTACCGGGAGGACTGGGTGGCCCTCTCGGATCTCTGGCTGGGCGCCATGGCGGTGGGCTTGGCCGGCGCCGCGTTGGCGGAGGCGGCGGAGGGCATTCGTGAGCGGGTCGCCATTGCCGGCGTGAAGATGATCGAGCGCCCCACCATCCACGTGAACCTAGGGCAGGCGGGCACCCTCATCAAGACCGCCGGCGACACGGTGCTTAAGGCCTGCGCCGAAACCGATGCCCGCATCGAAGCCGCCGCTCCACCCACCGAAACCGACTACCTGCGCCAACTCGGCGCATCCATGCAGGCGCTGGCCTGCTGCGACGACGCCATGCGCCTGATCCTGCGGGTGCTCGGCGGCAACGGCCTGCGCGAAGGCGGCACCTTCGAACGGCGATACCGCGACTTTCAGGCCATGCCCCTGCACATCAACGCCCACCGCGACCGGGTGACGGAGCAACTCGGCCGCCACCTGCTCGGCCTACCGACGGAAAACACTTTTTAGTCGGCGGAAAGCCCCGATTCAGCTTGTGCCGGGGCGGTTGGGCCATCCAACGCGCTGAGCGCCTTCGCGCGTCGCACTCGGTGGCGGCGGGCCAGTTCGCGCATGTCGGTCGTCGCGTCCGTTTCATCGACGATCTCAAGGCCCAGCAGGGTCTCGATGACATCCTCCATGGTGACGATTCCCGCCATGCCGCCAAAGTCGTCCAGCACCACCGCCAAATGTTCCTGACGGTTGCGCAGGACGGTGAAGAGATCGGTAATGGCGTAGGTTTCGCCGACCGCGACGATTTCCCGGCGCAGGGCCGTGAGCGGCTCGCTGCCCCGCCCTTCCACCAAGGCGGTGAGCATGTCGTCCTTCAGCACGTATCCGGTGACGTGGTCCTTGGATTCGTTGTACAGAGGTATGCGGGAAAAGTGCTGCCGCTTGGCGCTACCGTAGTAGGCGGCGATGCTCTCGCCCTCGGAGGCCATGGCCACCACGGTGCGCGGCGTCATCACATCCCGGGCCTGAATCGTCTGAAAGCGAATCAAATGGCCGATCATCTCGCTTTCCTCGGCCTCGAACACGCCTTCCTCCGCACCGAGTTCCGCCATCGCCAGGAAATCGGTGCGCGTCAATATGGGCTGTGCCGTGTCCCGCTTCAGGTAGCGGGTGATGGTCTGGCTCAGCCAGACGAAGGGCAGCAGCGCGGCGGTCAGTAGGCGCAGCGAATGCACGGTGAAGGTCACGAAGCGCTGCCAGTGCAACGCCCCGATGGTCTTGGGCACGATTTCCGAAAACACCAATATCGCGATGGTCATGGTCGCCGGGACCGCGATCCGCGTGATCCACGGGCTGGCATCCGCCCAGATCAGGGCCGCCTGCGCCCCCACGCCAATGGCACCGACGGTGTGGGCTATCGTGTTGAGCGTCAGAATGGCGGCTAGGGGCCGGTCGATGTTGGCCTTGAATTCCTCCAGCGTCTGGCCAACGCGGGTGCCCTTTTGGGAGAGCACGCGCGCATGGCTCGGCGAAATGCTCAGGAGCACGGCCTCCCACAGGGAGCAGAGGAAAGAGAACACCAGCGCCAGTAAAAAGAAAGTGGCTAGCGGTATGTACATGAAGTCGGATTGCAACCCCCGATTGCTAAAGGCCAGAGTACACCAGATGAACCCTGACGCAAGTGAGTAATGACTAGCTGCATTCGAGCCGTTCCAGACGCCGGAGTCACGGCCTCAAATCACCCCGGCCCGGCGCAACGCTTCGATTTCCGACGGCGCGCAGCCGAACTCGGCAAGGATGGCCTCCGAGTCCTGCCCTGGATCGGGCGCGGCCCGATCAAATCGCTCGCCTTGGGCATGGGCGCTTAGGTTGATGGGCGAACGGATCAGGCGCACCTCGCCCAGTTCCGGGTGCTCCGCGGGCTTCGCCATCCCCAGGTGGCGGACCTGCTCGTCCTCGAAGGCCTGGCCGATGTCGTTGATGGGACCGCAGGGCACCCCCGCGCGATTAAGTTCCCGCACCAGCTCGGCGGTGGTGAAACGGGCGGTGACTGCATTGATGTCGGCATTCAGGGCGGCCTTTAGCCGCTTGCGCTCCCCGGCCCGGCGATACTCTGGTCGATTCAACAACTCATCAGCCCCTAGCGCCCGGCAAAAGCGCTCCCAAAGCCGCTGGCTGGGTGCTGCGATGTTGACCAGCCCGTCACTGGCTTGGAAAGCGCCCATCGGGGTTAGGTACGGGTGGTCGTTCCCCTCCTGGCCGGGGACTTCGCCGCCCATGGTGTAGCGGGCACCCTGAAAATCCAGTTTGCACAGCATGGCTTCGAGCAGGGAGGTGTGAACCCACTGCCCTTCCCCGGTGCGCTCCCGGTGCAGCAGGGCGAGCAGGATGCCTTGGCCGAGAAACATCCCGGCGGAGGTGTCGCTGATGGCGATGCCCACCCGCCACGGGCCGCTGCCCGGCTCGCCGGTGATCGACATCAGGCCGCTCATCCCCTGGACGATCTGATCGACCCCGGCGCGCCCGCCGTAGGGCCCATCCTGGCCAAAGCCGGAGATGCTGGCGTAGATGATGGCCGGGTTGACCGCCTTGACGGACTCGTAGTCCACCTTGAGCCGATGCTTGACCTCGGCCTTGAAGTTCTCGACCACCACGTCGGCACTGCGGGCCAGGCGCATGAACAGCTCATGCCCCTTGGGGTCCTTGAGGTTGAGGGCCAGGCTGCGCTTGTTGCGGTGCAGATTCTGCTCATCCGGCCCCCGCCTCGCGCCGGTGACCGCACGGCCCGTGCCCGAAGTCGACCGCGGCGCTTCAATCTTGATGACGTCCGCCCCCCAGTCGGCGAGCAGCCGAACCGCCGTGGGCCCCGCCCGCGCGTGGGTGAGGTCCAGAACGCGGATGTGCTCAAGGGGCATCATGGCGCGTCTTGGCCGGCTGAGGGCTGCGCGTGCGTCGTGCCTGTGGACTCCAGCCAGCGAAACAACAACGTGGCGGCAACGGCGCCGGCCAACTCGGCGGCGATAAATGCGGGCGCATGGGCCGGCGCGATGCCGGCAAAGGTGTCGGTGAACGAACGGGCCACCGTGACGGCCGGGTTGGCGAAAGAGGTCGATGAGGTGAACCAGTAGCCAGCGGTGATGATCAGCCCCACGGCGTAGGGCACCGCCTCGGGGCGGGTGCGCAGGCATCCCAGAATGGCGGCAAGGAGCGCAAAGGTGGCCACGAACTCGCCGAGCCACTGACCGGCGCCGGTGCGCTCCTTGACCCCTTCAACCAGGAGCGGTTCGCCGAACATCGCATGCGCCGCCATCACGCCGAGGATCCCCCCAGCGAGTTGGGCCAGAACATAGGTGGCCGCATCGCCCCGGGTCAGTTCGCGCCGCAGCCAGAACGCCAAGGTGACCGCCGGATTGAAGTGGGCGCCGGACAATGGCCCGAAGACCAGGATCAGCACCACCAGCGCCGCGCCCGTGGCGATGGTGTTGCCCAACAGGGCGATGGCATCGTTGCCCTCGGCCAAGCGCTCGCCCATGATGCCGCTGCCCACCACCACGGCCAGCAGCAACGCAGTGCCGATTGCTTCCGCAACCAAGCGCCGCGGCAAGTCCAATTCCCCAGCCATGCAAACATCGTACACGCTGCCCTAGCGCACACCAAACGCCATTGCGAACAGGTGTGGACGAGGCGGGCTGCTGGTGGGCAGTTCGGTTATAGTTGGGCACTTCGCCGCTTGACGAAAAGGAGCCCCCATGCCTGTATCCCTCGCCCAGTTGGTCACCACCCACTCCGTGCCCGGCCGCGAGACCCGCGAAGCCTTAGGCATTGTCAGCGCTGAGTGCGTGCTCGGCATCAACATCTTCCGCGACGTGCTCGGTGGCCTGCGCGACATCGTCGGCGGCCGCAGCGGCACCCACCAGAAGGCACTGCGCGAGGCTCGCGAAACCTGCCTCGATGAACTCGCCGAGCAGGCATCGGCCCTCGGCGCCGATGCGGTGGTCGGCATCGACCTCGACTACAGCGAAATCAGCGGCGGCGGCAAAGGCATGGTGCTGCTGGTCGCCACCGGCACCGCGGTGCGGCTCAGGTAGCGCTTGCCGTCCCCGCCTCGGGAAGAAACACGCAGCCCGGACATTCCCCCGCCGCCAAGTTGATTTCCGCCGCCACGCGGTCGTCTTCACTTTGGTATTGCGGCGTATCAAAACGCCCCACTCGATCATCCGCCGCTCCGCCGTCCGCACGGGGCTTGGGGCGCATGGCGTGGTCCTTCCAAGCGTCGTCGTCGCTCCAGCGGTGCGGCAGGGTGATGATCGTGCCAGGTTGCTGGATGGTCTCGAAGGCGTTCAAGGCGTCGATCATTACTTGGCGCTGCAAGGCGGGGTCGTTCGGCTTGCCGGCGGTGCGGCCTAGGGGGAAGTCCAAGTAGATGGCGCGCGGGGGGTTGACCGAGCGGGTGATGGAGTAGGCGCTCGATAGGCAGACCGTGGGCAGGCCGCGGCTTTCGAGTTCCCGTGCAATCAGTCCGACGGACTGGTGGCAGACGGGTCAGACCGGCACCAGTATGGCGAGATCGACCTCATCGCGCTGCAGGCGGTCGCCGATGGCGGGGGTGAGCTGATCGCGCACCTTGCGCACCGAGTAGATGCCGCCCATGAAGGTGTAGGCGTGGGGGGCCAAGCCGCCGATGCGTCCCTCATCGACCAAGTTGCGCAGGGTTGCCAAGGGAAAGACCGCGTTGGGGTCGCGGCGGGCGTCGGTCAGGTCGTAGGCGAAGTGGGTGGCGCGCAGTTCACTCGTCGGGGTGTCGGCGGGAATCTCGCGGAAGCTGAAGTCATCCCGATAGTGGAAGGCCACTTGGCCGGTCCGGTAGATGCCGCCCGACGCCACCAAGCCGACCTTCGCCTCGCTAAGGGGCTTGGCCAGCGGCGCCAACGGCGGCGGGTCCTCATTGCGCACCCACCGGTAGGGCGGATAGCCGAGCTTGTCGTATTGCTCACGGGTGCGGGCAATGTAGTCAACCGGGTTGTTTGGCTCCAGTGCCCGGTTGAGCGGCTCGCCCTGCAAGTTGTCACGTCGGGTATTCACTCAATCACTCTACCCTAGGGGTCAGACGAACGGCAGCAGTAGCGCGAACACCGGCAGTGCCGCCAAGTCGGAGTCGAAGCGGTCGAGGAGGCCGCCGTGGCCGGGCAGCAGGGTGCCGGAATCCTTGACGCCCGATTGGCGCTTGAGCAGGCTCTCCAGCAGATCCCCGAACACCGAAACGGCGATCAGCAGGGCGATGATCGCGCAAGCCAGCGCATCCAAACGGCCCAGCACCGCCAAGGCGCCGCCACAAATGAGCGCGCTGAGCGCCGCGCCCCCCGCCACGCCTTCCCAGGTCTTGGCCGGGCTCAATGACGGCGCGAGCTTCAGGCGGCCCCAGGCGGTTCCGGCAAAGTAGGCGCCGATGTCCACCGCCGAAACCAGGAAGAAGAGCCACACCAGCCAGTGAGCGCCGTTCGGCGCCGCGCGCACGGCCACCGCCGCAATCCAAGCCGCCCAGAGGATGGCGATGCCCAGCACGGCAGCGATCCACGGCCAGCCGCTGAAGGTCCGGCCCGCCCGGTGGCTCAGGATGCCGGCGATGGCGGCCGCCCAAGCGGCCACCCCAACCCAAAGCGCCACGGTCTGCAGGCCGGGCCAGGCCAAGGCGGCAATCCCCAAAACGGCAATGGCGGCGGAGTAGAGCACGCGCTGCCATCCGGCGTTAAGCCCGGCAAAGCGCGCCCATTCCCAAGCCGCCAGCAACGCCACCAGCCCGATGGCCAACGCAAACCCCAAGGGCGGCAGCAGGTAGATCACCGCCAGCGCGGCCAAGGCCAAGCCGACCGCCGTGATGACGCGGCTCTTGAGCATGTGCCTCCCCGCGCCCTAAGGCCGTGCGCTCCGGCAGCCGAATCGGCGCCGGCGCTCCTCGAAGGCCGAGAAGGCCTCCAACAGGTGCGCCGGCTCGAACTCCGGCCAGAACGCCTCGACGAAGTGCAGTTCGGTGTAGGCCAAGTCCCAGAGCAGGAAGTTGCTGATGCGCTGGTCGCCGCCGGTGCGGATGCACAGATCCGGCGGCGGCAGTTGGCCCAGGGAAAGCAAGGAGGCGAAGCGGTCCTCGTCGATGTCGTCGATGTCGATGCGGCCTTCCGCCACCTGCCGGGCCGCCTCCCGGGCCGCCGCCGCAATGTCCCAGCGGCCCCCGTAGTTGGCGGCGATGTTGAGGGTCATGCGCGTGTTGGCGCGGGTCAGCGCCTCCGCCCGATTCATGCGCATCTGCAGATCAGCCGGAAAGCGGGAGCGGTCGCCGATGATGTTCAGCCGCACGTTGCGTTCGTCGAGGTCCGCCAAGTCCCGGTCAAGCAGGCCGCGCATGAGGTCCAGCAGAAGGTTCACCTCCCGCTTGGGCCGTTGCCAGTTCTCCGTGCTGAAGGCGAACAGCGTCAAGCAGCGAACGCCGTAGTCGGAGCAGGCCTCGGCGATGGGACGAACGTTCTTGGCGCCCGCCCGATGCCCCGCGGCGCCGGGCAGACGCCGGCGCCTCGCCCACCGATGGTTGCCGTCCATGATGATCGCAACGTGGAAGGGCGCCCCGCCCGGTTCCCTATCGGCGGCGCTAAGCGGCAGTTCTGACATGGCGAGGGTTCAAGATGTGCTGATCTCCCAGATGGCGCTCTTCATTCTCCACGCGCCCGCCGGATTTGGTTGAAACCGTCATTGCGGACGGCTCAGACCGCCATGAGGTCGGCCTCCTTCGACTCCAGGGCCTGATCCACTTCCTTGACGCGGCGGTCGGTGATCTGTTGAACCGCCTCCTCGCCGCGCCGCGCATCGTCTTGGGCCACCTCTTTTTCCCGAAGCAGTTCGCGAATGTCGGAGATGGCATCGCGGCGAATGTTGCGGATGGCGATGCGGCCCGCTTCCGCCTCCTGGCGGGCCTGGCGGGCCAGATCGCGGCGGTTCTCCTCGGTCAGGGCCGGCAGCGGGATTCGAACCACGTCTTGGGTGGCGGCCGGGGTAATGCCGAGATCGCTTTTCAAGATGGCTTTCTGGATGGCCGGAACCAGGCTCTTCTCCCACGGCGAAACCAACAACGTGCGGGCATCCTCAACGCTGATGCTCGCCACTTGGTTGAGCGGCGCATCGCTGCCGTAGTAGGGCACTTCAATGCCGTCCAACAGGCTTGGATGGGCGCGGCCGGTGCGAATTCGGGCGAAGGCCGCCTGCATGGCCTCAATCGTCTTGCCCATGCGCTCATCGGCATCGGCGGTAAATTCCTCAATCATCGGTGGGCTTTGGACGCGATGCGGGTGCCAACCTTCTCACCCTTGACCAGCCGGGTCAACGCGCCGGGCGCCGCCAGATCGAAAACCACAACCGGCAAGGCGTTGTCGCGGCACAGGCAAATGGCGGTGAGGTCCATCACGCCTAGGTCGCGTTGCAGCACGTCGTCAAAGGAAAGGGCGTCAAAGCGCTCGGCGGCGGCGTCGAGCATCGGGTCAGCGGAATAGACGCCATCGACCTTGGTGGCCTTGAGAACGCAGTCCGCGTCGAGTTCCACGGCGCGCAGGCAGGCAGCCGTGTCGGTGGTGAAGAACGGATTGCCGGTTCCCCCGGC
This sequence comes from Pseudomonadales bacterium, assembly GCA_022827905.1. Classification (GTDB taxonomy): domain Bacteria; phylum Pseudomonadota; class Gammaproteobacteria; order Pseudomonadales; family Azotimanducaceae; genus Azophilus. The sequence continues at coordinate 157,691 of JAJEIQ010000078.1, read as the reverse complement.
CAGTATGGCGATCTCGCCGTTGCCGAGCGCGGCGCGAGCCTCGGGCACGCTGTAGGCAGGCAACACGCCGGGCATCGCGACCGCGCCAAACATGCGCGCCGGAACGCCCGCCCTGGCCAGGGCGTCGCCGATGGCCAAGCCGTTCATGCAGGTGGCCAGCATGCCCATCTGGTCGGCCACCACGCGGTCCATGCCCGCTTCGGCCAGGGCAGCGCCGCGAAAGAGGTTGCCGCCGCCGCAAACCAAGGCAATCTCGGCGCCGAGGCGACGCGCTTCGCGCAACTCCTGGCAAACGCGATCAAGCACGCCCGGATCGATGCCGAACCCCGGCTTGCCGGCCAACGCCTCGCCGGACAGCTTCAAAAGCAGCCTCGTCAATCAGCTTCCTCCAGCGGCCTGGGCGGCCACTTCGGCAGCGAAGTCCTCTTCCGCCACGGCGATGCCCTCGCCCACTTCAAGGCGGGCGAAACGGCGCGCCTCGGCGCCCTTGGCGCCCAGCAGCTTGCCGACCTTCTGCTCACCGTCCTTGATGAAGGCTTGGTCGACCAGGCTCACTTCGGCGAGGAACTTGCGCACCCGGCCCTCGACGATCTTCTCCATGATGTTCGGCGGCTTGCCGCTATCCGCCGCCTGGGCGGCGAAGATTTCCCGTTCCTTGGCTACGGTCGCGGCGTCGAGGTCGGCGCTGCGCACCACCAAGGGGGTCGGATCGTGGGCGGTGATGTGCATGGCCAGATCCCGGCCAAGCTCCGCATCGTCGATGGACAGCTCGACCAAGGCGCCCTTGCGGCCGTCGTTGTGCAGGTAGCTGCCGATGCGGCCGGTCTCCGTGGCCAAGGTCTCGGCCCGGCGCACGTTGATGTTCTCGCCGATCTCCTGAACCAAGGCCTCGCGTTCCTCGGCAAAAACACCGGCCAGCTCGGCACCATCGGCCCCGGCTTCCAAGGCGGCCGCGGCGACCCGGTCAACGAAGGCGATGAATTTCGGGTTGCGGGCGGCGAAGTCGGTTTCGATGTTGACCTCAACCAAGGCGGCGCGCTTGCCATCCGCCGCCAGCTTCAGGCCCAACAACCCCTGCGCTGCGGTGCGGGAAGCCTTTTTCGCCGCCTTCAATGCGCTCTTGCGGCGCAAGGCGTCGATGGCCTGCTCGAGATCGCCGTCGGCCTCCTGCAGGGCGGCCTTGCAATCCATCATGCCAAGGCCGGTGCGATCGCGCAGTTCCTTGACTTGCTTGGCGGTAATGGGCATGGCTTAGTCCTCCGCTGGCGCTTCGCTGGTGGTTTCGGGCAAATCGGCGGCGGCAGCCGCTTCGGCAGCGGCGGGCTCGGCCGCGGCCTCAGGCGCATCAGCGGCTGCCAGCGCTTCTTCGGCTGCTGGCGTTTCTTCGGCTGCGGGGGCTTCTACGGCCGCAGGAGCTTTGGCAGCTTCGCTCGCCGTCTCAGCGGCGGCGGACGCCCCTTTCTCAACCTCGAGGAATTCATCCAGCCGGACCGCCCCACCGGCATTCTCGCGCCCTTCGGCGATCGCGTCCGCCACGGCGGTGACGTACAGCCGAATGGCGCGAATGGCGTCGTCGTTGCCCGGGATGACATAGTCGATGCCGTCCGGGTCGCTGTTGGTGTCCACGATGGCAAACACGGGAATGCCAAGCTTCTGCGCCTCGGTGACGGCAATGCGCTCATGCTGCACGTCTATCACGAACACGGCGTCGGGCAGCCCGCCCATGTCCTTGATGCCGCCGAGGCTGCGCTCGAGCTTGCCCATCAGGCGGCGCTTGTGCAGGGCCTCCTTCTTAGTGAGCATGTCCAAGGTGCCGTCCTCGGCCTGCTGCTCCAATTCCTTGAGCCGCTCGATGGACTGGCGGATGGTCTTGTAGTTGGTGAGCATGCCGCCAAGCCAGCGCTGGTCGATGAAGGGCATCTCCACCCGGGCCGCCTGCTCGCGAATGACCTTGGCGGCCGCTCGCTTAGTGCCGACGAACAGGATCTTCTTGCCCAAGGTGGACATGCTGCGAATCTCGGTCAGCGCCTGCTCAAAGGCGGGCACGGTCCGTTCGAGATTGATGATGTGGATCTTGTTTCTGGCGCCGAAAATGAAGGGGGCCATTTTCGGATTCCAGTACCGGGTGCGATGGCCGAAGTGGACGCCCGCGGCCAACATGTCGCGCATATTGATGTTCAATTTTGTCTCCGGGTTGAGCCTCCGCAGCCCCTTCAATTCAGACCGGACCCAAGGGTTGCCGGCACCCGTGAATTTGCGACGAGCTGCGTGCGTTGTGTTATCCGGCTGGACGCCAAGACGGCCGCCGGAATGAGCCTGATCGGGCAGCTTTGCGGCGCAAGCGCAGCTTTCGCAGCGTAGGCGCGGCCATTGCCCCCAAGCGGCGGGCTTTATACCATAGATTCCCATGTCCGCCAAAGCCACCACCGACGCCGACATCCAAGGCATGCGCCGCGCTGGGCGCTTGGCTGCCAGCGTGCTCGAAATGATCGGCGAGCACGTCAAGCCAGGCGTGAGCACCGACGCGCTCAACGACCTCTGCCACCGCTACATCGTCGATGAGATCAACTGCGTGCCCGCGCCGCTGAACTACACCACCGGCCGCGGCGTGCCGCCCTTCCCGCGCTCCATCTGCACCTCGGTCAACCACGTGGTCTGCCACGGCATCCCCTCCAGCAAGAAAAAGCTCAGGAACGGCGACATCCTCAACATCGACGTCACCGTCATCAAGGACGGCTACCACGGCGACACCAGCAAGATGTTCATGGTCGGCAAAACCCAAGCATTCGCCGAGCGGCTGGTGCGGGTCACTCAGGAGTGCCTCTACCTCGGCATCGAAGCAATCCGCCCCGGCGCCACCCTGGGCGACATCGGCCACGCCATCGAGACCCACGCCAAGGCCCACCGCTTCTCGGTGGTGGAGGAGTTCGGCGGCCACGGCATTGGCAAGATCTTCCACGACGACCCCCACGTCATGCACTACGGCAGCCCGGGCACCGGTCTCCCCATCGAGCAGGGCATGACCTTCACCGTCGAGCCGATGCTCAATGCCGGGCGGCGGCACATCAAGATACTGCCCGATTACTGGACGGTGGTGACCCGCGACCACAAGCTGTCCGCCCAGTGGGAGCACACCATCCTGGTCACCCGCGACGGTGCCGAAGTGCTGACGCGGCGGACGGAGGAGGCCTTCGGGCAAACCGCCGGCAACGCCGTCGGCGCAACGGCTTGAACGCCGCATCCATCGCGCAACTGCGCCAGCGCCTGAGCGCCGCCGATGCGGCGTTGGCCAAGCGCTACTGGGCCGGCGAGGACATTGGCGGCATCGTCAGCAAGCGCGCATCCTTTTTTGACGGGCTGCTTCGGGAGATGTGGCGCGGCCACTTCAGCGCCGCTGCGCAGCGCGACCTGGCACTGTTCGCCGTGGGCGGCTACGGGCGCGGGGAACTGCACCCCGGCTCCGACATCGACTTGCTGATCCTGGGCGTGAAGCCATCCAAGCACCGGGCCGAGATTGAACCCTTCGTGCGGGCGCTGTTTGACTTAAACCTCGAAATCGGCCACAGCGTCAGGAGCCTGGCGGACTGCAAGGCCACCATCAAGGCCGACCTCACCGCGGCCACGGCCCTATTCGAGCGGCGCTTGCTCACCGACTCGGATAGCCCGGCGCTGCGGCGGTTGATCCACAAGCTCGACGCCTTTATGGACCACCCGCGCACCTGGCCGGCCGACCGCTACTTCCGAGCAAAGCGCGCGGAGCAGGAGCGGCGTCATAAGCGCTTCGAGGACGTGGAGTCCGACCTTGAACCCAACATCAAGGACTCTCCCGGCGGCCTGCGCGATCTGCAGACCGTGCTTTGGGTTTGCCAGCGCAAGTACGGCACGGCGGATGCCGCTGAGCTGGAACGCCTCGGCGTCCTCACCAGCCAGGAGCGGCGCTGGCTGACCGATGGCCAGCGCTACCTGTGGTGGGTGCGCTACGGCCTGCATCTGGTCGCCGAACGCAAGGACGACCGGCTGCAGTTCGAGCACCAACGCACCCTCGCCCAACAGCTCGGCTACGCCGACACCACCGCCCGGCCCGGCGTTGAGCGCTTCATGCACGAATACTACCGATGGGTGCTTTCCCTGCGGGAGGTCAACGACATCGTCCTGCAGTTCCTAGAGGAGTCGTTCGCACCCGCACGGCCCAAGCGCGAGCGCATCAACGAGCGATTCCAGATCAATGCGGACGCCATCGAGGCGGTCCACGACCGGGTCTTCGCCGAAACGCCAAGCGCCTTGTTGGAACTGTTCGTGATCCTCGCCAACCGACGCGACATCGGCGGCGTGCGCGCCGCCACCATCCGCCTGATCCGTCAGCACCTGACATTGATCGATGACGACTTTCGCAACGATCCAAGCAACAGCCGCCTGTTCCTGGAGTTGCTCAAGGCCCCCTACACCCTGGTCACCCAACTCACCCGCATGCGGCGCTACGGCATTCTTGGGCGCTACATCCCCGAGTTCGGGCAGGTCGTCGGCCAGATGCAGCACGACCTGTTCCACATCTACACGGTGGACGCCCACACCATGATGGTGATCCGCAACATGCGGCTGTTCCGTTACCGGGCCCAAGCCGAGCGCTTGCCGCTGGCCCACCACTGCGTGAAGGCCATTCCCAAGGTGGAGCTGCTCTACATCGCCGGCCTCTACCACGACATCGGCAAGGGCCGGGGGGGCGACCATTCGCGGATCGGCGCCCAATTCGCCGGCCAGTTCTGCCGCCGCCTGGGCCTGAACGATGACGACACCGAACTGGTCGAGTGGCTGGTGGCCGAGCATCTCGTGATGTCCGACACCGCCCAGCGGCGCGACATTCACGATCCCCAAGTGGTGCTTGAATTCGCCCGTTTCGTCAAGTCCGAGCGGCGCTTGGACTACCTCTACGCGCTGACGGTGGCGGACATCACGGCGACCAACCCAACGCTTTGGAACAGTTGGCGGGCGACCCTCATGCGCCAGCTCTACGCCAACACCAAGAAGCTGCTGCGCCAAGGCATCGAGTCGCCCGTGGACCGCCAGGCGACCGTGCGCGCCTGCCGGGAGAGCGCCGCCGAGCAAACCGCCGCGCTGGGCCTACCCGCCGCCCGTGCCCACGCGCTCTGGGAGCTCATGGGCGACGACTTCATGCTCCGCCATCCAGCACGCGACGTGGCGGAAATCACCGTCGCGGTGGCGAACCACGATCTGACGGGCGGCCCCCTGGTACTGCTGCGGCGCCTGGCCAGCGAAGTTTCCGAGGAGAGCGCCACGGAGCTGTTCATCCACGCCCAGGACCGGGAGAACCTGTTCGCCGCCACGGTAACGGCCATCAATCGGCTGCGCCTGCGGGTCTATGACGCGCACATCCACACCGCCGGCGATGGCCAATGCTTCAACACCTTCGTCGTGCTCGACCAACACCGCCAACCGGTTCGCGGCGACGGCAGCGCGGTCATCGAATCGCTGGCCCGGGCGATCCGCGAACCCCGCATCAAGCCCTTCCGCCCCCAACGCCTGCCGCGCCAGCTTCGCCAACTGCATCGCCCCACCGAAGTCCGCTTGGACAACGGCGACGGCCACGCCTACTCCACGCTATCGATCCACACCACCGACCGGCCTGGGCTGCTGGCCCGCATCGGGGCGCTGTTCTTCGAACTGGAAGTGGCCCTGCTGGAAGCGCGCATCGTCACCCTGGGGGAGCGGGTTGAGGACGTGTTCCACATCCAGACCCGCGCCGGTGAGCCGATCACCAATCCCGAAGCCATCTACCAACTGGAAAACACCCTGCGCCAATCCCTCGACAGCGTGCCCACGTGAATCCACGCCTCAGCCAACTGCACGACTATCCCTTCCAGCGCCTCGCGGCGTTGCTTGACGGCATCTCGCCGGCCGCGCACCGGCCGCACGTGAGCCTGTCCATCGGCGAGCCCAAGCACGAACCGCCCGCCGCCGTGGTTGAATGCCTGGCCGATCGCCAACGCTTATCCGAGGGCTTAGGCGCCTACCCCGCCACCCGCGGGATCCGGGAACTGCGCGAGGCGATCTGCGCTTGGCTTGAGCGCCGCTTTGGCGCCGAGCTGGATCCCGAACGGGGCGTGCTGCCGGTGTCCGGCACCCGGGAGGCGCTGTTCTCCTTCGCCCAGGCGGCGGTGGGCGCCAAGCCCGACCCGCTGGTCGTGCTGCCCAACCCCTTCTACCAAATCTACGAGGGCGCGGCGATTCTCAGCGGTGCGGCACCCCACTACCTCAACGCGGAGGCCGACAACGACTACCAACTCGACTTCGAAGCGGTGCCGGATACGGTGTGGGCGCGCACCGAAGTCCTCTACCTGTGCTCACCGGGCAACCCCACCGGCAAGGTGATCCCCCCCGCCACTCAGCGTTGGCTGATCGAGCAGGCCCACCGCTTCGACTTCGTGATTGCCGCCGACGAATGCTATTCGGAAGTCCACCTCGACGAGGACCGCCCGCCCACCGGCCTGCTGCGCGAAAGCGACGCCTTGGGCAATCCCGGCTACGCCCGATGCATCGTCTTTCACTCGCTGAGCAAGCGTTCCAGCCTGCCGGGACTGCGCTCCGGGTTCGTGGCCGGTGATGCCAGCCTGCTTGAGCGCTACTACCAGCACCGCACCTACCAGGGCGCCGCCCTGCCCGTCCACGTGCAGCAGGCCAGCGCGCTGGCGTGGCGCGACGAGGCCCACGTGCGCCAAAACCGGGCCCTGTACCGGGCCAAGTTCGAGGCCGCCGCACCCCTGTTGAACACCGCCTTCGACGCCCGCCTGCCGGACGGCGGATTCTACTTCTGGCTGCCCACGGACGAGGACGACCGCGAGTTCGCCCGCGCCCTCTATCGGGACCTGAACATCACCGTGCTGCCCGGCTCATTCCTAGGCCGGGAGAGCGAGGCGGGCAATCCCGGTGCCCATCATGTCCGCATCGCGTTGGTGGCGCCCCAAGCGGAGTGCATCGAAGCGGTCGAGCACCTCGTTGATTGGCGGCGCTCACGCTGCTAGTTTGAGACCTAAGGAGATTCCATGCCCACATTCGCCTTCGCCATCGGCCTGCCGACCCTGAACCGCGCCGGCCAGTGCATCGACTGCTTCTTTCCAGCGCCGCTGAAGGCACCGGAAGGAGCGCTCGACGCCGCCATCCGCGACCGGTTTTCACCGGGCGGGGCGATGATCGAGCCGGACGCCGCCAGTGCCTTCATCAGCGCCCACCAACCCGAGGCCGCGCCCCTGCTCGAAGCGGACCGGCCCCTGATCGCGGTGTTGCTGACCGAGGATGCGCCGATCGGCTCAACCGCCGAGGCCTTTTTGAAGCTGCACCTGCTTTCCCATCGGCTGGCGCTGCCCAACACCCTCAACCTCGACGGCATCTTCGCCCACCTGCAAACCGTCGCCTGGACCACCGAAGGCGCGGTGGCGCTGGAGGAGCTGGCCGCCCGGCAAATCCGGGCGCGGGTGCAAGACCGCCACTTCGAAGTGCTCTCGGTGGACAAATTCCCCAAGATGGCCAACTACATCGTGCCGAGCGGCGTGCGCATCGCCGATTCGAGCCGCATTCGGCTCGGCGCCTACCTCGGCGACGGCACCACCGTGATGCCCTACGGGGCGATCAATTTCAACGCCGCGGCGCTTGGCCCCAACATGGTGGAGGGCCGAGTCTCCCAAGGCGTCGTGCTCGGGCACGGCTCCGACCTCGGCGGCAGCGCGAGCATCATGGGCACCCTGGCCGGCGGCGGTGAAATAGTCATCACCATCGGCCAGCAATGCCTGATCGGCGCCAACGGTGGCACCGGCATCCCCTTGGGCGACCGCTGCACCATCGAGGCGGGCCTCTACATCACCGCCGGCACCCGCGTGGCCGTGATCGACGAAGACGGCAGGCGCACCGGCCCAGTGAAAGCGCGGGAACTGGCCGGCCAGTCCGACCTGCTGTTCATCCGCCACAGCGAAACCGGTGAAGTGCAGTGCCGCGTCAACCGCAAGGCCATCGCCCTCAACGAACAGTTGCACGCGCACAACTGAATTCGCATGAAAGAAGAGGCCTCGGGGCGCGACGGCAACGCGGTTCTTGAACTGACCGAAGCCTTGATCCGTCGCCCGTCGGTCACGCCGGAGGATGCCGGCTGCCAGGCGCTGCTTATGGAACGGCTCGAGCGCTTGGGGTTTGCGATCACCACTCTGGACGCTGGCGGCGTGCGCAACTTCTATGCGGAACTCGGCTCGGGACAGCCCTGTCTGGCCTTCGCCGGCCACACGGACGTGGTGCCGCCCGGCGACTCTAGCGCTTGGCGGAGCCCGCCCTTCGAGCCGGTCATCCGTGACGGCCTGCTGTTCGGGCGCGGCGCCGCGGACATGAAATCGAGCCTTGCGGCCATGATCGTCGCCACTGAGCGCTTTCTCGCCGGCCAGAGGACGCCCGCGGGACGCATTGCCTTTCTGGTGACCAGCGACGAGGAGGGCGAGGCCCGCCACGGCACCCGCCGCATCGTCGAGCATCTGCGCGGGCACGACATCGGCCTCGACTACTGCATCGTCGGCGAACCCTCGTCGAGCAAGGCGCTGGGCGACACCCTGCGCAACGGCCGCCGCGGTTCGCTCACCGGCACCCTCACCGTTCACGGCATCCAAGGCCATGTGGCCTATCCGGATGCGGCGCGCAACCCCATTCATGAGGCCGCACCCTTCCTCAAGGCGCTCAGCGAGGAGGCCTTCGATCAGGGCAACGCCCACTACCCGCCGACCAGCCTGCAGGTCGCCAACATCCGCGCCGGCGCTGGTGCGGTCAACGTCATTCCGGGCGAACTGGTCATGGACTTCAACATCCGCTACTGCACGGAGCAGACGGCCGACGGCCTCAAGAACCGAATCGCCGCGCTCGTGAAGCGGCACGGACTCGACGCCACCCTGCGTTGGCATCTGTCCGGCGAACCCTTCCTGACCGAGGCGGGGCATCTGACCTCATGCGTACGCCGGGCAGTCTTCGATGAGCTCGGCCTCGACTGCGCGCTGTCCACCTCCGGAGGCACATCCGATGGCCGCTTCATCGCCCCACTTGGTTGCGAGTTGGTTGAACTCGGCCCGATCAACGCCACCATTCACAAGATCGATGAGTGCGTGGCGGTGGCCGACCTCGACCGGCTGGCGCGGGTGTATGAGCGCATCCTGGCGGAATTGCTGACCGTGCAATGAGAACCGTCGCCGTCGGCATCCTGGCCTTCGCGCTGTTCTGCGGTGCCTTGGCACCGGCGGGGCTGTTTGCCCTCCTCCTCGAACGGCTCACCGGCGCTTCGTTGACCGCAACGGCGGGCACCATCTGGTCGGGCAGCGGCGCACTGCGTCTAAAGGGCGTCGGCCTAGGCCGACTGCACTGGTCCTTTGAACCCGTCACATTGGCGCAACTCGCGCCGGGCCACACTTGGCGGCTGACCGGCGACGGCCTCAACCTGGGCGGGCGCATGGCCTTGCCAACCGACGCGATCGAGTTGTCCGCCAGCGGCGCAGTGGCCGCCGCAGCGTTCAACGCCGGGTTGGCCGCCTATGACATCCGCCTCGACGGGACGCTCGACATCGAAGGCCTCGACGCCACCGTGACAGCCGGCGGCTTGGAGCGCCTTGAGGGCGGCGGACGCTGGAGCGGCGGGGCGGTGAGCTACGCCCTAGGCGGCCGAACCCACACCGCGTTGCTGCCGCCGATGCGGCTTGAGGCGCAATCAGCGCCGGTCAGGGCCAGGGGCTTCACCGAGGCGGGGAACAGGCTGCTCATCGAAGCCGAGATCATGGAAGGCGGATATGTGAAAATAGGCATCACAAGGCGCCTGCTGCAGTTGCTTAACCAGCCTTGGGCTGGCAGCGGCGCCGAGGATGAGATCGTCGTCTCCGTGGAAGAGGCGGTCTTTTAGGGAGCCGCTGACCGACATGAAGGACATCGACATCAGCGCATGGGTCGCCAAGGCGGTGGGCCCGCTTCGGTGGGCCCTCGTGGTCGGCATCGCCTACACCTTGGCGGGCACCGCGATGTTTTTCGTCTCCGGGACGCCCGCAACGCCTGAAGCAACCCCAGTCCCCGCACCCAGCGAGGGTGGCAGGGCAGCGGCGAGCGTCGACCTCGGCGCAATCCGCAAAGCCGGCTTGTTTGGCCGCGCGCCCAACGATCAGGATGCCGGGGCGGCGGCCTTGCAGCCAACGGCGAAAACCCGCCTGCCCTTGACCCTGCAGGGGGTGTTCGTGACCGAACCGCCTTCGGAGTCCGCCGCCATAATCGCCAGAAAGGGCAATCCCGGCCGGCTCTACGCCATCGGCGATGAGTTGCCCGGCAACGCCACATTGCGGGCGGTGCAGGCCGAGCAGGTCATCCTGCTGCGCGCCGGGCAGCACGAAACCCTGACTTTCCCGGAAGGCGAGAGTTTCCGCCGAGTGCCGGTTCCGCCCCCGAACGCCAACGCCGACGCCTCCCAAACGCCCGCCCCGCCAGCCGACCGCGAGACCGGACAGGAACGCCCGCCGGAAAGCCCCGAAGAACTGGTTGAGCGCTACCGCGAGCGCTTGAACGACAATCCGGAGCAAGTGCTGGAGGAACTGGCGATGGCACCGGTCAGCCGCGGTGAGGCGGCGGGCTACCGGGTCGGCAATCTGGCCAATCTGCCCTACTTGAGTCAGACTGGCTTATTGGCCGGCGACCTGATTCTGTCGGTCAACGGCCGTCCGGTCGGCGACGTGCAAACCGACCGTTCAACGCTCAACAACCTGCTGGCCAGCGGCTCCGTGCGCATCGAGGTGCAGCGCGGCGAACGCCGCTTCTTCGTCACGACATCGCTCCAGAATCCAAGGGGATAGCCATCCAATGCGTCAGTTGTTAGAGATGCGTTCTGCGGCTGCCGTTGTGGCGCTGGCGTGCGGCCTGTTCCTTGGTGGCACGCCAACTTACGCCGCCGAGCAGTTGGCCGACGACACCTGGGTGGTCAACATCAAGGAGGCGGACATCCACGAGTTCGTCTCCCAAGTGGCGCAGATCACCGGCAAGACCTTCGTCATCGACCCGCGCCTGAAGGGCAACGTCACGGTCGTGTCGAGCGTGCCCATGAACGCCGACGCGGTGTACGAACTCTTCCTCTCCGTGCTGCGGGTGCACAACTTCACCGCCTCGCCGTCCGGCGACGTGATCCGCATTCAAACCACGGCGACCGGCAAGCAGGGCCCCGGCCCCGACGGCGAAGTGCGGGAACTGCCCCCGGAGGAACTCATTACCCGGGTGATCGCCGCCCAGAACGTGGAATCCGGCGAGCTGGTCAAGATCCTGCGTCCGCTGATCCCGCAGTACGGCCACATCGCCGCGGTCTCGCAGCCGAACATCGTCATCATCAGCGACCACGCCAACAACATCGCGCGCCTCACTCGGATGATCGAACAGATCGACGTAGCGGACGAGGACGAAATCACCGTGGTGCCGCTACGCGAGGCCTGGGTGGGCACCGTGGTGGCGCTGCTTGAAAAGCTCGCGCCGGAGCAGATCGGGCAGGGCGCCACCGGGCCGCAGCGCATTCAGTTGATCGCCAACGAGCGCAACAACAGCATCGTGGTGCGGGGCAAGCCGCGGCCCACCGCGGAGATACTCAAGCTGATCGACAAGCTCGACCAGCCCGCCACCACCACCGGCGGCGCCCAGGTGTTCCGCCTGAACCACGCCGACGCGGTGGATGTGGCCAACATCCTCTCCGCCCTCCTCACCGGCAACGAACGCACCGAAGAAGGCGCCGAGGCCACCACCATCCAAGCGGACGAGTCCCTGAACGCCATCGTCGCCCGGGCCGACCCGGGCACCATCAATGAGCTGCGCGAAATCCTCGCCAAGCTGGACGTGCGCCGCACGCAGGTACTTATCGAAGCCGCCGTGGTGGAAGTCAATCTCTCCGACCGGGAGGACATCGGCGTGGAAGCGGCCATCGCCGACGGCCAGGGCGATACGGTGCCCTTGGCCAGCACCTCCCTGAGCGGCGTGGTCTCCGAACTGCTCAACAACCTGGGCGCGGAAAACGCCGACGGCGGCGAGGTCAACATCGACGTGCTCGCCGGACTGGCGAGCGTTTCAAGCCCCACCTTGGCGGCGGCGAGAATCAACCCGGACGGCATCTCCTTCGGCGGCATCATCACCGCGCTGGCCACTTCCAGCGACGCCAACCTGCTGTCCACGCCCAGCATCATGGCCTTGGACAACCAGGAGGCGGTCATCGTGGTCGGCCAGCAGGTGCCGTTCCGCACTGGCAGCTTCACCACCACCGGCGACGGCTCCTCCAACCCATTTACCACCGTGCAGCGCGAGGATGTGGGCCTGACGTTAAAGGTCACCCCCCACGTCCACGAAGGCACCTCGGTGCGCATGGAAGTGGACCAGGAGATCACCAACATCGTCGAAACGCCCATTGGCGACGCAGGCTTTGCGGACGTGGTCACCTCCAAGCGGCAGATCACGACCACCATCCTGGCCGAGGACCAGCAGATCATCGTCCTCGGCGGCCTGATCCAGGACAACGTGACCCAAACCCGGCGCAAGGTGCCGCTGCTCGGCGACATTCCGGGCCTCGGCTTCTTTTTCCGTTCAACCGGCGACAGCCGCACCAAGACCAACTTGCTGGTATTCTTGCGGCCAACGGTGATCAAGACCGTGCAAGATGTCGAGTCATCCGCAGAGCGCAAGTACCGGGATATCTGGGAAGTCGAAATCACCAGCCCCGTCGAAGGCCAGATCGAAGGCCTCTTCGAAGGCCAGCACATCGGGGAGTCCGGATAGTCGGGCGGAGGATTCGCCCGTCAAGCGGCAGCCTGTCCAACGCAGCCAGCCTTCGAGCGACGAACCCCCAAGGCCCCTCCGCTACCGTATCGCCCGCCGCTTGATCCGCTGGATCGTCCGTCCCCGCATCGCCGGGGCCGTTCCGGAGTCGTTGCCGCCGACAACCGTTTACGTGCTGCCCCTGCGCTCCCTGTCCGACCTGATCGTCCTCGACATCGTTTGCGCGGCGCACGGCTGGCCGGACCCCTTGGGTGCCATCCGCGTCGGCGAGACCGATGAGAAGCGCCGATTCGTTTTCCTAGCCCGCCCCGCCGGCTGGCAGCGGCGCAACACCATGCAAACGTACTCGGCACGGTTGATGCGGCTGACGGCCGATCCCGAAGCGGCCCTAGCCAACGTGGCGCTGCTGCCGGTGCAGATCTTCTGGGGGCACACGACGCAGCGCGAGCACTCGCTGATCGCCCAACTGTTTTCCGAAAACTGGGCGGTCACCACCCGCCTGCGCCGCCTGATCAACCTAGTGATCGCCCGCCGCCGAATCGTTGTCCACTTGGGTACCCCCTTGAACCTGGCCGAAGCCGGCGACGGCGACGACAACCGCCGCTTCCGCCGTTGCGCCCGACTGTTGCGGGTGCGGCTGCACGGCCAAAAGCTGGCAACCTTGGGCCCCGACTTCTCCCATCGGCGCACCTTGGTTGACCAAGTGGTCAAGAGCCGCCAAGTCCAAGCTGCGATTGAGCGGACCCTCGCCAACGAAGCGCCAGCGGCGCCAAGCGGTCAGGGCTCCCGCTGGCGGCTGGCAGTGCAAGCCTTGACCCGGACTGAACGCGATGCCGGGAAACGCGCAAGGCGCCTGCAGAACCGCGCCCGCAAAGCGGCGCTGGGCATCGCCTCGGACATGTCCTACCCCACCATCGTGGCCTTGGCGGCCCTGCTTCGGGCCTTCTTCAAGCGCATCTACGATGAAGTGGCGTTGAACGGCCTGGAGCGGGTCACCGAACTCGCGCAGACCCATACCTTGGTTTACATGCCCTCGCACCGCAGCCACACGGACTATCTGCTGCTGTCCCTGCTGCTGTTCGACCGCGGCCTGATGCTGCCGCACATCGCCTCGGGGGAGAACTTGAACCTGCCGGTGGTCGGCGGACTGCTGCGCCGAGGCGGGGCCTTCTTCATGCGCCGCAGCTTCCACGGCGACCCGATCTACGCCGCCGTCTTCTCCGAATACCTGTATCAGGTGTATCGACGCGGGCATTGCGTGGAGTTCTTTCCCGAAGGCGGGCGCAGCCGCACCGGCCGATTGCTGCCCGCCCGCACCGGGCTGCTGGGCATGACGCTGGACCACGCCAAGCGCGGCCTGCCACGGCCCATCGCCCTCGTGCCCGTGTACCTGGGCTACGAGCGGCTGGTCGAGGGCGGCGCCTACGTCGATGAACTGCGCGGCTCCGCCAAACGACGCGAATCGTTCGGCGACATCCTCCGGGGGCTGCGCTTCATCCGCCAGCGCCATGGCCGAGTCGATGTGAACATCGGCGAACCCCTGCGCCTGGACGAATGGCGCGCCGGGCGCAGGACCAATGACGACGCCGCCGCACTCGGCCGGGAAGTGCTGATGCGGGTCAACCGCTCGGCATCGGTCAATCCGGTCAACCTGACCGCCTTGACCTTGCTGTGCGCGCCGCAACTGGCGATGAAGGCCTCCGAGCTCGCCGCCCAGATCGACTGCTGCCTGGAGTTGCTGCGCCGCGATGCGGCTCACCAGGACTACCGAATCACGCCCCTGAACGGCGCCGAGGTCCTGGCGCGGCTGACCCATCTCGGCCTGCTGTCCCAGGAAACCGAGCCCTTCGGCGAAGTGCTCGCCGCCGAACCGGCCGCGGCGGTGTTGATGACTTGGTACCGGAACAATACCGCCCACGTGCTGGCGCTGCCGTCGTTGATCGCCTTTCTGGTGGAAAACCGCCGCACACCGCTCGCCATCGAGCGGCTTGAACGCATGGTCGCGACGATTTTCCCCTATCCCGCCTGGGAACTGCACATCCGCATGGCACTTGGCGACACAGCACGGTGGGTCGGCCATCTAACCGCCTGCGGCCTGGTCCGGAACAGCTCGGCCGGGCTGCGGCCACCGCCGGCCGACAGCCCGGAAAGCCGGCGCTTGCACCTGTTGGCAGGGATCATTCGCCAGACCATGGAGCGCCAGTACATCGTGCTGAGCCTGCTGACCCGGACCGGCGCTGAGGCGCCAACCCGCGCCAACCTCAAGGCGCAAAGCCAGCGCATCGCCCACAAGACGGCGCGCCTGTGCGGCATCAACGCGCCGGAGTTCTTCGACCAGCGCCTATTCGATGGCTTCGTCGACAAGCTCATCGACGACGGCGTCGTGTTCGAGCAGGGTGAGGGCGAGGATCGCCAATTGGGCTACAGCCCCGTGCTCGACGAGGTGATGCGCGCCTCCGTTCGGGTCATCGACAGCGAATTCCGCCACGCCGTCCTGAGCGATTGACGTCAGGCCCGGTACACGTCGAAGCGGATGCGCCCACCGCGCAGCTGCCAAGCCGGCCGGCCCACCGCCGGATCGTGAATGCGCCGCTTGACAACGACGCGCTGCCGGGCGGCCGCCCTCGCCTGCTCCAAGCGCTCGGCCAGACCCAAACCGTCCGGCTCCGCCAGCTCGCGCAGCAGTTGCATGGACTGATCCGGCAGGGCGTGCTTCCGCCGAGGCGGGAACATCGGGTCCAGGTAGGCCACATCGACGCCTTTCCGCTGCCCCAAGCACCAGCTGCCCGCCTCCCCGGATACCACCGTGGCGGGCAGGGCGTGGCGGGCGACCAAGTCGTCCAACAAGGCCCAAACTAGTGGCGAGCGCTCCACCAGGGTCACCGCGCAGCCCTTTAGCGCCAGGCTCAGGCCATCGGTGCCCCACCCGGCATACAGATCGGCAACGCTCGGGCACTTGCCGGCGCCGCAGGCCCGCGCCAGCAGCAGCGATTGCGACGCGCGGGTCTTGATGCGATCCAAGCGCAGCCGGAACAGCCGACGCCCATCACCGTGGGCCAGGGCCATGCCGTCCTCGTCGTAGTAAAGCTGAATGCCCGGACCCTCCGGAGGACGCTCAACCGGGCGCAACGTAAACGCATCCGCATAGCGCTGGGCGGGAATCCGGTGGTGGAGAACGGGTTTGCCGCTCAATTCAACCTAGCCGTTGCTTCGTCACCAACCGGGCGCCACGGGCTGTCGCCTTGCACATAGGCGGGCAGGCCAAGTTCCGGATCAAGCCCGCGGCCTTCGGCAAATGCCCGGGCGCCGAGTTGGGCAATCAGGCCGGCACCCACCGCCACCTCGGATAGAACCGGCGCATCGGCCGGCAGCCACGAAGGCGGGTCCCCGGCCAAGGGCCAGCCATTGGCGAACTCCGCCCAATCGGGGCAGGCGGTGAGCAGTTGGTCCGCCCGATGGGCGATCGGTTCGCCGTCGGCGATGCTGAAGCTGGCCAAGTAGAAGGCGTCCCGGCGTGAGCGAATGCTGACTACGACGCCGTCCTCAACAGCACGCTGCTCAATGGCCGCCACCGCCAAGGCTAGGGTGGAGGAAACCGGCGCTACGCTTGCGCCCGCTCCCAGGGCGAGGGCCTGAGCAACGGAGGCGGCGATGCGAACGCCGGTGAAGGAGCCGGGGCCGCAGCCGAAAGCGATGCCGTCCAAATCTTGGGGGGTCCCGCCAGCCGCGGCGACTAAGCCGTCGATCAGCCCAAGGATGTGCTCGTTGTGCGCCCGGGCCATCTTTCGCGTATCCTCATGCACGGTCCCATCGACAAGCAGGGCGGCTGAGCAAAGCTGGCGCGAAGTTTCTATGCCGAGAACGCGGACCATGGCGCGATGTTACCACCCCCGTTTGGGCCGAAAGTGAGCCTGCCCACCCCCTTGGATCTCGACGCCGCGCGCCAGCGCATCCTGGAGCGTATTCCTTCGCCACAGGCGGTTGAACGCATCCCGGTCGATCAGGCCTTGGACCGTGTCGCTGCCGAGGACTGCCTCGCCCGCACCGACTTGCCGCCGTTCAACGCCTCGGCGATGGACGGCTACGCCTTTCGGTGGCAATCCGGCTTGAAGCAACTGCGCGTGGTCGGCGCCAGCTTGGCCGGACACCCCTTCGCCGACCCGATTGCGGACGGTGAGGCGGTGCGCATCACCACCGGGGCCGCCCTGCCCGCCGACTGCGACACGGTGGCCATCCAAGAGGACTGTTCATTGAGCGGCGCCGCCCTCACCTTGAACCCAGCGCCCAACCGGGGAAGCAACGTGCGCCAACAAGGTCACGATCTGCGCAAGGGGAGCTCTGTCGCAGCACGGGGGCGGCGGCTGAACGCCTTCGACATCGGCACTTTGGCGGCAGCGGGAATCGATGCGGCCACCGTCTTCACCCGCCCCCGCGTCGCCGTCTTCTCCAGCGGCGATGAGCTGCAAAGGCCGGGCACGGCATTGGCGCACGGCAACATCTACGACTCCAACCGTTACGCCGTGGCGAGCTTGCTCAGCCAACTGCCCGTGGAAGTGCGAAATTTGGGCGTGCTCGCCGATGATGCCGGCGCAATCGCCGACGCCCTGGCCACGGCCAGCGCCGAATGCCCGCTCATACTCACCAGCGGCGGCGTCTCGGTGGGCGATGCGGACCTAGTGAAGTCCACCTTGGAGCGCCTCGGCCAGTTGGACTTCTGGCGCCTCAACCTCAAGCCGGGCAAGCCGCTCGCCTTCGGACGCATCGGCGAGGCGCGGCTGATGGGCCTGCCCGGCAATCCCGTCTCCACCATCGTCACTTACCTGCTGCTCGCCAAACCCGCCGTGGAGGCTCTGTGCGGCATGGCACCCCAAGAGCCGCTGACCCTGCGCTGCCAACTTACCGAAGGGGTGCGCCACAAATCGGGGCGGGAGGAGTACCTGCGCGGCACGGCCACAACGGGGCCGGGCGCCGCCGAAGTAAGGCCAACCGGCGACCAAAGCTCCAACCGCATGAGCACCTTCGCCGCCGCCAACTGCCTGATCCGCATACCCAAGACCGAAGGCGATCTGCCAGCCGGCGCTTGGGTTGAGGCACTGCCCTTCGCGGGGCTGGTCTCGTGAAGGTGGGCGGCCGAGACGACCTGCATCTTGCCTGCCGTTGAGGAACGCCACCTGGAAGTCATAGACTAATCGACCGCGTGGCCTTTCGGCCAATTCCATCAACTCGGACCAAGGGAGCGGCAAGTGGGCGCATTGAAACGGGTTTTGATCGCCAATCGGGGTGAGATCGCCATCCGCATCGCCAAGGCGGCGGCGGGGCTGGGCATGGAGTCGGTTGGCGTTTACGCGCCGGTTGACGCGCTCTCGCTGCACACCCGCTGCACCACGGAGGCTCGCGAGCTCGGTGGCGCAGGCGGCCCCGTGCAGGCCTATCTCGACGCCGAGGCGTTGGTTGAAATCGCTGTGGACACCGGTTGCGACTGCGTTCACCCCGGCTACGGCTTTTTGGCTGAAAACGCGCCCTTCGCAGCACTCTGCGCCGCCAATGGGCTCGCCTTTGTCGGCCCACGGCCCGAAGCGCTGACATTGTTCGGCGACAAGGTGCGGGCTCGGGCGCTGGCGCGATCGCTCGACATCCCCGTCGTGCCGGGCAGCGGCGAGCCGCTAACGAGTGCCCAAGCCGCTGTTGAGGCGGCCGAGGCGATTGGCTACCCGGTCATGCTCAAGGCCACGGCGGGCGGCGGCGGGCGGGGCATGCGCGTCGTCGATTCGGCCGACGACATGGCCGCCGCCTTCGACCGCTGCCAAGGCGAGGCGCAGGCCGCCTTCGGCGACCCTAGCCTGTTTGTCGAAAAGCTGGTGCAACGGCCCCGGCATATCGAAGTGCAAATTCTGGCGGATTCCGATGGCTCCGTGGTTCATCTGCATGAACGCGACTGCTCCGTGCAACTGCGCAATCAAAAGGTCATCGAAACGGCACCAGCACCCGGCCTCGACGAAGCGCTTCGCCAGCGGCTGCTTGACGACGCCATCAAACTGGCCAAGGGCGCTGACTACGTCAATGCCGGCACGGTGGAATTCCTGGTCGCCCCGGAGGCTGGCGAGCACTACTTCATCGAGTGCAATCCGCGCATCCAGGTCGAGCACACGGTGACCGAACAGGTCACCGGGGTCGATCTCGTCGAGGCCCAGTTCCGGATCGCGGCAGGCGCAACCCTCAAGGACCTGGGGCTCGCAAGCCAAGCCGCGGTCGGGGCGCCACGCGGATTCGCGGTGCAGGCCCGGGTGACCGTCCAAGGCGCGGGCACCATCAGCGCCTACAAGGAACCCACCGGGCCCGGGGTGCGGGTCGATGCGGCCGGCTATCTCGGCTATGCGCCGCCGCCCGAGTTTGATCCGCTGCTGGCCAAGGTGGTCGGCACGGCCAACTTCGGTGCGCCCTTTGCAGCCGCGGTCGAACGCACCCGCCGCGCCTTGGCGGAATTCCACATCGCCGGACTGCCGACCAATCTTTCCGTCTTGCAGGCCATTCTGGCCCATCCCGACCTGCTCGGCGGCGACGCCCGCACCACCCTACTGGCGAAGGAACCCGGCCTATTGTCCACGCCGTCCGACGGTGCCCGTCAGAACGGCGCGCTGGCGCTGCTCGAGCAACAGGCCAGCAGCCTCAACCCGGCATCCGTTTCGACGGCTGGCCAACCGTCCCAGGCGGCTTCCTTGGCTCTCGAGGAGGGCCAGGTCGCCGTCGAGTGCCCCATGACCGGCTCCGTGGTCGAGATGCGCGCTACCGAAGGCGCAACCGTCGCCGCCGGCGACACCCTGCTCGTGATCACCGCCATGAAGATGGAGTCGGAGGTTCAAGCCCCCTGCGCCGGCGTGGTGGCCAGGGCGCTGGCCTTGCAGCCCGGCGACGGCGTTTCCGCCCAGCAAGTGCTGGCGGCCATCACACCCGCTGCCGGTGAACAGCCGTCCAGCGGGCAACGGCGCGACGCCGAGACCTGGGCACCGCTCATGGAAGAAGTCGCCGCCATCCAGCGGTTGGCCCACGAACGACTGCAGCCCGGTTCCGAAGACCCGGGCGTGGTTCGCCAACGCCGCCGGGGCAAGCTCACCTGCCGGGAGCGCATCGATCTGCTGCTCGACGAAGGCTCCTTCCAGGAAGTGGGCAGTCTGGCCGGCTTTCCCTCTTACGACGAGGACGGCAACATCAGCGCCTTCACCCCCGCCAACCACGTCGGCGGCTGGGGACGGATCGACGGGCGACCAGCGGTGGTCTGCGCCGACGACTTCACCTCCCGAGGCGGCCACTCCGACGGCGCGATCGGCGCCAAGAGCACCCATTTGGACCGGCTGTCGCTGGAAATGCGCACCCCATCAGTGCGCCTGCTCGACGGCTCCTCCGGCGGCGGCAGCGTCGCGTCCATGGTGCCGCAGCAGCGGCGGGAAGGCGAAAGCGCAGCCAAGGAGAGCTCCGGCGCCATCAAGGCGGGCCGGCCCCGGGTGGCGGGCGGCGGCGGCTCCTTCCTGCCGCCCCATCTGGGCAGTTCCATGTACGCCGAGCACCTATCCACCGTGCCGGTGGTCAACCTGCTGCTCGGCAGCGTCGTGGGCATCGGCGCCGCCAAGGCGGTGCTCGGCCACTTCTCGGTCATGGTGCGCGACATCGCCCAGCTATTCGTCGCCGGGCCGCCGGTGGTCAGCCACGCCATGGGCTACGACATCACCAAGGAGGCACTCGGCGGCTGGCACATTCACTGCCGCAACGGCTCAGTGGACAACCTGGCCGAGACCGAAGAGGAGGCGGCGGCAATGACCAAGCGCTTCCTGTCCTACCTGCCGTCCAGCGTGTACGAGCCGCCGCCGGTGCAACCGCCCGATCCAAACGACCCGGCGGATCGCCGGGACGAGGAGCTGTTCACCCTCATCCCGCGCAAGCGCACCACCACGTTCGACATGCGCAAGGCCATCCGGCTGCTGGTGGACAAGGACTCGTTCTTTGAAATCGGCCCCCTGTGGGGCACCGACCAAATCACTGGCTTCGCCCGCATGAACGGCCACCCGGTGGGGGTTTTGGCATCGGACAGCCAGCACGCCAACGGCGGCGCCTTGACCGCCGACGGCTGCAGCAAGCTCACCCGCCACCAGGATCTGTGCGACCTGTTTCATCTACCCATCCTGAACCTGGTGGACAACCCCGGCTTCGCCGTGGGCCTGGAGCACGAGACCGCCGGCACCATTCGCCGCGGCGGCGAGTGGATGATCGCCTCCGCCCAAGCCACGGTGCCGATCTTCACGGTGCTCATGCGCCGCAGCTTCGGCGTGGCCGGCAACAACTTCGCCTCGCCCCGCTCCAGGCCCTCGATGCGCGTCGCCTGGCCAGCGGCCGATGTCGGCGGCATTCCTCCGGAGGGCGGCATCGAAGCCGCCTACAAGCGCCAACTTGCCGAGGCCGAGGATCCCCGCGCCCTGCGCGATGAACTCATGGCCCGCATCGAAAGCGCCCGCGGCCCCATCGGCCCGCTGTCAAAGTTCCAGATCGAGGAGTTGATCGACCCCCGGGACACCCGCCGAATGATCTGCGAGTGGGTGCGAACCGCCTACCGGATCGTCACCCAGCCCGCGCGCCTTACGCCACGCGTGCTGCAGTTTCGTCCTTAGGGAGCGCTTACCTGACAGCCGCCAAAGCGGAGGCCAGCTTGCCTTGAATCGCCTCTACGGTGCCCGAGCCCTCAATGGCGAGGTAGCGCAGATCCGTGCGCTCGGCTAAGTCGCGGTAGAAGGCGATCAGCGGCTGGGTCTGCTGGCGATAGACGTCGAGCCGGTAGCGTACCCGGTCCTCGGCGTCGTCTTCGCGCTGAATCAGGAGCTCGCCGGTCTCATCGTCCGTGCCGGGCGCGGCCGGCGGGTTGAAGTCAACGTGATAGACCCGGCCGCTGCCCGGATGGATGCGGCGGCCGCTCATGCGCTTGATGATCTCGGCGTCCGGTACGGTGATTTCGACCACTGCGTCCACGGCCACGCCGGCCGCCTGCAGGGCCTCGGCCTGGGGGATAGTGCGGGGAAAGCCGTCGAACAGAAATCCGCCGCCGCAATCCGGCTCGGCGATCCGCTCCCGGACCAAGGCGACGATGATGTCGTCGGAGACCAGCGCGCCACTGTCCACCACCTCTTGGACTTGCCTGCCCAACGGCGTGCCGGCCTGCATGGCCGCCCGCAGCATGTCGCCGGTGGAGATTTGCGGGATCGAGAAGGCGTCGCAAATGAACTGCGCCTGGGTGCCCTTGCCCGCCCCCGGCGGGCCGAGCAGTATGATTCTCATGGTTGCTCCTTGTTAACTTTCCAACGCGTGGCAGCCGGGTCAGGCCGCGTTTAAGGCCACCCGGCGCACCTGCCGAACATCCGGCACGTGACGCAAATGATGCATGATGCGCGCCGCTTCATACAGGTCCTCAAGCTCAAGGTCCACGTCGAACCAAGCCGCGCCGGTGGCCGGCTCGACATGGCCGGTGTTGGCCAACATCGATAGGCCATAGCGGCTCACCGTCTCCGTGAGGTCGCGCAGCAGGCCCTCACGGTCACGCCCCTCGATCCGCAGTCGATAGCGGGACGGCCCTTCTTCGGCCGCCATTTCCGGCAGCAGGCTGCGTTGGGTCGAATCCTCCCCATGGGCGGCAAGGTACAGGCGCAGGGCTTCCAGCGGCGCCATCTCGCCAACGCCGAGCGCGAAAAAAAGTCCGTCCGGGCCCGGCCGCTTCAACGCCGGCGCAAAATCCAGAAGCGCCTGCGGGTCGGGCAACGGCAAGGCCAGCCCGTCCACCATCGCCAGGAACAGGCTTCGGCCAGCGGCGACGTTCTCTGCTTGATCCCGATCATAGAACCAAGCGCGAATCTTGCTCATGGCCCGCGAGGTGCGCACGTAGCCCAGTTCCGGGTCCAGCCAAGCCCGTTGCGGCGCGGCGTCCGGGTCGGTCAGTATCCGCACCCGTTGACCGGATTGCAGGGTGGTGTTGAGCGGCGCCGGCACGCCGTCGATGCGGGCGCCCACGCAACGCTGCCCGACTTCGGTATGCACCCGATAGGCAAAGTCCACCGCCGTGGCGCCCGCCATCAGGTCCAGCACATGGCCCTTGGGCGTGTACACGAAGACCCGCTGCTCCCGAATCTGGTCGATCAACTCACCGGCCAGGCCCACGCCTTCCCGCTCATGGGCGTCAAGGGCTTGGCGCAGCCAAGCCACCTTGTTGGCGTAGTAGTCATCCTCCGGGTCCATGCCCTTGTAGGACCAATGGGCGCAGACCCCGAGCTCCGCATCCCGATGCATCTCCTCGGTGCGGATCTGCACCTCGAACACCATGCCGGAAGCGCCAACGACGGCCGTGTGGATGGAACGATAGCCATTCTCCTTCGGTGCGGCGATGTAGTCGTCGAGTTCATCGGGAATGGGGCGCCAAAGGGCATGCACGATGCCCAAGGCGGCGTAGCAGGCCGCCACGTTGCCGACGATGATGCGCACCGCCTGCACGTCATAGACCTCATCGAAGGGAACGTTCTTGGTGCGCATCTTGCGCCAGATGCTGTAGATGTGCTTTGCCCGGCCCCCGATGCCGGCCTTGATGCCGCGGGACTCAAAGGCTTCCCTAAGCTGCCCGACCAAGGCGTTGACGCGCCGTTCGCGCTCCGCCCGGCGGCCATCGAGTTGCTTGGCGATGCGCATGTAGGCATCCGGCTCCAAGTAGCGCAACGACAGGTCCTCAAGCTCCCACTTGAGTTGCCAGATACCGAGCCGATCCGCCAAGGGCACGAACACCGTCATCGCCTCGGTGGCGATGCGGGCCTTGCGCTCCTCCGAACTGGCCTTGGCTCGACGCAGCGCCACCACCCGCTCCGCCAGCTTCAGCACCGCCACGCGGCCGTCGTCGATGACCGCCACCAGCATGCGGCGGATGTTGGCGGTCTGGTCCTTGGCCTCGCTGGCCAGCAGGCGGGAACTGGTGAGGTCCAGAATGCTGGTGTCCGCCATTTCGATTACCGATGCCGCCAATGCCGCCGCCGCATCGCCGATGCGGGCGTTCAATTCGGATTTGGCGAGGGCGCCACGGCGAACCGGACCGTGGAACAGCGCCGCCAACACCGAGGCGGTGTCCATCTCCATGCTGGCCACCAGCGACGCCAGTTCCAATGCGGCGCCGAGGTGGGCCGATAGAGAACCCTCACCGAACTTGCTGACCGCAGACCGAATCGCCGCCTCGTCAAGGTGCGGGTGACGCTGGCAAAGATCACTGGCCCAGACATTGAGAGCAACCTCGCCTCGGCTTTCGTTGTGAGTGTCTTGGCTGATGCCGATGTCGAGTGGACTGTAGTCGAAGCCGGCGGTCACGATGTCCTCCATGCCGCTGGCGAGCATACTAGAACAGTTTCCGGCGCGGGTCATCCGGTTTGCCGCAGCGCAACCGACGAGCTGTCCAAGGGCCGTTCCTCCAGGATTTCATGGCATCAATACGTCTTCCGGCGATTGGTTTTCGGCTGCCGCACCCTCTGTAGCAGGACAACACAACGTGGAAGCGCTCCCATGAAGCAGTCGATTAGGCTCCTCAAGTCAATCTTGGTTTTGTCATTCGCCGCGCTGGTCGCCGGTTGCGGTGGCGGCGGCGGTGGCGGCGAAGGCAGCGAAGCCAGCGGTCACGAGGGCAGCGGTGGTGACGGCGGTGGCAGCGAGGGCGGCGATGGCGGCGGCGCCGCAAGCGACGCCCCGTTCGTCAGCAGCGGCCGGAGCCTAGGCATCTTCGAGTCGCTCATTCTGATGCCGGACGAGGCCTACGCCGGCCTGTTGAACGACACCGAGATCGCCATAAGCTACGATCCGGCGCGCAGGACGTTCGTCGGCCGCGTGCGCAACGAGGCCGCCGGGGCGGTCTGCGACGTCAGTCCGGCGGTGGAACTCGATGGCTGGCTGCGCATCGCCAGCCTCACGCCGGATGGCGAGGACCATGTGGTCGATGGCCTGCGTCCGTACGACCGGACGGAGTTCGAGTTCCCGCTCGCCCAGGGCACGGAGTTCGAGGAGTGGGTGGTGATGATCGAGACGTTCGAGTGCTCAAGCGCGCCTAGCGGAACCGGTGGTGGCGGCGAGGGCGGCGAGGGCGCGGGCGAGCACGGTGGCGAAGGCGGCGGTGGCGAACACGGCAGCGGCGGTGAAGGTAGCGGCGAAGGCGGTGGCGAAGGTAGCGAAGGCGGTGGCGAAGGCGGCGAGGACGATCCCACGATTCCGATCATGGAAGTGGCATCGGGCACATTCGGATCCGCCGAGTACAGCTTTCTGTTCGACATGGCGGATCTGGCGTTCCGCGGCACGGTGCACAATCCCACCGCGCAGTCGATCTGCGGGTCCAAGACCGAGATCCACATGGGCCTCGGCGGCACGTCGGTCGTCGAGCTCGGTCCCACCGTACCGGCGGACCTGCAGCCTGGCGAAACGTTCAAGGTGGTCATGACGGCGCCGGCCTACATGCCCGACACTTACGCCGTGCACCCGGAATCCTCCCAGTGTCCCTGACGGGGAGCGGACGCGCCGGGAGGCGGGCAACCGCTCCCCGGCATGACTCCGGAACGAGGCATGACACTCATCCTGAACCAAGCAAAGGCCCAACATGCCCACGCATCGGGACGACAAGCGGCTGGCCAAGGCTGTCCTGAAGGGGGACGGCAGCGCCCTGCGCGCGTTCTTCGACCGGCACTACGGGCCGGTGTACCGTTACTGCCTGCGGCAAGTGCCGGAGGCCGACGCGGAGGAGATCGCCACCGAGACGCTGCGCCACGCCATTCGGCGCATCGAGACCTATCGTGGCGAAGCCGCGCTGGGGACCTGGATCAACCGGGTGGCGCGGAGTCAATTGAGCGAGCATTTCAGGCGCTCGAACCGGCGGCCCAAGGTGGTGTCGATCGATCAGAACCGACGGCTGCAAGCGGAGGTGGAAGCGATGGCGGCGGATCTCGAGACGCCTGAAGAGGCAACGGCGTCCTCCGACAGGCAGGCGCTCGTGCATGCGCTCCTCGATGCGCTGCCGGGCGACTACGGCGACATCCTGGAGTGGAAGTACATCGAAGGGCTCTCGGTTGACGAGATCGCCACGCGGCTGTCCACGACGGCGCTGGCCATCCAGTCCCGACTGGCGCGCGCGCGGCAGGCCTTCCGGAATCACTTTGCAGACACGGAGCTTGACCCTTCGACGATGCACGGAGGTGCGCGATGAGCAGCAAGCGGAACGACGGGCGGCCAGACGAGCCGTTCGAATCCCTGTTCGACGGCGTCGAGCCGCGCCCGCGGCCAAGTGAGGCGGCGCGCGGACAGGCGTTCGCGGCCGTCGCCGAAGAGTGGGAAGCGCTGCAGGCGAGGCGCCGCTCGGCACGCCGATTTGCAGCGGTTGCGGCAACCGCCGCAGCACTCGCGGGCGTGGTCGGCCTGGTCGCAGTGCAGCAGCCGGCCTCGCCCGGGTTCAAGCTGGAGCTCGCCCAAGGCCACATCCGGGTGGACGGCAAGGACCATCGGGCATCGCCGGAGCCGGTTTCCGTCGAGGTCGGGGAGGACC
Source organism: Pseudomonadales bacterium (assembly GCA_022827905.1). GTDB lineage: Bacteria > Pseudomonadota > Gammaproteobacteria > Pseudomonadales > Azotimanducaceae > Azophilus. The sequence goes on along the minus strand of JAJEIQ010000078.1, from coordinate 131,290 downwards.
TCGCCATCCGGGCCTTAAGCCCGGTGCGGTGGGCGGGGGCCAGCGGGACCGACGTGCGCATCGGCACGGGCACTGAGTTCGCCTGGCGCGCGCCAGGCGCGCTGACCCTCGACAGGGGGCTGGTTTACGTGGCGACGGACGGCCGCGCGTCCTTCGCGGTCGAAACGAGCCGTGGCGTGGTCACTGACATCGGCACGCGTTTCCTGGTCGTCGCCGACGACGAGCGTCTGGAGGTGGCCGTGCGCGAGGGGCAGGTTGAGTTGGCCACGCCGGCCGGGATAAAGCGGCGGACCGCGCCAGTGGCGCCGGGCACCGCACAGGTCCTCGTGGCCGAAGGCGGCGCGGTTGCGCAGCGCGCCGAATCGGCGGGCCACGAACGCTGGAACTGGATCCACGCCGCGCCGAAGGGCTACATGAGCCGCAATCCGGTCGCCATGCTGCGGGAGATTGCCCGCGACCTCGGCCGCGAACTCCGTTTCGAGGCAGGCGTCGAGGGCGCACTGCAGGCCGAGGAACTCGACGGGGACTTCAGCAGCTTGGCGCCTTGGGCGGCCCTGGGGCAGGTGGTCAAGGTCACCGCCACGGATTGGCGCGACGAGAACGGAGTCATTACCATCGTTTTCGACGACTGAAGGAATGCGACTGCTAGTCTTCTTGATCGCGGATGGTAGGACGACGACTCTCTCTTCTCGCGGCGGTGCTTTGGTCCAGCGCCGCGCTGACGCAGGAAGCGGCGGCTGATGCGCCGGTAGCGGGCGAACCGTTGCGCCAAGCCATTGACCGGTATCCGTCGCTCAATGTCTTTTCGTCCACCCGCCTCCTGCCGCGGCGCCTGACGGTGCAGGCACCGCCGGATCCCGATGCATCGCCCAGAACGCAGATTCGGCAGTTGCTCAAGCCGCACGGGCTGACGCTCGTGATGACCGATCGCAACGCAGGCTACGTGGCGGTACTGGAGCCGAGCCTTGAACCCCGCCCCGCCGCCACGACCGTTCCCGCGCCGGTTGTCCAGCCGTACATCGAGGAAGTCGTTGTCTACGCGCCGTTCCGCGTGGAGCGGACCGCACGTCGCCAGTCGCTGCATCGCCAGCAACTCGACTTGATCCCGAGCGCCGCCGGCGACACGCTGCGCGCGTTGCGGACCCTGCCGGGCGTCGACTCGGACGGTGTGTCCGCCATGCACCGGATGCGCGGCGGCGACATCAACGAGGTGCTGTACCGGCTCGACGGCGTCGAGCTGCACAAGCCATTCCACTTCGCCGATGCGCACAGCCTGTTCTCCGCCGTGAATCCCAACATCGTCGATTCGGTGGATGTGTACGTGTCCGGCTTCCCGTCCCGCTTCGGCACGCGCATGAGCGGCGTCGTCGACCTGCATCTCGTGGAGCCGGAGCGGCCGCTGCACGGCACCTTGGACCTGAGCGCGATGGCCGCCGCCGCGGACGCGCGCGGCTACGCGGGCAACTGGTCCTGGCTAGTGTCGGGGCGGGTGAGCCTCGTCGGCGACGTGCTCAATCTGCTCAACGTCGCCGGCGAGGAGAACCTCGCCATCCCCCGGTTCGACGACGAACTGGGGCGCCTGCAGTGGTCCGATGCGGACAACGAGGTGGTGGTGGGCGTCCTGCGCACGGGAGAGACGGTTGACGTGGAGCGAGAGAGCACCGGCGAGCGGGCCGGCGCCAGTGTCGATCACCGCGACCTGTGGCTGCGCTGGCGGCGCGATCTTGGCGGGCGTCTGCAGATGGTCTGGCAAGCGAGCCGTTTCACGGTGGAGCGCACGCGCAGCGGCACCACCGAGCAGGGCGAGGACGTGAACGGCCACCTGAGCGAACGCCGTTCGTCGCGCATCTCGACGCTCGCCAACCGATGGCGCTGGACGCCGCAGCGCGAGGTAGAAGTCAACGCCGGATGGGCCCTCGCCCGGCATCGCGCCGACTTCGACGCCTCGCTGCACGTGCGCTACGGACCGGTCGGCCGCCCGGTTCAGGGAAAGACCGGCGAGACGCGCGACCTGGCGTTCCGCCGCCGCGGGTCCAGCGCCCAGGCGTTTGCCTCGGTGACGCGGTCGCTGACGCCGAAGCTGACCGGCTCGGTCGGCTTGCGCTTCGACACCCAGGACATCGCTGAAGTCCATGCCGACAAGTGGAGCGGCCGGATGGCGCTGGCCTATGCCGCGACACCCGAGTGGCAGCTCGACCTGGACGTTGGGCGCTACACGCAGCCGCAGCTGCTGCACGAGATCCAGATCGACGAGGGCCGCTCCGAACTGGACCCCCCGCAGCACACCGACCAAATCAACTTGGGGGCGGCGTGGTCGCCAACGGCTCGGCTGACGTTGCGGACGGACCTGTACGCACGGCGGGTGGGGCAGCCTTGGCCGCGATTCGAGAGCCTGTACAACCGCTTCGTCCTGCTGCCGGAGCTCGGCGCGGACCGCTACCTGATCGAGGCGGGCGGGTCGCGTTCCCGAGGCATCGAAGTGACCGCCTCCTACGGCGGCGGCCGGTTGAGCTGGAACCTCGCCTACGCGCGGACGGTGTCCGAGGAACGGGTAGCCAACCGGTGGCACGACCGGTCCTGGGACCAGCCCCACAGCGTCAAGGCGCACATCGCCTGGACTGGCGACAAATGGCGCGTCGCGCTCGCCGCGAACTGGCGGTCCGGATGGCCGATCACGCCGCTGGTGACCCGAACGGCCGACCTGCCGACGCAACTGAACGTAGATCGGCTGCCGGCGTATCTGTCGCTGGATGCGCACGTGGCCCGCGTGTTCATCACTGGGCGGGGGCGGGTTGAGGTCTATGCCGACGTCAAGAACGCGACCAATCGCAGGAACCTGGCCGGCCATCTCTACGATCCGCAGCTGTTCCTGGACGAGGCGCGGTTGCTGCCGATCGTTCCTTCCATCGGCGTGCGTTGGTTCTGGTAAACGCGTCGGGCGCGAGACGTGCGGTCGGTGGCCGCCGCCGGAGGCCGAAGGTATGATCCGCCAATGGTCAAGAGCCCAGTGAAACACCATGGCTGCAGATGGCGCTGGCCCCTCGCAGTGTTCGCCCTAGCGGCGCTGCCGGCCACAGCGCAACCCCAAGCGGCGCAGCAGGCGGCGGGCGAAATCGAGGAAGTGGTGGTGACGGCCACCAAGCGCAGCGCGAGGATTCAGGATGTGCCGTTCTCCGTGGCTGCGAAGACCGCGGAGGAAATGACGCGGGCCAACGCCGGAGGGATCGAGGACCTGGCGCGTGGGTTTGCCGGCATGACTGTGCAGAATCTCGGGCCAGGCCAGAGCCAAGTTGCCATGCGCGGCGTCTCCGCCGGTCAGATCGTCCGGGACCAACCCGGCGTCAAGGAGCAGGTCGGCGTCTATCTGGACGATTCGGTGGTCTCGCTGTCGCTGTTCACGCCCGACTTCGACCTGTTCGACGTGAACCGGGTCGAAGTGCTGCGCGGACCCCAGGGCACCCTCTACGGCGCAGGATCGGTCGGAGGCACCCTGCGCTACATCACCAACCGGCCCGAGCTTGGGCGCCAGCACGGCCTCGTGGAGGGCGCCTTCAACTCCCTTGCGGACGGCGAGATCGGCTGGCATGCGAAGGCAATGGCCAATGTGGCGCTCTCCCCTGCCAGCGCCCTCAGGCTAGTCGGTTACACCACGGACTCCGCCGGCTACATCGACGCTCGGTCGGAGGGCGGCGAATGGCGCGACGACGTCAATTCCAGCACCCGAAACGGCGTGCGGCTGTCGCTTCTCTGGGATGTCACCGAGCGGGTTTCGGTGCTGCCGAGACTGGTTCACCAACGAGTGAAGGCCGATGGCTTCAACCGCCAAGAGGTCTTCAACCTGTTCGCCAACCCGCACACCACCACGCGGCCGGCGGTTCAACTGGGCAAACGGGAACAGCATCTGCTGCTTGAGGAACGGTTCGACGATGAAACCACGCTTTTCGACCTGACGTTGACGGCGACCTTTGATGGGTTCGACTTGACGTCGGTATCGAGTGTTCTGCGCCGCGAACTGCTGGTCAGCCGCGACACCTCGGCGCTGGCCGGGAGCGTCACGGTGGATCTGGGATTCCCGGCGGAACAGGTGACCATTCCCGCCAATCTGCGGGACACCACGGAACTTGACCAGTTCACCCAAGAGGTTCGCTTGACCTCGGCCGACGAAGGGTCCCGTCTGCAATGGCTCCTCGGCTTGTTCTACTCGGACGTCAAGCGGGACTACGCGCAACGCCTGACGATGCCGGGGTACGACGCGGTGGTGGATGCCGCGTTCGGAGCCGGCGTTTCGGCGGCGTCGATGAACGGCTATCCACTCCCCGACCGCCCATACAACTCCGACCTGCCCTACGACATCTCCCAAATCGCCGTCTTTGGCGAGGCCACCTATGCGCTGACCGACCGTCTGGCACTGACCCTCGGCGGGCGTTGGTACGATTGGAAGGAGGAGCGCGCCTTTCACTCCGGCGGGTTCTTCTCGAACGGCGACCTGCAGATGGACAGCACCGACGCCAATGGCTTCAGCCCGCGCCTGCTGGGCCGGTTTCAGGTCTCTGACAACCTGACGTGGAACGCCCAGGTCGCGCGGGGATTTCGCCTGGGCGGCGTCAACGATCCGTTGAACGCGAGCCTGTGCACCGGTTCGGACTTGGCGAACTTCGGCGGCTTCCAAGCCTACGACGATGAGACCATCTGGAACTACGAAACGGGCTTCAAGGCCCGATGGCGCAATGGCGCCAGCCTGAACGCCGCCGCGTTCCATGCCGAGATCAAGGATCTCCAGGTAACCCTTGACGCCGGATCCTGCTCCTCGCGCATCTCCTTCAATGTGGCGGAGGCGCACGCCACCGGCATGGAGGTCGAACTGACCCTGCAGCCCCTCGAAGGGCTGCAACTGGGGCTTGCGGGCAGTTGGGTGGAGTCCGAATTCGACTCGACCGTCGCCGCTGCACAAGGCGGGGTGCTCGGCGGCGTCGCGGACGGCAACCGGCTGGCTTCGGTGCCGCAGCTCCAGCTCGCGGCGACGATCGACTACTCCTTCGGCGCGGCACTGCTCGGCGGCAGCGAGGTGGTCCTGCACGCCAGCGTGCACCATGTGGGCGACCGCATCACCCAGCCGAGCGACCAGGTGGCGGGCGCCGGCCGGTTCGTCTCCGGCCTGGCCTACGGCGGCGCGACCGGCTTGGAAGTGACGGAGCTGGACCTCGAACTCGACCCGTACACGCTGGTGGGCTTAAGCCTCGCAATCAGGAAGGATGACTGGGAGGCGGCGCTGCACGTGGACAACCTGACCGACGAGAATGCGCGATTGTCGTTTGACCGGGAACGCGGCGGTCGCGCGCGGCTCGGGTTCCGGGTCAATCAGCCGCGCACCGTGGGAATCTCGATTCGCAAGTCCTTCTGAACATGGGGGTTGCGCCTCGTTGCCTCGCGGGCCAGTTGGTGGTCCAATGCCTCAATCCGCCTTTGGTCTTGTGAAAGTGACTCGGCCATGAACAACGAAAAGATGATCAAGCACTTGGAGATGATCCAGAGTGTGGTCGCTAGGCTGTCTCAACACTCGTTTCGCTTAAAGACGCTCGCGCTCATTCAAGTGGCCGCAATTCTGCTGGCTTTTTCTTCGGCAGAAGATAGAGTGTTGCTCACATTGGCCCCGATCGCCGCTCTATTTCTCTGGGCGTTGGACGCTCGGTTCCTGAGCGAAGAGCGAGCCTACCGCCGCCACTATGACAATGTACGGAAGTTGGCGGACGAGCAGGTGGACTTTGCGATGGATGTGTCCAAAGTTCGAGGATCCACACTATCCGCAGCGTGTTCCATGACACTCGCGCCATACTACCTGTTGCTGGCGGGTTCATCGGGGTTTGCGGCTATCTATCTTTTCGTGTAACCCCTAAGTGGGAAAACCACGATGCACAACATCTTTTTGAGCTACAAGTTCCATCACGATGCATGGAAAGCGCAAGCGGTCCGGTCCGTTTGGCTGGCTGGCGGCGGCACAGCTATCTTGGAGGTAGAAAGAGTGCGCAGCGATGGAGAAATCAAGCAGTGGATTGACGATGCACTGGAGAAGGCAGCAGTCACAGTGGTGCTGGTTGGGCCCAAGACCGCAGCGAGCCGCTGGGTAGGATACGAAATAGGGCTTAGCAAATCGTTAGGCAAAGGCCTGCTGGGGATAGATGTAGGCGGCATGGCAAGGGGAGAAGATTTCGTGTCCAGTTCGCCTATGCCAATGCTGGATGGCTACCCCATGTACGACTGGGTGAAGGATGACGGCGAACGCCAGCTTACTTCGTGGGTCTCAAAAGCCATGCGAAGGTATGATCCGCGAAGTGAATTGCATTTCGCTAAGCGACCCATCCCATGACTCGGTCGGTCCTGCCGTAGCGGTTTTGGGGCACTTGGCCGTGCCCGGCAGTCGATTCGAATCCGTGCTCCGTCTGACGACGAGGTTCCTGCTTGGGGCGCTGGCTATCGCTATCCCGAACGAGCGTCATGAGCGCCGGCCGGTGCGTCTGACCGCCTCCCTCGCCCGGCCAGTCTTCACAATTGCTTGGGTACTTGCCGCGCTGGCCGGTTCTTTGCCCGCATTTGCAAATGAGCCCGGCGCCCCCACGGTCAACAATCCGATGATCGAGGAGATCGTGGTGGTCGGCTCCCTGATCCGCAGGGCGGCAGTGTACGAAGGCCGCGCGCCGGTGCAGACGCTCGACGGGGCGGCATTCGAGGCGGCCGGTGCCGCCCAGCCGGTGGACATTCTCGCCAGCCTCACCGCCAACACCGGCTCCTACCTGGCCACCCAGCAGACCTATCTGCAAGGCGTCGCGCAGTTCAGCCTGCGCGGCGTTGGGCTCTCGTCCACCCTGACCCTGATCAACGGCCGCCGGGCCGGGTTCGCGCCGGTCTCCAATGACGCCGGGCAAAGCTTCTTCGACATCAACACGCTGCCGGTGCTGATGATCGACCGGGTCGAAATACTGCGTGACGGGGCCTCGGCCACGTACGGCTCCCAGGCGGTGGCGGGCGTGGCCAACATCGTCACCCGAAAGGGCTTCACCGGGTTCGAGATCGGTGGCGGCTATCGGGACGCGAGCAACCAGGCCTACGACCTGAGCTTCGCCGCAGGCAAGGAGGCGTCGAGAGGCCAATTCAGCCTCTACGGCTCATGGTACGAGCAGGACGAGAACTTCCGCACCGAGTTCGACTGGCTGCCCCCGCGGGCCATCGACCCGAATGGCGACGGCGACATCGTGGACGGCTCGTTCGACTCAGGAAGAGGCTCGCCGGGCAGCTTCCGGCGCGCGGTGGCCAATCCCGACGGCACTTATTCCCCATTTCAAGTGAACGGCCTCGACACGCCGCTTTTCCCGGACCCGGACTGCCGGGCCGGCGGCGGCTATCCGAGCGGCGCCCTGTGCCGCATGGACTTCTCGGATCAGCGCACGATGATTGCCGCCGAACAGCGGGCACAGATCTTCGCCGAGGCCGACATCCACCTTGGCCCGGTGACGCTCTTCTCGGAAATCGGCTATTCGGCCAACGAGGTGACCGACCGGGTCGGCAACATGCTGCTGTTCAACGGCAACGTCGAGCGGACCAACGAGTTCTTCGTGCCCGCCAACCACCCCTTCAACTTCTGGACGGACCCCGACGGTGACGGTGCGCTCACCTACGTTGCGCCGTCCGACTGGAACCCCGAGGCCCACGAGGCGGTTCCCCTCGGCTACTTCGGCCGGCCGCTCGGGGCGGAGGCAGCCGGCCCCAACTCCGGCGATGAGGTTCGCGATTTTGACAGCTTGAGGACGGTGGTCGGGTTCGAGGCCGAACTGCCCGGCGGCTGGACGGGCGAAGGGCACTTCACCCGCGCCAGGACGGACCTCTCAGTGCGCTCGGAGCGCCACTGGATCGCCGCCGAGTTTGCCCGGGCGCTCACGGAGGGGCTGTGGAATCCCTTCGGCACCCGGCTGGTCGCGCCCGACCTGGTCACGCCCAAGACCGTGGCGGATGACGGCTTGACGCCGGCGTTGGCCGGCCGACGCGCCGCCAACGATGCACAGACCTTGGCGCGGTTCGAGAGCGAGCGATGGGAGCGCGCCAAGAGCGTTCAGAACGTCGCCGAACTGATCGCCAGCGGCGAGGCGTTCGACTGGGACGGCCGGCCGGTGACGCTGGCGGTGGGCGCACAGTACCGGGAGCTGAGCTATCGGTTCAAGCCGGACCCGCTGAACGCGGCCGGCGAGGGTCCGCGGGGCATCCGCGAGTTTCCGGTGGCGGCGGAGCAGCGCACCTGGGCGCTCTTCGCCGAGAGCCTGACCCAGTTCGGCCACCGCGCCGAGCTGCAGCTAGCGGCCCGCCACGAGCGCTACGACCAGGTGGGCAGTTCCACCGACCCGAAGATCGCCGCGCAGTTCTTCGCCAACAACTGGCTGTCGCTGCGCGCGTCCTGGGGCACCTCCTTCCAGGCCCCAAGCGTGTTCCAGATGGCCGGCAACACCAGTTCGCGCACACTCACCGATCCGTTCCGCTTCGACGGCCAGGGCGTCGGAAGCTGCACGGTGGACGACTCCGGAGCGATCCTGAACCGCGGCGACAACTTCGCCGTCGCCACGCTGCTGCGCGGCGGGGGCTTAAGCCCGCAGTCGGCGCGATCGGCGAACTTTGGGGTGCTGCTGCAACCCCTCGACAACGCTGCGGTCAGCCTCGACTACTGGACGCTCGACTACCGCGACGTGATCGCCCAGGGGCGCAGCTTCCAAGCCATCGTGGACGACGACTGCCGCGACGACGGCCGGCCCAACGACCCTCGGGTGCGGCGCGACACCTCCGGGCAGTTGAGCGTCGTGACCACCGACTACGACAACGTCGGGGCCGTGCGCACCCGGGGCCTCGACTTGAACGCCCACTACGACATCGCGCTGTCCGCCGGCGACTTGCGCATCAGCGCCGACGCCACGCTCCTGACCCGCTTCGACGTCAACGCCACCGGCGAGGGCTACGTGGACCGGCTCGGCAACCGCAACGACACCAACGGCTTCGCGCCCACCCCCGAACTGCGACTCAACCTCGGCCTCGCGTGGCACCGGGGACGGCACGCCGCCGGCCTCGCGGTCCGCTACGTGGACGCCTACCGCAATGACGAGGTGGTGTCGTTGCCGAAGATCGCATCCTGGACGACGCTGGACCTGAACTACGCCTACACCGCCCCAGACCTATTCGGCGGCGAGGCCACGCTTTACCTCGGCGCACGCAACCTGACCGACCGCAACCCGCCGCCGCTGCCGAACGGGCGCGATGACCTGTACCGCCACAACCTGCGGCCCGGCTACGACGGCTTCGTGCACGACATCAAGGGCCGCACCCTGTACGCCCGCTTCCGCTGGCGCTTGGGTACCTGACGGCACGGTACTGCCGGACAACAGGAGAGATCGAACCCACATTCACTAGAGGAAAATCGATGAGGACTGAGGTATGAACACACCTCGAAAACACGCTATTCGCCCAGCAACCTTGGAGGCGATCGTCGAAGCCGCCGTTCGCGTTCTGAATGCCAATGCCGGCGCGACGATGAGCGAGATTGCGGTTCAGGCCGGCGTTGGCCGAGCCACGCTGCACCGTCATTTCCGCACCCGGGACGACCTCGTCAGCGCCATCGGCATCCGCTGCGTCGAGGAAATGAACGCGGCGGTCCGAGCACAGGCAACGGCTGGCCAACCGGCCGTGGACCGCCTGCGAAGCATGTTTCGAGCGGTGATTCCGCTCGGCGACCGATACAGCTTCCTCGGTACCGACTACACGGACGACCCGAAGGTGCGCGAGGGCTATGCGACGCAACTGCACTGGGCCGAGGCCTTGGTGGAAGACCTCAAGGACCAAGGCGATGTCGCCCGGGACGTCCCCTCGCCTTGGGTCGTCGCGCAGATCGATCAACTGGTCTGGACGGCGTGGAACGCCATTGCCGAAGGCTACCTCAGCGTCGATGCGGCGACTGACTTGGCCGTGCGCACGCTGACGGAGGGGCTGCGATAGGGTTTAGGGCTTCAGTCCTTCACGGGTACAGGAACCCGAGGACGCCAAACGAAATCCAAGTCGCCACGATGAGCCAATACGTCACCGGCTGCTCCCGCCGGGTGATGCGCTGTATGAACAGGCTCTCCCCGGTGCGGATGTCATAAAGGCCCACGCCAGCAGCAAAAGCGAGAACATCCAAGCCAGGTCCAGGAACAGGGCGCACCAAATGGCCGCCAGTGCGGCCCAGGTCGGCCACGACTGGAATCGGCTGGGCGGTGGGGTGCCGACTGGCGTCATGGGATCAGTTGCGAGCCGGAGGCGGCTCAACATCGTTGAGCCGCCAGTTGAGGTAGTCCCCGAAATCCCCCACCACCCGCTCGATGGGCACTAGGCTGCCGGGAATGAATTCGCCGCTGGCGCCGCGCTGCACGCGCTCGCAGATCGCCTTGTCCTCCAGCAGGAAGTCCGATTGCGGGTAGGCAACCGCAGCGGCCCGAGTCAGCCACTTGCCGATCCGTCCAAAGGGGCCGGCACGCCGGTCCGACACGAAGGCTCCCCCGGTGCGGACCGCGCAGCGATCGGCGTCCACCGGGTGCACTGCCTGCCAGATGAAGCTGCCTTGGGTGAGCACCCCGACGAAGCCAGGCGGCAGGCTGATCAGCAGATAGTCGTCTTGGCCTTTGAAGATGCCGCCGGTGGCCGTCGCCCGGGCGGAGCCCGCGACATAGTAGGCATCCTGAGTGGGCGTGAAGGGCTCAAGGGTCTCGGGATGGACCTTGAACAGGTGATAGCTCTCCATCGCATTGATGATCGCGACCTTCCAGTTGCAGGCCCAGGTTTCCGTCGTTTGCAATTCCGAGTGGTGATGCAGGCCGTCGATTCCGCCAGCGGACACATGGCTTTCGATCAACGCGAAACGCTGGGCAAGCGACTCCACGCGGTTGTCGAGGCTGACGAACACCAGGCCATGCCAAGACTCCACACGATACGATGGGAGAGCGTGGGTCGGCCGGTCGATGGCGTCACTCGGCGCGAACGGCACGCCGACCAGTCGCCCGGCGTCGTCATAGGTCCAAGCGTGGTAGGGGCATTGAATGCGCTTGGCATTGCCCGGCTGATCAACCAGCAGCGTCCCCCGGTGGGCGCACAGATTCGACAAGGCCACCAGCTCGCCCGCCTGGTTGCGCAGCAACAGGACGGGCTGATCGCCGATCATCACCGGAATTTGGTCGCCCCGTTGCGCGAGCGCATCCTCAGTGGTCGCGAACACCCAGTCGCGATGCCAGATGCGGTCCTTCTCCGCCGCGAGCCACGCAGGGTCCCGGTACGCGGCCGTGGGCAGCGCCCGAGCCGGGTCGAACGCCAGTTGACCCGCATCCTTTCGTGTGGAGTTCGACTTCATACCGCTGCAATGATACACAAATGTCTCATGGTGTGCATCTCCAAGAACAGCGGGCAGCCTTTGTGTTGACAACGACCCGGGAGGCTGCAACTCTCTCCGACGGCGCAGGGCAGGGAACCGGTCAACGACGGCGCGGTCACTCAGGAGTCGCTCAACAAGCAATGAATGGAGCGGAAAAAGCAAGTGGCTAGGGGCAGGACTGGGGGTGAACTGACGATGACGCCGCAGTCGATGCGGCAGTTGGGCACCGCTGCAATGGAACTGCTCATCGAGAGAATCAGTGGCCTGGGCGAGGCCAATGCCTGGGACGGTGAGTTCCGCCAAGCCCTGCAGGACCGTCTGCCGTTGGCGCCGCCGGAAGACGGCCGGCCAGCGGAGGAGGTTTTAAACCAGGTGGTGCGCGACGTGCTGCCGTTCGCGGCCCGGCTGGATCATCCCCGGTTCTTTGGCTTCGTGCCATCGTCCCCCACCTGGCCCGGCGTGGTGGCGGACTTCCTAGCCTCTGGATTCAACATCAACTCCTGCACCTGGCTGGTGTCGAGCGGCACCAGCCAACTGGAACTGATCGTCGTGGATTGGATGCGCGGCTGGCTCGGCTATCCGAAGGCTGCCGGGGGGCTGCTGACCAGCGGCGGCTCCGCGGCCAGCGTCGAAGCGCTGGTGGCGGCACGGGAGGCGGCCGGACATCCGCAGAGTCCGGCCGTTTACATGAGCGACCAGTCCCACGGCGCCTTGAAGCGGGCGGCCCTGGTCGCCGGCGTGCGGCGTGAGCACATTCGCTTGGTTCGCTCCGGCGACGACTTCCGCATCGACGTCACCGAGTTGCTGCGCCTGATCCGCGAGGACCGCGCCAATGGGCTGGTGCCGGTAGCGGTATGCGCCAATGCGGGAACGACCAGCACGGGCGCCATAGACCCTCTTGAGGACCTGGCGGAACACTGCGCGCGCGAAGGCATCTGGCTGCACGTGGACGCGGCCTACGGCGGATTCTCGCTGGTGACGGAGGCCGGCAGGGAACGGCTTGCCGGCATCGACCGGGCGGACTCCGTGGGGTTGGACGCCCACAAGTGGTTCTTCCAGCCCTACGAGGTGGGGGCGCTGATGGTGAGGAACGCCAAGCATCTCGAAGCCGCCTTCACCATCGGCAACGACGTTCTCCAGGACACCGTTTGGGGCGCCAACCATCCGAACTTCGCCGACCGCGGGCTTCAGCTAAGCAGGACGGCGCGCGCCCTCAAGATCTGGATGTCCGTGCAAACCTTCGGCATGGCGGCGTTTCGCGCCGCGGTGCAAAACGGGCTCGATCTCGCGCACCGCGCCGAGGCGTATGTGGCGTCCTCCCCGATGCTCGAGCCAATGGCGCCGGTGTCGCTGGGGATCCTGTGCTTCCGCGTCAATCCCGGCGGCCACGATGAAGCGGCTTTGGAGCGGGCCAACCGCAAGGTGCTGGCACAGGTGTTCTGGGACGAGTTGGCGTTTCTCTCGTCAACCTCGTTGAAGGGCGTCTTCGCTCTGCGGCTGTGCATCCTGAATCACACCACGACCTGGGAAGACGTGCGCAGGACGCTAGACTTGGTCGTTTCGCTCGGCGAGCAGGCGTGCGTGGGCGAATGAGCGATCCGCGATGGACGGTCCCCGCGCCCCTGGCGGTGGGCGAAGCGCGGATGGACGACGAAACCGCAATCCTGGTGCGTCGGCATGGCAATCCTGCCGGGCCACGCATCGTGCTCAGCCATGCCAACGGCTTCGCCGTGGATGCGTACTACCCGTTCTGGTCGCTGCTCATGGATCGGTTCGACGTGGTGGTCTTCGACCTGCGCAATCACGGCTGGAACCCGGTCGGGGCGCTAGAGACCCACGCCATTGCGACCTTCGTGCGCGACATGGCGGCTGTGGCCCAGGCCATCGAAGCGCACTTTGGGCCCAAGCCCGCGGTCGGCGTGTTCCACTCGCTGTCGGGCCAGGCAGCGGCGATCGAGGCGTGCTCGGGCGCGGGATCGTTCGCCGCGCTGGTGCTGTTCGACCCGTTCATCTGCCCGCGCGGATGTCACCCCGGTCACCGGGAACGTTTGCGCACGACCATGGGGCGGATGGTCGAAGGTGCCCGGCATCGCCGCGGATCGTTCGACAGCGAAGCGGCGTTCGCACAGCGGCTGCGCAACACGCCGGCGTTCCAGCTTCTCCGTCCCGGGGTCGCGGGCCTGCTGGCGCAGACCACGCTGCGTGCCGTGAACGGCGGATCGGAGTTCGTCCTGAGGTGCCCGCGGGAGTACGAAGCGCGCATCTACGAACAGGGCTACCAGCACGCCTCGACCGTGGACGTCGATGCCATCTCCTGCCCCGTCAAGGTGATCGGGAGCGACCCCGTGGCACCGCACTCGTTCCTGCCAACCGTGGCGATGGACGAGATCGTCGCGTTGAACTACGACTTTGTGCCCGACACAACGCACTTCCTGCAGCTCGAGGAGCCGGAGCGGTGCCTAGCCGCGCTGTTGGATTTTATCGGCGAGGACGGGGAACGGGTGCTAGCAGGGGCGCTTTAGCCGAGGCGGCCGGCGTAGCTGCCCATGTCAATGGCTTTGCGCTAGTCCCGAGCCCACTCGGCGTGCACCGTGCAGGCATCAAGTTGGATGCTGCGCACCGTGATCTTCGCATCGGAACGGTCCAACGCGACCCGGGCGATTGTCTGCCCGTCGGCATCCCTGCACGGAATGACGGGTGCATCGCTCTGGAAGGCGGCAAGCGGCTCGTGCTGGATCGAGTCGAACAGCCCTCCGGGTATCTCGACGAGCTGATAGAGTCGCGGAGCCTCGTCATCCTCTTCCGCACGGAAGGCGCGGAGCATGAGTATGGACGTCACGACACCTTGGTAGGCTGCGAAGAGCTCAAGCGTGGCCTGCCGTCGAGCCGCGGGCGTGCGAGTGTCCTGTATCCACGCCGCTTCGGTGAGCTTCGAAATGTGAACGGTCGTTGGAGAAAGCCCCTTGGCAGCGGTGGACTTCAACGAAAGGTGCCTCGCACGGCCGGAGCCGGCGCGCACAGAGAGGTCCACAAAGCGCTGGGTGGCCGAACTGGGTGGCGTCACAGGCCATCCAACATGGGAGCACGCATTGCGGAACACGGCCTCGAACGAAGTCAATCCAAGGGGAACCGTGGTCGCTGCGTGATGGACCGAAAGTGCGAGTCCGAAGTACTCGATCCACTCAGGGACCCCGGTAAGCCAAGTGCCTTGGGAGCGGATGTTGGCCTGAGATGGGTTAGACAGCGACTCGACGACCGTAGCAACGAAGGCGATCTTGGCCGGGGAGAACGAATCGAGTCTCGCCTTGAGTTCCTCAAGCGTCACAGGCCAAGCCGTCGTTCAATGAGCTCCACGAAAGATGGGTTGAGTTCGATGCCGACCCACCGGCGACCGAGCCCTTGAGCGGCTAGCAGCGTTGTGCCGGAGCCAGCATACGGATCGAGCACGACATCGTTCGTTCTGCTCGTGACCGCAACGCACCGCCGGGCGAGCGACAGGGGCATCATGGCGGGATGGTCGTCGTCTTGACCGTTCGCCCGCTTCAGCGGCTCAGTCGGAATGTCCCATACGTTTCGCAGCCGCCGACCGTTGGGGCCAGTCACGGCGGCGACGTCGTAATAGTAGTCCTGCTCCTTCGAAAGCAGGAATACGGTCTCATGCGCCTTAGTGGGCCGGTCTCGCACGGACTCGGGGTGCGCATTGGGCTTGTGCCAAATGACCTCGCTGCGAACCCACCAGCCAGCATCCTGCAGCGCGAACGCGAGCCGCCACGGGACTCCGATCAGATCCTTGGGTTTGAGCCCTTTGGGCGTTCGCGGCCTGACTTGCATGGCGCGCGCTCGATTCTTGCGATCCGGAGCTCGGTAGCGCCTGTTGCCCGAAGTGTACGAATCGCCGACGTTGAGCCAAACGGTGCCGTCAGGGCGAAGCACACGCCGCAGTTCGTCAAAAGCGCTGACGAGGCTTTCGACGTACGAGCCTAGGCTGTCGTCGCAGCCAATCTGATCGGGCACTTGGTAGTCCCTCAGCGACCAGTACGGCGGCGACGTAACGACGGTCTGGATGGATTCAGAAGGCAGCAGGCGAAGCGCTCGCCCAGCGTCCCCGCAGATCAGCAGGGGATCGACAATTGCGGAAACGCGAGAAGCGGAATCCGAGAGCCGACGATACGGGCACGGCGGAATCAGGTGCTGCTGGCGAACCGCACTGCTGCGGTTCGCGCCGGGCGACGGGGAAGCCGGGGCTTGATTGTCGAGGGGCGGCTGGTCCGCGACCGTGGTGGGGATGGGATCGCTCATTCTGGCCGGTAGTGTGATGGACTGGTGGCGTCAGGGCAAGTTTCGGGGTGATCGCGGGTCGTCCGGCCCGGAGTCAACGAGGTAGCCCAAGACCCATGCTTTGGCGACTTTGGCGTTGGCTGGACGCTCACACCACGGTAGCGAGGGCCTAGTTGTCGTGACCAGAAGTATCGATAGGCGAGTTGCACTATTGCTGAAGCTCTTCAATTCTGAATTCACCACGGCCTCTACGTTCCTATGCTATCGCCTCAGCCTCACTAGGATGAAACTCAGTGATCAGATCGAAGTGCAAACAGCATTGCTTTGACGGTGATAAAGTACCCGGCTCCTGAGTCAGCCCTCCCATAGTCGATCACGCCATGACCTAGCGGCATCGGCCATTTGCAGCAGTTTGGAGTTAGTCACGTGACTTTCCGATTGGTAGACCGCAACTGGGCGTCTGAGTTGAGCGATGCCCTGCGTTTAGACCACACGAAGCTCCGGATTGTGTGCCCGTTCATCAAGCGCCGCTCGATTGACCGCCTTCTCTCCCCACGAGCTGAGAGCATTCAGGTCATAACCCGATTTAACCTGCGGGACTTTGCTGAAGGCGTGAGCGATATCGACGCGTTGAGAGCGCTGCTGAATGCCGGCGCAGCCATCCGGGGAATCAGCGGGCTTCACGCCAAGCTCTACCTTTTTGGATCGAGCCGGGCGATTGTCGCCTCCGTCAACCTGACGGAGGCTGGGCTCGGCAGGAACCGCGAACTGGGCATGGCCACGGAAGACGTGGCTGCCGTCGCCAGCTGCCATGACTACTTTGACGATCTCTGGCAGCGGGCGGGGACCGATCTCTTGTGCGATCGGCTGGAGGAGTGGGATGGCAGGGTCAAGCGCCATCTCGCCTCCGGGGGACGACCTCACGCACCAGCCGGACTCGATGACTTTGGAGCCGATGCGGGCTTCATCGACCAACCGAGAGCCGAGGCGCCGACAATATTCTCGGAGGCCCCGCAAGCGTTCGTGAAATTCCTTGGTACTGCGAAAGACCGTGCCCCCACCTCAACTTCCATCCAGGAGGAAGTTCAGGTGTCGGGCTGCCATCGGACACTTAACTATTCCAAGACCAAGTGGCCCAGAGCCCTCAAGGATGGCGCGGTCATGTTCATTGCTCGGCTGACTGACGAGCCGGACATTCGAGTCTTTGGCCGTGCCATCGCACTTGAGCATCAGCCCGGGCGTGACGAACCGACCGCTGATGACATTGCACTACGCGAGTGGGTCCTTGACTGGCCCTACTATGTGCGCGTCCACCACGCCGAGTTCGTCGATGGCACGGTGGGAGACGGCGTGTCGCTCAACGCGCTAATGGAATCGCTCGACGCGGACTCGTTCGCGTCCACCCAGCGCAACTCAGCACGCGGACATGGGAACATCAATCCCCGCCGCGCATACCTGCAGCAGGCAGGGGTTAATCTATCTGCCGAGGGACTTGCATGGCTGAATGAGCGACTTCAGAACGCCTTCGGTCTCCACGGCAAGGTCGCCAAGTCCTTTCTCGACGGCCTCGACTGGCCGAATCCGACGGGCACCGATTCGGCCGCGGCCACGTCGCCCCCTTTTGCACAGCGGGACTTTGACGAGGAACTTCTCGAATTGCTTCGCAATGCTCGAAATGCCGGCCACACTTCCATCCCGGTGGTTTCGGGCGACTTGCATCGCCGAGTGGTCGGCGAGTCGAAAGAAAACAGGATGCGGATGGCGTGTCGGGCGATGCGGAAGCTATGGAAGCAGCAAGGAAGCGATCTCAATCGAATCATCCACAACACTCCCAGCGGGGAGTCGTCAACGATAGAGATCGAATTTGACTGCATCTAGGATCCGATGCCATGAGACTGGTTGCTCGAGTTTCTGCTAGCCGATTGTCTGAACCTTAAGCGCCCACAACACGTCGGAGCGCTTCACGGTTGAACGTGTAGCCCTTGTAGCCGGGTTCGTAAGCGAACAGGTCCACAGGGTCGTAGGTTGGGATGAAGGAGAAGCACCCCTAGTTGAAGCCGCCCGCCCAGTAGACAGTCGTCACTGGGAAGTAGATCAGCCTGTGGTGTGTTGTCCAGCAGCTAGCGTTCGCCAGCCATGCGATCGCCTGCTTGCTCGGTTTGACATCACATTAGTGTCAGATGCGGGGTTGAATTCGCGTGTGTCCCAGCTCCTCATAGCCTCAAGGATATAGCGCATCGTTTGTTTAATAATCAATAGCTTATGGGCCAATCTCCTTGCGATTTCATGGGCGTCCGCTTATCATGCCACGCAATCGCAAGCGTCTTGATGCAGGCCTTCACGGAAACGGGTCCACGTCGGGCCACCGGGAAAACTGGCGCTATACAGGTCGAATACTGTATATTAAAACACTATATGGCAGTGAGGTACTGGTCCATGGCAGAAAACTCGCGTATCGAATGGACTGACCACACCTTCAATCCGTGGTGGGGCTGCACCAAGGTGTCTCCGGCCTGCGACCACTGCTACGCTGAAGTCTGGGCAAAGCGGCTTGGTCTCGACATTTGGAGCAATGGACGGCCACGGCGGTTTCTGAACGACTCCTATTGGGAGCAACCCCACCGCTGGAATGCCAAGGCAGAACGACAAGGCCACAGGGCGCGCGTGTTCTGCGCCTCAATGGCCGATGTCTTCGAGTGGGGAACGGAGTTGTCCAAGTGGCGTCAACGACTGTGGCGCCTCATCGAGGAAACGCCCTCATTGGATTGGCTGCTCCTTACCAAGCGACCCCAAGCAGTTCAGCGGTTAACTCCTTGGGGGGAATGCTGGCCGGACAACGTTTGGCTCGGCGCAACGGCGGAAAACCAGCGCTGGGCAGAGAAGCGGTTGCCCCATTTGGAAAGAAACCCGGCTCGCATTCGATTCCTATCCTGCGAACCCCTGCTGGGCGCGGTTGACCTTAGCGGCTGGCTCAGTCAAGGCACCTTGCACTGGATCATCGCTGGCGGCGAAAGTGGCGGCACCAAGGCTAGGCCCACCGATCCCGATTGGTTCTGCAGCCTTCGGGACCAGTGTGTGCAGCATGAAGTGCCTTTCCATTTCAAACAGTGGGGCGATTGGGCACCGACCAGCTCCCTCGATTTGATTCCCCGCTCAACCGATTCCCGCTATTCAACCCTGATGGGTCGGTTTGGCAAGAAGTCCAGCGGCCGAACGCTGGACGGGCAAACTTGGGATGAATTCCCGTCAGCAAAACTGAATGGTGATGCCACGGCCGGATGGAAATCCCCGGCTACCTTGGGGGCGATGGACGGAAATCCGGGCCTTTCTCTCTAGACGGGCAAGTGTTTTTTGCCGCAATTGACCTTTATGGAATACGGTGGCATCGCTCATCACAAACTGCTCAATGTCCTCAATTGGTGTTGGAGCATTGCCAAAATGGTCGCGAAGCTGCTTGGCTAAAGGCTCCGTGTCCGCGCCGAACAACACGCCATGACGGCCTGCATAGCCCCGTACTGCATAGCCTCCGCTGGGGTCTGCCTTCCAAATGGCCTGCTTCATCAAGTCACACCCTTTTTCGTGCCCTGTAGCAAAGTAGATTGTGTATATGTGTCTGTTTTCGCGCCAAACCTCAAATAGGACGACATGCTTAGCTCCGCAAGCTTTGAGGCGTTTCCTAAAGAGACCGTGAAGAAACGACTTTGACGCCTTTTCCTCCATGTTCAAGCACTCGCGCCAACTCGTATCTCCAAACAGCTGATCTAAAGGTTGCTCAAATTCCGGCCGACTTTGAAATCGTCGAATAGGTTCGTACATGAAAGATATCATGCACTCGCTCCTCGGATTGCCAAGGATCCTCTCGATGAGGCCCATGCGACTTCCTTTGACTCCGAATGGGTCAATCATGACAAACGCCGGTGCGAGATTCTGGTTCTGCTGGTCGAGATAGTCGAGTAAAAGCGTCATGTGATCGTCGAAGCTTCCATATAGCACTTGGTGTTCGATACCGTGCTTCCCATCCTCTCGCTCGCGCTTTTTCATAAGGCTTTCAAGGTGTTTGAATCTTCCCTTGTCAGACTCTATGAACACAGATACGACCTCTACGCCCTCCAATCCACCTGCGATTTTGCATCGCTTAACGCAGTCGAGTCCGATCACTGGAGATCCGGGTTCCCCATGGTCGTACTCACCTGGTCCGGCAAAACCATCGATGAACAGAAGGCGATTGTTCCACGATCCGAGTATCGGGAACCACCCATCAAGGTAAGAGCGTAGCACCAAGTGTTTTCCCTGAGTTTGTTCATCCTGCGGCCAAAGCGTGGTTCTCGGCGGCATGTTTTTCTCCAATTTCTCTGGGGTGAATTCTACTCCAGCCACTACCCCATTTCCTCGTCAGTGTGCTGACCGAATTCGCACACACATGCCCATGCACTCCTTCGGGGCAATTGCGCGACCCGCCGATTCAGCTTGCGGCCTCCGGCCAATTCTCGAGGCTTTGATCCACGACAGTCCAAGCAGCACACGAATCGGTGAAGACACTAGCGCTCGGTTTCGGCGCTTGATCGCATCGCAATCAGGACGTACGTTGGGGTGCTCTGACTTAGAGACGCTTGCGCCGATGGCGAGTATCACGATCCGGAACCTCGACAACGACGTTAAGGCGCGGCTGCGCGTGCGCGCGGTCGGCAACGGCCGATCCATGGAGGAGGAGGAGGCCCGGCTGACTCCAGGCGATGCCGTTGGGGCCAATGCGGAGAAGCGCGACCTCGCAAGCATCATCCGGTTGTACTTCGGACCAACTAACGGTGTGGGCTTGGAGCTGCGTCCGCGGAGCGGCTCCCGCGAGCCCCCGTCCTTCGACTGAATCCGGGCGCGACGTGATACTGGTGGACACGAACGTCGTGTCGGGGCTGAGGCAGCTCGAACCGGAGCCTAGGTCGTGGCATGGCCCCGTGTCAATGGCAACATAAAAACTGCTCCCTGCAATTTTCGATTGACATTGACACATGGAAGTCAAACTAGTGGACCCGTGGGCTTCGCCCCGAAGGGAACTTCGGAAGCGCCAGCCCACGCCCGTCACGGGTGACTGGGTATCGGCTGGCAGGCAGCACGTCATTACCAAAAGCCGTCGCAGGAGGTTGCACTAACGGGCCTGTAACATGGCCGCTCGCTGCGAATTCCGGTGAAGTAGCTCAGCCTTTCGTGTGTTGGCGACTGGTTGACGTTCGCCCGCTATGCAATCGCCCGCTTGTTCGGTTTGACTTCACTGCAATGTCAGATGTGGAACTGAATTCGTGTGTGTCCCTGTCTCCCTTAGGTGCTAGCGATCAGCCATAACTGACAACGACGGGAGCCGAATGCAAACCTTTGATGCATCTAGATTGCTACGGCAGTCAGTCCGCTTGAGAGTGAAATCCAAAGCGGCTACACAGGCTTCAAAATAGCTATCGGCCTCCCGCTCACCAACGCTTCGACGGCTGACTTGCCGACCAGCAGCCCGAGCTTCGTGGTGACAAAGAGCTATTTTGCTTCTATCCAGCTCTGAGCAGCTTTCAACACAAGCAATTTCAGTTTGGTTGCTGCCCGACTTCGAGGCAAGCAGCACCGATTGCAAAAGAGCGGCACCAAGGAAGAGAACCACCAACGTAAGGTAGGGAGCCATGGCCTCCCATGTGCTCTGCACTCTTTGTTTGAACTTGTCTCCGTATGCCTTCTGGAGACGTTGGGCAACGAACGCTGCCAGTACTGATATCGCCAACGTGACGACAATGTCCCAACCAGATAAGTTTAACTCGCCCATTGTTCCTGCACTTTTGCACCAGCTTAGTAGAAGAACAGCGGAGTGCCCTTGACTACAAGTACGTCAGCCATCCTAAGAGAGCCATCCGCTTACGCCAGTCAGACCAAGCCGCGTCGAATCCAAGCCCTCTGACATCGGGCAACTTCCGCAACATCCGGTCTAGCCACCCCACCGACCATGCGGCTTGTGATCCAGCACACGGCTAATGTACTTGCCCCGAGATTGACCTGGAGCTGTGAACTCTTTCCACACTGCTGGTGGACACGCGCCATACCACCATTCAACGCCATTGGGAAACCTTACGTAGATCCTTTGAGCGTCGGGATCATAGGCTTCCGCAACGATGCGGGTAGAACCGGTCACTGGAATCCAATTAATCATCAGTAGTTCCTCCGAACGTTCCGCGCCATGCCGCTAGAGCAGAGCTGACGTCAGGTACACTCGGCTCTTCACGCCAAGGCGCCAGCGACGGATCTGCCGCATCCGGCTGCGGTTTGGGCAAGTCGAGTACAACGCGAGCAGGCAATACTACCGATTCTCCGCTAACAATTCCCTCTCCTGTGCGCAGGCTAGGCAAAACTGAAGCTAAGCCTGAAATCATGTCCGGCAGAGAAGCTCTGATTGTACCCTGATCTTCCGCGTTGGACAGCCTTAGCGCTAGGATCGTACCGCATTGCGCCAAAGCAGTATCGGGCAGTTCCGATGGCCGTTGGGTTACGAGGAGAAGACCTACTCCGTACTTCCTTCCTTCCCTAGCTATGCGATTGGCAGAGTTTCGCGTCAGATCACTGGCCTCGCCTCCCAAATATCTATGTGCTTCTTCCAAAACAACCAGTACCGGTCTCGGGCGACCGATGCCCACGGTGTCTCGCTCTGACCGAACAGCGACTTCGAAGATTAGGTCTAGCACTAACCCCACCGCCAAGTCTGCCGCCACACTGGGTACCCCGCTAAAATCAAGCACGGAAACAGCACTGTCCCTGCCGAGCCAGTCTTGTACCACTCGTACCAACGGGTCATCGCCATCCGGGGTGCCCTCAGGCCCTCGAAAAAAACGAAGCTGCGGATCTAACAGACCTCGACGCAATTGGTCGGGTGATGTCCCGTATGCGCCATGGTACGGCCCTTTGTTGGGCGGCGTACTACCAGGACCATATGCTTTGTACTTGGTGGGACGCAACTCCGCTGAAGAGCCCTGTACCTCCACGCATGGTTCACCTCCATCGCTCGAAGACGCGACAGTCTCGTTGTTTTCGGAATCCAGTTTATGCCACACTTCTCGGATATCAAATGGCACAGGAGTATCTGCTGTTACTGCCGCTTCTTCCAGATCGAGCCAGATTGCTTCGGCCACGAATCTTCGACGGGCGGTTGTCACCAGTTCCGTGTAGCGATCCATGAACATGGTGTTGGCACTTACTCCAAAAACTCGCAATACATCTTTAGCCGCCAATGCCCAAAACGGGACGCTCAAACCACTCTCTCCAGGGGCAAGCACACTCTTGACACAGGCTGCTTCCGCAAGCGCCTGTCCATACTCGCCGTGGGGGTCGATGACAACAATGTTGGCTGCTTCCCAACCTCCCCTTACGAAGCCTTGGAGCAACGAGGCAACAGCACTGGTCTTTCCTGAACCGGTTGATCCAACAATCGCAGCGTGTCGAACAACGAACCGAGATGAATCGACGCACAACGGGACGTTCTCCGATGCGGCCAAACGACCCAGACGGAGATGTTCGCTACCGGGCTCCGGAAAAATCGCTGTCAGTTGTTCCGGAGTAGCGAAGTGCACTGGGTCATCCAGTCCAGGATAGGCACCCACGCCACGTTGGAAGCGACCAGTGCCGCGGTCGATCTCTCCCAATAGTTGTACTTGCAACCACCGTTGATCACGCTGTACTGACTCAGTGGGCTGCAAGGATCCCGTTAGTTCTGAGATGCCGACAAGCTCCACGGTTGCAATCAAGTCCACCAAACCCTGCGGTATGCGTACTAGCGAGCCGATTTGGCCGATTCGATGCAGCTCTCCACGGTAGATCGGCGCTACTCCGGCAATATCCTGGTCCAAAGCAACCGTAACTGTAGCTCCAAGAACATGCTGGACCCGCCCTATACTCGTTGGATCGCTCGACTTCATTCGATTGAGACTTCAGCTTGTGCGAGAGTTCCAAAAACTTCCTTCATCACACCGGAGAGCGATCCTCCTTGACCGTACTCCCGAGCCGTGCTCCTAGCAAGGTATTTGGCCAATTGATTAAAGTCGCACAGGGCCAGCCCCTTGTCACTCCATAGGTTTGAAAACTCATCCTCCGGCTCTCCCCACTTTCCCCGAAGCCCTCCGATAATAGCCTCTTGAGGTGATACCACCTGCAAATTGGGCGCCTCCGACGCACGATCGACAAGCACCTTCGGTATACCATCGTAGCAAAACACTATGTACTCGGATCGCTCTCTCCGAAGAGCTGAATCGAACAGCACTTCATTGAGGTGTTCGTCACCAAATGAATATCCGCTGACCAAGACGAGTGTCTCAGGCTGGTTCAGCGATCTCCTCAATCTGTCCTGAAGGACCACAAACGGCACCCGCCGAGACTCCTCATATTTGGCGTCCGACGGATAGATAGCTGCCGCAAGGCCGTCTCGCACTGCCTGTCCGATCCTGATCAGATCTCCACTCTGGGTCCACTTCCAATTCAGTGAACCGTGGAGCTTCCAGAGTCTGATTAGGAACGATGGCATCGATTCTTCATCGTCTCCGGGCATCGACTCCACGAGCTCAGTATGAAATCGTGCGTTTAGATTGCCCATAAATCCATCGAAATACGTTGCGCGAGCTTCCTCCAGAGCAGTTTCTAGCAGGAGATCGTAGCTGACCGTGAATAGCTCTAATGGCAGACGATAACTAGCGCGAGCTGCCCACGCGGCCAGATAACGCGTACCGAGCTTATCCGCCTCGTCGATCTGCAGTGCCTTGGCAATCGCAGTACACACTAAACCGTCCAATTCTCGTGCGTACGCTGCAGTCAAATTGTCCACTGTCTCGTCACCGCTAAGCAGTGCTGAAATTCGACGAAGTCGGCTTAGCGCTTCTTCCAAAGTTCGATTTTCCAGTACGCGCTGGAAGGCGGCACGATGGCTGTCCGACAGGTCTGCTAGAACACTGTCTTGCAGTTCTTGAACGTCGGGCAACCCGCAAGCCTTCCCAACGCCAGCACCAAGCAACATACACACGTGTCGAGAACGGGCGGCTAGCTTTGCGCCTAGCGAGGCCACAAACTTCGCTGGATCGTGTTCAGGCATCTGCAACTCCGCCAACTAGCACTTGCCGACCCAACACCTGGGTGCCACTTCCCAAATAGGAATCAAGTATCACTTTGGATTGTTTGCGAACATTTGAGCACTTCCACTCGAACTCGCATTGCTCCGTGGATTCGCCATCAATTTGTTGAAGCATTGTCGCGATTCCCAATCGTTGTTCTTCTTCGTCGACAGACCGAACGACAGTGCCATCTGCCCGCGATCTGGTCAAGCCAAGGCGCCTTGACTCCCGGGCAGCGTCTCTGTCGGCGTTGTCCTACCACTGGCGGTCCCCTCAGGACCGAAGCTGGTGCGGCTTGCTCTATTCACCACCAATCCGACCGTTGAAGCTTGTCCAACAGCGGTCGCGCATCTACTCAGCAGCGATGGGCCGCACCAGCGACCATTAGGCGCTGGCGCGCCTTGTCCGTAGTTCGCAACCGGCCTCGAATTCGAAAGCAAAGGCTTTGCACAGACAGATTCCAGTCAGCCCTACACTACTCCTCATATCGAGCCCCAATCTCGCGCCGGGTGTCAGAACGCTGAAAACACCTTTCGGCGCTGCCTTGCCTCATCGTCGATGGCTTTGAGCAACCCGTGGTCAAGGGCGACGGTCACTCACCAACGGCAAACATAGTCGATCAGCAGTGGAGCAGCACGATGTCACCGCCGCGCTACCAGTTGGCGAGTTCAGGGTCGGCCTTTGTGGCATCCATCGAACACTGCGGCGGAATCGGCTCGCCATCCTCGCCAAGCCCCTCCACGTGAAAGGCAAAGGCTTCGCACGTCAGACGGACAGCGTCATCAATCGCATCCCCCACCGACACGCAGCCCGGAAAGTCGGGGAAGCTAACGCCGTAGTCGGCGTCGCCCCGATGGATGAAAGCTACACAGCGCATTCAGTTCGCCCTCCTCAAGGAATCCAGCCTGCCTGTCGGTAGATCGAAGCCACTGTGCCATGCGGAATATCCTTGTTCAGACGCAGCACAGTGACCCGTCCGTGCTTGGCGTGATGCGTGACCTGCCAATGGCTGCCTTTGGTCGCGACATGGGTTCAGCCGTCTTGCTATGCAAGAGCGCGGAGAGGGAGGGATTCGAACCCTCGATGCGTTTCCGCATACACACTTTCCAGGCGTGCTCCTTCGACCGCTCGGACACCTCTCCGGGTTTGCGCTTGCTCGCCGGGCGGCGATCCGGTCCAGCCTCATCCCGGCACACGCTTTGGCTGCTACCGTTGCTCCCTTCCGGGCCTGGCGGGGTTCACAACCTGACGTTGCGGGAGGACCGGACTGGACCGCCATCGATCCGGCCATCCGGGCAGCGCAGTCTAGCGGAAGTTAGCGAGCGAAAACAGGTGGGCGGGGTTTCTTCCAATACGGCTTGGCCAGGCCTACTGTCTATGCAGGCGGCCCGTCTGTGCGCGGGCGCGGTCGTTGGATCGGTGGGGGTTGATGTCCATGCCGCCGCGACGCAGGAAGTGGCCGGAGACGGTCAGGCGGGTGGGTTGGCAGCGCTGTTGGATGTCGATGTAGATGCGTTCGATGGCGTCCTCGTGGAAGCAGGCGTGCTCGCGGAACGACACCAAGTAGGCCAGCAGCGACTCGGCAACGATGGGCCGGCCGGCGTAGGACACGACGATGGAGGCCCAATCCGGCTGGCCGGTCACTGGGCAGAGGCTGCGGAACAGGTCGGTGTGCCAGGTTTCCGATGACGGCTCCAGTGGCTCCGCCGGCTGCAGCAACTCGGGGTTGTATTGGTACTCGAATCGCGGGGGGGCAAGTCCATCGAGGCTCTGGCCGGGCAGCCCTTCCCCTGCAAACGCCAAGTCCGCGAGGTCGAACAGGCGCACCGAGATCTCCGCACCGGTTGCGGCGCTGAGATCGGCCAACAGCACCTCGGCCACCTCACTCCGATCCCGGAAGCCCGCCTGCGCCAAACCGTTCAGGTACAGCTTGAACGACTTGCTCTCCACCATGTTCGGCGATGCGCAAGGCACCCGCACCTCCAACCCTGCGACTTGCGGCTTGCCGCTGAAGTCCAGCCACGACAGTTCGTAGCCGGTCCAACGGTCCTCGCCCTCAAAGGGCAGGGCGTCGCCGTCGATGCCAAGCCGTTGCCGGGCGTCGGCCCGGGCAATAGGGTACAGCGTCTCCGGACGATGGCCCGAGACGGGCGGCGAACGGCGACCGAGGGGGATTTCTGTTGAGGGCACGGCGTTCGGTTTTTCTAAGTCGCCAACACTCTACAATACCCCGCCATGCTGGACGACCTGCAACAGGCCGCAACCCTCTTTGCGCAACTCGCCTGGGGGCCTTGGCTGCTGGTGCTGCTGCTCGGCGGCGGGCTGTTCTTCCTGGTCTTTTCCGGCGCGGTGCCACTGCGTCATCTGGGCCATGCCTGGCAGGTGCTGCGGGGTCGCTACGACGATCCGGCCGATCCCGGGCGGATCAGCCACTTCCAAGCGCTCTCCTCGGCCTTGGCGGGCACCATCGGCATGGGCAACATCGGCGGCGTGGCGCTGGCCATCGGCATTGGCGGCCCCGGCGCCATCTTCTGGATGTGGATGACCGCCCTGCTCGGCATCGCCACCAAGTTCTTCACCTGCTCGCTGGCCGTGATGTACCGGGGCCGGGACAGCGACGGCGTGCTGCAGGGCGGGCCAATGTACGTGATCCGTGAAGGGCTGCACCGCCGTTGGCGATTCCTCGCCTATCTGTTCGCCGCCTTCGGCATGATCGGCGCCCTGCCCGTCTTCCAAGCCAACCAACTCACCCAGATACTGCGCGAAGTGCTGTTCGTGGGCAACGGTTGGCTGGACGCCCGCGCCGATCCCCTGCCCTTCAATCTCAGCGTCGGCGTTCTGCTGTGCGTCACCGCCGGCGCGGTGATCCTCGGCGGCCTCAAGCGCATCGCCCGGGTCGCCGCGGCGCTGGTGCCGCTAATGGCCGCGCTGTACTTGGGCAGCGCCCTGGTCGCCATCACGCTGAACGCGGAGAAACTACCTGCGGTGATGACCTTGATCCTGCGCGACGCCTTCACCGGCGAAGCGGCGGCGGGCGGCGGCCTGCTGGCGGTCATTCTCTACGGCGTGCAGCGCGGCGCCTACTCCAACGAAGCGGGCATCGGCACCGAGGCGCTGGCCCACGGCGCCGCGCGCACCCGGGTGCCCATTCGAGAGGGCTTGGTGGCCATGCTCGGCCCCATCATCGACACCTTGCTGGTCTGCTCGGCCACCGCCTTCATGATCCTGATGGCGGGGGTCTGGCAGTCCGGCGAATCCAACGGCGTCACCCTCACCGCCAACGCCTTTGGCGCCCTGCTCGGCGCACCGGGCCTGGCGGTCGTGTTCGTGGCGGTGCTGTGCTTCGCCACCACCACGATGTTCACTTACGCCTTCTACGGCTCGCAATGCGCGAGCTTTCTGTTCGGCACCGGTGCCAAGCGCTACTACCGCTGGCTGCTGCTGGCGTTCATCGTGGTCGCCGCACTGATCACGCCGCAAGCCGCCATCAGCATCATCGACGGTGCCTTCGCCATGATGGCCATACCGACCATGGTGTCCGCCCTGATTCTAGCCCCCAAGGTGAAGGCCGCCGCCAAGGACTACTTCGCCACCCTTAAGCGCTAGGTGCTCTGTTGTTTGAACAGGCCGACGTGCCGGTCGGCCAAGCGCACCGGTTCCGGCAGGCGCAGGCCGCCGCCGCAGCGCAGCACCAAGTCCGCCGCACCCTCGAAATCGCAAAGGTGGCCGGGACTGACGAACAGAGGCTTCACCCCCGTGCGGGTGCGCAGTACGGTGCCGATGCGCTCCCCATCATGGGTCAGCGACGAGCGCTCGCCGCGCTCCCGGCCCGGTTCAGCCCAGTCGCCGATCAAACGCGACTTGGCGCAGCCCACGGCAGGCAGGCCGAGCAGCACGCCCAGGTGGCAGGCCAATCCGAATCGTCGCGGATGGGCGATGCCCTGGCCGTCGCAGAGCAAGGCGTCCACCGGCGTGCGCAGCCGGCCGAGCGCCGCCAGCAGCGCCGGGGCCTCCCGAAAGGACAGCAAACCCGGCACATAGGGGAACTGTAGCGGGCGGCTGAGGGCGAGGCGTTCGATCACCCGGCGGCGCTCAATGTCCCAGGCCACGACGGCGGCAAACACCCGGTCGCCGCCAAAGGCGCAGTCCAGCCCGGCGACCGTGGACACCCGTTGCAGCGGCGCCAGCCGAACCTCGGCGGCCAACCGCAACTGGATGGCGCGCGCCTTCGCGGGCGAGACCCGCCATTGATGCCGTCGCGCCGGGGAACTACTCTTGTTGGCAGGCAACTTCCTAATGGTCCCAAGTCAGCCTTAGTCCGATGAAGCGGCATTCTAGCCAATCCAGCCAGCCCGGCTTGGCCGGCGTCCATCCGCAATGGGTCGAAGCGCTCGCCCACTACGGCGCAAGCCCCTCTGCGTATGACGAATTGCTGCGCGAGGGCGAAGTCCGGGCGCATTGGCTGCCCCTGCTTAGGCAACCACTCGAGGATGTCCGCGGCGCGCCAAACGCCACCGGCGGCTCCCCTGACCGCCGCCGGGACCCCCTCCCCTTCCTCATTGCGGCTGAGGAGTGGCGAACCATCGAAGCGGGCCTTGAGCAACGCGCCCGGCTGCTGAACGCCATCAACACGGACTTCTACGGCGCCCAAAGGCTATTGCGTGAACAGGGCTTTCCGCCCGCCTTGGTCTTCGCCAACCGCCGCTACCTGCCCGCTTGCCGGCCCGGCTTTTCGGCCAGCGGCGCTGCCCTCGGCCTGCTCGCCTTCGACCTCGGCCGCGCACCCGACGGCGGTTGGCGGGTGCTCGCCGATCGCACCGAAACGCCCACGGGGCTGGGGCTCGCCCTTGAAAACAGAATCCACACCGTCAACGCGCTGACGGATGCCGCCCAAGCGGTCGCCGTTGCGTCTCCGGACGATGTCCTCAACGGCTTCAGAGCCGAAATCCACCAGCGGGGACAGGCCACCGGGACGCCCCGCGACAGCCTCTGCGTCCTGCTGGCCGGAGATGCCACCCGGCCGGACTACGCGGACTGGAGAGCCCTCGGAGAGCACCTCGGATTTCCCTTGTTGGAAGGCAATGACCTCGCTGTGCGCGAGGGTTCGGTATTCGCCAAAACCCTCAAGGGACTCAAGCCCGTGGCGGCGATCCTGCGCTTGGTGGAGTCTGACAACTGCGACCCGTTGACCCTGTCGCCCACGTCGCTGTCGGGAGCGCCCGGGCTGCTGAACTCGGCCACCCAGCGGGGCGTGGCGGTCATCAATCCGATCGGCAGCGGCGCAGTGGAGGGCGATGCGCTCAATCCCTTTTTGCCCGCCCTGTGCGAACACCTGCTCGATGAGCCTCTGTTGCTGCCCAGCCTAGCCACCTGGTGGTGCGGACAGCGGCGGGAGGCAGCCCAAGTACTGGAGCGGCTCGACCAACTCGCTGTCGGGGAGGCTTTTGGCGGTCCCTGCGGGCTCGAGGGCGACCCGACCCCGGCCACACCCGATGCGGCAACCGGCGAGGCGCTGCGGACGGCCATTCAAGCCCAGCCCTATCGGTTCGCGGGCCGCGAGCCTCTAGATCCGTCCACCGCGCCTTGCCTTGTGGCCGATGGCCAGCTCAAGCCGGCTCCCGTGACCTTGCGTCTGTTTGCCGTTGCCACGCCAACCGGCTATAGGGTGCTGCCCGGAGGATTGGCGTGGGCGGCCAATGGCGTGAACTCCCGCCTCAAGGACGTTTGGATCGCCGATACAAGTCCGGCGCACGCCCAACCGACGCCGGTCAACGCCGCGGCCGGATCGGCCGTCATCACCCGGCGCCTGGGCGATGACCTGTTCTGGTTCGGCCGCTACCTCGAACGGGCGCAAACTTCAGTCCGAATCTTCACCGCTCTGGGACATCTCATTGCCGAAGGGCGCCCGTCGAACCCGGATGCCGCGCAGGTGCCACTCCAGCTACTGTCCGCCTTGGCCTTCGCCGCCACCGCTGACGGCCGCTCGACCGGGGCGCCCGACGAGGCGGGGCTTTGCCGCCTGCTTTTTGACACGGCCGGTGACGACAGCCTGATCAACCTCCTGGAGCGCTTGCGGCACACCGGAATGCGCCGACGCGGGATTCTGCCGACGGCCGCATGGCAGGCCATCGAGAGCATCCACCAAGCGCAACAGTCGCGCTGGCGGGTGCGGACCCTAGCCGGTGCTCTCCACCTGCTCGATGGCTTGGCGTTGCGGCTGTCGGCGGTCAATGGACTGCTGGACGAATCGCAGCCCCGGGATCAGGGCTTTTGGCTGCAGCGGCTCGGCAAGCACATCGAACGCCTACGCCTGTTCGCCGCCATCAACATCGAGTTTGGCGTGGCGCCAGCGCCGATGGACCCCAATCGGCTGCACCTGCTGGCGCAACTGCACAACCTGGCTGACAGCCAAGCCGCTTGGGCGGCTGATGCCAACGCGGCGTGGCACCGATTGGTGTGCGACGCCGACCACCCGAGGTCCATGTGCCACCAGGCGGAGCGCATCGGCCGATGCCTCGAGCGGCTGTCGCCGGAGCAATCGTCCACCGGCCTCGGCGAAGCCCGAGCCTGCGCAAGCGCCTTAATCGATGAGTTGGCCGATGCCTGCCGCGTGCAGGAGGCCGCCCAAGATGACCAAGCGCGGCGGCTGCTGAGTTCGGCAAGCGCCCGCGCCGCGGAAATTTCGGCGCTCGTCTCAGCGATGTGGTTCGAACCGCAAACGACACCGCCTGGTCCGGATGACGAAGGAAGCCCAAGATGACGGCGACGCTCACCTTATCGCACCGGACCCACTACGCCTACCAACTGCCAGTCAGCCAGTCGCGTCAACTACTGCGCCTGACGCCGCGCCAAGCACCGGGTCAGCGCGTGCTATCGACGCGCATCGAAGTTTCGCCGCAGCCCCAGGAAATGGCCACGCGCCTGGATGCCTTTGGCAACCAACTCACCGCACTGCTGATTCTTGAGGAGCACCGGGCCCTCGACATCGAAGCGGAAACGCAGATCGAACTCGTGCCCACCGATGGCATCGACCTGCAGGCCAGCCCGAGTTGGGAGCACACGGCGGAGCGCCTGCAATCGCCCATCGACGGGCCGAGTTGGGAAGCCGCCCAGTTCTGCTATCCCTCGCCCCGGGTGGCGCTCGACGGTGCCTTGGACTTCTGCCGCGACCTGTTCGTCCCGCGCCGTTCCGTGCTCGACATTGGCTGGGGGCTGTGCGAGCGCATTTTCAATTCCATCGAGTACTGTGAAGGCGTCACCAGCGTGAGCACCCCGGTGGCGGAGGTCTTCAGCCATCGCCAAGGCGTTTGCCAGGACTTCGCCCACGCCGCCATAGCCTGCCTGCGCACCCACGGCTTGGCCGCCCGCTACGTCAGCGGCTACGTGCGCACGACCCGTCGTCACGGGGCCGCCGAGGGCGTCGCCGAAGGCGCAGCCTCAGACGCCTCCCACGCCTGGTTCTCCGTCTGGTGCCCGAAGTTCGGCTGGACCGACTTCGACCCCACCAACAACCAGCAGCCGCGCCAATCGCACGTCACGTTGGCGTGGGGTCGGGACTACGGCGACGTCAGCCCCACCATAGGCTTCATTCAGGGCGGCGGCGAGCAGCGGCTTACGGTGGCGGTGCAAGTCGCCGAACACAATACAGGCGACTCGCCACCCCCCTAACGGCCCGAGGGGTTGTCAGGCCGTCGCCGCCTGAGGCATCGCTGCGGCGGCCTCGTTGGCTTGGCGAATGCGCTCAAGCTCCTCCCAACCGAGATAGCTGGTGAAGCCCTCCTCTTCGTCATAGAACAGCACCGGGCCGTCGCAGAAGAACAGGTATTCAGTGTCTTCCAAGGCCGTGGTGGCGCCATGCACCATGCCGTTCGGCTCATAGACGAAGTCGCCCTCATCCAGTGTGCCGTCGCGCACCTGCAGCTTGCCCTTCAGGATGAAGGCGAAGGCAGCGCTCAGGTGCTTGTGCGGGGGGGCGACAAAGCCCTTGTCCCACTTGAACAGCACCGCCCAGCGGCCGCTCTCCGCGCCCAACCAGAGGACCTTGATCTTCCCCCCCGGCTGGTCGTAGTCCATCCATTCCATCTGCGAGGCGGCGGCCAAGCCGTCCATGAGTTCGCTGTTCACCGGCGATATGTCTTGCGGCAATGCCATAAGAGTTCTCCTCATCGATTTCAAAATTTGCCGCGAAACTCCAAACAAGGCCCCGGCCCCTTCAGGGGCCGGAGCTTCGCGTTCGCTTGCTCCGGGGTTTACTGTACTCTCTTGGGACCTGTTCCGCCAACTTCGGAAACAAGCGGCAAATGAACGCCAACCCACCCGTGGAGAGGGGCTTTGAAGTCGTGCTGGCAAAGTCCGGCTTAAGCCTGAGGGTCGCCGCCGGACAGTCCATACTCGAAGCGGTCGAGGCTGCCGGAGTGGATGCGCCCAATTCCTGCATCAGCGGCATCTGCGGCGCTTGCGAGACCCGGGTGCTGGCTGGCCTGCCCGACCACCAGGACGACATCCTCACCGCCGAGGAGCGCCAGCGCAACGATCTGATGATGATCTGCTGCTCGCGTTCGCGCACGCCCCAACTGGTCCTCGACCTGTGACTGAGATCACCGGCATCATCCTCTGCGGCGGACGCGGAAGCCGCCTTGGAGGCGCCGACAAGCCGCTGCGCCTCTGGCGCGGACACACGTTGGTGGCGCGCCTTGCCGAGCGGCTCCGCCCGCAGGTGAGCGCGCTGCTGATCAGCGCCAACCGCAACATCGACGCCTACCGCCGGCTTGCGCCGGTGGTGGCCGATGAACTGCCGCCATACCAAGGCCCGCTGGCGGGTATCGCGGCGGCGCTGCGGCGTTGCGCAACGCCCTTGGCCTTGGTGTGCCCGGGCGATGCGCCCCTGGTTCCGCTGGACTTGGCCGAGCGCCTGCGCGCCGCGCTGGAGGCGCATCCAACCGATTCCAGTCCGCTGGTTGCGGTGGCTCACGACGAGGTGCGCCGCCACCCGCTGCATTGCCTGCTGCGCACCGAGGCCATCGACTCGCTGGATCGCCATCTCGCCAGCGGCCATCGCTCAGCGCTCGGCTGGCTTGACTCCGTGGGCGCGGTCGATGTGCAATTCAGGGGTCAGGAAGAAGCCTTTCGCAACTTCAATTCGAGGCAGGACTTTATGGACACCCCTGCCCCCGCAATGGAGAAGCCGCCATGAACCGCACCATCCGGTTACACGCCGCCGTCCTGTGCGCCGCAGCCCTCACCGCCGCCGCCCATGCCAAGGCCTATGAGACGCCGCGCACCGACTTCGGTCATCCCGATCTGCAGGGCACCTGGACCAACGCCACCATCACCGCCCTGGAGCGCCCCGATCAATTCGACCGTTTGGTACTGACCGAGGCCGAAGCGGCCGACTGGGAGCGACAGACGGCGGGGTTCTTTGAGGCCATCGACAACGTCCCCGAAGGGGGGCTCGAAGCCGGCGAGGACGTCGGCGGCTACAACTCCTTTTGGATGGACCCCGGCACCAGGGCCTTGCGGGTGGACGGCGAGGCGCGCAGTTCGATCATCACCTCCCCGGAAAGCGGCAAGCTGCCGTACCGCTTGGGCGCGCGCATCAAGCTCATCAACTTCATGGGCAACGTCATCAACGCCTTCGACGGCCCAGAGCAGCGACCCCTGGGCGAGCGTTGCGTGGTCGGCTTCGGCTCCACCGGCGGGCCACCGATGCTGCCTGTGCTCTACAACAACAACTACCAGATCGTGCAGACCCCCGATCACGTGATGATCCACGTGGAGATGAACCACGACGCCCGCATCATCCGCTTAGGCGGCGAGCATCCCCCCGCTCAAGTGCGGCCTTGGATGGGTGATTCCATCGGCCGTTGGGAGGACGACGCCCTAGTGGTGGAGACCACCAACTTCCATCCTGGGCAGACCTTCCGCGCCGCGGTCAAGCACCAGCTCCTGCTCAGTCCGGAAGGGGTGGTCACCGAGACGCTGCGCCGGGTGGGCGAGGCGGAAATAGAGTACGGCTTCGAGGTGGAGGACCCAGCCCTCTACACGGAGCCTTGGCGCGGCGAAGTCAGCTTCCGGCCCGCCGACGGGCGAATCTACGAATACGCCTGCCACGAGGGCAACTACGCCCTCCCCGGCATTCTCGCCGGGGCGCGCCTGGAGGAAGCCGAGGAGGCCGGAGGGCAGTAGGGACCGGCGCCATGCCGCCTGCCGCTGCCCGGATGCACAACCATGACCGCACTGAAAGCTCAAGGATTGCGTCGGCTGCTCGCCGGCGCCGGCCGTGCTCTCCCTTTCCTGATCTTTGCCGAGGCCAGCCTCTTGGCCGCTGAGCCAGCCGACCCCTATCTCTGGCTCGAGGACATTGAGGGGCAACGGGCATTGGCTTGGGTCGAGGCGCAGAACCGGGAATCCGAGGCCCGGCTGACCGCTGATCCACGTTTCTCCGCCATTGAGGCCGCCGCCTACGCTGTCTATGCGGCAACCGACCGCATCCCCTATGCCCGTCAAGCCGGTCAGCGGATGCTGAACTTTTGGCAGGATGAGTCCCACGTGCGCGGCCTGCTGCGCAGCGCCGAATTGAAGGCCTACCTGGCTGGCGAGCCGCAGTGGGAGGTGATGCTGGATCTCGACCAACTGGCCGAGGCGGAGGGCGAAAACTGGGTGTACAAGGGTGCCGCGTGCCTGGAACCGGATGCCAGCCGCTGCCTGCTGATGCTCTCCCGGGGCGGCAGCGATGCGGTGACCCTGCGCGAGTTCGACCTTGACGCCAAGCACTTCGTGACGGACGGTTTCGTCAGTTCCGAGGCCAAGCAATCCGTCACTTGGCTGGACGTGGATCGGCTGCTGATCGCCAAGGCCGGCGACGGCTTTCGGGCCACGGACTCGGGGTACGGCGCCGAGCTGCGGCTCTGGCATCGCGGCGAGCCGATTAAGTCCAGCCAAGTGCTGCTGGAGGTGCCTTCCGATCACGTCGCGGTTAGCGGCGCCGTGCTGAGAAACGCGCTCGGCACCTTCCCATTCGCTGTCGATTCACCGACCTTCTTTGAAGAGACGGTCTATGCCTTGGGCGATGCGCTGGAGGGCGAGGACGCGCCGAAGAAACTGCCGCTGCCCAAGGACGTGGACTGGCGCGGCCTGTTTCAGGATCGCCTGATTGGCCTGACTCGCAGCGAATGGCATCCCAAGGCAAAAACGGCTGGCGAACCCGTTCCAGCAGGGGCGCTGTTCGCCGTCCCACTCGGCGATCTTCTGGCCGGTCGGCTGTCGAGCGTGGAGACGCTGGTGCGCCCCACCGCGCGCCGCGCTGTCACCGACGTGCGGGTTGGCCGATTGAGCCTTTACGTCAGCGTCACCGAGGATGTGGTGATGCAACTGCTGGAACTTCGCCCGCAAAAGACCGGGTGGAGCCACCAAGCGGTGCCACTGCCGGAAAACGGCTCTTTGAGCATCGTCTCCGCCAATGCCCACAGTGACTTGGCGCTGGTGAATTTCGAAGCCTTCCTGAAGCCGGATACGCTTTACGCCATCACGCTTGGCCAGGCCCCGCATCCGGTGGCGCAGTTGCCGGCGCGATTCGACGCCGCCAAGCTCAGCGCCAGGCAGACGTTCGCCACCTCCAGCGATGGCGTCAAGGTGCCCTGCTTCGTGATCGAGCCGAAAGGACGGCGCGGCCCACTGCCCACCCTGCTGTACGGCTATGGCGGCTTCGAGATCGCCTTGACGCCGAGCTACCTGTCGCCCTTGGCCACGGCATGGCTCCAAGCGGGCGGCGTGTTCGCCATTGCCAACATACGCGGCGGCGGCGAGTACGGCCCCGAATGGCATCAGGCGGCGCTCGGAGCCAATCGCCAGCGGGCCTACGACGACTTCGCCGCCGTCGCCGAGCACTTGGCCGCGACCGGCGTCACCCGTCCGCAGCAACTCGGCATCTATGGCGGCTCAAACGGCGGCTTGCTGGTGGGCGTGGCCTTCACCCAACGCCCGGAGCTCTTCGGAGCCGCGGTGTCGGCGGTGCCGCTGCTGGACATGCTGCGCTACGACAAGCTCCTGGCCGGCGCCTCCTGGACCGGCGAGTACGGCGACCCGGACAACCCCGAAGACCGCCGCTGGCTGGCTGCCTACTCGCCCTACCAAAACGCCCATCCGGAAGCGGCCTACCCGCCCGTGTTCCTGACCACTTCCACCAAGGATGACCGGGTGCATCCCGGCCACGCCCGCAAGATGGCGGCCCGCCTCAAGGCCCAGGGCCATGAAGCCCTTTACTACGAAAACACCGAAGGCGGCCACAGCGCCGCCGCCAACCTGGCCCAACTCGCCCGCCGCGATGCCCTGGTGGCGACCTTCCTGATGCAAGAACTGATGGCGGAGCCGAATTCCTCTGGATGAGCTAGTCCGCCATTCCGGTCTTTGGCCCGATGCGGGTGTTCGCAAGACGGCCAAACGCCACATAGGCGGCAAGCGCCGCGCCGGCCGCGCCAGCATACAGCCAGCCGAAGCCGCCTCCAGCCACGAGTTGGCCAGCCAGGCCGGGGCCGGCCATGCTGCCGAACGCCAAACAGGCGGCGACCACGGAAGTTGCCCGACCATTCGGATCCGATGCCGACACCGCCGCGGTCATATAGGGGAGCGCAAACAGCCAAGCAAACATGAATAGGTTGACGGCGGCAACGAATGCAGGGAAGCCACTCACTGCTGCGAACAGGATAAGGGCCAGCGCATGCAGGGAGGCGGCGACGAGCAATGGCGTGACCGGGCCGAGGCGCTCCGAAATCCAGGCCGCGGCCAAGGAGCCCAAACCGCCGGCGAAGGCGGCAACCGACAACGCTGCTCCGATGGCCGCACCATCAAATCCAGCAGCTGCGCCGCGTCGCTCAACGAAGGACCAGACGGCGCTCTGGCCGATGGTGAAAACGAACAATGCAGCCAAGCAGGCCACGGCGGCCATCGGCAACCCCGGAAGGGCAGTTCCCGCCGATGGCTGCGCCGTGCTGGACAGCGGTGCCCGACGGGCAATCCAGGGAACGCACAGCGAACCGGCCAACGCCACCGCGGCGAACCCCATCAGCATCCCGGCCATGCCGAAGACGGGCAGGAGGTAAAGAGGGATGACCGCTAAGAGCGCGGCACCAAGCGCCACCTCGCCCAACAGCTTGATGCCGAAGGCACGGGTCGGATTCGACCGCTCGCCGGCGATCACAAAGGACAAGCTGTAGAGCGCCCCGAGAAGCAAACCTGCTCCGAACAGGGAAGCAGCAAAGAACGGCCAGCCATCGGCCGTTGCGGCAAGCACCAGCATAGTGGCCGCACCAAGAAAGAGGCCCAACGCCAGAACCCGGCGATCCGCCCGCTCCATCCAATAGGCTGCCGCGACTGATGAAAGGCCGAAGGCCCCTAGGTAGAGGCTGCCCAGCCCGCCCGTAGCGGCATGGCTGAGTTGGTGGGCATCGGTCGCCGCGCCGAGGAACAGCGGCAAAGTGTTGAAGATCATGGCTGCGCAGGCGCCGGTGGCGATGATCGCCCCGAAACCGGAATCGCCGCGCGAATTTTCGATCATGCCGTTCCCTCCCTTCTTTCAACCGCCCAACATGGGGTTCCCCAGCTCGCGGATGTCGCACCCTCGTCTTGAGTCGGGGCGATTCCACGAGAAGGCAAGATGCGCTCGAATCGGGTAACCCCGCAGAAACACTAGGCGTCAATGCCGCCCATGCACAGGTACTTGATCTCCAAGTAGTCGTCCAAGCCGTACTTGGAGCCTTCGCGGCCATTGCCCGATTCCTTGACGCCGCCGAATGGTGCGGCGGCGTTGGAGATAATGCCTTCGTTAATGCCGACAATGCCAAAGTCGAGCGCCTCTCCCACCCGCCAGACACGACCGAGGTCGCGGGCGTAGAAGTAGGCGGCCAAACCAAAGGGGGTGTCGTTGGCCAGACGAATGGCCTCCTCCTCAGTGTCGAAGCGCATCAGCGGCGCTACGGGACCGAATATCTCCTCCCGGCAGACGCGCATGTCCGCCGTCACGCCTGCCAGCACCGTTGGCCTGACGAAGGTTTCCCCGTTCTCGGCTTGGTCTGATCCGGCCAACACGGAAGCGCCGTTCGCCACGGCGTCGTCAACCAGTTCCCGTACGTTGCGGGCGGCAGGCGCGTCGATTAGCGGCCCCATGGTGGTGTGCCGGTCCAGGCCGTCACCCAAGGTAAGGCCCTGCGCCGCGTCGACTAGGCGTTGGGCAAACTCGTCAAACACCCCGGACTGCACCAGCATGCGATTGGCCGATACGCAGGTCTGACCGGCGTTGCGATACTTGCAGGCCACGGCGCCGCGCACCGCAGCGTCGAGGTCCGCGTCGTCGAAGACAATGAACGGCGCATTGCCGCCCAACTCCATCGACGTTCGCTTGACCGTGCCGGCGCATGCGCGAATCAAGGTTTTGCCCACTTCGGTGGAGCCGGTGAAGGTCAGCTTGCGCACAGCCGGGTTACCGGTCAGTTCATCGCCGATCGAGCGGGTGTCACCAGCCAGGATGTTGATGACGCCGGCGGGCACGCCAGCTCGCTCCGCCAGCGCGCCGATGGCCAGCGCCGAAAGCGGGGTTGCTGTGGCAGGTTTGCAGACCACTGTGCAGCCAACCGCCAAGGCCGGCGCAATCTTGCGCGCCAACATGGCGTTGGGGAAATTCCATGGCGTAATGCAGGCCACCACGCCAACCGGCTGCTTCACCGTGACGATCCGCTTGTCCAAACCCGGTGCCGGTATGGTGTCCCCGTAAACCCGCTTGGCCTCCTCCGCGAACCACTCAAAGTAGCTGGCGCCGTAGGCGATCTCGACGCGGGCTTCGGCCAATGGCTTGCCCTGCTCGACGGTGAGAATCTGCGCCAAGTCCTCCTGGTGGGCGATCATCAGATCAAACAGCATCCGCAGCGCATCCGCCCTTTCCTTGGCGGTGCGCCGCCGCCAATCCGCCTGCGCCCGCTGCGCAGCCAAAATGGCCCGGCGCGTCTCCGCACCACCGCAGCGTGCCACTTCGGCCACGGTGGCGCCGCTGGCCGGATTGATTACAGCAACGAATCCGCCGTCATCAGCGTTTATCCATTCGCCATCGACGTAAGCTTGGGTGCGCAGCAGCCCACTGTCCTTCAGTCGCACGGTTCCTCCTAGACTGAATCTATGGAACGGGGCAAGCATAGCTTGCG
Source organism: Pseudomonadales bacterium (assembly GCA_022827905.1). GTDB lineage: Bacteria > Pseudomonadota > Gammaproteobacteria > Pseudomonadales > Azotimanducaceae > Azophilus. The sequence continues at coordinate 91,277 of JAJEIQ010000078.1, read as the reverse complement.
CAGGGATTGTTGTTGTTCGCTTTGCAATAGGCAATTGCCTCTTCCCAAGTCAAGCCTTTATCGAAACACTCGTTGCTGTCAGCCCGCGCCAACGCGCAAAACGCAAGATCGTTGTCTGCCGAGCGATTCGTGACCCATAGCGACTTGCAGGAGGCTAGGACCTGGGCCGGGTCCTTTGTGGGGTCTTGGGCCATTTGGTCCGCCCAGCACCCGATTTGAACGTCGATCTCCTCCATTTCGATAAGCTGATGCGACGTGCAACTCGAACTCGTGTCCCCCGGACAGCACTGATAGGTGGTGACATCCGGATGGTTGCCGAGAATGTAGGGCACCTTCTTGGTCGCGCCGGGAAGGTACGTGGTTCCCGTGCTGAGCACGGAATCGTCCAGCTGGGTCATCGCTTTCCAAGTGGCGCGGGCGGGTCCGCCGAGGATGACCAAGGGAAGTGCCGAGTCAGCATCCCAGTTGGCTGGGGGATCCAACATCAGATTCAACTGGGGCGTGATGTAATAGCCGCCGGTTAGCCCAGTTTGATCGTTGAAATACGTGATGGCATCCGGCAGGTTTTGTGACGTCCCGCTTCCCGGCGCGGCAATGGGACGCACATCCACAATGGTCTCGAACAAGGTGGGGTTGTCTATTCCCACCCCCGAAAGCAGCCTTGTCCAGCGTGACATGGTGAAGGTGTTCAAATAGTCTTTGCCAGTGAGTGCGCTGGCGGGCGGATAGTTGAGCAGCAAAACGGACTTCTGATTGACCATGGGCAAGCCGAATTGGGGGAAGAATGCCCAAGGCTCATTCGGGTTGGAGTTGTTCTTGTTCCAACATCCCGATTGGTTCTTGCACTTGCTGATTCCCAAGGTGGCGCTTCCGTAGTTTTGGTAGAACTTCGGATGCACTGCTCGATAGTCGCCCGCTCTAGTATCGTCAGAGTCGATTGTGACGGTTAGACCACCGGTGGACTGGTCAACAGAAACACTGATCGAATTGTACGCAACGCCATCATTTTTCATTGAACTCGCAAGAAACAACTTCACCGTATCTTCGATTGAATCCTTTTCGTAGTAGGGCTTGTACGGATCAGGCAGCCAACTCACGTCAGGATAGATGGGCTGGGTTGCCTCCGACGACCACAGCAAGTATGTGTAGGTCGCAGCCAGGGACTGGGCCGAGCCCAATCCAGTGATCGCGGCAATTGCCAGAGCCGTGCAAACCCTAAAGAGCGGCGGGAGAGAGTTCATATCAGTTCCTCGTGAATTGTGAGGTTGGCTTTACGCCTTCTGGTCGGCAGATGCGGAACGTTCCTTCCAGCTCAGCCGTTCATTGCTTGATTCGGACTCCCGCATGGTGATGCACCCGGGCACGGGACAGACCAACGCGCAAAGGTTGCAGCCGATGCATTCCGCTTCGTCCACCCAAGGCACCTGAGCGGTCAAGCCCGGCCGCGGTTCATGGCGGACGGGCGGCAGGACCGTGGCGCGCGGGCGTTGGCCGTGATCCGGCTCCCCGTGCCATGCGCCGCACGGCGACTGGGCCGTGTGGATGCACTGATGGGCGCCGTCCAAGCAGGCGATGTAGCAGAGATGGCAGCCGATGCAGCGATCGGCATCGATGTCGGCCACGATGCGATAGTTTAGGTCGAGATCACCCCACTCGCGGAAGTTCGGCACTGCCTGGCCAACCAGTTCGGCAGCGGATGCGATGCCCTTGGCATCCAGGAATTCGTTCAAGCCTTCGATCAGGTCCTCGACGATGCGGTAGCCCTTGTGCATGACCGAGGTGCAGACTTGGACGTTGGCAGCGCCCAAGGCCATAAACTCAGCGGCGTCTCGCCAAGTGGCGATGCCGCCAATGGCTGAGAGCGGCACATCGATGCCGGGGTCGCGGGCCAGTGCGCCCACCATGTGCAAGGCAATGGGTTTGACGGCCGGGCCGCAGTAGCCGCCATGGGTGCCTTCGCCGGCCACCGACGGTAGGGGCGCCATGCGGTCGAGATCGACGCCGATCAGGCTCTTGATGGTATTGATGAGGGACAAGCCATCCGCCCGCGCCTCCACCGCCGCCCGTCCCGGAACCAAAATGTCATCCACATTGGGTGTGAGCTTGACCAGCACGGGCACCGAGGCGAATTCTTTGGCCCATCCGGTGATTTCAGCCAACACCCGAGGCTCCTGGCCGACGGCGCTGCCCATGCCCCGTTCGCACATGCCGTGCGGGCAGCCGAAATTCAGTTCGATGCCGTCGCAGCCGGCATCCTCCGAGCGTTGAATGAGGTCGCGCCATTCCGCACGGGACTCCACCATCAGGCTCGCGATTAGTGCACGGTCTGGATGGCGCCGCTTGACTTCCGCCATCTCCCGGAAGTTAACGCTCAAGGGGCGGTCGGTAATCAGTTCGATATTGTTGAATCCAGCTACTTTGACGCCGCCGATGTCCAACGCGCCAAACCGGCTGTTCAAATTGACGATGGGCTCGCCCAACGTCTTCCAAACCGCGCCGCCCCAACCCGCGTCAAAGGCCCGCATCACCTGTTCGCCGCTGTTGGTTGGCGGACCGGATGCCAACCAGAACGGGTTGGGGCTGTCGATGCCGCAGAATTCTACGCTCAAGTCAGCCACAAGCTCCCCACTCCTCCAGCATGGCGTGAGCGGCGATGCGACCGTCAGCCGCGGCGTCCACCACTTCCTTGCCGCCATTGACGCAGTCTCCTCCCGCGTAGACGCCTGCCAAGGAGGTCGCTCGGGTTTCCGGTTGCGTCCAAACCGTTCCATCGGCGTTGAGGCGAATCCCGGCATCAACCAGCGCCGCCCAAGGCGACTGACCCGCCGCGACCACCAGCAATTCGCAGGGCAATTCCACTTCACGTCCGTTGACCGCATCCTGAAACACCACACCCACCAGCCGTTGCCGATGATGCACGGTGCGGCACGGCTGCAATCGCGTCTGCAGGCGGACGCCGGACTGGCGGGCACCAGCCCACTCATGGGCGTAGGCGCTCATGTCCGCGCGGCTGCGACGATAGGCCAAGGTCACCTCAGCGATGCCCAGCATCGCCAACTCACGGGCCACATCGATGGCGGTGTTGCCGCCGCCGACGACCACGGCCCGGCGAACATCGCCGGGCAACTCGAACCCGGGCTCGTTCTTGATGGCACGGATCAATTCAGTGGCGCCCCAGACACCTGGGCCTTCAAGCTCCAGGGATCTGGCCTGCCCCAAGCCCACGCCAATGAACACGGCGTCGTGGGTGGCCATCAGTTCAGGCCAGGCGATGTCCGTCCCAACCGTTGTGTCCGTCCTGAGTTCAACGCCATGGCTAAGCAGCCATTCAACCTCCGCCAGGCTCGACTCGGCACGCATCTTGTAAGGCGCAACGGCAGTGGTGTTCAGCCCACCCGGCAAGCCGTCCCGCTCGTAGATGCTTGCCGACACGCCTGCCAAGGCCAAATGCGCGGCACAAGCCAAGCTGGCGGGGCCGGCGCCGACCAGCGCCACCCGCCGACCGTTGGCGGACGCCGGCGAAAACAAGCGCCGTCCGCTGGCCCGCTCATCAGCCAAGGCAACGTCAGTAGCGTAGCGCTGCAGACGGCCAATGGCGATTGGCTGGCCGTTGAGGGCATGGTAAACACAAGCGCCAGCGCACATTTCCTCCACGGGGCAGACTCGGGCACAGGAGGCACCGAGCATGTTCTGGCGGAAGATCGTCTTTGCTGCCCCACGCAAGTTGCCGGAACTGATCTGCGCGATGAATTTGGGAATGTCGATGGCCGTGGGACAACCGCGCACGCAAGGCGCGTCAAAGCAGTGCAGGCAGCGGTTCGCCTCAACGAGCGCTTCTGCGGGCGTATAGGGTGGCTTGGCGTCCTCGAAGCGGCATTCCAGCCGATTGGGGTCAAGCCCCTCGCCCAGCGGCCATTGCTGAACCGGATCAATCGACATCGGTGAGCGCGTCCTCAATGATCCGCAACGCTTCGTCAATCTCTCCGGAAGAGACGGTCAAAGGTGGTGCGATGCGCACCACGTTGCCGTAAACGCCCCCACGGCCTAACAGCAAGCCACGTTGGCGGGCGGCTTCGACAAACACGCCGGTGCGTTCGGGCGCCGGTGTGCGGTCTTGGCGAGTTTCGTCCGCGACGAACTCGATGGCCTGCATCAGCCCCATGCCCCGCACATCGCCCACCATGGCCGGAAAGTGGCTTTGAATGCGGGTCAAGCCCTCCCGCAACTGCCCGCCGAGGGCCGCCGCGCCCTCCGCCAACCGATCCCGCTGCACGATGCCGATCACCTCGTTCGCTGCCGCGCAGCTAACCGGATTGCCGCCAAAAGTGGACAGGGTGGATTTGGTCATCGAATCCGCGATGGGCGCACTGGCCACCAAAGCGCCCAAGGGCAGGCCGTTGGCGATGCCCTTGGCCATGGTCATCATGTCGGGTTCAACGCCATAGTGCTCAATGCCCCAGAAACGCCCGGTGCGGCCAAAGCCGGTCTGGACCTCATCGGCGATGAACACGCCGCCGCGCTTGCGCACGATGTCCGCCGCGATGGCGAAGTACTCGACGGGAGGCGTGATGAACCCGCCGACGCCTTGGATGGGTTCCGCCAGCATCGCCGCAACCCGTCCGCTGGTGGTGGTGTCGATGAGCTCATCAAGGTCGTGGGCGCAGGCTAAGCCGCACTTGGGGTAGGTCAACTTGAGCGGGCAGCGGTAGCAGTAGGGGGAGGGGGCGTGACGAATGCCGGGGGCAAGGTGTGCGTTGCTGCGCCAGCCCGCATGGCCGGTCAAGCCCTGGGCCAGCAGGGTGCGGCCCGAATATCCGTGGCGCAACGCGATCACCTCGCTGTTGCCCGTATGGCTTTGTGCCATCATCACCGCCGCCTCGTCAGCCTCGCTGCCGGAACTGGTAAAGAAGCACTTCTGCAGTGCGCCCGGGGTGATGCGGGCGAGGCGTTCGGCAAGCTCCGCCATGGGCAGGGTGGGATACAGGGTGGAGATATGAGTCAGGCGCCGGACCTGGGCTATGACGGCGGTGTTGACTTCCTCGTTAGCGTGGCCGACGGACACGGTCAGGATGCCGCCGAAAAAGTCCAAGTAGCTGTTGCCGTCAATGTCCTTGACCCGGCAGCCCCGGCCTTCGACCACCACCACGGGGTCGGAGTGAATGCTCTTCACCTGGGGGAAGATGTGGGCTCGGTACTGGTCGAGCACCCGGTCCTTGGCGCCTTGCCCATCGGCACGGGACAGCGCATCGCCTTCGGACTGGACGGCACTCATGGCGCCGTGACCGCTTGGTAAGCGTCGGGGCGGCGGTCCCGATAGAACTGCCAGACGCTGCGCACCTCGTCAATCACGCTGAGGTCGAGCTCGGCAACGAGCAGTTCGTCGTCCGTCTCCGAGGCTTGGGCGAAAATCCTGCCTCGCGGATCAACAAAGTAGCTGCTGCCGTAGAAGGTGCCCAGATTCCAGGGGGCTTCCACCCCCACCCGGTTGACGCAGCCCATAAAGTAGCCGTTGGCGACGGCATGGGCGGGCTGCTCAATCGCCCACAGGTGATCCGACAGCCCCTTGACCGTGGCGGAGGGGTTGAACACCACTTCCGCACCGCCGAGGCCCAAAGCCCTAGCGCCTTCCGGAAAATGGCGGTCGTAGCAAATGTAAACCCCCACCTTGGCATAGGCGGTGTCGAACACCGGATAGCCGAGGTTTCCCGGACGGAAGAAGAACTTCTCCCAAAAGCCCGATGTCTGCGGAATGTGTGTCTTGCGGTATTTGCCGAGGTAACGACCATCGGCATCGATCACCGCAGCGGTGTTGTAGAGCAGGCCGCTGCCCTCCTTCTCGTAAACCGGCACGATCATCACCATGGCGTAGCGGCCAGCGTATTCGGCCATGCGCTCAGTGGTTGGCCCGGGCACTGGCTCGGCGGCGGCGAACCAAGCGGTATCCTGGCTGGGGCAAAAGTACGGGGTGCTGAAAATCTCCTGCAAGCAAAGGACCTGCACCCGCTGACGCCCTGCCGCCTCGATCAGCGGCACATGCTTGGCGATCATCGCCTCCGCGACCTCCGCAATCTCGCCGCTCGCCCCGTTCTCCGGCAGCGACATCTGAATCAGTCCGCATTTCAAGGTTCGAGCCGCCATGCTGCTTCCTAGCTCAGCCCGCTGAATAGGCCGCGCTTGAGATAGTTGCCCACTCCAGCCCTTCCCAGCCAAGCCTTGTCCTCGACGAGGATTCGGCCGCGGCTGATGACCGTCTCGCACACGCCTTGGACTTCAAAGCCCTCGTAGGCGCTGTAGTCCACCCGCATGTGATGGGTGTGCGGATTGCCGGCGCTGATCACCTCGCGGCGTTCGGGATCGAAGATCACCAGATCGGCATCGCTGCCAACGGCCACGGTGCCTTTGCGCGGAAACAGGCCGAACAGCTTGGCGGGTGCGGTTGAGGTCAGTTCGACGAACTTATTCAGCGACAGCCGCCCCGCCGCCACCCCACCGTTGTAGACCAAGCTCATGCGGTTTTCGACGCCAGGCGCACCGTTGGGTATCTTGCTGAAGTTATCCTTGCCCAAGGCCTTCTGGTCATGGAAGCAGAACGGGCAATGATCGGTGGCAATGCTGTGCAGGTCGCCGAAGCTCAAGCCCCGCCACAAGTGGTCTTGGTTCCAACGCTCCCTGAGCGGCGGCGTCATGACGTACTTGGCGCCCTCAAAGTCCTCGTGATCGTAGTGGCTGCTGTCCAGAAAGAGATATTGGGGGCAGGTTTCGGCGTACACCCAAGCGCCCCGGTCCCGCGCCAGGACCACCTGTTCGAGGGCATCGGCGCAGCTCAGATGCACGATGTACACAGGCGCATCGGCCACTTCGGCGATGGCGATGGCGCGATGTACGCCTTCCGCCTCCATCCGCGTCGGCCGGGTCAAGGCATGATACTTGGGTGAGGTTTTCCCCTCCGCCAAGGCCAGCTTGACGATCTCATCGATGACGATGCCGTTCTCTGCGTGCATGCACACCAAGGTGCCGTCGTCGCCCGCCTTGCGCATGGCCCGGAACAGGGTGCCATCATCGACGTAGAGCACGTCTGGATAGGCCATGAACATCTTGTAGGACGTCACGCCCTCATCCGCCAAACGGCGCATCTCCCAAAGGCGCTCATCGGCCATGTCGGTGACGATCATGTGGAAGCCGTAGTCGATGCTCGCCTTGCCCGCGGCCTTGGCATGCCAAGTCTCCAAGCCCTCCAAGGTGGAGCGTCCTTTCTGCTGCATGGCGAAGTCGATGATGGTGGTGGTGCCGCCGAACGCGGCTGCCCGGGTGCCGGATTCAAAATCATCGGCGCTGTTCGTGCCGCCAAAAGGCATGTCCATGTGAGTGTGGGGATCGACGCCGCCGGGTATGACCAGCTTGCCCTCGGCATCGATGATGCGCTCGGCCTCGACGTCAAGGCTTTGGCCAATCAGCGAGACGACTTCATCCTCAATGAAAAGGTCGGCCCGGTAATCGTCCACGGCCGTGACGATGCGGCCGTTACGAATCAGCAGCGACATAAGTCCTCCTTCGCCAAGCAGTCTGCTGGCGCCGCGCCGCAACGCCATAGAGGAGAAACGCGGCCAAGCAGCCGGAAAACCAGGAAGCGGTGTAAAGCCATTCCAACGGTGGGACGAAGTAGCCGATCAAGGCCACCGCCACCCCGGCAGCCAAGGCCAGTGCCGCGGCCGGGTTGATGCCGCCGCGGTAGGCGTAAGGGCCGTTGGGGTCGAATAGCGCCGCAACCGATAAACGAGCCTGGCGAACCCAGTAATAGTCCGCCAACATGACGCCGAGCACCGGTCCCAGCAGGCCGCTAACGAACACCAGCAGGTCGCTGATGCGGTCAAACAGCCACCAAGGCGCAATTAGGACGCCGATCAATGCGGCAATGAGGCCGCCGCGCCGGAAATCCAAGCGCCGCGGATTGAGGTTGGCGAAGGCATTGGCCGGGGCAATGACGTTGGCCGCGACGTTGGTGGTCACCGTGGCGATGAGCAGCGTCAGCTGCGCGGCCAGCACCAGCGGCGGGTTGTCAAAATGGGCGATTAGGGTCACCGGATCCCAAGGCGCATCCTCGGCGATGAGAATGCCGTCGAATCCGATTAACGCCGCGCAAGTGACGAAGACGCTGACGAAACTGTAGAGCAGCATGGCACCGGGCAAGCCGAGCAGTTGACCGACCGCCTGCGCCTTTTGGGAACGGCTGTAGCGTGTTATGTCGGCAATGCTGATGGACATCGTGGCCCAGAATCCAACCATGGCGGTTGTCCAGAACAGCCACACGCCGATCTTGGAGGCCGCATCAGCCTCCTTGGCCGGGGCGATCGCCGAGGAACTGGTGCCGTTGCGGCGAAACTGGACGGCCAATGGCCCTTGCGGCAGTTCCGCAGCCGCCACGCGAGCGCCATCCATCCCCAACGACCGCCAAGGTGCGGCCTCGATGTCATCCCGTGGGCCGACGCGGAATTCATCGGCCTTGACCGCGCCGCGCCCGTCGCGCAAGGGCGCCAGCAGTAGGCTTCCTTCGGCGTCGTAGCTCGCTGTGGGATGTTCGAGTTGGGTACTTTGCCCCAGCACCGCCCCGAATCCACCACCCTCATTGGCACCCCAAGCCACCAGCAGCAGGCCTACCCCAAGCAGCAACGGCGCGGCCAGGGTTTCAAGACGGCGAATCGAGTCGATCCCCCGCCAGATGATGAGCACGTTGAGGGCCAAGGAGAGCGCAAACCCGGCGAACTTGCCGGGCGTCAGACCAGCGTCCACAGGGATGCCCGCCAAGACGCAGCCCATGGCGTGAATGGCGAGGCCACCGATCCAAGTCTGAATGCCAAACCAGCCGCAAGCCACCAGCGCCCGCACCAGCGCGGGACCATGAACGCCGCCAACGCCGAAGGCAGCGCGTCCCAACACCGCAAAGGGCAGCCGGTAGCGTACCCCCGCGTGGCCGTTGAGGATCATCGGCACGGTGACGATGACATTGGCAATGAAGATGATCGCCAACGCCTCCACCCAACCGAGGCCGCTACGGATCATGTAGCTCGCCAGCAGCCAGGTCGGGATGCACACCGCCATGCCGACCCAGACGGCCGCCAGATTCCAAAGGCTCCAAGTGCAGCGCTCCGAGGACACCGGCGCCAAGTCAGGAGAGTAGAGCGGCGAGCTCTCGATGGCGTTATCGACCACAGCCATCGCTAGGCGTCCTCCTCTTGGAATCGACGATCAAAGGCCTGCTGTGCAGGACTTGCACGAGCGACTAGAACTCAAGGCGACCGCTGATGCCGATTTCACGGCGGTCGGTGTTCCACAGGGCGAAGCCGAGAAACCCAGGGTAGTAGTTGCGCACCCGCGTGTACTTCTTGTCCGCCAGATTGATGCCGTAGAGCGAGAGCCGCCAGCGTTCCCCGGGGCTTGAGAATTCGATGCGGGCGTTCACCAAGCCGTAGCCATCCTCCTTTTCAAACGGCGAGTTGGCGATCTGGCCGTAGAAGTCGTCCCGGTAGGCGTAGTCGGCCCGTAGCAGAAGGCTGGCGCCGTTCGCAAGGGGCCACATGGCCTGGGGCGAAATGCTGTAGGTGACCTTGCTTACGTAAGGCAGCCGCGAGCCCTTGCTAAAGTTGGCCTCCAGGGCCGGGTCGAGATCCACCTTGGTAATCTCCGCATCGGTGTAGCCCAAGGTGGCCACCACCCGGAGCCAAGGGGAGAACAGGGCGGTCAACTCCATCTCAAAGCCGTCGATTTCCGCTTCGGCGGCGTTCAGCACTCGGGTGTCGAAGGCGTTGCCCACTCGGTTCACCTGGGCTTGGTAGTCCTCGTAGTCGCTGGTGTAGGCCGAGACATTGAGCCGCATTCGATCATCGAAGGCCTGTGCCTTGAGGCCCACTTCAATCATGTCCACGTACTCCGGGTCGTAGGCGCCGACGCTGGCCGGTGCGGCAGGCCGGGCAGCGAAGCCACCGCTGCGGAATCCCCGGGAGTATGTTGCATAGAGCATGAGTTCATCGGAGACTTGGAACTTGCCGTTGACGGTGCCCGAAACGGCGTCCCATGAATCGCCGAGGCTGCTGGGCGGGATTCTGTACACCAGTTGGCCGCTGTCATCGACGGCCGGCGCGCCGCTGGCGTCCAGCGACTGATAGTAGATGTCGTAGTCCTTCTCCTCGTCGGTGTAGCGCAGCCCCGCCGTCAAGCTCAAGCGCTCGCTCAGATCGACGGTGACTTGGCCAAAGGCGGCATAGCTCTCAGTCTCCACTTGCGACCGGCGCTGATCGAGGGCACCGAACTGATTGTCATCCTGCAGATTGTGGCCGTCCTCCGTGAAGTAGTAGAGGCCGGCAATCCAATCAACCGTGCCCGCCTCGTTTCCGCCCAGCAATTGGATTTCCTGGGAGAACTGATCCGAAGCCCCGGTCTCCAAGTAGTGGACGACGACCTGAGGCGCTCCGTCGAACTCCAAGTTGCCGACGTACTCCATGTCCCGGTAGGCGGTAATCGACTTCAGGGTTAGAGTTTCGAACAGGTCCCACTGCCAAGTGGCGGAAACGCCGAGCAGGTCCTGCTCGGTGTTCAGATCATCAAGGGAGTAGCTGTCAAACGGGTCGGCGTCCGCACCGCTCGGGCAGGGCGCGTACTGGCCGTCCCCAGCACTGGCAAAGCAGGGTGCAGCGCCGAAGAAGGCCACCATCCAATCGGCAAACTCGTAGAAGCTGTGCGGCACCGCCCCTTGGCGCGCCTTGCTGGCGTCCACTACTACCGACAGTTCCGAGGCCGCGCCACTCCAATGCAACTGCGCTCGCCCGCTCAAGCTGTCCTCATCGCCAAGCTCATCGCCGGTGAACACCTGCTCGCCGACGCCGTCCCGGTTGCGGCTCAGGATGCCCGCACGGAACGCCAAGCCATCGCTCAACCCAAATTCAGCCGAGGCTTCCAGATTGATGCGCCCATCCTCGCCAAAGGTGGCCGCAACGTGTCCACCGGGCTCACCGCTCGGCTTGCGGCTGACCACGTTGACCGCACCGCCGATGGTGTTCTTGCCGAACAGGGTGCCTTGGGGACCGCGCAGCACCTCCACCCGCTCCAGATCAAGCAAGTCCAAGGCGGCACCCTGATTGCGGCCCATGTATACGCCGTCAATGTACAGGCCGACGCCCGGGTCAGTGGTCACCATGTGATCCGATTGACCAATGCCGCGCAGGAAAATAGCCCCCGCCTCTGCGCTGCCCATGCCGTAGGAGGTAAACGACATGCCGGGCGTGAACTTGCCAATATCGCGCAGGTCGATCATGTTGGCCTGCTCGAGATCGACCTCCGAGAAGGCGGTGATGGAGATGGGCGTCTCCTGCAGCGATTCCTGCCGCTTACGCGCCGTAACAATCACTTCCTCAATGGCGCCAGCGGGTGCTGCCGCCGATTCCACCGCACTCACCACACCCGAGCCAGTGACCGCCGCAAGCCCTGCGACACACCATGCGGCCACATGAGGCAGTCTCTGGAAACCAATCGACAAATTGGATCCAACCCCCTTTTGCTGCTTGTTTCGCATTCTGGCCACCCTCTTGATTTGACAGTCGTGTCAAACGTACTTGGATTTGACATAGATGTCAAATTTTTCTGACGAATTAGTTTGACACATATGTCAATATCGGATAGCTTGCCAGTAAGCAAGGGGCGGAGCCCCACGCAACGCAAGAGACCGCAAGGGATTGAATGGCGAGCAGATCGAAATCAGGACTTGAGGCCGCAGCCTTTGAGCACAATGCCCGTCACAGTGTCGACGCCGTCCTCAAAGTGCGCCGCAGTCAGACGGCGGACGCCGAGAATGCTACGGATTTGCTGCTCAAAGTCCGCATAGTATTGGGTGGCGCCCCACACCAGAAAAAAGAAATGGCGGGGATCGAGACGGTCCATCTTGCCTTCGTCCATCCACTGGCGCAGCACGGCGCACTTCTCCTCGGTCAGGGACCGAATGCTTTCGTGCTCTTCCCGGGTCAGCATGTCGGAGCCCCGAATGACTTCCTTGGCGAACACCTTGGACGCCACCGGATGCCGTTTGGAGTACTCGATCTTCGCCCGAATGTAGTCCCTGATGGCCTCCGCGGGCTCGCGGTCCGGCACGATTTGCTCGAAGGCCCGCACCCAATCGGCGCGCAGCTGAGTGATGATGCGCCGGTAGATCTGGCGCTTGGAAGAAAAGTAGTAGTAGAGGTTGGGACGGGGCAGCTTGGCCGCGCGGGCGATGTCCTCCATCCGGGTGCCGTGCAGGCCACGGGTCGCGAGCAGCTTCTCCGCCGCACGCAGAATCTGCGCTTCCTTCTGGTCGCGGGGATTGGACGCACGGGCCATGTCGCCGTTCTCCGTATCAAGGGACTGCTGCGCCGTTTAGCGGGGCTGCTTCGCCGCCAAGGCCGTCGGGATACTAGCACAGCCTGCTGATGGCCGAGCCGCTCAACCAATTCATGCACCGATGGCTTGACGGATGGCGATCCGACTTGCCCTTCGCATGGCGGTCGCTGTTCACCGGCTTTGACCTGCCCATCATCGCGATAGATCCGAGCCTGCGCATCGAAGACGGGGAACTCGTCTACCCCGGTCGCCGCAACCAGGCCCTGCCGGGCGCACCCGAAGGGGCGCATTTATTCCACGCCTTTGACGGCATTGCCCCGACGGAGGTTCGCTGCGTGCTGCTGGGCCAGGATCCCTATCCAGACGTCCACTTCTCCACCGGCCGCGCCTTTGAAGCCGGTGCCTACAGCCGTTGGAGCGACCTCAACGGCATGGCCTCGCACAGCATGCGAAGCCTCATTCAGTGTGTGTATGCCGCCCGCTGCGGCGATCCAAGCTACGCACGGGGCGTGGCTGAATGGCCCTGCGCCTTGGCGGCGGTCTCCGATCCGCGCAACCGCTTTCCCGCTCCGAGCGCGCTGGCTCAGCACTGGGTGGACCAAGGTGTGCTGCTGTTGAATTCGAGCCTGACCATCAGCCGCTTTTCGGTGGACGGCGACCCTCATCAGATCCGCGGGCACCTCCCTCTCTGGCGGCCTTTCGTAGCGCACATCATTCGGCATCTTCTCGACGCTGGGCCGCGGCGGGCCGTGTTCATTCTGTTCGGCGATGCGGCCTGTCAAGCCGCCAGCCAAGGCGGTTTGACCGTGGGCTTCAATGCCCCTGACCATCCATCGGCGGTTGTGGCACCGCACCCTGCCGCCGGCGATGCCTTCCTTGGCCGCCACAATCCGTTCATCGAGTGCAATCGAAAGCTCAAAGCCATGAACCAAGCGCCGATAAACTGGTAGTTGGGCGGGGCATGAACAAGGAATACGACTACATCATCGTCGGCGCCGGTTCAGCGGGCTGCGTACTGGCCAACCGCCTCACGGCCAGCGGCGAACACCGCGTCTTGCTGATCGAGGCTGGCAGCCGCGACCGCAACATTCTGTTTCGCCTGCCGATGCTGATGGGCAAACTGATGCATTCCGGCATCTACAACTGGGGCTACCACACCGAGCCCGAGGCGCATCTGGATGGCCGCCGCGTGTACTGGCCGCGCGGCAAGGCGCTGGGCGGTAGTTCCACCATCAACGGCATGATCTACGTGCGCGGCAATCCAGCCGACTACGATGGCTGGGCGGCGGCCGGCAACCCGGGATGGTCCTATGCTGAGGTGCTGCCCTACTTCAAACGCTCCGAGCGCCACGAGGACCGTGCCGACCGGTATCACGGTGACTGCGGCGAGCTCACCGTGCGGCGGGCCCGGGGAGAAAATCCCATGTTTGACGCCTACGTCGAGGCCGGCGAACAGGCTGGGCACCATTTCACAGACGACTTCAACGGAGAACGGCAGGAGGGCTTTGGCCGCTACGACTTCACCATCAAGAACGGCAAACGGTGCAGCGCGGCTAGGGCCTTCCTCCATCCCGCCATGAAGCGCCCCAATCTGGACATCGCGACCAACGCGCTGGCCCATCGCGTCCTCATGGAGGGTACCCGTGCCACAGGCGTGCAATTCAGATCGGCCGGACGCCTGACTATAGCCAGGGCGGCGCGGGAAGTTCTGGTCTGCGGCGGAGTGGTCAATTCCCCCCAACTGTTGATGCTCTCGGGCATCGGTGACAGCCAGGAAGTTGAGCGCCACGGGATCGCCCCAGTCCACCACCTTCCAGGCGTGGGCAAGAACGTGCAGGACCATGTGGATTGCTGCCTGGTGCATTCCTGTCGGGCGCCGGTTTCTATCCGCGACAACCTGCGAGTGGACCGGGTGGCGTTGAGCGTGGCGCAAGCGGCCTTGTTCGGCACCGGTTTCGTCACCTCCTTTCCCTATGAGGCAGGCTCGTTCATGCGAAGCTCAACCGCCTTGGAGGCCCCGGACATCCAAACCCACTTCATGCCCGCCACCGAGGAGACGGCCAACATGCATTGGTCACTGCTGTCATCAGGCGGTTCCGAGGATATCGCCCGGGAACACGGCTTCACCGTCCGCATCGGGCCAGTGAAGCCATCCAGCCGAGGACGCATTGCGCTGCGCTCGGCGAGTCCAGAGGACAGCCCACTGATCTTCGCCAACTACTTGGAGAATCAGGGTGATGCTGAGACCATGATCGCCGGGGTGGAAATGATGCGTGAAGTGATGGCCACCAAGGCCTTCGATCAGGTGCTCGGCGACGAACTAGCACCCGGACCGGCGCTCAAGACCCCCGCCGAACTGCGCAAGTGGCTAGTCGGCGCGGCAATGACGACCCTGCATCCCGTGGGCTCCTGCAAAATGGGCGCTGACGCGGACGCGGTGGTGGACTCCGAGTTGCGGGTTCATGGCCTGCAAGGCCTGCGGGTGGTGGACGCATCGATCATGCCCAGCATCACGCGAGGCAACACCAATGCGCCCGCCATCATGATTGCGGAAAGGGCCAGCGACCTGATTCTCAATCCCTCCACCCATCCCGAAACAGGAGCCGCGAGATGATCATCGACCACCGAACCTACAGCTTCAGGCCGGGCACGATGCGGCGCTGGCTGGCCAAGTACGAATCCGACGGCCTGCCCATACAGAAGGAGCATCTCGGCACCTTCCTGGGGCTGTTCACCACCGAGATCGGCAACCTGCACCAAGTGGTGTTCATGTGGGGCTATGACAGCTTGGGCGACCGGGAGGCGCGCCGGGCCAAGATGGAGGCCGATCCGCGGTGGGATCAGTTCATTGATGAAATTTGGGCACTCGACGCCATCATTGAGCAGAACATCAAGATACTGCGGCCAGCCAGCTTTTCGCCCATCAAGTAGTGGAGGACAGTGGGGGTGCCGTCTGGGCCGCTTCGCGTTTCAGTCCTCCCTCCCCACAGTGCTTGGCCGCAGGCTGGCGGGGAGCGGTGCCCGCCGTCCGGCGAATGGGGGCACTCCGTAATGGCGGGACAGGTAGGTCAGCAGTTGGTCCTCAACGCGCGCCTCGAACTGCCACAGGTTTTCACTGGCTTGCATGCGGCGGATCGCGGCGGTCCAGAAGGCTCGATCGCCCTGTTGCGCGGTGACCAATTCCAACCCGTGGCAACCGCTGCAATGGGCGTACACCAGCTTCCAACCCGGCGCCTCGACCAAGCCCACTTGGGGATCCGCAGCCGTGCCCGCCGCTCCCGTGCAGAGCGCCAACGGCGCAGTCAATAGGACTGCGGCAGCAAGGCGGACTAAACCACTTGCACGGCGATGCGGTGGCATGCGTTGTTCAGGTAGCCCTTGGGGTTCCAGCCGGGCACCAGCATCGGTTGGGCGACGCCCTCATCGTCCTCGGCCCGCGCCCAGATTTCGTAGTAGCCAGCGCTCGTGAAGCGAACTTCACCGCGAAAGCGCTGCCAAGCCAGGCGATTGACGGGCTCTTCGAGGGCAACGCGCTGCCAGGTTTGTCCATAGTCAGCGGATAGGAACATTCGGGCCACGGCCCGTTCCCCTGCCCAAGCATGGCCTCGCAGGGCCAAGGGCTCGGCGAGAGGGTGTCGAACTCCGGATGCCGGATGAGTGATCAACGACTTCACCGGCATGGCCTCGATGATGCACATGTCCTCGGCAGCCACGTTGGCACCCGGCGCCACCGGCTCGCAGGGCACCCGGTAGGAGTGGCCGCCCATTTTTGGACCGTCGTGCACGCGGTCGCGGATGGCAAGCCGATGCAGCCACTTGCCGCTGACCGAGCCCGGCCAGCCGCCCGCCACCAAACGCAGGGGGCCGCCATGCAGCGCCGGGATGGGTGCATCATTCATGGCCCAAGCGACCAGGGTTTCCGGCTGCAGGGCTTTCGCCACCGGCACGCCCCGGGAAATGACCACCTTGTTGGGATCGCCGGACAGGTGCCGGTCGCGCCCGTAGTAAGCCACATAGACCGCATCGGAGGTCATGCCGACGGCATTGAGCAGATCGCTTAGGCGAACGCCCGTCCAGTGGGCGCAGCTCACCGCGCCGGTGGTCCACTGGTTGCCCGGCACCGGGGGATGGAACTCGGCCCGGCCGTTGCCGCCGCATTCGATGGTCAGCGCGTAGGTGTGCGCGTCAAATTGAGTGCGCAGTTCAGCCAGCGAGAAGCGGCGCGGCAGGAGGCATGCTTCGCCGTCGATGGTCAGCCTCCAACCCGTCGGCTCGGTGCTCGCCGGCAGCAGGCCGTTGTTGCGCACGAACATGCGCCGTGCCGACGTGATCGGCTCATCAAGCAGGTGCGCCGGGGTTTCGGCATTGAGGGGCGAGACGCCCAACACGCGCAAGTGCGGCTTGCCTGGCAACAGCCTCGGGGGACGGCCTGGAGCCGCCAGCAGCGACCCGGCACCCAGCACGGTCAATGCGGCGAAGCTGCGGCGGGTCACCATCCCGGACTAGTCCTCGACCAGGATGGCGCCGGCTGGACAGACCTCCGCTGCCTGTTCGGCATGCAGCCGCATTGCGGCATCGGTCAGATCCGCCGCCTTCAGCACCGGATCGCCCGCGTCGCTCATCTCGAACAGTTCCGGGTGATTGTAGTAGCACTCGCCGGAGCGGTAGCACTTGTCCAAGTCGATGTGAACCTTCATGGTGAAGGGACTATGTCGGGTTGAACGTCAGGACCAACTCCTGCGGCGAACGGAAGCCGCCCGAGTCTATGGACGGCGAATTGATGCCGGGATGGCTGTCAAACTTCGGCTGCACAGCGCCCATGGCCGCCATCAGCTTGGTGCAGGCGATCATGGCCTCCTGCCGCGCCATGGCGTAGCCCATGCAGAAGTGCTGGCCGATGCCGAAGCCCAAATGGCCCGGCTTGCCGTCCTTGTAGCGCCCGGAGCGATTTTCGCGGCCGATGTGCAGGTCGCTGCGGTGGACGTCAAAGGTATCCGGATCCTTGAAAACCCGCTCGTCCCGGTTGCCGGCGCCGAGGTAGAGAATTATGCCTGCCCGCTCCGGGATAACCCGGCCATGCAACTCCACCTCACGGGTGGTGTGGCGGAACTGGGCATGCACCACGGGATCATAGCGCATCATCTCGGTGAAGACGGCATCCCAAAGATCGGGGTCGGCCTGCACATCGGCGTATTGGTCGGGGCGGGTGTACATCATGTGGTACCACATGTTGGCGATCGCCTTATCCGTGGTGTCGCCGCCCGCCGCAAGCAGTAGGGCGACGAAGCCCTTCACCTCATCGGGGCTCATGCGGGCGCCATCGAGCTCGGCGCTGACGATGCGCGACAGAAGATCCTCGCCCGGCGTCTTGGAGCGGGCTGCGATCAGCGGGTCCAGGTAGTCCCACATCTCGTTGCGCGCCTGAATGCCCCGGGCCAGATGCTCGCCTCCGAAACCCAAGCCGGCGATGAGGGCTTGGTACCAGCCCACAAAGGTGTCCTCATCCTCCCGGGGCAGGCCTAGCATGTTGGAAATCACGCGGATGGGCACCTGGCTGGAGAATTGGCTGACCAGTTCCACTTCGCCGGCCTCCCTGAAGGTGGCGATCACCTCATCGCAGATCTGCGCCACCATCGGCAGAAACACCTGCAGCCGATTGCCCACGAATTGCCCGGCGACGATGTTGCGCAGCCAGCGGTGCTGCGGGCTGTTGCCGTACTCCAGGATGTTCGGCCCGAAGACGTGGGTTGAGCCGAATTGGTATGGGCCGTCCGGCTTGTACACGGCACGGTCGTAGCTCTCGTTGTCCTGAAAGGCGCCGTCGATGTCCCAATAGCGAGACAGCACCCAGCGGTTGTGAAACCGGTCATGAAACAGGGGGTGGTGGTCACGCAGCCGCTGATAGAGCGGGAAGGGATCGCGCTGAAACGCCGGGCCATCGAACTCCCGGGGGTCGATTTCGTTGGGAAGCGCGGGCGCCTGCTGCTCCTGCACGGCTTCGGCCATGATTATCCTCCCAAGTGTCTCTTAGCGTACCGGGGAGTATAGGCGAATACTGCAGCGCTTGGGATACGGACGCACCCCAGACAGGGACACATTCCCTAGGCGGCTTCGAATTCGAGATGAAGTTCCAGGGTTCCCAGCATGATTCCCGGCTGGTGCAGGAAACGGTTGCCCTCTCCGTATGAAAACCCTTTGACGCGGTCGCACAGGGCATTCCAAGCAACCAGTTGCTCGATGCGTGACAACTGAGCGCCAGGGCATACCCGCGGGCCTTGGGAGAACACCAGATGCCGGGTACCGGCTTTGCGGTCCAGCTGCAGCTCTTGCGGACATCGCCACTCATCGGGGTCGATGTTGGCCGCCGCCCAGCGCAGATGCAGGTAGGAACCCTTCGCCACCTTCACCCCTTGAAACACTTCGTCTCGACTGGTGATCCGGGTGGACAGCCCTTGGGTCGGGGAGCGCAGGCGCATGCCCTCTTCGATGAAGGCCCGCATCTTGCCGCGGTCGGACCGAATCGCATCCCACACGCTTTCCCTTTCGATCAGCAGTTGCACTTCTTCAGCTAGAGCATACTGAGTGGTTTCCAGGCCGCCAATGACCATGGCGTACACGATGCCGTTGATCTCCAAGTCGGTCAGCTTGCGCTCTAGCGGGGAATACTCCACCTCGGTCAGGAAACTGATCATGTCCTCCTGGGGACGGCGGCGCTTTTCCTGAATCAGGCTGGCCGTGTACTGCTTGAACTCCTCCAGCACCCCCTGCTGCTCAGTTATCTCCTGCTGGTCCAGTAGATTGTTGTGCTTGCGGCCATACACAAAGGGCTTCACGGTGCCGTCGCCAAAGCGCTTGAGCAGCTTGAGGTCGGAAAGCGGCCAGCCAAGTATGTTGGCCATCACCATCTGCGGCATGGGCTGGGCGAACTCGGAAACGAACTCGACCCGCCCGCGATCGATCCAACGGTCGATCAATTGGTGGGCCACCTGCTTAATCATCGGTTCGTTGCGGCCAGCGCCGGGGCCAACCCAAGGATCGGTCAGTTCCTGCCGATGCGCCCGCCAGAGCTTCGGATTGGGACGCAAGCTAGCCATCGAGGCCGTGATCGCGCCGACGCCCGGTTGATCGTAAGGCGGCTCGCCAGTTGCAAGCAGTTGCTGCAGAAACAAGCTGCCAATGACCGGATAGCGCTGCTCGTCGCGCACCACCCGTGCGATGTCCTCGTGCTTGCTGAGGATGAAGGCATCGGTGCCCGGTTCAAAACCCTCCCCGGGGATGCGATGCACCGGCGCTTGCTCGTGCAGAATGTCATAGGCCTCATACCAATACTCCTGCGCGCCCGGCGCAAAGAGATCAACGTCCTCCAAACGTGCCGGGCAGCCTACGGGACTGGGCGCGTGGCTAGGCGTTTTGGCCTCCATAAATCTCCCCCAAACAAAAAAACAAAACGGAACGGCCCGAAAAGCGGACAGCCGCAGGCCGTTTCAACGTGTCCGAAAACGCACCGGCAGGCGCCAGCAGGCGTGCATCTCCCCGATTCTGCGGCAGCTGGCGCGCGGCCGTTCGACGCCATCCGCCAACGCGACGTCATCCAGTGCTTCCAGCAGCGTTTTGGATGCGGCGACCAAGACGTCCCGGGTCAGGGCGTACAGTGACCGGGGGCGATCTTCCGGCACCGCTGGATGCTCGGTGGGTGGCCCTAGACCCGGCGTCATGCCCATCGCCAGGCCGTCCGCCCGGTACTGACCCCTAGCCTCCCGGTGGCAAATGTCCTTGCGGCCGACTATGAAGCGGTCCGGGTTGGCAAAGATGCGCGGATCTCGATTGGCAGCCGCCGCCGAGCACAGCAGCAACCCGCCCCTTGGAATCAGGCGACCGAACCGCTCCACCTCGTGCCGGGCAAAGCGTGGCGCGGCGATCACCGGCGTGGAATGGCGGAAGGTTTCCAACACCGCGAGCTTCACGTACCACAAGTCGCCGCGCACCTTTTCGAACTCCTCCGCATCAGTCACCAGCGCCAGCCACAGATTGGCGAGCGCGCCGTGCAGGGTCTCGAAGTCCATTTCCAGCAGCGTCGCCACCAGGTCCTTGGGCTGGGCCGGGCCATCGGCGAGCTCCAAGCCGGCCACCGCCGAGATCAGATCGCCGCCCGGCACTTGGCGCCGCACCTCAAGCAAGGGCGCCAATTCGGCGGCTAGCTCCTGTGCTGCCGCAATGCCGTCCAAGCGAACGCGGGGATCCCAGCTCACGCCTCGGTGCAGCCGCCACAGCAAGGCAGCGACTTGCGGCGCGCTCTCTTCGGGAACGTCAAGCATCGCCAACCAAAGCTGCATGTTCAGACGCGCTGCGAACTCGGTGGCGAGGTCGGCTTCACCGCGCGCCGCAAAATCCGCGATGGCAGCCTCGGCCAAACGCCCGACGCTAGCGTCCCACGCGTTTGCCTGGGCGGCCAGCACCGGCAACGCCGCCCGCAAGTCCCTACCGAAGCCTTCGATCCCCAGTCGCCAAGCCTTGGAGCGGGTCTCGAAATTGGCATCGTCGGTGAACACCGAGGTGACGTCGTTGTAGCGGGTGATCCAGAAGCAGTTGTTCAGCCAATCCCGGTAGCACGGGTAGTTCTCACGCAGGATGGCCAGCAGCGGATAGGGGTCATCGGCAAACTCCCGAGAGACCAGCTGCGCCGGTTTGATCTTGGCAGTGGATTGGCCGACCCGCTCCCGCTGAAACACTTCGTAAGTGCGAAATCCGGCATCGCCTCGGGTGCCTTCCGGAATGGCCACGCCATTGGCGCCAATAACGGTCAGGCCGCTCCCCGTCATGGCCGCCGTGCCTCGCCAGCCCAATCAGGCGAGTTCATAATCCAGGTGCAGTTCGCGTACCGACACGATACCAAGGGGCTGCAAGCTCTCGCCATCGATGTCCTTCGGCATTCGTTCCACGTTGATACGCGGGTTTTTTAGGTATTTCAATAGGATGCGAGAACCTTCCACCGCCTCCTGATGGGAGATCCAAGCGCCGGGACATAGATGGGGACCCACCCCGAAGGCCATGTGGTTGCGGCGTCCGTTCTTGTTGTAGCCGCTGCGCAGAATCTTGCCGGAGTAGAGGTCATCGCGAAAGATGTTGAACGTCTCCGGATCCTTGAACACCCGCTCGTCGTGATTGGCGGAGAAATCCACCATCTCCATGAGCGAACCCGCCGGCACCTTCACCCCGTGCATCACGACGTCGTAGGTGTTGTGGCGCGGCTGACCACCGATGGATGAGGAATGGCGCAGCGTCTCGTGGAATGCTGCGTCCCAAAGCGAATCGTCGTTGCACACCGCCTCGAACTGCTCCGGGTGCTGCAGCAGCAGGTACCACATGTTGAGGATGGCGCCCCGGGTGGTTTCGCCGCCGCCACCAACCACCAAGGCAATGTTGGAGGTGATTTCCTCCGTGGAGAGGTAGTCGCCATCCACCTTCGTTTCGCATAGCTTGGAGATGATGTCCTTGCTAATCGGATTGCCGGCCTCGTCGTACAGGTAGGTGGCCTGCTTGCGCCGCGCCTCGACAATGCCCTCCACGTAGTCCTCCAGGTGCTGGCGAGCCTCCAGCCCCTGCTGATGGGTCTCCGAACCACCCAGCCCGGACATCATGGAGTTGTACCAATAATAAAAGTCATCCTGGGCCTCCTTGGGGAAGCCGAGCACTTCGCAGACCACCCGAATGGGGAATTCGTTGGCGAAGGCCATGCCCAACTCCACCGTGCGCACCCCGTTGGTCTCGGACACCACAGCGGGATCATTGACGCCGTCCCAAGCCTCGATCATCTCCCGTGCTTGGCGCTGAATCGCGGGAATGCGGTTCTTGAGCGACTGGCCGACCAAGTGCTGGCCGTAGAGATTGCGCCGCCGCCGGTGCTCCACGCCGGAAAGCTCGAGTTGGGTATTGCCGAGCACACCGCTGGAGCTGCCCTTGGGGATGGTGTTGAAGCCCTCATCGTCAAAGTAGCAGCGGGTGATGTCCTCGTAACGGGTGACATAGTAGGTGTTGTGCAGCCGGTCATGATAGACCGGGTAGTGGTCCCGCAGAATACGGTAGTAAGGGTAGGGATTGCGGAAGAACTCAGCGGATTGGAGGATGCGCGGATCGAATAGCGGCGTGCCGTCCGGCGCATGACCCATGTCATAGGCCTCGCCTTCGGGCATCAGGGGAAAGTCGAATTGAGCGCCGGGATCTTTGGCGCGATCCTCCGGTTCAGCAAAGATATCCAATGCAAAGGGGCACCCCGTGGCCATGTGTTTCTCCCGCGCTTGTGCGCTGCTTGCAGTTCGCTGTGGTGTACTGCGGCTGATGCGGTAAATTAACGCGAACTCGGTATGTGTGTCCAACTCAACAAGGAAAGGAAAAAGCCATGCCCCGTTTCGTTCTAATCGGCCTTTGCGAGCCACCGGATGCCGCCAGCCAAGCGCCCTTCGAGGAGTGGTTCGTTGACCAGCACATCGAGGACACCGCCAAGTGCCCCAACTTCATTCGCGGCAGCGTATTCAAGCTGAGCGGACCGCACTTGGACGGGGAGACTGTTTCCGAGTACCTCTCGCTCTATGAGGTTGAAGCGCCGAGCTATGAGGAAGCGGAGCGCGTCCTCAACGAATGGCAGCGCGACCCCGACGCTTGGGACGGTCGCAAGAAGCACCTCGAAACCGGCGAACGGCTCGGCGGGATTCCCCTGCGGGTCAAAGGGTCCGGGTGGTATGAGCACATCAAGTCATTCGATGGACCGAAAGCCTGAGTGACGGGTCGCACGAGACCCCCGACCGCAAGACCCCCGCCCATTGGCAACGCACGACAATTTGGCTAGCCTATGCGGCTTCTGAAGGGAACGTCCAATTCCAGTGACTTTCGTTATCACCAGCGCCTGCATCGACGTGCAGGATCAATCCTGCATCGAAGTCTGCCCGGTGGATTGCATCTACTTCGACGAAGGCGATGACCGTATGTGCTATGTCCATCCGGATGAGTGCATCGACTGCGCCGCCTGCGAATCGGCCTGTCCCGTGGGCGCCATCTTTGCGGATGACCAAGTGCCGTCGGAGACGGCTGAATTCACCGCCATTAACGCGCAGTGGTTCGAGGACAAGGCCGCCACCCGGCAACGGGTGGACGAGATTGCTGGGCAAGGCTTGTCGGTCGTGTAGCGTCCTGTCCCGCTGCCACTGACCCGCGCATTTGGGGTTGACAGAGCCTTAAGCCGCCCAATACCCGACTAATTTAGTTGGGTATTCCGGCCCGCCACAGTTACAATGTGCGCCACCATCAATCGCGTTCAGAAAGGCTTGCCGTGAGCGAATCACCCATCGACATCGTTGGCCAGGAATACCGCGCCGGGTTCGTCACCGACGTGGTTTCCGACACGCTGCCGCCGGGACTCAGCGAAGCAGTGGTTCGCCACATCTCGGCCAAGAAGCGCGAACCCGCTTGGATGGCGGACTGGCGCCTCGCCGCCTACGGGAAGTGGCGCGCCATGACGCCGCCGGATTGGGCGCACGTGCGCTTCCCGCCCATCGACTTCGAGGGCATCTCCTACTATTCCGCGCCCAAGAGCTTGGCGGACGCCCCCGCCTCCCTTGACGAAGTCGACCCGGAACTGCTGCGCACCTACGAGAAGCTTGGCATTCCCCTGCATGAACGCGAGGCCCTGGCCGGGGTGGTGAAGTCCCCCAGCGTGGCAGTGGATGCGGTGTTCGACAGCGTGTCCATCGCCACCACGTTCAAGGACAAGCTGGCCGAAGCCGGGGTCATCTTCTGCCCCATCTCCGAAGCCGTTCACAGCCACCCGGAATTGGTGCGCAAGTACCTCGGCTCGGTGGTGCCGCAGCAGGACAATTTCTATGCCGCCCTCAATTCCGCGGTTTTCAGCGACGGCTCCTTCGTCTATGTGCCCGAAGGCGTGCGCTGCCCCATGGAACTGTCCACCTACTTCCGCATCAACGAACGCAACACCGGCCAGTTCGAGCGCACCCTCATCATCGCCGACGCCGGCGCCTACGTCAGCTACTTGGAGGGCTGCACCGCGCCAATGCGGGACGAGAACCAATTGCACGCTGCGGTGGTGGAGTTGGTCGCCCTGGACAACGCCGAGATCAAGTACTCCACGGTGCAAAACTGGTATCCCGGCGATGCCGAGGGCAAGGGCGGCATTTACAACTTCGTCACCAAGCGCGGCGCCTGCCTCGGCGCCAGCTCGAAAATCTCCTGGACCCAAGTGGAGACCGGCTCGGCCATTACTTGGAAGTACCCCAGCGTGGTGCTGCGCGGGGCAGGCAGCGTCGGAGAGTTCCATTCAGTGGCGCTCACCAACAACCACCAGCAGGCCGACACCGGCACCAAGATGATCCACTTGGGCCCCAACACCCGCAGCACGATCATCTCCAAGGGCATCAGCGCCGGGCAAAGCCAGAACAGCTACCGGGGGCTGGTGCGCACCTCGCCAGCCGCCAAGGGCGCGCGCAACTACACCCAATGCGATTCGCTGCTGCTCGGCGACGCTTGCGGCGCCCACACGTTCCCCTACATCGAGAACAAGTCGCCCACCGCCACCATTGAGCACGAGGCCACCACCTCCAAGGTCAGCGATGATCAGCTTTTCCTCTGCCAGCAACGGGGCATCGACCCGGAAAAGGCCATCAGCATGATCGTCAACGGCTTCTGCAAGGACGTGTTCCGCGAGCTGCCCATGGAATTCGCCGTCGAGGCGGGCAAGCTGCTTGAAGTGTCCCTTGAAGGAGCGGTCGGTTGAGCCTGCTGGATATCGATGGCCTGCACGCCAGCGTCAACGGCGAGCCGATTCTCAAGGACCTGAGCCTGCGCGTCGAGGCCGGGGAAATTCACGCCATCATGGGCCCCAACGGCTCCGGCAAAAGCACCTTGGCCAACGTGCTGGCCGGACGGCCGGGCTACGAAGTCACAGCCGGGCAGGTGTCATTTGATGGCATCGGCCTAGCCGGCGTCGAACCCGAGGCACGGGCCCAAGCGGGATTGTTCCTGGCCTTTCAATACCCCGTGGAGATTCCCGGCGTCAGCAACATGGAGTTTCTCAAGGCAGCCTGGGACAGCCACCGGGCCGCCCAAGGCTCGCAACCCGAATCGGCGGTGGGCTTCATGAAGCGCGCCCGCGCTCTGGCGAAGGGCCTCGGGCTGAACCCGGAGTTCCTCAAGCGCGGGGTCAATGAGGGCTTCAGCGGCGGCGAGAAGAAGCGCAACGAAATCCTGCAGTTGCTGCTGCTCGAGCCCAAGCTCGCCGTTCTCGATGAAACCGACTCCGGCCTCGACATCGACGCCCTGCAGACCGTCGCCGCCGGAGTCAACCGCTTCCGCAGCGCCGACAACGGCGTGCTGCTGATCACCCACTACCAGCGGCTGCTCAACCACATCGTTCCGGACCGAGTGCATGTGCTCACCGAAGGCCGCATCGTCGCCAGCGGCGACAAGCATCTGGCCGAAAAGCTGGAGGCCGAGGGCTACGCATGGCTGTCGGGATAGAGGCGCTGCAATCGCTGGAGGCACCGCCTTGGCTCGGCGCCGAGGGATTGACGCGCTGCCGCCAAGCCTTGGGCGGCAAGTTGGTGCGGGAAACCTGGAAGTACTCGCCACTGCCGAAGGTCACCGACGCGCTGATCGACGCCAATGTGCATCAAGAGCCGCCGGACCTGGCGCTGCCCCCGGGAACAGCCCTGCATCGCTTTGATAAACTGGATGCGCCGCCGCGGTTCGGGATTGATCTGAACCGCTATCCACTGGCGGGCATCGTCGCCGCCCGCGCCGGGGCCTGCTGGCTGATCGAAGTCAAGCGAACGCCTAGCCGTCCCCTCCGCCTTGCGGCTCCCGGCGGTCGGATCAACGCCCCGCTGCTCGTGCAAGTGGCTCCGGAATGCCGGGTCGATATCGAACAGGAAGCGGCCGAGACGGCTGACACAGCGGGCTTCGGAGCACTGGTCCTCGTGCTGTCGCTGGCTGCGGATTCCGAGGCGCACTGGGCCACGGCGGAACTCGCACCGATGGTCGATCAATGGTCGCTGCTGCAGGCCCACCTGCACGGCAACGCCGCGCTGACGCTCAACCACCAAGGCGCCGTGGCCAACTTCCGGCGCCAGGACATCAACGTCGTTCTCGACGGTCAGGGCGCCCGCCTCTCCAGCGTTGGGGCCGCATTGATTTGCGATGGCGGACGCCTGGATCAACAGCTCGTGATCGAACACGCCAGCGGCGGCACCGTCAGCCGCATCAAGCAGCACAACTTGGCGGCGGGCAGGAGCCGCTGCACGTTCAACGGGCGCATCCACATCCACGCCGGGGCAGTCGGCGCCGACGCGGACCTCTCCAACCGCAATCTCGCCCTCGACCCCAGCGCGGAGGTCAACACCAAGCCGGAGCTGGAGATCTACAACGACGACGTGCGCTGCGCCCACGGCGCCACCGTCGGGCAGTTGGACGCGGAGGCGCTGTTCTATCTTCTCAGCCGGGGCTTGGACCCGCAGCAGGCCCAGCGCCTGCTCAGCCTCGGCTTTTTGCGCGACGGCCTCGCCGGGCCATTCGCCGAGCGGGCCGCAACGGCGTTCGCTGCGCACTTCAAGGGCGACTGACATGGCTTCGTCCTTGGACATCAGCGGCGACTTCCCGATACTCGTCCGGCAGGTCAACGGCCAGCCGCTCACCTACCTCGACAGCGCCGCCACCACGCAAAAGCCGCAGGCGGTCATCGATGCGATTCGCCGTTACTACGAGCACTACAACGCCAACGTCCATCGCGCCGCCCACCTGCTGGCGGACGAGGCCACCGCGGCGATGGAGGCGGCTCGCGCGAAGGTTGCCTCCCTGATCGGCGCGGGCGAGGCCCGGGAACTCATCTTCACCCGAGGCACCACGGAGGGAATCAATCTGGCTGCCGCCTGCCTGACGGACCGGTTCGAACCCGGCGACGAAGTGCTCATCACGGAAATGGAGCACCACTCCAACATCGTGCCTTGGCAACTTCTCTGCCAACGCAGCGGCGCGGCGTTGACCGCCTGCCGTGTGACGCCATCCGGGGAGATCGACCTTGAGGATTTCCATGCCAAGCTCGGTCCCCGAACCAAGTTGGTGGCCCTCGGCCACGTGAGCAATGCGCTCGGCACCGTGAATCCGGTTGCGGAACTGGTCGAAGCGGCCCATCGCCAAGGCGCCTTGGCCCTGATCGACGGCGCCCAGGCGGTGCAGCACCTCGATGTGGACGTGGGCCGCCTCGGCTGCGACTTCTATGCCTTCTCGGCGCACAAGCTGTTCGGTCCCACGGGCATTGGCGCGCTCTACGGCAAGGCCGCCCTGCTTGAGGACCTGCCGCCCTACCAGGGTGGCGGCGAGATGATCGAGCACGTGAGCATTGAGCGCACCACCTACAACCAACTGCCCTACAAGTTCGAGGCAGGCACCCCGAACATCGCCGGCGCCATCGGGTTCGGAGCAGCCGTGGACTATTTCAGCGACCTGCCCTGCCAAGCGCTGCGCGAACGGGAGGCGGCGTTGGTCAACCAGGCCGTCAGCCACCTCAAGCAGATTCCCGGCGTACGGATGGTCGGTGAGCCCCGGGAGCGGGCATCAGTGGTTTCCTTCCTGATCGATGGCGGCCATCCCCATGACTTCGGCACCCTGCTCGACCAGCAGGGCATCGCCGTGCGCACCGGACACCACTGCGCCATGCCGCTGATGGAGCGGCTCGGCATTCCCGGCACCATCCGCGCCTCATTCGCGTTGTATAATTCAGCCACTGACGTCGAGCGGCTGGTCGCCGGCGTCGAAAAGGCCATTGAGTTCGTTTGAACCGATGCCGACGAGGCCGGAACCATGAGCGTAGCCACCTTCAACCCCGCCGATGCCGCCGCAATCACCGCCACTGACGCGGCGGTGGCGCACATCACGCGCCAGATCGCCCGCTCCGGGCGCTCCTGCCTGCGCCTGGGCCTGAAGGAGAGCGGCTGCAATGGCTACATGTACGTGCTCGACTACATCGACCGGCCGCAGGCGGACGACCGCGCCTTTGAAATCGCCGAGGGCCTAGCGCTTTACGTCCGCCAGGACGACCTGCGCCTAGTGCGGGGAACCGAGGTGGACTTGGTGACCGAGGGCCTGAACTCCAGCCTGCAGTTCAAGAATCCCAACGCAACCGCCGAGTGCGGCTGCGGCGAGAGCTTTTCACTGGCTGCTGACGACGGGGGCTAGCCCATGGAGCGGCGGATCATTCCCACCGCCCGGCCTGTGCAGGGCAAGCTGGTCCCCACCGGCGATCCGGTCAGCATTCCCGGCGGCACCTTCGTCACCCTCACCCAAGCACTGGGCGGCAGCTACACCGTCATCTTCAACGGCAACATGGCGCGCATCGACGGGGCCGATGGGGATGCGCTGGGCCTGACCCCGGAGACCTTGGAATTCGAGCCACCGGCGGACGGCGCCGTCGATGCCGGGCAGGTCGATGCCGCGCTGTCGAGCGTCTTCGACCCGGAAATACCGGTCAACATCGTCGATCTGGGGCTGATCTACACCCGCCGCATCCAGGATGGTCGAGTCCACATCGACATGACCCTCACCGCGCCCGGCTGCGGCATGGGGCCGGTGCTGGTCGATGAGGTCAAGGCGCGCGTCGCCCAAGTGCCCTTCGTCACCGCAGTTGACGTGGAACTGGTGTTTGACCCGCCATGGTCACGGGAGCGCATGAGCGAGGAGGCCCAGCTCGAACTCGGCCTATTTTAGGGACGAATCCATGGACTTGGACGAGATCCGCGAAGCCTTCGCCTTCTTCGACGGCTGGGAGGACAAGTACCGTTTCGTCATCGACCTCGGCAAGGATCTGCCGAATCTGAACGATGCGCACAAGGTCCCCGCCAACTTGGTGCGCGGCTGCCAAAGCCAGGTCTGGCTGCTGACCGAGCTGCGCGGCGGGCGCATGCGCTTCGCCATCGACAGCGATGCGCAAATCGTGCGCGGACTGATCGCCATCATCCTGACCGTCTTCCAAGACCGAACGCCGCACGAGGTTCGCGCCTTCGACATCGAAGGCCTGTTCGCGGAACTGGAGCTCATCAAGCACCTCACGCCCACCCGCGGCAACGGCCTGCGGGCCATGGTGGCGCGCATTCATCAGGAGGCTGAGCGCACTGCGCTGGATTGAAAGGCCAGGAAGCGGCGCCAATCATCGATGTCGTCCACGTCCCAAGTGGTTGGCAACTCGGCGACGCTGAGGCACAGATGATCGGCCCGGGATCGGGTCTCGGCCAACACGGCCGGGGTGCTCCAGGCGATGCCACTGAACAGGAGCGGCGCTGGGGCCTTCAGGCCAACCAATCCGTAGCCGCCGTCCTCCACTGGGCCGAGCACCACGTCATGATCGGCCAAAGCAGCCGCCGCTCGCTCGATGTAGGGGACATCGACTTCCGGCAGATCCGAGCCAACGATCAGGGCCGATTGGCCGGTGGCGCAGCACGCTGTTACGGCGGCGTGCATCTTGACGCCCAAATCACCCTGCGGCTGCGCCCGGATCACAGCGTCAAGGCGCTTGGACCAGGCTGCCACCTCTGGATGGCCAGCGTCGCCCGCCACCCACAGCTCCTTGCGGAGCGCACAGCCGGCCAGGCGGTCGAGAACATGCGCCACCAGCGCTTCATGGGCCCGGCAAGCAGTGGCGGCACCCAAGTGCCGGGCCAAGCGGGTTTTGACTCGGCCGGGCTCCGGCGCCTTGACGAACACGCAAAGGCGCGGCTCAGCGGCCATAGTAGCGCCGGTACAAGCCATCGGCCGAAGCGCCAAGGGCGTAGCGGGCGCGCAGCCACCACATGGTTGCAATGGTCTGCGCCGCGCCGTGGCTCTGCCACCGCCGCCCGGAGGCGCTCAATCGGGTTGCGGCCCGGGACGGCGGCGCCAAGCGCCGCAGCCGCTTGCTGAGCTCGATGTCCTCCATGAGCGGCTGGCGCGGCACGCCGCCGATGGCATCGAGCAGTTGGCGATGCGCGAAAAGGCCCTGGTCACCGGTACAGATGCCGGTCAGGGCGGAACGGCGATTCATTAGCCAAGCCACCAACCTAAGCGGGGCACCGCCGTCGAGGTGTACGCCAAAGCAGCCCCACCCGGGCGCCATCGACGGCCAGCCGACCGCCTCCGCGAGGTTGGCCGGGGACGGGGCCGCATCCGCATGCAGCATCCAGATCCAGTCCCCAGCTGCCGCCCGATGGCCTATGTCCAACTGCAGCCCCCGGCTGGCAGCGCTCCGCATGACCCGCGCACCGGCCTGCTCCGCCACCTCGGCGCTGCCGTCGCGGCTGCCGCCATCAACGACGATGACTTCAAGGTCCGCCCCATCCAACGCGCCCAGCAAGGTGCGCAGGGCGGGCGCGTCGTTGAGCACCGGCACGACAACGCTCACTGAGCTGGGTACGGCGGGCACAGTCCACCTCAGGCGTCGCTACCGTCCGGCAAGCCATTCGGCATGCCTTTCGGCAAACCAAACTCCCGCAGGATGTCGGCCCGGTGCTCATCGAGGCGGGGTGCCCGGCGCAACGCGTCCAGCGGCGTGGCAGTGAACTTGATGGGGTTGGCGACCAGTTCGGCATCGCGGTTGGCGCCGGGCACCTCGACGCTTTGGATCATGTTGCGGGCCCGCAGATGGGGGTCGTCAAACAGATCCGCGGCCGTATTCAACGGACCGCACGGTACCCGGCCACCCAGCAGCCGCGCCACCTCGTGCTTGGACCTCGTTCCAGTCCAAGCGGAAACCGCGGCATCGACCACGGGTTGGTTGGCCACCCGCGCCTTGAGGGTGGCGGTGCGCGGATCCCCAAGGAGATCGTCGCGTTCCATGGTTCGGCACAGCGCCTCCCAATGCTTCGGCCCCGGCGCGGCGATGGCCACGCCACCGTCGTTAGCCGGATAGATGCCGAACGGCGACAAGT
Organism: Pseudomonadales bacterium; assembly: GCA_022827905.1. Taxonomy (GTDB): domain Bacteria; phylum Pseudomonadota; class Gammaproteobacteria; order Pseudomonadales; family Azotimanducaceae; genus Azophilus. The sequence continues at coordinate 59,958 of JAJEIQ010000078.1, read as the reverse complement.
TCGGATGGCCCGCCCCTCGGGGACCGAGCGCCCGGCCCCCCATGCTGTAGTTCACGAACAGCGTCTCGCAGAGAAACGCCATGGCGTCATACATGCCCACATCGACAAACTGCCCCACGCCAGTGCGCCGCGCCTCATGCACGGCAGCCACCACGCCGAGGGCCATCAAGGTGCCGGGATACAGGTCGCCGACGCTGGCGCCGGCCGGATAGCCACCGGCCTCCCCCGGGGCGGCCTCGGGGCCGTTGATGTGGGCTAGGCCACCCATGCACTGGGCGACGATGTCGAAGGCCGGCCAATCCGCATAGGGGCTCTCGCCAGTGCGCCGGTCGCCGAAGCCGCGCACTGCGCCATAGACGATGGCCGGATTGCGGGCTCGAACGGCTTCGTAGCCGCAGCCGAGCCGGTCCATGACCCCGTCGCGCGTGTTCTCCACCACGGCATCGACCCGCTCCGCGAGCTGGAAAAAGAGTTCCCGGTCGTCCGCATCCTTCAAGTCGAGCGCGATGCTTCGCTTGTTGCGGTTGACGCTGGCGAAGTAGCCGCCATAGTCGCAGCCCGCCCGCGCTTCCGACGCCGGGGTGGCGAAGTCCTCCGGGTGCGGCGGCAGGCCGCGGCTCAAGTCTCCGGTTGGCGGCTCCACCTTGATGACGTTGGCACCCAAGTCGGCCAGCACTGCCGTGCCGAAGGGGCCGGCCAAGGCCATGGTGCAATCAAGCACCGCGATGTCCCGAAGCGGGCCGCTGCGCTGCGTCATAGGCACTCTCCTTGAGTTTCGCTTGATGGTGGCGAACGCCATATAATAATCGCTTCCCCGTTTAGGAATGATGGCCCGCTTCGCTGCCGCGAGACGCCGGCACCCGTGCCGGTTCGAGGCCCGCCTTTGCTGCAACCATGACGACACCCAACGCGGACCGGAGCCGCTGGCCCAGCCCCCTATACGGCTGGTACGTCACTTTCGCGCTGTTGCTGGCCTACACGTTCTCGTTCGTGGACCGCCAGGTGTTGAACCTGCTGGTCGAGCCAATCCAAACCGATCTGGGCTTGTCCGACACGCAGATCAGCCTGCTGCAGGGCCTGGCCTTCGTGTTCACCTACGTCGCGCTGAGCGTGCCCATCGGGCGCATGGTGGACCGCTTCAACCGCATCGCCATCATGATCGGCGGGGTGCTGGTCTGGAGCGCGACCACGGTGGCCTGCGGCCTCTCGCGCAGCTTCGAGCAGCTATTCGGCGCCCGCTTGGGCGTCGGCGCCGGCGAAGCCACCGTCACCCCCGCTGCCTGGTCGCTGCTGTCGGACTACTTTCCCCCGGAACGCCTGTCCCGCCCGATCAGCGTCTATCTGATGGGCCCCTACATCGGCGGCGGCATGGCGATGATCCTCGGCGCCACGGTCCTCGACTGGACCGAACAGGCGGGCGAGATCGCGCTCCCCTTGGTGGGCGTGATCGCCCCTTGGCAGTTCACCTTCATAGCTGTCGGCCTGCCGGGCCTCTTGATCGCCGCGCTGCTGCTGACGGTGCGCGAACCGGAACGCAAGAACCGCGAGCGCGTCGAGGCACCGCCCTGGCCCGACGTGATCGGCTTTCTGCGCCGCAACTGGCGCATTTACCTATCGCTGCACGTCGGCGTACCCTGCATCGTCGTCATGCTCTACGGCCTGCAGGGCTGGGTTCCGACCGTTATGGTGCGCGTCTACGATTGGGAACTGGCCGAGGTCGGCCGCATCTACGGCATAATCGCCTTGGTGGCGGGTTCCGCCGGCGTGCTCACCGGACCCACCGTTGCCCGTCTGCTCGAGCACCGCGGGCACGCCGACCAAGCCCTGCCGATCGCCGCCTTCAGCGCCCTCGCGGCAGCGGCCAGCCTCGCTTTGCTGGCGTGGCAGGCAAGCCCCTATGCAGCCCTAGCCTGCGTGTTCGCCGCCAGCTTCTTCGTCACCCTGCCCTTGGCGCTAATGACCTCGGCCATCCAATTGGCGACGCCAAACGACATGCGCGGGGTGGTATCGGGCCTCTACGTCGTCACCACCAACGTCATCGGCTTGGCGCTTGGCCCAACGCTGGTGGCTGGCGCCACGGACTACATCTTTGCCGACCCCAAGGCCGTCGCCCACTCCTTGGCCCTGGTTTCTTGGGTCATGGGGCCTTTGGCCGCGGCCTTGCTGCTTAGCGGCCACCGAGCATACCGCGAGCGGCTGCGGGTGGTTCGCAAACGGATGGAAACCGCCTAACCGTCCAAGTAGCTGCCGCCGCGAACGATCTGCTTGATGCCGGTGAACTCGAAGATGCCCTCCGGGCCGCATTCGCGGCCCCAGCCGGACTGCTTAAAGCCGCCGAAGGGCTGGGTCAAGGAAACGCCCGCCTGGTTTATGGCGACGCTGCCGGCGCGGATGGCACGGGCCGTGCGCAGGGCCAGGGCTTCATCGGCGCTGTAAACCGACGCCGCCAAGCCGTAGGGGGTGTCGTTGGCGATGGCCACCGCCTCATCGATGCCCTCGTAGGGAATCACGCAGGTGACCGGACCGAATACTTCCTCGCGCGCCACGGAATTGGCATTGTCCACGTCAGCCAGGAGCGTCGGTTCGTAGTACCAGCCGCGCTCAAGGTGCGGCGGACGGCGACCGCCGGTCACCACCTTGGCACCCTCCCCAACGGCGGTCGCCACCGCCCGCTCCGCCCGGTCGCGCCCCCGCTCCACTGCCAACGGGCCGCGATCGGTGTCCGGGTCGAAGGGGTTCCCGATCTTGAGCGCCGCATAGCGCTCGGCAAAAGCATCCACCACTTCGCCGTAGCGGGAGCGCGGCGCCAGAATGCGCGACAGGCTGACGCAGACTTGGCCCATGAAGCCCGATGCGCCGTCGCACAGAGTGGCCATGACGGCATCGAGTTCCACGTCCTCGGCAATGATGGCCGGCGACTTGCCGCCGAGTTCAAGCAGGGTGCGGGCCAGGCGCGGCGCGGTTCGGCGGACCACGTCAACGCCGATCGCCGTGCCGCCGGTGAGGGCAACCAAGTCCACATCGGGGTGGGAAACCAGGTGTTGGGTCACCGGCGTGTCGGCGGCCAAGACGCTGACCGCCCCTTCGGGAAAGTCCGCCTCCCGCACCGCCTCCGCAATCAACCGGGAGGTGAGCGGCGATTCGGGCGCATGCTTGACCACCACCGTGCAACCGGCCAGCAGGGCGGGAATGATCTTCATGCCCATCAGCACCACCGGGCCGTTGAAGGTGAGGATGCCCAGCACCACGCCCGCGGGTTCCCGAACGATGAGCGCGCCATCCCGCTCATCCTCCCAAGGCAGCGCCGCCGCCGACTCCAAGGCGCTGCGCCAAATCGCCACGCCCGCCCCCGAGTTGATCATCTCCCCGTGAGCGATGGTGGCGCCGGATTCGAAGGCCCAAGCCCGATTCAGAACGTCCATGCGCCGCTCCAAGGCATCGCACAAGCGCTCGCAGACGGCGATCCTCTCGTCCACGGACAGGCGCGGCCACGGACCGGAGTCAAAGGCTTGTCGAGCGGCGGCGACGGCTCGGTCCGCTTCGGCAACGGTCGGCTTGGCCACCGTGGTCAAAACGTCCTCGGTAGCGGGCGATACGACCGCCGCCATCTCGTTGTCCCCACCGGCCAACCAAGCGCCGCCGATGAACTGCTGATCCAAGCCGGGAATGGAAACGTCAAACTGCACGGGCCTATCCTTCAGTTGCTGAGTTCGGCCGAAGTATAAGGCTCGATCTACAGCTCCCGCACCACCCTGAAACCGCGGGTGTCCGAAGGCCGGTCGTAGCTTTCGCGGAACGACACCGCCAGCTCATCGCCGGTGGAGTCCCAAGCGCTGCCGCGGGCGATGTGGCTGCCGCAGCCGCTCGGGCCGCAGTCGTTGACCCACTCCGCCACGTTGCCGAACAGGTCATGCACGCCGAGGGCGTTGGCTTTGAAGGAACCCACAGGCGCGCTGCGGACGAAGCCGTCGTCGCAGTCGATGACTTGCCACTGCCGAAACACTTGGCCGAGCGAGCGGTCGGCGATGTTGCCTCGCAGGCAGGGCGTAGCCTGGGACGCCCAGCGGCTGGCCGCATAGGCCCACTCCCGCTCATTGGGCAGGCGGTAGAGCTTGCCGGTCTCGCGGCTCAACCAATCGGCGTAGCCCACTGCTTCGCGCCAACTCACCTTGACCACTGGGTGGCGGTCGCTGTCCATGCCCTTGGCTGTCGGCAGGCTCAGGTTCATGGCCTGGGCGTAGCGCCGGTAATCGCCCAGGCTCACTTCATGGACACCGAGGGCAAAGGGTTCGCCAATCAGCGCTTCCTGGGCTGGCAGCGCCCGCATGCCATCGCCGCCGACAGCGCCGATGTCAGCCTTTCCAGCCGGCACGACCACCAGCTTGGGAGCCATGCCGCCGCTGGCCAGGGCATCCTGGAGCGACTCGCCGCCGCTGACTTGATAACGCTCCAGGACGATGCGCACCGTCCGGCCCGCTTCGGCCAAATGAAACTGCAAAAGTTCAGTACGGTAGCCGGCTTTGCGCACCCGCAATGCCACCGGGCCAACGGGAAGCGGAGCGCCCGGCTCGAAAGCTTGGAAGCCGCCACTGCCCACACGTACACCTACATTGGCATCCGATGGCGTCAACTCAAGGCGAAGCAGGCCGACCCGTCGTTCCAAGGTCACATCGATGAGGTTGACGCCCTTGCGCAGGCGGTGGCTTTGGGTCTTGCTTCGATACCCCTCGGCGGCCACTTCGATGCGGTACACGCCAACGGGCAAGCGAACGCCCGGACGATACGGCACCGGGCCCTCCAGCAGCCGGACTGCGGCGGAACCGGGCCGCGTCCGCACCCGAAGCTCGCTCATCGCCACCCGGTTCAGCTCAACGATCAATTCATGGCGCTCGCCGGGCAAGACCTCCACCGTCTCATTGACGGTCTCGCGGCCGAATAGCTCGAGCGCCACCTCATGGCGTCCGGCCACGAGTGGCTCAAGTTCCACGGGCGTGGGTTCATCGAGGCGTTCGCCGTTGAGGGTCACCGAGGCCCCCACGGGATTGCTGGCGATGAGCAGCCCGCCGTGCGCGGGCGCAAGCACCACAGGCACCTGCAGATGCTGGCCGCGCCGGATCTCGATCTCAGACGCGGAGGGCGGATGGAACCGATGCTCGACCAACAAGCGATGGCGGCCGGCGAGCACCGTATTCACGGAGAGGGGCGTCTCGCCGCGCAGAACGCCATTGAGCCGCACTTGGGCGCCCTCGGCGTTGGCCTCCACCCGCAGGCTTCCAGCACCCAGCACCAAGGGCTTGAGCACGCCGACCTCCAAGGTCATCCAGTCGGCTGCGGCCCATACAACAGCAAGCGCCGCTACGCCCACTAACCAACGGCGCTTCATGGCTGAGCCGAGGCGGCGACCGGCCCCTGTGCCTTCACCCCGGCATCAAAAGGCGAGCCGCAGCACGCTCTCCCCAACGCAGGCGGGCTTGGCTTGGCCTTCCACCTCGACGGTGAGCTGATTGACCACCTCGATCATGCCGCCCTTGGGCTCCACGCTCAGGATTTCGCCGCGGGTGCGAATGCGGGCGCCGACTTGCACCGGTGCCGGAAAGCGCACCTTGTTCCAACCGTAGTTGATGCCGAGCCGCATGCCGGGCAGATCGGGCAGGCCGATGTCCTCGCTGCCCGGCAAGAAGCTCATCAGCGACATCGTCAACTGGCCGTGGGCAACCGGCGCGCCGAACGGCCCATCCTTGGCCCGTTCCGGCTCCACATGGATCCATTGATGATCCAAGGTGGCATCGGCAAAGGTGTTGATGCGTTCCTGGGTCATCTCAAACCAGTCGGTCGGCTCCGACGGTTGGCCGATTTTGGCCTTGAGCGCTTCCAGACCCTGTTCAAGTGCTTCGCTCGCCATGCAATCCTCCGAATTCGATGAAACGAGCACCGATTATGCGGAGGTTTGAATCGGGGATTCAAGCCGTTGTTGGGCTGACCAGCAGTTCTCACTTTGCGCGCCACGCGCACTCTCCTTCGACCTGCCCGGCGTGGTGTGGGCCATCGCCCCCTGCCGTCGTGGGACATCCGCCCTCCGTGCCGTAGGACATCTGCCGTAGCGCCGCGGGGTTCGCCTGCGGCACTCTTTCACGCTGGGAAATGCACCGGACGCAGCCATGACGGACACGACCAGCCATGACCAGAACTTCAAGAACCTCATTGTCGATTACCCCCGCGACGCGCTGGCCTTCTTCGCTGCGGAGGAGGCGCCCGCGCCTGGCGACGACGTCGAGATCACCCCGCTGCGGCAGGAGCAGCTCAAGGAGCGCCTGGGCGACCAGTTCCGCGAGCTCGACGTGCCGCTGCTCGTCGAGTGGCGCGACGGGCGCCGCGAGGCCGTCCTCTTCGTCGTCGAGGAGGAGACCGAGCCGCGGCGGTTCTCGCCGCATCGGCTGGCCCACTACTGCCTCGACCTAGCGCAGATGTTCGACACCGAACGGGTGGTGCCGGTGGCGATCTTCCTGCGGGACGCGAAGGCCGCGCCCGCCTCGCTGGTGCTCGGCACGGAGCGGCGCGCCTACCTGAGGTTCGACTACCTTGCGTGCAGGCTGGCGGAGACGCCCTACGAGCGCTGGCGGGAAAGTCGCAACGTGGCGGCGCTGGTGAACCTGCTGAACATGCGGGTCCCGCCGGAGCGCCGGGTGGAGGCTTACGCGGCGGCGGTACGGGGTCTGGAGGAGGTGGAAAAGGACGCGGATAGGAAGGCAAAATACATGGAGTTCATCGAAATCTACGCTAGGTTGAGCGAGGACGAGAGCCGTCGCTTTGAAAGAGACCACGCGGAGGAGAAAGCGGTTATGACAGGATTCATCCAAAGGGCCCGCGAGGAAGGCTTGGAGCAGGGCAAAGCGGTTATGACAGGATTCATCCAGAAGGCGCGCGAGGAAGGTCGGCAGGAAGGCATGGAGCGGGGCGTCCTGAGGGGCGAGCGGGCCGTTCTGGAACGGCAGCTCCGGCACCGGTTCGGGCCTCTGCCCGCCGCCGTCGTCGAAAGGTTGGGACAGGCGTCCGCGGACGACTTAGAGACTTGGGCGGACAACGTCCTCGACGCCGGGACGCTCGACGGCGTGTTCGGGCCGGGGCGCTAGCCGGCATCGCCGTGGAAACGGCGCTACCTTCCAGCCGGAGTCGTTGGAGCCGCCTCGAAGCCCCGCTCGGGCGGCTTGCGTCAGCCCCACTCAGCGCGTAGCCTCGCTGCGCATGGCCGATCCCTATCTTTCGAGCGCCGTCGGCGCTGTTCCCATCGAGTTGGTGCGCACCAGCGACCGCGCCGATTGGCTGAACGCCCTGTCGGTCGCTGACCGGGAACAGGCCGAACGCCATCGCTTCCAAGCCAAGGCCGGACAGGTTTGCTGGCTCGGCCATGGCACCGACAACGTCCGCGTGGCCGCGGGCTGGGACGGCGCTTCCGCCATTGCCGCCCTCGGTGGCTTGCCGCTTACGCTGGGCGAAGGCGCATACCGACTTACTGAACCTCTGGATGAAGTCCAGTTGCTCGGCTGGGGACTTGGCTGCTACCAGTTCACCCGCTATCGCAGCGAGGCCCGCCCCGCGGCCCAATTGGTGCTGCCGGAAGGCGCAAACCGTGCGCGGCTTGGCAACTTCGTCTCTGCCGTGCAGTTGGTCCGCGACCTTATCAACACGCCAGCGGGCGACCTGCTGCCCAACGTGTTGGCGGAGGAGGCGGCTCAGGTGGCGGAGGCCCACGGCGCCGATTGCGGCATCGTGGTCGGCGACGAACTGCTCGCCGAGGGCTTCGAGGCCATCCACTCGGTCGGACGGGCGGCGGGGGATGCACCACGCCTAATCGACATCACTTGGGGCAATCCGGGCGACCCGCTCGTCGCCTTAGTGGGCAAGGGCGTCTGCTTCGACAGTGGCGGCTTGAACCTCAAGCCCACCCGGGGCATGCGGTCCATGAAAAAGGACATGGGCGGGGCCGCAGCTGCCTTGGGGCTTGCCCAACTCATCATGGCCGAAGCCCTGCCCGTGCGCCTGCGTCTGCTGATTCCGGCCGTGGAGAACGCTGTCGCCGGCAACGCCTACCGTCCCGGCGACATCCTGAACACCTACTTGGGCTTGCGAGTGGAAATCGACAACACCGACGCGGAAGGGCGGCTTATCCTGTGCGACGCCTTGGCGCTCGCTGCCGAGGACAAACCCGAACTGATGATCGACTTCGCCACCCTCACCGGCTCTGCCCGCTCCGCAGTCGGCGCGGAGCTTTCCGCGATGTTCTGCAACGACGACGATCTGGCCAACAGCCTCTTTGAAGCGGGCCGCTCGGTGGACGACCCCCTCTGGCGGCTACCGCTGCACGGCGACTACAGCCACCTGCTGAGGAGCAAAGTGGCCGACTCCCTAAACTCAGCCGCCTCGCCCTACGGCGGGGCCATCACCGCGGCGCTGTTCCTGGAAAAGTTCGTGAATGGCACCCCTTGGGCCCACTTCGACATCATGGGCTACAACGTGCGCAACCGCCCCGGCCGCCCGGAAGGCGGCGAGGCCATGGCCATGCGGGCCGTCTTCCACTACTTGGAGCAGCGTTTCGGGGATTGAAGGCGAAGTTACCGTACCGGATGATTGGAATGCGGCAATGTACGGTCTAAGTCCGACGGGATGACAGCCACCGATTTATTCGACTCAGCAGTTCACTGTTTATCAATTGATCCTTGAGCCTCTCTTCCACCTGTTTCCAAAACGTCTCTTCGAAAATTTCAGCGCTCTTTACTACAGTTACTTCCGGGTACTCGAGGTTGCCATTGGATTTCAAGACTGAACGCCATACGCTCCAGCCCTTGATTTGTGGGAAGTCCCCTACGATGTCGGCGTTGGACTTACCGAACTCAATTAGGCTGTTCTGATACCTGTGGTAGTCGTCCTTGAACAACAGAACTCGAACCGCCGACTTCTGATATCGGTCTAGCATCAATGTGAATGGGAGGTCTCCCTCTTTCCAATTCGGTATAGAGATCATCAACTCCTTAGTCTTATCGCGATGCTTGGGATACTTCACCAAACTAAGGTCCTGCATCGAGACAGACGTTACGTTGGAAACGATCTCCTTCCAGCGATCAACGTACTCTGGATCCCCGAGATCGGGATAGTTGTCTATGATCCTTTTGATGGTCTTGGCGTTGTCCCCCTGTTTCAGCAGATCAATCACGAGCTCCCGTTCATCCACCCTATCCATCAAAATGCTCCTTGAGATATGCCGTGCAAACTGATCACGAAAGCCGTTCTCTTCTCCACGTCCCACACACGCACTAGTCATGCCAGCTATCTCCCTCCAAGAAATGTCAAAGACGGGAACACTGGATGATTCATCGACAGAAACTGGCGAATCACCATGCCTTGTCAAGAAGACAACCACCCGCTTCGACTCGGGAAACTGCCTAGCAAGAAAGTCTTGATAGCGCGAAACCTGATTTTCACCTTCTGTTGCCCAGACCTTTACCTCGATAGCAACGGCAAGCTTCAGATCATGAAAATTGACGAGTAAGTCGGCGCGTCCTGCTCTCGAATCACCGAATTCGCGTTTAACCTCAACAGGTTCATCATCCTTGAAATCGAGGACAAAGTCAGATTTCTTGACAAGCCAACACAAGAAACTCTGCTTGAACTGCCGATTGGAAGAATCACCCAGTAGCCACGATAGAACATTGGAGTAATTGAGCTCCCGTCCCGACACACCCAAGACCTCCAATGGATCAAATGGGGGGTCGAAAGCTGCTAGTTCGTGGTAGTGCCGTGACGACAGCAATCTCAATACGTCAGTTGCGAAGTCGCTCAAATCCCCTTCCTCTCGCGCACAAACCATCTCGCCACACACGCGTTGGCGGCTGAATTGAAATTGCCGCGCTTACCTATCGAGCGCGCGGTGCCCTCAATCCCAGGGATCCAGTTCGGGAGCTCTATGCCGACCGCCGCCGGGATTCCAGCGCCGCCATCTGGTCCAAGCGCGGATCGTTGGGGTAGATCCACTCGTCGCCGATGACTTGGGCGACGCGCAGCTCCTCCGGGATGTTCTCGATGCCGATCATGCGGTCCGCAGCCTGGTTCCAATGGTAGATGCGCGCCTCCTGGTAGCTCAGCGGCACGCCTTTGAAGCCGTAGGACTCGACGGACTTTTGGATCCACACACCGAACTCCGTGTCCTCAAGCAGCACGTCGCACAGGCGCTCGCCATCGTTCACCGTCCAGGAATCCGGCTTCTCACCGTCGCCCCAGTCCGGGGCTAGGGTCCAAGTCTCCAGCCGGCACTTGTTGATGCCATTGGGCCAGAACACCAACGGCGGCAGCGCCCGCTGGTTTAAGGGCGACACCCAGTTGGGGAACACCCCGTAGGACTGGGTGCAGGTGCGGGCGATTTCGCCTACGGTCTCGATTTCCGCGCCATCCGGCATGCGCAAGGCGCGCGGATCACCGACGCCTTTCGGTGCCGGAGCAACCATGCGGTTGTGGCCGTTCGGATACAGGGTGTTGACGTTGCGCCGGTCGTCCAGGATGGGGGAGACGGTCTTCGGGTGGATGCTGCGCACATGATAGACCTCGGTGTTGGCCTCCATGGCGATCTTCCAGTTGCAGTTCAGGTCAAACGAGTGGCGCGCCGCCAATCGGCAGTTGTCGAACTGGAACTCCTCCCACTCCCGGGCGATGGGACCGAGCCATTCGAGCAGGCTGGGGGCGCCGTCGTCGAAATTGACGAAGATCAGGTTGCCGAAGCGCTCGCAGCGGATGCGCTTCAAGCCCCGGCAAGAGAAATCGAGGCCCCGAAAGTCCTCCGGGTCGCGGATGGCCAACAGCTCGCCATCGTGGCTGTAGGTCCAGCCGTGGTACTTGCAGACCAAGCGCGGCCGCTGGCCGGACTCCTGAGTGACAATGGGTGCTCCGCGATGGCTGCAGGTGTTGTAGAAGGCATTGACGTCGCCGCTTTCGGCATGAACGATCAACACCGGTTGGCCGGCGTTCTCCCAAAGGCGAAAGCAGCCCGGCTCCGGCACTTCGTCCATGTGGCCGGCGATCAGCCAGGACCGGCGCCAGATGTGCGCCTTCTCCAGTTCAAAGAAGCGCGGATCCGTGTAGCGTCCGCCGGGCAGGTCCGGCAGTGCGGGAAAGCCCGCTGGCGGCTCCCTGCGCCCCGCCTCAAATTCCATCAAATCCCGCAACTGGGCAATTTCTTGCTGATCCACGAAGACTCCTCCTAGCCCCTGACCGAAGGCTCTAGTTTAACCGCACTTTGGGTTTCGACAACTTCGGCTATGATTCGCCCCTGCGAAGGGGGCGCAAAGGGCGGCCAACATCAAAAATCAAAAGGCAACCGGAATCCACCCATGAGCCTAATCCACACCTTCAGCGGCAATCCACTGGACCGCGCCGATGCCGAACGCCGCGATGCCGACTGGCTGGCAGCAGCCGAGCGCAGCTTTTCCAGCCGCTTCCTGCCCTTCGCCGACCTCAACGTGCTGCTCAACGGCAATACCCTGGGTTGGGTGTCTGCCATGGAGGTCGAAGCCGCAGGCAACGGCAGAGAGACGGTGTTGCTGGGCCTTCAGGACGACGTTGCCCACTTCGCGGTGGATGTTTCGGGACCCGACGATCCCTTGACCCGGCTGGGCCTCAGCGGCGGCTGGCGATTCGAGGACTGCCGCTTCGCCGCCATGCGCATGGCGGGCGAGGAAACCGGCATCGTCGCCCAAGCCCGTGCCCAGCTCGGCTGGCACGATCGGCATCGCCACTGCAGCGTGTGCGGGGAACCGACCCAGTCCGCCAAGGGCGGCCACATCCGCCGCTGCGGCGCCTGCAATGCAGAGCACTTTCCGCGCACCGACCCCGTGGTCATCATGCTCATCACGGATGGCGAGCACTGCCTGCTCGGCCAGCCCCACGGTCCCCTAGTGCGCACCGGCATGTACTCGGCGCTGGCCGGGTTCATGGACCAGGGCGAGTCCATCGAGGAGGCGGTGCGCCGCGAGGTGCGCGAGGAAGCCGGCATCGCCGTCGGCCAAGTGGCCTACCACTCATCGCAGCCCTGGCCCTTCCCCTCCTCGCTGATGATCGGCTGCCATGGCAAGGCGCTTGACACGGACATCGAGATCGACCCGGAGGAGATGGCCGACGTGCGCTGGTTCGAGCGCCGCGAAGTGGCGGAGGCTTTGGACGAAGCGAGCGCGACGCTGAAGGTGCCCGGCGCCATGGCCATCGCCCACCACCTCATCAAGGATTGGGCCGAGGGGCGGGTTGACTCCTAGACGACCTAATCCGGCAGCCCCAAAACCCGCTTGGCGATGATGTTCAGTTGAATTTCCTTGGTGCCGCCAGCGATGGTCAGGGCCTTTTGGCGCAGCCACTCTCGGGTGGCTTCGAGTTCCTCGGCGGCAAAGCCCTCCCCTTCCCAGCCGACGCCTTGCAAGCCCATGGCGGAGAGGATGAGTTCGTGGCCCTCCTGGGCGTTGAGGGCGCCGGTGAGCTTCACCGCGGAGGAGGCGAAGCCGGGGGCCCGCGCTTGGGTTTCCTCAATGACCCGCTGCTGGGTCAGGCGTTGCGCATGGCCGTTCTGCTCGATGCGGATCAGCCGATCGCGCAGGTCGGCATCCGCGATGCGGCCATCGGCAACGGGCGCATAGCTCTGAATGGCCTGCGGCAGGCGGCTGTCCGCCGTGCGTCCGCCTTGAGAGCCGGAAACGTTGATGCCCGCGTGGGTGGAGCGCTCGAACTGCAGCAGGCGCTTGCCCACAGTCCAGCCGTTGTCGATGCCGCCCACCACGTCCGCCACCGGGGCGATGGCGTCCTCAAAGAGGGTTTCGTTGAAGGGCGATGAGCCGGAGATCAGGCGGATGGGGCGCACCTGCACGCCAGGCTGGTCCATGTCCACCAGGATCAGGCTGATGCCTTGGTGCTTGGGCTTGTCCGGGCTGGTGCGGGCGAGGACGAAGATGTAGTCGCAGTCCATGGCGTCGGAGGTCCAGATCTTGCGGCCATTGAGGACGAAATGGTCCCCGTCGCGCACCGCCTTGAGGTTCAGGCTCGCCAGGTCGGAACCCGCCCCCGGCTCGGAATACCCCATGGCCCAGCCACCTTCGCCCCGAGCGATGCCCGGCAGCCAGCGGGCCTTTTGCGCCTCATCGCCGTACTCCAACAGGGTTGGGCCGATGTAGTTCACGCCTCGTCCGGTGAGCGGCGTGCGCGCCCGAATGTGCTTGAGCTCATCGATCAGGATGCGGTACTGATCCCGGTCGAGCGCCGCACCGCCGTATTCCTGCGGCCAAGTGGGAACGGTCCAGCCTTTTTCCGCCGTACGCTCAAGCCACAGGCGCACATCCGGCTTAAGCTCGATCCTGCGGCTGCCCCAAGCCACCTGCCCGGGCCCACGGGCACCTGGCGGGCAGTTGGCCTGTAGCCACGCCCGGACCTCGGCCCGAAACTCGTCGATTTCAGTCACTGGATTCACCTTGCAAGCCATTCAAGAGTTTAACAAGGGCCTAGGGTCCGCGGTGTTCCTAAGCCCCGGCGCAAGCTATCATCACCCTCAATGCAAGCGGGGAAGGCCATGAACGTCAACGAAGCCATCGGCAAGGTGTTGAAGGCGGAGGGAGTGGACGTGCTGTTCGCCTATCCGGTCAACCCGATCATCGAGGCGGCTGCCGCAGAGGACATCCGCACCGTCATCGTGCGCCAGGAGCGCATTGGGCTGCACATGGCGGACGCCTACTCCCGGCTGTCGTCCGGGGAGAAGATCGGCGTCTTCTGCATGCAGCACGGCCCCGGCGCCGAGAACGCCTTCGGCGGGGTCGCCCAAGCCTACTCGGAGTCGGTGCCCATTTTGGTGATGCCCGGCGGCTACCCGCGCCGCGTCGCCAACTACTATCCCAACTTCAACTCCACCCAGAACATGCGTGGGGTGACCAAGTGGGCAGAGCCGCTGACCATGGGCAAGGCGTTGCCGGAGGTGATGCGCCGCGCCTTCTTCCAACTGCGCAACGGCCGGCCCGGACCAGTGCTGATCGAAGTGCCGGTGGACGTCTTCCGCGAGGAGGTGCCGGACAACTGGCAGTACCAGCCAAGCTACAAGACGCGTTCAGGACCGGACCCCGAAGCAGTGGCCGAAGCCGCTGCCGTCTTGGCGAAGGCCGAACGGCCGGTGATCTACGCGGGCCAAGGCGTTCACTACGCCCGCGCTTGGGATGAACTCAAGAAGCTGGCGGAAGCCTGGAACATCCCGGTGACCACCAGCATCGAGGGCAAGAGCGCCTTCCCGGAGAACCATCCGCTGTCGCTCGGCTCCGGAGGCCGGTCCAACCCGCGGCCGGTCAAGGCGTTTCTCAACGAAGCCGACGTCATTCTCGGCATCGGCTGCAGTTTTGCTCTCACCGGCTTCGGGGTGCCAATGCCGAGGGGCCGAACCATCATTCACGCCACCTTGGACCCGATGGACCTGAACAAGGACGTGCCGGCCCAGCACGGGCTGATCGGCGACGCCAAGCTGACCTTGGCGGCCCTGGCCGACGCCATGGAGGCTCACAGCCGGGCGCCGGCCGATGCCCGCGCCGAGGTGCCGACCCGCATCGCCAGCCTGCGCGAAGCTTGGCTTGGCGAATGGTGGCCTAAGCTCACCAACAACGAAGCGCCCATCAATCCCTACCGGGTGCTCTGGGAACTCAACGCCTTGGTCGATAAGGACAACGTCATCATCACCCACGACGCGGGCAGCCCGAGGGACCAGATCACGCCCTTCTGGGAGGCCACCGCCCCCTTGAGCTACATCGGCTGGGGCAAGACCACCCAGCTCGGCTACGGCTTGGGGCTGGCCATGGGCGCGAAGCTCGCCTGCCCGGAGAAGCTGTGCATCAACGTCTGGGGCGACGCCGCCATCGGCTTCACCGGCATGGATTTCGAGACGGCGGCCCGGGAGCGCATCCCGATCCTGTCGATCCTGTTCAACAACTTCTCCATGGCCATCGAAATTCCGATCATGCCGGTCTCCCAGGAGAAATACGGCGCCACCAACATCTCCGGCCACTACGCCGACATGGCCAAGGCGTTTGGCGGCTACGGCGAGCGGGTGAGCGACCCGAACGACATTCAGGCGGCGCTGAAGCGCGGCATCGAAGCCACCGAGAACGGCCAGCCGGCGCTGCTGGAGTTCATCACCGACAAGGAAATCGCAATCTCAAGCGAACAATAGAGGAGACTACCGATGCCACGACATGCTTGGCTTTCATTGGCGGCGCTGTGCCTAGCTGCAACGCCCGCCCTAGGCGAAGACGGCGACATCCCGCGAACCGCATCCGGGCACCCGGACCTTAGCGGCGTGTACAACGTCGCCACGCTCACACCGCTGCAGCGGCCCGGCCACTTTGAGGGCAAGGCGACCCTCTCCGATGCGGAGGCCGAGGCCATCGCCGAGCGTTGGCGCAACTACATGGCCAAGGACTCAGCGCCGAGCGACCCCAACCGCGGCGCGCCACCGGCCGGCGGAACCGAGTTCTACATTCCCGAGTTCGAAGGCGCTGCGGGCGGCGTCGGCGGCTACAACGCCTTCTTTGTCGATATCGGCAACAGCAGCTTCAAGATCGACGGCGCCTGGCGCACCTCCATCATCGTCGACCCGCCCAACGGTCGGCTGCCGCCACTGTCCGAGCACGGCATGGCGCGTCTGGCGTCGAGCCGCGAGCGCATGCAGGAAAACACCGGTACGGCTTGGTGGGTGGATCAGGAAACCGGCCCCTACGACGACCCGGAGATGCGGCCCTTGGGGGAGCGCTGCCTGCTCGGCTTCGGCTCCACCTCGGGCCCACCGATGCTGCCCGTGATGTACAACAACTTGAAGCGCATCGTGCAGACCGAGGACACCGTCATGATCCTGGCGGAGATGAACCACGACGCGCGCATCATCCGCATTGGCGGCGAACACGAGCCGGATAGCCTGCGCAAGTGGATGGGTGACTCCATCGGCCATTGGGAAGGCGACGAACTGGTGGTCCAGACCACCAACTTCCGGGAGACCACGGGGCTGATGCTGGGTTCGGAAAATCTGCGCGTGGAAGAGCGATTCGCCCGCATCGACGAGGACACCCTGCGCTACCGCTTCACCGTTAAGGATCCCAATTGGACCGCCCCTTGGACCGGCGAATACCCGTGGCCCGCCACCAATGAGCGGGTCTTCGAGTACGCCTGCCACGAAGGCAACTACGCCTTGGGCGGCATCCTGCGCGGTGCCCGGGTGCTGGAGCGCGATGCCTTGGCCTCAGCGTTGGCGGAGCCTTCTCGCTAGGCGCTGCAGGCTGCCGGTGCTGAGCCAGAAGCCGAGTTGGGCGGCGACGATGAGGCCGGCGAACAGCGGAATCAGCCCGTAGCCGACGTTGCCGACCTCGAAGTAGAACACCGAGTTGTAAGCTTTGCCGTTCATCGGGTTTTCGGCCTCGACGATGCCGATGTAGCCGCCCGCCTCGGCGAAGTCGTGGCGCAGGGTGACCACGCCGGTGGGCTCGGCCACCAAGGGGCGGTGAAACACCGTTTGCGCCTCCAAATTGGCGACGGACCGCACATCGTCCCAGTTGGCGAAAACGCCAAAGCCCTGATCGTCGGTGATGACGCGAAACGACACGGGCATTTGCTTCATCATCTCGTGCAGGTATTCGATCACGAACAAGCTCGGCCCCACGTCCGGCAGCTCCTCGCAAAACTCCTCAGCACCGCGGCTGTCCGGCAGGTACAGGGTGAAGTGGGCCTGCAGGAAGCCCATGCGCAGCAGGCAAACATCCTCCTCCGCCACCACGCCACCGTGCGCCTGACCCGATTGCGGCGACAGCAGAAAAGCAGTGGTCAAGGCCGTAACGATGAGTCGCCACGGCGCGAATGGTCCGATCACGCTGCCGTACCCGCCAGCAGCCAAGCGTAGGTCAATAGCGCCAGCGCCAAGCCGCCGGCGATGGCTTGGCCGCTCTTGCCGAGCCGCCGGATGTCAAAGGTGGACGCCCCCAAGCCTGCGGCCACCCCGGCGGCGAAGCCAGTGAAATGCGCGAGCACGTCGGTGCGCTCGCCGCCCACGCCAGTGTAGGCGAGCAGCGCCAAGGCTGCGAAAAGCGGCGCAAAGTTGCGCTTCCAGCTACGTGCCTCGACGCGGCTGCGCTGCCACATGAAGGCGCCGGTCAGGCCGAGCGCCGCGAAGTTGGCGGTGGAAGCGCCCAGCGACAGAAAGCTGGCAGGCTGAATGAAGGCGTTGGCCAGGTTGCCCACCGCGCCGCCGAGCAAAATCAAAAGCCAGCCGAACCCAGAGCCTAGGTAGCGGCCGGCAAAGATCCCGAACACCGCCCCGAACACCGAGTTGCCCACGATGTGGCCTAAGTCGGCATGCAGGGTGAGGGCCGTGAAGGCCCGCCACCACTGGCCGTCCTGCACCAGCCCCGCGTTCATCAGCCCCGCCTCCCGCCAATTCCAGCCGAAAGTGCCCCAATCCTCCAAATTGGGCAGCAGCCAGATGACGGTGAGGAAGACCAAGGCACCGGCCCAACCCCGGTCGAAGGTGTGAATCATCGGCGCGGGGCCTTCCCGGCGCCAGTTCTCCGCCTCAAAGGAGCGCAGTTCCGCCTCCGCCCGCTGCACCGCATGGGCCGGAATCAGGAGGGTCCAGACGTGATCGCGCCATTGGGTGCGGTGGGGAATCTCCATGGAGGCCAGCACCAGCGCCGCTTCGCTGATGACGCGGCGGTCCAAGGCCGAGCGCAGCACCACCCACTCGCCGTCGGGCACGGGTTCGCCGCTCACAGGCATTGCTCCCGCATCCCGGTGTACCATGAGCAGCCATTCGCCGGGAGTGCCGCCATGTTTCCAGTTCGCATCGTCATCTTGGGCTTTATTCTAGCCGCAGCACCTGCGCAAAGCGCCGACTATCTGGTCAGCGAGGAGGCCCGGGCCCTGAACCTGCCGTTCTCCGAGGCCGTGCGGGTGGGGAACCTGCTGGTGCTCTCCGGACAGCTTGGCAACCTGCCCGGCACCACGGAACTCGCCCCCGGCGGCATGGCCGGTGAGGCCCGCCAAGCCATGGAGAACGTCAAGGCCATCCTGGAGCGCAACGGCTCATCCATGGAACAAGTGGTCAAATGCACCGTGATGCTCACCGACATCGCCGAGTGGCCCGCCTTCAACGAGGTCTATGTCACCTACTTCCCCGGCCCGAAGCCCGCCCGCAGCGCCTTCGCCGCCTCGGGTCTGGCCTTCGGCGCCAAGGTGGAAGTGGAGTGTTGGGCGAGTGGGGAGTGATCCCCGTCAATTCAAATGATCCTCCAGGAACCCAACGAAGGCTTCCGAGGCGGCGATGCGGTTCTCGCGGCGGGAGAAGCCGTGGCCTTCGTCGGGGAAGACGAGGTACTCCACCGGGGTGCCGTTTGCTTGCACCGCGGCGACGATCTCATCGCTCTCCACCTGCAGCACGCGAGGGTCGTTGGCGCCTTGGATCACCAGCAGCGGGGTCTTGATGTTCTCGGCGTGAAACAGGGGCGAGATGCGGCGCAGCCGCTCGCCATCCACGGCCGGGTCGCCCAGTTCATCGTACAGCGCCTTGCGGTTGGCGCCCCACCAAGGCGGGATGGACTCCAAGGTGCGCACCCAATTCATCACGCCGAAGATGTTGATGCCCACTTCGAACACGCCCGGACGGAACGCCAAGGCGGCGCCGACCATGTAGCCGCCGTAGGAGCCCCCAATGATGCCGACGCGCTGCCCATCCACCCAATCGAGGCCCGCCAAGTAGCGTCTGCCGTACACGATGTCGTCTAGATCGACCTCGCCATGGCGGCGGTCGTCCATGTGGAAAAAGGTCTTGCCGTAGCCAGATGAACCGCGGTTGTTGGCGGCGAGGATGGCGTAGCCGTGGTTCACCAAGTGCTGAATCATGGCCGAGTAGCCGCGCCGGCTTTGCCCGCCGGGACCGCCATGCACCCACACCAAGGCTGGCACCGGGTTGGCGGCCGAGGCCCCCTTCGGCCGGTACAGGATGGCCGGAATCTCAAGGCCGTCGAAGCTCGGATAGCGCACCACGGCACTCGGCACCAAGTCAGCCTCATCGATCTCCGGGTTGGGCGCATGGGTCAGGCGGCGGCTTTCGCCCTGGGCCAAGTCCACCACGTAGATGTCGTTGGGCGAGGTGTCGGTGCTCAGCAGCAGGGCGACTTTGGATTCATCCCGCGAGAAGCGAATCTGGCCCGGATTGCCTTGCGGCAAGCCCGGCAGCGCCAGCCAATCGCCGGTGGCGGTGTCCTTGATGCGCACTGCGATGCGGGCGTCCTCGTTGATACCCTGCACGAGATATCGGCCCGAACGCGAATGGAAGGCGAACACGACGTCCCACTCCGCCTGAATCAGCGGCGTCTTCTCGCCAGTGGCGGCGTCCCAACGCCACACCGCCATGAATTCGCTGCCTTCGTCGGAGCCGTAGAGCAAGGCGCCGCTGTCCGGCGTGAACTCATGCACTGCGTGGCTGATGTTGCCCGCATGGGGCGTGAGATGCGTGGCTTGCGCGCCGGCGGCATCACGGTCCAAGATGTGGATGTCGTTGTCGGCGCTCGAGTTCTCGCGCAGCAAGGCCACGTACCGCCCGTCGGGGGAGATGGCACCCAGCCGCCAGTTGGCGTCGTTCTCGAACAGCAGTTCCCGCCCATAGCCTTCGACGGCGTAGCGATAGAGGTCGAACACGGCGGCATCCCGTTCGTTGGTGGCCACGTAGAAGGCGTCGTTGGCCTCCGACCAACCCATGAACAGGGCCTTCAGGCCCTCGCCGGGGGTCAGGTCGACGGACTCGCCGTCCGGAGCAAGGACGTGAACGTGGTCCAACTCGTCCCCTTGGTTGTCGGCGGCGTACAGGAGCCGATCGTCGCCAGGGAACCAGGACAGCGGACGATGGGGATTGTCCGCCGAGGTGGTCAGGGCGCTGGCCGAGGCGCCCGACACCGGCAGCGCATAGGCGTTGAGCGCGCCTAGACTGTCGGCGCCGATCAGCAGCCGCTCGCCGTCCGCCGACCAAGCGTAGCCGGCGGGCAGGCGGTAGGCCGTGGTCTCGTAGAAAGCGGCGGCGGAATAGGTCTTCGGCGGTGGGCTGCTGTCCGTGGGCGCTGGCTGGCCACAGGCCACAAGGAGCAATGGGCCGAGCGCCGCTAAAACGTGAATCTTCATGGCGTCAGCGCCAGTGGGCAGGTAGGAGAAGATTCTCAGGTCGGACACGGTTGCCTCTGACGGTGCAGCGGCCGCATTCTACCCCGAACCAGCACTCGGCTTGGCGGGCAAGCGGGCTCCCGAAGGAGCCCGCGAAGCGCCGGTCTGGCCTCAAAGGCCGATCGGCGTCCAAGAGGGAGCCCACCGCACCGGCTGTGGCCCGGGCGGGGGCGCGGGCCTTACTACGGTCGGAGGATGAGGATTGGGTGGATAGGGTTTGTGTGACCAAATGATCGGCGATGGCCAGCCCCAGCCGCCGCTGACCCCTTGCAGTTCGGTTTCGTCAAGAGTTCGCATGAGTGTTCTCCTTTGGGAAGTTGCTGGAAATTGGACCCCCACGATGCTGGCCGGCCATCGAAAGCGCAATGCCTGCGCCCCATCTTCCAGCAAGCCTTCAGGTTGCGATGTCCCGCCAATGGCAGCTTGGAGCCAATGGCTGCGGCCCTGTGCGACAAATCCACCAAGGCGTCCGGGTTAAACTCCGCCTTCCGCACCGGCCAATGGCCTCAATCCCCAATGTCCGATCGCTCACCGCCCGTTCACATCGCCTCGCCGCAGGTGTGGCCCACTTGGTGCCTCGTGGGCCTGGGCTGGCTCGTTGCCCGGCTGCCTTGGGGGGCCCTCTTCCCGCTCGGCGGACTGCTCGGGCGCTTGGCGTTCCGCCTTGGCGGCGCCCGCCGACGAATCACGGAGACCAACCTGCGCCTGTGCTTTCCCGAACTCGACGCAACCGAGCGCCAAGCCTTGGCGCGGCGGGTGTTTGAGGCGGTAACCCAAGGTGCGCTGGAACTCTGCGTGGCCTGGCTCAACCCGAAACGCGGCCGACGCCACCGCGTGCGCGTCGAGGGCGCCGAGCACTTTCATGCGGCCCTGGCCGAAGGGCGCGGCCTGGTGCTGCTCGGCGCCCACTTCGCGGTCATGGACATCATTGCCGCCGAACTGGTCAATTTGGGCCCGGTCGATGTCATGTACCGCAAAAACCGCAACCCGGTTTGGGAGTGGGTGCAGGTGCGCGGACGCGGCCACTACTTCGATGGCGTCCTGGAGCGTAAGGCACTGCGCCCCACCCTGCGGGCCCTGAAGGCCGGGCGCGCCATCTGGTACGCTGCGGATCAGGACTACGGTCCGAAGCACTCGGTGTTCGCGCCGTTTTTCGGAGTCCCGGCGGCAACCATAACGGCCACCGCCCAACTGGCGCGCCACAACGGCTCCCCGGTGCTGCCGATGAGCCAGCACCGCAACGCTGCGGACCGCACTTGGACGATCCGCTTTGAGCCACCCCTTGCGGACTTCCCCAGCGGGGATGCGCACAGGGATGCGGCCACGGTTAACCAAGCCATAGAACAAGCTGTCCGGAGCTGCCCGGAGCAATACCTATGGCTGCACCGACGATTCAAGACGCGCCCGCCCAATGAACCGAGGCCTTACGACCTATGAGGCCGCTGCACTACTACTTGTTAGGCACCGGCAGCTGGTTTCTGTCGGTGGGCATTCAGGGCGTCATGTTCGCTTGGCTGGTGACCATGGTGCTGCGCGAGTCGCCGAACCGGGTGGGCATTGCGCAGATGACGCTGCTGCTGCCCGGCACGCTGCTCATTCTGGCGGGCGGCAGCGTGGCCGACCGCTACGGCGGACGGCGGGTGGCGGCACTCGCCCAAGCCGCCGCCACGCTCGCGCCCCTTTGGCTGCTGGCCTTGGTGCTCACCAACCAGCTCACGTTCGAGGGCCTGTTGGTCTACGCCTTGGTCATGGGCTGCGCGCAGGCGTTCGTGACCCCCGCTCGGGACGGATTGCTCAACCACGTCGCCGACGGGCGCATTCAACGCACTGTCATGCTGGCCAGCATCGCCCAGTTCGGCACCTCGATCCTCGGCTTTCTGATCGCCTCTTCAGCGGATGCGGTCGGCCCGGCGCTTATATTGGGCATCCAGGTTCTGATTCTCGCAGTGGGGGTGGCGGGCTTTCGCAGCATCGCCCAACCTCGGCGGGCGCTCGGCGCCGAATCCTCCGCCACCCTGATGGATTCGGTCATCGAGGGCGCCAAGACCGTGCTGCAGCACCGGCAACTGCGCATGGTGGCACTGCAGAACGTCGCCATGTCGCTGTTCTTCATGGGCTCCTACATCGTCACGCTGCCGCTGCTTGTGCGCGAGGTGTTCCATGGCTCGGCCACCGACCTCGGCCTCATGAACGTCTGCAATTCCATCGGCCTGGTGCTGGCCATCTCCCTGCTGCTGCGCCGGGGTGACGTGGCCCGCCAGGGCCGCGCCTTGATTCTGGCCCAGTTCGTGGGCGCCATCGTGCTTGGCGCAGTGGCCTTGGCGCCGGGCTTTTCCGCCTTTCTCGGCATGGTGTTCGTTTGGGGCGCTTGCGGCGGCGTCGCCATGACCATGTCGCGCACCATCATGCAGGAACAGGCCCCCGACGGACAGCAGGGGCGGGTGATGGGATTCCACTCCTTCTCCTTCATGGGCGCAGGCCCCTTAGGCGCCTTGGGCAGCGGCTACCTGGTCAATCAGCTCGGCGCCCAAGCCGCCCTCGGCATCTGCGCCACCGGCATGTTGGCCGTGGTTTTGATGATAGGATTTCGCTCCTCCCTATGGCGCATGAAGACGGCTCCATGACCCCGGTTCGAATCGCCGCCGACATCGGCGGCACCTTTACCGACCTGGTGTTGGATGACGGCGCTCGCCAGCACACTGCCAAGGTGCTAACCAGCTATTCGGACCCGGCCGACGCCGTGCTCCAGGGCCTAGGACAAGTCATGGCCTCGGCGGGCTGCGCGCCCGAGGCCTTGGGCCTGTTCCTGCACGGCACCACCCTAGCCACCAACGCGCTGATCGAGCGGCGCGGCGCGGTGACCGCCCTGCTCACCACCGAGGGTCATCGCGACGCCGTGGAGATGGCCTTCGAGAACCGTTTTGAACAGTACGACATCAACATAGACCGCCCCGCGCCCCTTGTGCCGCGCCGACTGCGCATTCCGGTGCGCGAACGCATCGCCGCCGACGGCGGCGTGCTCAAGCCGCTTGACGAAACCTCGCTAAATCATGCCTTGGGCGCACTCGAGGAGCGGCAGGTCGAGAGCGTGGCCATCGGCTTCCTGCATGCCTACCGCAACCCCGAACACGAGCAGCGAACAGCGGCGGCGGTGCGTGAGCGCTTGCCAAGCGCTTCCATCACGCTGTCCAGCGAAGTCTGCCCGGAAATTCGGGAGTACGAGCGGCTGTCCACCACCTGCGCCAATGCTTACGTGCAGCCGCTGATGGCAGCTTACTTGGACAGCCTGCAAAGGCAACTTCGAGCTGCGGGCATCCAATGCCCGCTGCTGCTGATGACCTCCGGAGGCGGCCTGACCGACATCGCCACCGCTGGCCGCTTTCCCATCCGCCTCGTGGAGTCCGGCCCCGCCGGTGGCGCCCTGCTGGCCCAAACCATCGCCCGGCAATCCGGCTACGGCCGGGCGCTGTCGTTCGACATGGGCGGCACCACCGCCAAGATATGCCTGATCGACGATGCCGAACCCCTGCTCTCCCGCGCCTTCGAGGTGGACCGCGCCTACCGATTCAAGAAGGGCTCCGGGCTGCCGGTGCGCATTCCGGTGATCGAAATGGTGGAAATCGGTGCCGGCGGCGGCTCCATCGCCGCCGTCGACAACCTCGGCCGCCTCGCTGTCGGCCCCGCCAGCGCCGGTTCCGAACCGGGGCCTGCCGCCTACGGACGGGGCGGGGCGCTGCCCACGGTGACGGATGCCGACACCCTGCTCGGCCGCTTGCGGCCCGAGTTCTTCGCGGGCGGCGCAATAAAGCTCGACACCGACGCCAGCCGCTGCGCCATCGATGGCGATGTGGCCGCCCCGCTGCAGCTCGACACCTTGGCTGCAGCGGCAGGCATCAGTGAGGTCATTGACGAGAACATGGCCGCCGCGGCCCGCGCCCATGCGGTGGAGTGGGGCAAGGACACCGGCGGCCGCACCCTGATCGCCTACGGCGGCGCGGCGCCGCTGCATGCATGCCGGGTGGCGGACAAGCTCCGAATCGACCGCATCCTGATCCCCAAGGGCGCCGGCGTCGGCTCCGCCTTGGGCTTCCTGCTGGCACCGATCAGCTTCGAGGTGGTGCGCAGCCGCTTCATGACCCTCTCCGGCCTTCGCTTGGCGGAAATCCGCCAACTGATCGACGAGATGCGCACGGAGGCCGCCGCCGTCGTCGAAGCGGCAACGGACCAACCGCTTAAGGAGACTACTCGGGCCTACATGCGCTACGCCGGCCAGGGTTTTGAGATCGCCGTCAATGCCCCGCCCCAAGACGCCGATGACTTCACCGGCCAACTCGGCGACGCCTTCGCCGCAGCCTACCGAGCACTTTACGGGCGGACCATTCCCGGACAGGAAATCGAAATCCTAAGCTGGACGTTGGCTTTGGGCACCGCGCCCCTCGCCCAAGAGCCAGTGCCCGCGCCGCAACGCTTGCGCCAAGCAACGCCCGATGGCGGCGTCGAGCTGTTCGATGCGGCCCCGGGGGACGTGGGGGAGGCGGCGCTCTACCACCGCGGGAAGTTCCGCCCCGGCGACCACTTCGATGGGCCGGCCCTGGTCGTGGAGGATCAGACCACCACCGTGGTCGGCGCAGACTTCTCCGGCGTGGTCAATGCCCAAGGCCACCTGATTCTGGAGCGAGCCGCCAATGACTGAAGCACCGAACGCGATTCGCACCCAACTGATCTGGAACCGGCTGCTGGCCATCGTCGAGGAACAGGCGCAAACCTTGATGCGCACGGCCTTCTCCACCGTCGTGCGGGAGGCCGGGGATCTATCCGCCGGGGTGTTCAACACCCAAGGTGAGATGCTGGCCCAAGCGGTGACCGGAACGCCGGGGCACGTCAACGCCATGGCGGCTTCGGTGGGCAAGTTCCTGAACCGGCATCCCTTGGCGACGTTGGAGCCCGGCGACGTGCTGCTGACCAACGACCCTTGGGACGGCACCGGCCATCTGAACGACTTCACCGTGGTGACGCCGGTGTTCCGCTCCGGCCAACCGGTGGGGCTCTTTGCCAGCACCAGCCACATCGCCGACGTCGGCGGCCGGGGCTTTGGGCCGGACGCCTCGCAAGTGTTCGAGGAGGGCCTCAACATCCCCATCGGCTTCCTTTTTCGAGCCGGGGAGCCGAACCAGACGCTGCTGTCGATCCTCGCCGCCAATGTCCGCGATCCGGTGGTCGCCCAAGGCGACCTGTACTCCCTGGCCGCTTGCAACGATGCCGGGGGGCGCGAGCTGCTCAACACCCTCGACGACTTTGAACTCCCTGATCTCGACAGTACGGGCCGGGCCATTCTTGAAACTTCCGAAGGCGCCATGCGTCGCGAGATCGCCGCCCTCCCCGACGGCCAACACCACTATGAAATGCGGGTGGACGGCTACGATGCGCCGGTCGATCTGCGCGCCTCGCTGACCATCGCCGGGGAGGCCATGCGCATCGATTTCGAGGGCACTTCCGGCCTGTCCCCCTTCGGCATCAACGTGCCCCTGCCCTATACCCAAGCCTACGCCTCCTTTGGTGCGCGCTGCATCGTCGGCAATGACATCCCCAACAACGCCGGATCCCTCCGTTGCATCGAAGTGAGCGCGCCAACCGGCTGCATTCTCAACGCCTTGCCACCGGCGGCGGTCTCCGCCCGCCACGCCATCGGCCAAATGCTGCCCGACGTGGTGCTCGGCTGCCTGGAGCAGGCACTGCCCGGCCAGACCCCGGCGGAGGGCGCCTCGTGCATCTGGAACCCGGTGTTCCTCGGCGCGGGCCTGGGCGCCCAAGGAGGCAATTCCCCCGCCGAGGACTTCGTCATCAACCCCATCTTCAACGGCGGCGCCGGCGCGCGCCCCGCCAAGGACGGCCTATCGACCACCGCCTTTCCCAGCGGCGTGCGCACCACGCCGACCGAAGTCAATGAAGCCACTTCGCCGTTGGTGATCTGGCGCAAGGAGTATCGCCCCGGCTCCGGCGGTGCAGGCCAGTTCCGCGGCGGCCACGGGCAGATCATCGAAATCGCCCATCGCGAAGGCGCGCCCTTCCATATCTCCAAGATGTTCGACCGCGTCCGCTTCCCCGCCCGGGGCCGGTTCGGCGGCGGGCCGGGCCTGCCCGGACGGGTGTACTTGAAGGACGGCCCGGACCTGCCCGGCAAGGGCAAGGACCTAGTGCCCGCCGGCGCGGTCCTAGTGCTTGAAACGCCAGGCGGCGGCGGGATGGGGGATGCAGGCGAACGGGATGCGGAGGCCCTGCAGGCGGATGTCGAAGCGGGGCTCGCACCCGAATCGCCAGCGGAGGAACCAACCTAAGGGCTGCCGGACCAGCACAGTCGGTTTTCGAGACCTACTGAAACCCGCTCAGCGCCGCTGCCGTGTTGAACGCCGCTATTGAAGCTCGTGAACCAGGGGAGCGGGCACCATGGACATGCCGCCGTCCACGACGAATTCCTGGGCCGTTATGAAGGCGGATTCGTCGGACGCCAGAAACACCACCACATCGGCGATGTTGCTGGGAACACCGAGCACCGGCACCTCCGCCGGGTCCGGCGCTTGGGCCCCACCGGGTGCGACCAGCCCCGCTTCTTCCATTTGGCGACCAACATTCTGCACCATGGGCGTGTTGATGGAGCCGGGATGAATCGAGTTGCAGCGAATCTTGTAGCCCGATTCCAGGCAATGGGCGGCAATTGAGCGGGTGATGCCCTCCACCGCGCCCTTAGCCGCTGCGTATCCCACAATGCCGCTGTAGGCAAGCTTGGAGGCGACCGACGCCATGTTGATGATCGAACCGCCGCCGCTATCCGCCATCAGGGGGATGGCATATTTGCAGCCAAGGAAGGTGGCGTCCGCACTCACTGCCACCTGCGCCCTGTAGTCCGCGTAGGTCTGACCCTCGATGGAGCCCGGCAACACGATGCCGGCGTTGTTGACGAGGATGTGCAGGGCGCCAAATTCCGCAGTGATTTCCGCAACGATCTGCTGCCAGCCCGCCTCGTCAGTGACGTCCTGGCGCTTGAACAGGGCGCCGATGTCCTCCGCTACGGCCTGACCGGCATTGTCGTCCACGTCGGTGAGCACCACCTTCGCCCCTTCGGCGGCGAGCGCCCTTGCATCGGCTTCACCGAGACCCTTGGCGCCACCGGTGACCAGCGCCACCTTGCCTGCAACACGTCCTGCCATGGACACAACCTCCAAAACTCAGTCGAAACGGCCATCTTGCCAAAGTCGGCAGGGCACCGACACCCCCAATCGAGGAAAACGCCCGTTATGCGGCTTCGAACAAGCCCTCCGCCTGCACGTCGGCCAGCGATTGTTGAAACACCTCGATCAGCCGGCCGATCTCCGCCTCGCCGTGGGCGCTGGACAGGAAGGCCCGCTGGGTGCCGGGCACCAACACGCCGTGGTTCAGGGCGTGCAGGTAGAAGGCCTTCTCCGCGGCGCCGCCGATGGATTTCAGGTCGCGCATCGAGTCCAGCGGCTCGCGCTGGAAGAACAGGTGGAACATGCTGCCCACGTGCTTCACCTGCGCCGGAATCTGGTGGGTTTCGGCGAAGGCGTTGACTTCCCCGGCAAGCCGGCTGCCCGCCGCCTCCAAGGCATCGTAAATCTGCGGATGCTCCTTCAGCCAGCCCACCGCCGCCGCGCCCGCCTCCATGGTCAGCGGGTTGCCGGAGAAGGTGCCCCCGGAGAAGACCCCCCGCTCCGCCGCCAAGCCGGTGAAGACGTTCATCAGGTCAGCCCGCCCAGTGATGGCACCTACGGCTAAGCCGCCGCCGAGCACCTTGCCGTAGGTAGCCAGATCCGGGACGACGCCGAAGCGCTCCTGGGCACCGCCATAGGCGACTCGAAAGCCGGTGATGACCTCGTCAATGCACAGCAACACGCCGTTGGCGCGGCAAACGTCCGCTAGTTCGCGCAGGAATTCGCCGGCTTCAGGTTGGGGATTGGAGCTTTGCACGCCCTCGATCATCACCAGGGCGAGTTCGTCTCGGTGCTTGCGCACGAGGTCGAAGGTGGCGCGGCGGCGGTAGGGCAGCATCAGGTTCAGCCCGCTGAGCGCCTTGGGAATGCCGTGGCCCATGGGCAGGTGATCCGGCGCATCCACCGGGCTGGCCGGGTCGGTCAGCCACATGCCGTAGTCGTGGGCGCCGTGGTAGCAGCCGTCGAACAGGGCGATGCGCTCCTTGCCGGAGAAGCCCCGCGCCGCCCGGATGGCGTACATCGTTGCCTCCGTGCCGGTGTTGCAGAACACCACGCGATCGGCACAGGGGCTGGCTTCGTGAAGCAGTTCGGCCAGTTTCATCTGGCTGGTGGTGTGGATGCCGAACATCCAACCAAGTTCCGCCCGACCCTTGATGGCCGCTTCGATCGCCGGATGCCGGTGGCCGAGCAGGTGCAAGCCAAAGCCGACCGAAGTGTCGATGTAACGGTTGCCGTCCGCATCGAAGACGCAGGCGCCTTCCCCCCGCTCAATGAAGATGGGATGCGGCATCTCCAAATTGGCCGCTAGCCCTGAGTTGAGGATCTCGGACCGTTGTTCGGAGATGCGCTGGGAGGCGGGGGTTTTGGCTAGCAGTTCCGCCCGCGCTTCGGCAACGGTGCGTGGCAACGACGACGCCCTACTTTCCTGCCAATCGGTCCACGACGGGCGCAAAGGCCTCCATGACGTCGGCGCCGATGGTGAAGTAGGAGATGCCGAACTGCTCCCGGCGCCGTTCGAGCTCATCGCAAATGGCGTCCACGCCGCCGAACAGGGCATGGGGGTGGCGGGCCATTTCCTCCTCGGTCAAGCCGAACATTTGCGCAAACCCGGCAAGCACCGGTGACGGGTCGTCTATCACCATCGTGAAGTAGGCACCGATCTCGATTTCAAGCGCATCGAAGCGCTCGCCCGCGCCCTCCCTGATCCAGCCAAGCTTGCGGCGGGTTTCGTCCTCGGTAGAGGTCTGCACCCCATCCGGGCCGATGACGCCGGCCCGGTTGTTGAAGTTGAGGCTTACGATGTCCGCCTCCCGGCCCGCCAAGCGCAGCACCCGGGGGCTGCCGCCGCCGACCATGATCGGCGGTTTGGAGACGGGCTTGGGCAGACCGTCGAAATCGCGCCAAGCGATGGTGCCGTTGGCGACGTTGGCGTGGCCTTCGCCGCGAAACGCCTTGACCCCCTCAATGACATCGGCCAAGCGGTCGATGCGTGTCTTGGGCGGGTCGAAGGTGAGGCCCACAGCGGCGTACTCCTCCTGCAGCCAGCCAGCACCCAAGCCCAACTCAAGGCGCCCCGAGGAGAGCATGTCGATGGTCATGGCGGACTTCACCAGTACCACCGGGTTGTGGTAGTCGATGCAGAACACCCGGCAGCCGATGTGGATGCGCTCGGTCACCGCCGCCGCATAGGCCATCGCCGGGATGGCGGCGAGGTTCTGCACCGGGTGGTTGGTCTTCTCCAGCGCCGGCCCGGGGCCGAGCAGATGGTCCGCCAAGTGGAAGGCGGAATAGCCCAAGCGCTCGGCGGTCTGCGCCTGCTTGGCCCAGTCGGTACCAGTCTCGGCGTTGAAGGACTGAACGCCGAAGCGGAACGGCTTAGCCATCGCCCGCGCCTGCCGTCAAGCCGCCACCCGGTCCGCGCAGTAGCGGATGCCGCGGCGCAGCAGTTCATAGTACTCCTCCCGCTGCCAACTGCCGCGCTCGATCTCCGGGTAGTAGTCCACCATGGGCTGCATGTCGTAGTGGCCCCGGCAGTGGCCGAGATTGAGGTAGAGCACCTCGCCCTCACCGAGCCGGTTGATGTAGTACACCGGACGCGGCTCATCAACCGGCCATTGGTCGTGGACCCAGCCTTGGCATTCGCCGTGGAAGCGGGTTTCGAGCAGCCGGTGCAAGTCGCCGTGCTCCCGGCACAGATAGAGCTCGTCGTCCGTTTCAAACTCGCTGATGCCCTTGACCAGTTCATGCTCCGGATCGGAGACGGTCACCTTGAACGGGTGAATGGGCGGATGGGCGAGGAACTGGGTGCCCAGGGTCTCCATCAGCACCGGCGCAGTGTCCGGGGCATCCACCCGGCCGTCCTCGAGGAACTTCAGGATCGAGTTGGTGCCGTGCAGCGCAAACCAGCGTTTGCCGGACGCGATGTAGTCGCGCAGGGCGACCTGCTCATCCTCCTCCGGCACTAGGTCGCAGGTGTAGGTGATGAGGAAATCCGAAGCCTGGATGCCGTCCACATCATGGTAGTCCGGGGCCACGCGCACCCGCACCCGCTCATCCTCGGCCAAGAGCTTCAGCAGTTCGAGGCGGGCGTAGTCGATGTCGTGGTACTTGCCCGCTGCCACCATGTAGACATTGACGGTTCGATGCTCGCTCATGGGTTGGCTCAGAACTGAATGCGCTTGGTGAAGCCACCGTCGATGACGATGTTGGCGCCGTTGGTGTAGGCGCCGAAGGGGCTTGCCAGCAACACCGCCTGGGCCGCCACTTCCTCCGCACGACCCATGCGTCCCACCGGAATCTGGCTCACCGTGCCCTCATAGAAGGGCGTCATGTGCTGCTTGATGTTGTCCCAAGCGCCACCCTCGATCATGATCGGGCCGGGGGAAATCGCGTTGACGCGGATGCCCTTGGCGCCGGCCTCCTGGGCCAGGGCACCGGAATAGTTCAACAGCGCCGCCTTGATGGCGTTGTACGAGTGTGGACCGATGAAGGCTTCGAGAGCGGCGGTCGTGGAAATGACCAGAACACTGCCGTTGTCGGAATTCTCCAAGTGCGGCATGGCCGCCTCCACCATGCGCACGGTGCCGAGCATGTCGTGCTCGAAATTCGAGCGCCAGTCGGCCTCGGTTCGGCCGTTGCCTCCGGAGACGTTGGAGACGATGTTGTCGATGCCGCCAAGCGCCTCGGCAGAGGCCTCGACCCAAGCTTTCAGCGCATCGCCGTCGCCCACATCCACCGCTTGGCCGAAGGCCGTCACGCCCTTGGCGGACAGCGCCGCCACGGCGTCATTCACCTGGTCTTCGTTGCGGGCGCAGATGGCCACGTTGCAGCCCTCGTCCGCAAGTGCATCGGCGATGGCCCGCCCGATGCCGCGGCTGCCGCCGGTGATAAGCGCCTTGTTGCCCTTCAGTTGCAAATCCATGTCGTATCCTCCTAAGTGGTTCGAATCAATCCGTTTGGGGTTGTGAAATCCTGCTCAGAAATTCTCGTTTGGGTATGTCAGTGGCGCCCGTGACCGCTTTCAGTTGAGCGGCCCGAATCGGGGCTTCGGCCGCTCCTTGGCGCCGCTCACGTCCACATGCACCTTGCCGGCCTCGAGCAGGACCGGAAAGGTGATCACCGGCTTGGTGGCCGGCGGGCCCAAGCAGGCGCCGCTGCGCACGTCAAAAAGGCCCCCGTGCAACGGGCAGCGCAGCCGGTGGCCGATCAGGGTGCCGGCGTGCAGCGCCTGACGGGCATGGCTGCATTGGTCCTGCAGGGCGTGAAACTGGCCCTCCACTTGGCAGACGAGCACCCTTACCCCGTCCACCTCCGAAGCCACCATCTCCCCCTCGCCCACTGCGGCGATGCTGCAAATCGGCGTCACTTAGGCCTACATCCACTTGATGGGCTGGCGCTGCAGGTAGTCGTCGATGGTCTTGTGGAAGTGGCGGATGCGCAGTTCCTGGGTGGAAATCCAAAGGCCCCGGTAGCCAGCGGAATTCATCCCCGCCTGCACCATGGCCAAGTTGGAGGCGTCCTGGTCGAGCACTTCGCCGATGGACTGCTCGCCGTGCTTGAACTGTTCGTGGATCGGGCGCGGCGGCGGCTCCTGGCCAGCCGGAAACAGGCTGTAGTTCTGCAGGTCGTAGTACATCTTGTTGGGATCGGTCTCGTGCGGCCGCTGGCGGAAGATCATCACGCTGTTGCAGTGGATGTTCATGGTGATGTTGGGGAAGATCAGGTAGTGGTAGTCGTCCGAGAGCTGATCGTCGTTCAGGTCGTCGAAGTCGTAACCCATGCCGCCGGAAATATTGCGCCAGTTCTGCTGCACCGCCCGGCGCACGCCAAGGCCGTCGCCCCGGTAGCTGTCCGGATCGAGCAGGTTCATGCGCATGTAGTCCTTGAGTTCCTCAGTGATGACGGTGCCGTCCTGGATGTGGGTGCTGACGCAGCCGAACGGTATGAGGTAGCGGTTGTGCCGCTCGTAGCAGTCGATCTGCACGTCCATGTCCTCCAGCATGGTGGTGAGCTGGGGATGGGTGCCGAAGACATGGTAGGTCTCGTTGAAGGCGTCCACCGAGGTCTTCCAGTTGCAGTCCCACTCGACGGTCACGTCATTCACGAGGGTCATGCGGTCAAAGTGGTAGGGGTCGAGATGCTGCGGGATCATGCCGAGAAAGTCGCGCAGGGGCTCAGCGTTGGGGTTCATGCTGAACCAGACCCAGCCGGCCCAGCTATCGCAGGGCAGGCGCACGATGGAGAGCTTGTCGCAGGGCGCGCCCTGGGGAAAGGTCTCGGCGTCCGGCACGTGGATCAGCTCGCCGCGCAGGTTGTACTCCCACAGGTGGTAGGAGCAGCGGAAGGTCTCGGTGTTGCCGCCCGGGCCGTAGGCAACCTGGTTGCCCCGGTGCGAGCAGACGTTGTAGAAGGCGTTGTACTGGTGGTTCTCGTCCTTGGTGATGACGATGGTCTCATTGCCGATCTTGGTAGTGATGTAGTCCCCCGGATTGCGCAGATCGCCCTCCCAAGCGCCCATCAGCCAGACCTTGGTCCACAGCCGGTCCCATTCCTGGCGCATGAACTCCGGCGAGGTGTAGCGCTCCTTGGGAATGAAGTCGTAGCCGAGATCCGGATCGGGCTCCTTCTGAGCAGGTGTTTTAGACGTCTGTGGATCCGCAAAACGCTCGATCTTCCGGTAAACGGTCATGCACTTCCCCCATTGAAGTTCACAATGTCCAATCGGCGAGCATAGGAGGGCCAAGGGAGCCAGTCAAGCGCAAGGCAAAGCGTTCACCTCCCTACGCTTCGCCCCCCGCGCCAGATTTTCGGCGAACAGCCGTTCGATTTCCGCATCGCCGAGGCCAAGGCGCGCCAGTATCTCCACGGTGTGCTCGCCGTGGGCGGGGCTGGCGCCGCCCGGCTCAGCCCGCTGGCCTCCAAACTGGGCGGGCGGCTTGATTTGAATCATGTTGCCCATCCGCGGATGCTCAATTCGGTCGATGCTGGCGTTCGCCTGATACTGCGGGTGCGCCAGCACTTCCTCATAGTCCAAGCACTTGGCCGCCGGAACGTCGTTCTCCTTGAGCTTTTCAAGCAAGTCCTCGGTTTCGTGCTTGAGAAATTCGTTTCTAAGAATTTCCCGGAGTTCATCAATGTTGGCAATCAGTTTTTCCTGGCTGTTGAACCGCTCGTCCGCCAGCAGGTGAAGCTGGTCAATGGCCGCCATAAGGCCAATTTGCTGCGCTTGATTGGCGGCCGACACAGTGATCCCGCCATCCTTCGTCACCGTGAGATCGTAGAGCAACTCACTCAACGGCGGATTGTGCTCCGCATCCTCGTCGAGCAGGGTTTTGTGCATGAAACCGTCGGGGAACAGGAAGAAGAGGCCTGCATCCATCATGGAGAGATCGATGTGCTGGCCCTCGCCGGTCTTCTCCCGCTGAAGGAGCGCGGCAGTCGCGGCCTGACAAGCCGTATAGGCGGTCACCTTGTCGCAGGTCAGGTTGCGCACGAATTCCGGTCCTGCCTTGCCAGCGCCCTGAACCGCCGCAAAACCCGACTGCGCCTGGATAACGGGATCGTAAGCCGGCATATCCCGATGCGGTCCCTTGGTGCCGAATCCGGTAATCGCACAGTAGATGAGCCGTGGATTCAGGGAACGCAATTGCTCGCTCCCAAGCCCGAGCTTATCCATGACGCCCGGCCGATAGTTGCACAGCAGCACATCCGCCTCGGCCGCCAACTTTTCGATGACCGCCCGACCATCGGCGGACTTTAGGTCAAGGCTCAAAGACTGCTTGCCACGATTGCAGTTCGCAAAGAGCGCCGATATGCCGCCCTTGCTGCTGCCGAGGTAGCGCATGGGGTCGCCGAGCTCAATGGGTTCCACTTTAATGACCGAGGCGCCCTGCTCGCCCATCATCATGGCGGCAAGCGATGCGGTGATCATCGTTGAGAATTCCAGGACCTTTATTCCATCGAGCGGCTGCATTGCTTGAATCTCCTCCAATCGAACTGTGCCTTCGCCAAGTCTATCAAGACCGCGACGCCAGCCGAACTCCAACGAACCCGCATGGGCAGGCGCAGCGCCGAGTTGCGGAGCAACTCGCACGTGCGCCGAAGGCGCACGCCTTGACTTGCCCGAATGCCGGTTCCACACTCGAACGCAGACGGCAAATGGTTGTCCAAGGGACCATGCATTTGAATACGGCAGGATTGAAGGCGGAGCCCGGCATGGGAGGGCGCCAGCGGGCTGTCGTGACCGCTTTGGCCGTAATCGCTGTGCTGTTCGCCAGCCGTGGCTGGGGCGATGATGGCCAGCCAGCGTCTGACCTGCCTTCCGAAGACTTGGGCTCGGCCCCAACTCGTCCCTCGCCGCAACCCATCGAGGAGGCGCTCGGCGAATCAGGGTCACCCTTGGAAGCGGTGGCTGTGGACATCGAGAACGCCGAATACGCGAAGGCGGAGGAATTCCTCGCGCCTTACTTGAGAGCCGTCGAAGCGGCCCGACACCGCTACCATCCGGACCTCGTCCGGCCTCTGCTGCTGCTCGGCGATGCCCGGTTCGGCCAAGGCAATTATCCCGGTGCCTTGGAGAGCTATAGCCAAGCCGTGCAGGTCAGCCGGGTCAGCGATGGGTTGTTCACCCCCAACCAAGTCGAGGCGGTCTACAAGCAATCCGAAGCCCTGCAGCGGCTCGGCGATGGCGAGGCCGCCACCCGCCGTGAGGAGTACGCCTACGAAGTGCTCGCGCGAGCCTACGGGACGGAGGACGAGGCCATGCTGCCCGGCGTCTTCCGCCTCGCCCGTTGGTACAAGGACGCCTACAACATCTTTGCCGCCCGCGCCCTGTACCAACAAGCGCTCAAGATCTACGGCGCCAATGGCAAGGCCAGCACGCCGCGGGCGATACCGGCACTGCAGGGCCTCGCCGAAACCTACCGGATGGAGCGCTTTCCGCCCTTCTACGTGGATGACCGGGAATCGCCTTCCCTGTTGGCCAGCCGGCCCGGCGGCCGTTTCGCCAACTATGACGTGCCCTTGCAGATCAACAGCTTTCCAGTCGCCGAACGGGCTTTGCAGGAAGTGATCCGCATTCGTCAGAAAGACGCCGGCACGGGCCCCACGCCGGTGTCGGAAGCGATTCTCGACCTTGCCGACTGGCACCTGATGTGGGAGCACTTCCGCAAGGCGCATACCCTCTACGAGCACGTCTACGAGCGTTTCGAGAAGGTCGGTTCCATCGATGCCGCCACCTATTTCGCCGAACCGGTGCTGCTGCACTTCGCGGCACCCAAAGAGCCCCGCCCGCCGCCCGCCGGGGAGCGGGAGGAGCAAACCGCCGGGTTCGTGGAAGTGCAATTCCAAGTGTCGGCGAACGGCAGCGTTCGGAACATGGAAGTGGTCGCCTCGGAACCGGATGGGCTGATGGACTTTCCGGTGCGCCGCAGCCTGCGCAGCGCCCGCTACCGCCCAGCCATGGTCGATGGCAAGGCGGCGCCCTTTGAAGGGGAGGTGTACCGCCATGAATTCAACTACTTCCCACGCTCGGAAAAGCCGTCTGGCGACGAGGAAGACGATGCTTAATGCGGGCCGTACAGCTTTGGTTCAGGAATCCTGCGCCATCCTGCCCAAGCTCAAGAACTGTCCGCGTTCGCGGACTCCGCACTAGGGACGGAAACATGGCCACCTTGCTGAAACTGACGCTCATCGCCGCCTTGGCCCTGCTTTGGGCCTGCGCACCCATCACGCCGCTGTATCCGCAGCAACCTCAGTCCTCGCCGCAATCCGGCTCCAGCGGCGGCGCGTCCGGTTCATCGGGCGGCCCGAGCGGCGGCTCCAGTGGTTCCAGCGGCAGCGGAAGTGCCGGAGGCGGGGGCGCAGGAGGAGGCGCCGGCAACAACCCGCTACCGAGCGGCGTTCCGATGCCCGGCGGCAGCGCCGGGGGCGGTGGCGGCATGCCGGGCAGCGGGAGTTCCGGCGGCGCATCGCGGTCCCCTGCCGGGTCCACCCCGTCCGGCGGAGCCAGGGGCGGCATGGGCAGCAGCGCAGGCGGCGATTCGCGCATACCGCCGCCTCCCGGCGTCCCCACTTCAAGCGGTGACCAAATTCCCGGGCAAAGCCCGGGTTGGCCGGGCAGCGGCACCGATGGGGCGGACGGATCCGGCCTGCCCGGCGGTGATCAAAGCGGCGGAACCGCTGGCGGTGGAGCCGGCGAGGAATCTTGGCAAAGCGGCGCCCCCGGCGGCGGCGCAGGAGGTTGGGAGGCGAGCAACCAATTGCCCGACCCGTCCACTGGTCCTCCTGGCGTTCCGGGCGGTTCCGAAGCGGTCACTGGATCCCGAACGGGAGGTCAAGCCGGTTCAGGCCAAGGTGCTCTCGACCAAGCGTTGGAGTCCTTCGATGGCCAAATTCTCGCCGAACGGGAAGTGATCTCCCAACGCACCAACGAAACACCGGCCGGAGCCGGGGGCACCGCGCCGACGCAGCCCGCGGCTGGCGGGGCATTGGAAACCGGCGCGGCCGGCAGCAGCAGCGCGTCCGCACCGGGAACGGCAAGCCGCGGCCGGTCGCGGCCAGCGCCCGCCATGCCTGGCGGGGGACCGGGCGGCCAGAGCGGTCGCGGCCAAAGCGGCTTGCCCGACGCCAAGGACGACGACATCATCGCCCGCCAACTGCGTGAGGCGGCCATGGCGGAACCGGACCCAGTGCTGCGTGAGAAGCTCTGGGAGGAGTACCGCCGCTACAAGGGAAGCTGACCATGCGTATCTTCACCCCTGCATTCACCCTCGCATCGGCGCTGGCATTGGCTGGCTGCGTATCGGAGTCGGTGCGCACCGTGGACATGACGCCGCCTAAGCAGTTCAGCGGCGTTCAGGACGAGGCGTTGCTGCTCGACGTGGGCGTCGCGGTTCTGGACCCGAACATCCCCGAGACCTTTGATGAGCAGGTCGAGCAACTGGTCAACCCGGACATCCGCCGGGCCGAGGCCCAGTTCATGCCCTATTTCGCCAAGAATCTACTGCAAAGCACCGGCAACTGGGGCGCGGTGCGGGTGGTGCCGCGGGCCACCCACGCCGTCGATGTCACGGTGACCGGCAAAATTATGCAGTCCGACGGCGAGCGGCTGGTCCAGGAGTTCACCGTCACCGATGCCCGGGGCGTCGTCTGGTTCACCAAGACCTACCGCGCCGAGGCCAGCAAATACGCCTACTCGCCCACAGTGCCGCCGGACATCGATCCCTTTCAGGCCAACTACAAGCAGTTGGCGGACGACATGCTGGCCTATCGCGAGTCCTTGGACGAGGCGACGGTGCGCACCATTCGCGCCACCGCCGAAATGAAGTTTGCCCGCGACTTCGCCCCCGACGCCTTCGACACCCATGTTCAGGCACAGCCCGACGGCGGCTTTGAGCTGCTGCGGCTGCCGGCGGAGGATGACCCGATGCTCGAGCGGGTGCGCCGAGTGCGGGAGCGGGAGTACGTCTTCATCGACACCCTGGACGAGTACTACGCCAACTACCACCGCCAAATGTACGGGGCCTACCAAAACTGGCGTTCCGCCACCTACTCCGAAGCCGCCTCGCTGCGCGAACTTAAAGCGCAGGCGCGAACCCGGACCTGGGCGGGCATCGCCGCCATCGGCGCCGGCATCGGGGCGATCTACGACAGCGACAATCCCTACATCGACGCCACCGGGCTGGTCGCCATCGGCGCCGGCGCCGCGCTCATCAAGAACGCAGTCGCCAAGCGAAACGAGGCCGCCATGCAAGCGGAGGCGCTGCAGGAGCTTGGCGTGGCGGCGGAAGCGGAAATCATGCCGCACACGATGGAGCTTGAGAACGAATCCGTCCGACTGCAGGGCACGGTCGATGAGCAGTATCAAGAACTCCGGCGAATCCTACGCCAGCTCTACTTCGAGGATCTCGGCCTGCCGACGCCGCCGGAGTCCGGGACGCCGGAAGCCAGTTCGTAGGCAATGCCCGACGATTCCGGCGTCATTAAGCCGCGAGCGGTTGCGCTCAGCCACACCGGGGGAGAGCAGCCCGCTGGTCCAACAGGCTCCACCGGCCACCGCTGGCTGCTCTTGCTGATCCTATTGGGCGCCATAGCCGCCATCGCTGCCCTGTTCATCGCTGCGCCGAATTGGGTCGAGCCCTTGGAGGTTGTCTCTCCACAGCCCACGCCCAGCAATGCGACGCCACCACCAGGTGCGGCGCCCCGGCCATCCCCCGATGACCAGCCGCCGCCCTTCCAAGCCTTGAGAAGGGAACAGGCGCGAACCGAGGCCGGCGGGGAACTGGCCCGCTTCGTGGAGTTGGAATTGAAGCTGCGCGAAGAATTGAAGGTCGGCGCTTGGGCCGAGGCCCCCTACGATGCCGCCCGCAACCTCGCCCAAGCCGGTGATGAGGCCTTCGTCGCGGAGCGTTTCGACGCCGCCATCGACCAATACCGCCAAGCCGCCGACGCACTGGCGGCTCTGATCGGCGAAGGCCATGCCCAATTTGAAAACGCCCTGACCCAGGGGCTCGCCGCCATTGACGAGCGCGACCCCACCGCCGCCGAGGATTGGCTGCGCGAAGCTGGGGAAATTAAGCTGGACAGCCCTGCCCTGGCAAGCGCCCGACAACGAGCGGGCCACTTGCCCGAAATCATCACCAAGTTCCGGGCGGCGCGCAACCACGAGTTGGCCGGACGCTGGGACCAAGCCTTAAGCACCTACCAGGCCATTCGCACCCTGGATGCCGACACCCCCGGGTTGGGCGAAGCGATCGCCGCCGCCCGCCGGGGCCGCTCCGAACAGGCCCTCCGCGAACGGCTCTCCGCCGGCTTCAAGGCCTTGGAGCAAGGCCAGTTCGAACAGGCGGAACGGTCCTTCCAGCAAGCCCTCAAGATCGACCCCGGCAACGCCTCCGCCGAAGGCGGTTTGCAGCAAATCGCCGATCAGTCTGAACTGGTGACAATCGCCGAGCTTAGGGGGCAGGCCGAACGGCACGCGGCAGCGGAGCAATGGGCCGAGGCGGCCGAGGCCAACCGGCGCATACTGGCGCTGGACGCCAACATTCAGTTCGCCCGGGTGGGGCTTCGGCAGGCCGAAGCGCAAAGCCAAGCTCTAACCACCTTGGAGCGGATCGCCGCCGGCGCCGAACGGCTGTCGTCGGATGCGCTCTACCAAGAGGCCCAGGACATTCTCGCCGACGCCAAGTCGCTGTCGCCCAGGGGCCCCGTTCTGGCCGTCGCCATCGAGCGGATGGACGCCCTGCTCCGTCACCACGGCACCCCCGTGCCGGTGCTGCTGCGCTCTGACGATGCCACCGAGGTGCTGCTTTCCAACGTCGGTCCCTTAGGGCGCTTTTCCGAAAAGCGCCTTGAACTGCGCCCGGGGGCCTACACGCTGATTGGCAGCCGCGACGGCTGCCGCGACGTGCGCACCGAAATCAGCGTCCAACCCCGCATGGCTCCAGTCGAGATACGCTGCCTGGAAGTCCTGCAGCAATGAGTGCCGAGACAGTCATCAAGCCGGTTCGCTACCAACCTCCGGGCGACGGCGGGGGGCGGCGTCCCCGTCTTTCGGCGGCACGCATCGTGCTTCTCGGCGCCGCACTCACCGCCGCCGCCGTGCTGGCGTTTCTGTTCATGGCCCGCTCGGTGGCGCTTGAGTTTACGCCGCCGGCCAGCGACATCAGCGTTCTGGGGGGGCCGGCCCTTGAGTTCGGTGGCGTGTACCTGTTGTTGAGCGGTGCCTATCAGGTCGAGGCGACACGCGACGGCTACTACCCCATAGCAGCGCCGTTCACCGTCACGGCCGAGCGCAACCAAGCCTTCCAGTTCAAGTTTGCACCGCTGCCCGGGCTGCTCACCATAGAGGCGGATCCTGCCGGGGCGCAATTGACAGTGGATGGGCGTCCGCTGGGCGCAACGCCGCTCGCCGAGGTGCCCATCGAAGCGGGAAAGCGCACGTTGCGCTTCACCCACCCCCGCCATCAAGACCTTGAAATGACCGTGGAAGTCGCCGGACGGAGCGAGCGGCAACGCATCGACGCCGAACTCCTGCCCAACTGGGGGGAGGTGCGTTACGCCACTCAACCGCCCGGGGCGCGCATACTCATCGATGGTGAGGACACCGGCCTGACCACTCCGGCAACATCGGAGATTCTCGCCGGTGAACATGAGGTGGCGCTGGCATTGGAAGGCCACCAGAGCCATCGCGAGCGCATCCTGATCGCGCCGCTGGAGCAGCGCGAGGCGCCGCTGATCCTGCTGCGCCAATCCGATGCGCGGCTGCGGGTGAGCACCCGCCCTGGTCAAGCGGGCGTGACCATCGACGGCCAGTACCGGGGCGAGTCGCCGATCAGCGCCGAGCTGCGTTCAGGACGGGCCTACCGGGTGCAGGTGTTCAAGGCAGGCTATGCGGCGCACAGTGCGACCGTCACCCTCAAGGCCGGCGAAGCACGCCGGGTGTCCTTTGAGCTCGAACCCCTGACCGGCTTGGTGTCGGTGCTGGCCGAGCCGCCCCAGGCGCAACTCCTCGTGGACGGCAAGGCCAAGGGCTCGGCCAACCAAATGCTCGAACTGCCCACCCGCCCCCACCGGCTGGAGATTCAGGCCGATGGCTACGCCGGCTACCGCACGGAAATCCGCCCCCGTCAAGGCCTAACCCAGGAGGTGCGGGTCAAGCTGCTTACCTTGGCCGAAGCGCGGCTGGCGGCATTGCGCCCGGAAATCACCACCGCCCAAGGGCAGACCCTGAAGCTCTTCAAGCCGAGCCCCATCCGCCTTGGCGCGTCGCGCCGCGAACCGGGCCGGCGCGCCAACGAGACGCTGCGCGACGTGGCCTTGCAGCGCCTCTTCTATCTGGGCATCAAGGAAGTGAGCAACGCCGAATTCAAGGCCTTCGCCAGCGGCCACGATTCCGGCACCTACGAAGACCAACCGCTGAACAAGGACGACCAGCCCGTGGCGATGGTCAGTTGGCACGACGCGGCCCGCTACTGCAACTGGCTGTCGCGCCAGGAGAATCTCCCCCTGTTCTATGCGGAGGAGTTCGGCAAGGTGACCGGCTTCAACCCATCCGCCACCGGCTACCGACTGCCGAGCGAAGCGGAGTGGGCTTGGGCCGCCCGCCATCGGGAGAACGGCGAGCTGCTGCGGTTTCCCTGGGGGGAGGCCCTGCCGCCCCCGAATCGGCACGGCAACTACGCGGACCGCTCCGCCGGGCATCTAGTGGGCCGCATCATCTTCGGCTACAACGACAACTACGCCGTGGCGGCCCCGGTCGGCACCTTCGAGGCCAACGCCAAGGGCATCTTCGATCTCGGCGGCAACGTGGCGGAGTGGGTCAACGACTTCTACCAGCACCCGGCCCCCGAAAACACCCCGCCCCTCGGTCCCGCCGCCGGGGAGTATCATGTGATCCGAGGATCAAGCTGGATGCATGGAACCACCACGGACCTGCGGCTGTCGTTTCGCGACTACGGCGCCGACGGCCGCCGGGACCTCGGATTCCGCATCGCCCGCTTTGCGGAGGCCGAACCATGAGGAGGGTACCGATGACGGGCAAATTGGCGCAGCCAACCTCACCACCCAGTTCGAGGGCGGGACGCCCTCGCTCCGGGGCCTGGCAATGAGCAGGTTTGCAGGGGCAGTGCTTTGGGGCCTGATCGCGGTCGCCGGGGCCTCGATCGCCGCTGAGGGCGAAACGCAGGTTGAGGAGGCGGCTGAGGAGAATGCGGAAACCAACGATGATCCCCCCGACTCCCACGACGTCTTTCTGCCGACCGAGGAAATCTCCGAGGACTTTGCCGTGCCCTTTCCGGTGGACATATGAAACGCCAACTGCCTGTTGAACTGATCTACCAGATCGCTGCCTTGGTGGTGGCGCTCATCGTCGTGCACTTGGTTTACATCACCGTGGTGCGCCCCAACGCCGAGGCCATTCTCGAGGTCCGCGCGGAACAGTCGGCAGCCGGCGAGGCCGTGGCCGATGAGCAATCCATCTACGTGATGCTCAAGGACTTTGAGCAGGAGGCCTGTTTCGTGCTGATGCTTTGGGCCATGGCCATCATGGGCTACAAGAGCCGTGCCGCCTTTCGCGAGCGCAAACTGCTCGGCGAGGACCTCGTTCGGCTCCATGAGGGCATGAGCATCCTGCCCGAGGACACCCGGGAGTACACGCGCCCGATCCAAGCACTGCCCGCGAACGTCCAAGGCTGCCTGCTGCCCCGGGCGCTGCTTTCCGCGTTGCAGCGCTTCGCCTCCACTCGCAACGTCCAGGATGTCTCGGAGGCGATCAAGGCCATCTGCGACACCGAATCCGACCGGCTCGACAGCGAATTGGCCATGGTTCGCTACATCGCCTGGGCCATTCCGAGCATCGGCTTCATCGGCACTGTGCGCGGCATCAGCCAAGCCTTGGGCCAAGCCTACAAGGCCGTTGAAGGGGACATCGCCGGGGTGACGGCCAGCCTTGGCGTGGCATTCAACTCCACGTTCATCGCCTTGGTCATCAGCATCATCATCATGTTTCTGATGCATCAACTGCAGTTGCTCCAGGAACGCTTGGTGCTTGATGCGCAGACCTACTGCGACCAGCGGCTGCTCGCCCATCTGCAGGTGCGTGAATCATGAGCCTTCTGCTGGAGTTGAACGATGCGGCCCTGAGCCTGTACCGGGACGGCGACCCCATCTATCAGCAACCCGCCATCGCCCTGGTCGGCGCCCGCGGGGCGGTTTTCGGCGTCGAAGCGCTGAAGTCCGCCCGCCTGCAGCCGCAGCAGGTCAACCAGCAATACCTCGCCCGGCTGAACGCCGATCCGCTGCCGAGGCCCGCCAAAGACATTGCCAATCACGCCGACCTGATTTACCGGCATTTGCTGGAGATCAAGGGCTTGGCCGATGAACCCCTAGCCGTGGCGGTGCCCGGATTTCTGACCGGGGATCAGCTCGGGGTGCTGCTCGGCATCGCCGAGGAGGCCGGCATCCACATTCGCGGCTTCGTGGACAGTGCCGTGCTCATGGGCAGCGTGACGGAGCTGCGCCCCAATACCTGGCTGCTCGACCTGCACGCCACCCGCTGCTGCCTGACGGAACTCAAGGCCAGCGAGGAAGGCGGCCAAGCCGTCAGCCGCGGCGCCGTGGAGGACATCACCGGCTTTGGGCGCAACGCCTGCCTCGAC
This sequence comes from Pseudomonadales bacterium, assembly GCA_022827905.1. GTDB lineage: Bacteria > Pseudomonadota > Gammaproteobacteria > Pseudomonadales > Azotimanducaceae > Azophilus. Next base: position 16,325 of record JAJEIQ010000078.1, on the reverse strand, counting down.
GGCTGGGCCAACCTGGTCGCCGATCGGTTCGTGCAGGACACTCGCTTCGATCCCTTGCACGCCGCCGATTCCGAACAGCAGCTCTACGACCAGCTACAGGCTTGGACCGAACGCCAAACCCTCAGCGAACTGGCCGTGGAAGTCCGCCAAGGCGATGCCACCCGACAGGTGCGGGTGGGCCCCATCGCATTGCGGGACAAGCTGATTCAACGGCTGACGCCGTTATCGGAGAAGGTTACCGTCGGCACCTGCTTGATGGTCGCGCCGCGCAGCGCCGCCTTGCCAGGCTTGATCGAGGGCTTGGAAGCGCTCGGCGTCGAGGCGCACCGCCTGCCATCGGACATCATGGCGCGGGCGATGGCGCAGCGGCTTGGCGCCGTGGACGGCTTGAAGTGGGTCACCGCGCTGCCGGCAGCGGCGACGCACGGTGTATCGGCAACCCAAGCGGCGCTGGCCAGCCCGCCGGCCGGTAAACCGGCCAGCCACGCCCTGTGCGGCCACCGCGCCTGGCCCTTGGCCGGCAACGCCTTCGGCCTGCCCGAGCAGGGCTGCATTGGGGAGATCATCGAGCGCGGCGGGCGGCGCTTCGAACTGATCGCTGTGGAGGATGGAGGCCAAACCGGATAGGTAGACCAACGGCATGGCTAGGCGGCGTTCTTTAAGCGTGTTTTCGCTGTCCTTCCTGGACGTGATGTCCTGCGGCTTCGGCGCAGTGGTGTTGATCTTCCTGATCATCAATCACGAAACCGAAGAGGACGCCAAGATCGTCAACAAGGACCGGTTGGCGGAGATTCGGCTGCTCGACTACCAAGTGCAAAACGGGGAGCGGGATCTCTTTGAACTAAAGGAGCAGTTGGAGGGCCTTCTGCAGCGGCTCAGCGACTCCCGGCAAAAGCTGGTCAGCACGGAAACCGACTTGCAGCAGGTGCGCCGCGATTTCGATGAACTCGATGCCGAGTCAACGGCGGAGCGGGAGTCCGTCGAACGGCTCAAGAGCGACCTCGAGGCCCGTGAAGAGGAAGTGGCGCGCTTGCGGCAGGTCGAGGAGGCCAACCAGGGCGACCGGGCGCGGGCGTTCGCCGGCGATGGCGACCGCCAGTACCTGACCGGCCTGAAGGTGGGCGGACGCAACATTCTCATCGCCGTCGATGCCTCGGCCAGCATGCTCGACCGCACCATCGTCAATGTGTTGCGCCGCCGCAACATGCCGGAGGAGCGGCGCCGGCAAGCGCCCAAGTGGCGGCGGGCCGTGCGCACCGTGGAATGGCTTGCCGCCCAGTTGCCCTTGGATGCGGACTTCCAAGTGTTCGCCTTCAACGAGCAGACCCGCTCGCTGGTGCCGGGCAGCGATGACCAATGGACGCCGCTCGGCGACGGCGGCGCCTTGGCGGCGGCCATCGAAGACCTGAGTGGAATGGTGCCGACCGGCGGCACCAGCCTGCAGCGGCTGGTGGTCAAGCTGCGCGCTCTGAACCCGTTGCCGGACAACGTCTACCTAGTGACCGATTCGCTGCCCACCCAGGGTGCCCGCACCCCCCGGCGGGCAACCATTTCCGGCTCCGATCGCCTCGACCTGTTCCGCGATGCGCTGCGGCAAATGCCCCTGCAGGTGCCGATCAACGTCATCCTGTTTCCGATGGAGGGCGATCCCTTGGCTTCAGCCGCCTATTGGAACCTGGCGCGCACCAGCGGTGGCGCCTACATGGCCCCGTCGCGAGACTGGCCGTAAGGAAGGGCCGCATCGATGGGCACTCGCGACCGAAGACTGATCGAGGAGTTCAGCGTCTCCTTCCTCGACGTGATCTGCTGCGGGTTCGGCGCCATCATCCTGCTGCTCATGATCACCAAGACCGTGGAGCCCATCCTGCTGGAGCGTTCAGTCGTCAGCCTGGAAGGCCAGGTGGCGAGCCGCGAGCAGGCGCTCTACGACATCCAGGGGCAGATCCGGGAACTGCGCCGGCAACTGGCCGATGCCAGCGGACAACTCGACGACAATCTGCTCGCCCTCGCCCGCTTGGAGCGGGAGCTGACCCGCATCCTCGGCCAGTTCACCGCCACCACCGAAGACCAGGAACAGATGCGCAAGCAAACCCTGAAGCTTGCCGCGGCGCGCCAGTCGCTGACCGATGAAATGGAGCGCCTGCTCGGTCTCGACTTCCGCCGCCAATCCGATCTGGTGGGCGGCATCGCGGTGGACAGCGAGTACATCATCTTCGTCATCGACACTTCCGGCAGCATGTTCAACGGCGCTTGGCCGCAAGTGCTGCGCAAGGTGAGCGAGACCTTGGACGTCTATCCAACCGTCAAGGGCATCCAAGTAATGAACGACATGGGCGAGTACATGTTTTCCGGCTACCGTGGCCAATGGATTCCCGATACGCCGGCCCGCCGCCAATCCATCATCAACACCTTGCGCAGTTGGAGCCCGTTCAGCAACTCAAGCCCGGTGGAGGGCATTCAAGCGGCCATCGACACCTACTACGCGCCCGACAAGCGCATCGGCATCTATGTGTTCGGCGACGACTACAGCGGCGATTCCGTGGAGGAGGTGGTGGACGCCGTTGACCGCATCAACGTCGCCGACGAGTCCGGGCGCCGCCGGGTGCGCATCAACGCCGTCGGCTTCCCCGTGCACCTGCAAAGGCCGAACGCCCGCATCTACCGGTTCGCCGCGCTGATGCGGGAACTCGCCTACCGCAACGACGGAACCTTTGTCGGTTTGTCGGAATTCCAGTAGTCTTGGCTTAAGGAACGGGTCCACGAGAGCCCCATGCCGGAACGATTCGCGAAGTGCGCCCTGATTGCCGCCCTGGTCTTGGCAGCATTTGGCTGCGCTGGCGCCAAGGTGGCCGTGCCCACTGGGTTTCCCGTGCCGCAGGTTACTAAGGTGCCGCTGCCGGTGGGCCTCTACCTCGATGAGGCGTTGCTGTCCTACGTTCATCGGGAGTCCCTGGAGCAGCGCGGCGATTGGGAGATCGAGCTCGGCTCGGCCCAGGAGCCGATGTTCGACAACCTGCTCAGTGGCCTGTTCATCGGCCACCGCACGGTCAAGCAGCTTGGGGCAAGCCACGACGACATCGCCGGCGTGCTCGCGCCCTCCATTGAGGAACTGCAGTTTTCAATCCCGGAGCAGACCCGCTCGGAGTACTACGAGGTCTGGATTCGCTATCGCTTTGAACTGCACGCCAACGACGGCGAAAAACTGGGGCAGTGGGATCTCACCGCCTACGGCAAGGCCCATCAGCAGAATCACGCCGGCGCCTCGGCGGCCCTGCAAAGCGCTGCACTGGTTGCTTGCCGCGACGCGATGGCGTTCTTCACCCAGCAATTCGGCAGAGTGCCCGTGGTGCAAACTTGGCTTGACATTGAATTGGGGGGCTCAGCGTGAGAGCGGCCCGCATCATGCCGTTTCTTTTCGCCTGCGCAGGCTTGGCCGGCTGCGTCACGGCAACCGTGCAGGAAGTGCGGGAGACGGCCACCGCCATGGGCGCTGGCGACTCCATCGTGGTGCTCGGGCGACGTAGCCAACCCACCACCGCCGAAACCGAGCTCGACTTCATCTCCTGCGTGGCCGACAACATGGGCCGCGGCCAAAACGCGCTCAACGTGGTCAATGAGCAGCAGTTCCTGGACGCGACCTTCCCTTGGTTCGAGCCACGCATCGCGCCGCTCAACCACACCGAACTGCCCACCATCATCAAGCAGGCGCCCCTAGCCGAACGATTGGACGAAATGGGGCTGAAGTACTTGGTCTGGATCGAAGGCTCCACCCAGCGCATCGACTCCGGTGGGTCGCTGAGCTGCGTGGTCGGCCCCGGCGGCGGGGGCTGCTTCGGGTTCCTTTCCTGGGAGAAGGACTCCTCCTACGAAGCCTCCGTCTGGGACGTGGAAACCGGCCAAGCTGCCGGCAAGATCAGTTCCGAGGCCACCGGCATGAGCTACATGCCCGCCGTCATCGTCCCGATCCCCATGATCGCCCGGGTCCGCTCATCCGCCTGCTCAAGCCTCGCCAACCAGTTGAAGTCGTTCGTGGTGAATTGACGAGGTCGCGCTGGGCATTTGAAATTCCGCCCGAAGTCCGCGCATCCGCACATTTCTGTCAGCCAATCTCTCGGCACATCTCCCGCAGGGCGGCGATGAACGCAAGGGGCTGGTCCAGGAACAGGTGGTGCTGCGCGTCCGGGATGGCTACTGCGGGCACGTCGCCGGGGATCAGCGACTGCATGTGCTCACGGGTTCGTTCGCTGAACAGCTTACTCTCGGCGCCGTAGATCAGGCCCACCGGCAGGCGCAGGTTGGCGTAGTCCTCCGGGTGGCGTTCGGCGTCCTTGAGGACGTTGGGCAGGTCCTCGTCGAACTTCCAGGCCCAGCCGCCGCCGTCGATTGGCATCAGCGAATGGCGGGCGATGTATTCCAACACGTAGGCGTTGGCGCAGGGCTGCGGCGGCTGCAGGCGAAAACGGGCGAGCGCCGTGCGCTTGTCCGGGTAGGCCTTGGCTCGGCCGCCCATTGACGGCATGTCCGGGAGCGGCTCATCGGGGTGGCGCAGGCCCGAGTCGGCCAGGATCAGGGCGCCGAAGCGTTCGGGATGGAGGTTGGCCGCCTTGGTGGCCATGTTGCCGCCGAAGCTGTGGCCCACCACGATGACATCATGGCCTAAGTCCGCCGCATCGCAAACGGCGGTGATTTCCGCGGCGTAGGTGGCCGCATCGTACTCGTAGCGGTAGTCGGAATCGCCCATGCCGGTGAGGTCCATAGCCACCACGCGATAGTCCTCCGCCAAGGCCGGGGCGATGAAATCCCACCAGCGGGAATGGGCGTTCATGCCATGAATCAGAAGCAACCCGCGCTTGTCCCCGGAACCGCCCCAAGTGCGCCAGACCACGTCGCAGTCGTCCACTTCGACTGCAGCGGATTCGCTCGGCGTCTCCACCGCCCCGAAAAACCACTCCGGGATGGCGGCAGCGGGTTCGCCCCGGTCCCAACGGGCCATGGTCAGAGGGATCCGAAGCGCTTCAAATGGTAGTCGACGTTGCCGAACAGGGCGTCAATCATGGTCAGGCGCTTGAAGTAATGGCCGATGTTGAGTTCATCGGTCATGCCCATGCCGCCGTGCAGCTGCACCGCGTTCTGGCCGACGAAGCGGCCGGACTTGCCCACCTGCACCTTGAAGGCCGAGACCGCCTTTTGCGCCTCGGGCCCGTAACCCTCAGCCATGCGCATCGCGGCCATGTACATCAGCGACTTCGCCTGCTCGTACTCCATGAACATATCGACCATGCGATGCTGGAGCACCTGGAACTTGCCGATCGGCTGGCCGAACTGCTTGCGGGTCTTGCAGTACTCCACCGTGTCCTTGTAGAGCACCTCCATGCAGCCCACCGCCTCGGCGCCAATAGCCAAGATGCCTTCATCGATCACCTGTTCGAGAATGGGCAGGCCACCGCCCTCTTCGCCGAGCAGTGCGTCGAAATCGAGGTCCACGTCCTCCAAGGTCACTTCCGAAGCGGCAAAGCCATCCACGGTGGGATAGTTGCGCCGGCTGACGCCATCGGCGTTTGCGGGCACCAGGAAGAGGGAGACGCCCGATGCATCGCGCTGCGCCCCGGCGCTGCGCGCCGACACCACCAGCCAGTCCGCCGAAGGACCGTTCAGCGTCACCCCCTTGTAGCCGTTGAGGCGCCAACCGCCGTTGTGCCGCACGGCCGCGGTGGTGAGGTCCGCCAAGTTGTAGCGCCCTTGGGGCTCGGCGAAGGCGAGCGCCGCTTGGCTCTCGCCGTTGATGATGCCGGTCAGCACGGCCTGCTTCTGGGCCTTGGTTCCGGCCAGCCTCAGTGCGCCTCCGGCCAGCACCACGGTGGCCAACAGCGGTTCGACAAGCAAGCCCCTGCCGAACTGCTCCCACATGGCGATGCTTTCCACGGGACCGCCGCCGAAGCCGCCATCCTCCTCGGCAAAAGGCACCGCCAGCCAGCCGAGTTCGGCAAAGGTTCGCCAGTGGCCGACATTGAAGTCCGCTTCCGATTTGACTGTCTGCTGCCGTTCGTTGAAGCCGTAGTCGTTTTGAATGAAGCGCTCAATGCTCTCCTTGAGAAGCGTCTGCTCCTCCGAAAACGAAAAATCCATCTATTCCTCTTGCGCTGTTGCTGGAGTGTCTTTGGGCGGATGCAACGCCCGACCATCCGGCCGAATGCCATCAATCAATCCGCCAACTGAGCGGTCAAACGCCGCCGATAGGCCTCAAGTGCCCAAAGGGGCGTTAGCATACCTTCTATGGGGGGCGAGGCGTAGCCCGGACCGATCGGCCCCTCGTTGTCCGTCAGCAGCGGATCCGGCTCGGGCAGCGCATAGTAGCCCGCTGCGTCAATTCTCAATTCGCCGACCTCAAGCTCCAAGTCCGCCGAGCCCAATGCAAGCAGGTTTGCCTTGACACTCCATGCGCCGACGCGCTGTTGGCCTGCGGAACGCTCAGCGAGGCTTCTCCCTTCAAGCGCCTGCAAGGATTCAAGACGGACCTCGAGAGTCGCGAGTCGGCGCTTGAAGTCCGCATGGTTGTTCAGAAAGCCCCCACGGCCATCGGCAATGGCCGCGAGGTCTGCCTTCAGCCGGGCAAGCTGCGCCTGCGCGCGTGCGGTGACGGCAACGGGCGCCTGGTCCCCGCCAAGCACGAGGTCCAAGGCGTCCCAACCAGCGCCGGGCGGACTCACTAAATCCGCCGGAACCTCGGCAAAGGCCAGGGTTTGGGCATCTACGGGACGAACACCCGCAGCGTCCATGGAAACCGCAAAGAGCCCTGAACCGCCGCCGCCCATGGCACCGAGGCAGAGGGCGTGGGTGGCGCCGCCGAGGCCAGAGATCCCCGTCAACGTGCCACGCAACGCGTAGCTCGAACCGCTTCGCAAGGCGCACAATCCCGCGTCGTCAACCGACAGTCCGCTCAATCCAGCTGCCCAGCGGCTGCGGCCGACGCGGATGTCGTCCAAGTAACGTTCACAAAGCGCCGCGCCGCCGTGCGCTTGAACCAACGGCCCCACCAAGCCGACGCCGACCGGATCCATGACCGGAGCCTGGGCCAGAGCCACTTCCCGCTCCCAAATGAACCGCTGCTCCAGGGACCAGCCCGTTCCACCGTATGCCTGCGGCCAAGCCGGCACAGACCAGCCCCGACGGCACAGCGCCGCAAACCAACGGTCGGCTGCTGCCTCCCAAACCGCTCTCGGAACAGGCCGAAAAGGCGGCACGGGCCAATGCTCACCCAGGAAGCGGCGCACTTCGGCGGCGAATTCGGATTCGGTGTCGGGGGTCAACCTATCTTCCTCGTTTCAATTCGAGGGCGGGACGCCCTCGCTCCGGGGACCAGCTTCGATTCGAAGCGAGGGCGCGAACCGAAGGTTCGTTATGCCCTCGAGCCGACCTTTGTTCGAGGATAGTCCCCCCGGCTCGAGGGCATCCTGCCCTCGCACGGCGCGCTGCGCCCCTTGGTGATACAACTCAAGGTGGTGCAAGATAGCGCCTTCACTCCACAACAGCCCAACCCCATGCCATACAACACCATTTTGACCGACTTGGAGGACGGCGTCTTCACCCTGACGCTCAATCGTCCGGAGAAGCTCAACGCCTTCACCCAAGAAATGCAGACGGAGGTGATCGACGCCTTCGACGCCGCCGACGCAGACGACCGGGTGCGGGCCGTCATCGTCACCGGCGCCGGCCGCGGCTTCTGCGCCGGGGCCGATCTCTCCTCCGGAGGCAACACCTTTGATGCGGACGCCCGCCCGGACCGGGAAGGCGGCCTCAGCGCCGATGGCGGGGGCCTGCTGACGCTGCGCATCTACGAGTGCCGAAAGCCGGTGATCGCCGCCATCAACGGCCCAGCGGTCGGCGTCGGCATCACCATGACCCTGCCGATGGACATTCGCATTGCCGCCACCCAAGCCCGCCTCGGCTTCGTCTTCGCCCGCCGGGGCATCGTGCCCGAAGCCTGCTCAAGCTACTTTCTGCCGCGAGTGGTGGGCATCAGCCAAGCGTTGGAGTGGTGCTACAGCGGGCGCGTGTTCGCCGCCGAGGAGGCGCTTCGGGGCGGCTTGGTGCGGAGCCTGCATGACAAGGCCGATCTGTTGCCCGTAGCGCGGGACATCGCCCGCGAAGTCAGCGAGCACAGTTCGCCGCTGTCGGTGACGATGATTCGGCACATGATGTGGCGCATGTTAGGCGCCGACCATCCCGTGGAAGCGCACAACCTCGATTCCCGGGCCATCTACCATCTCGGCCGCGGGGTAGATGCCAAGGAGGGGGTCGAAGCCTTTCTCGAGAAACGCCCCGCGCAATTCAAGGGCCGGGTGAGCGAGGACATGCCGGAGTTTTTTCCCTGGTGGGAAAAGCGCAGCTTTTCCTGACCATTGGAGTGAGCGGGAAAAGCGCAGCTTTTCCTAAGCGAAAGAAACACGGGGAGCGAGCGATTTGGTACGCTACCCAACACTCAGGCAGCTTGAGGAGACGACCATGACCGAACCGGAAATCGCCCAAAAGGCACCCTATCCCGTCCCGGTGGTTCAAGGGGAGAAGTACTTCTGGTGCGCCTGCGGACGGAGCGCCAATCAACCGTTCTGCGATGGGTCGCACAAGGATACCGGCCTAGTGCCGGTGCCGTGGTCGGCGGAGGAGGACAAGACGCTGTATTTCTGCGGCTGCAAGCGCACCAGCGGCGCGCCGCTGTGCGACGGCTCCCACAACCAGCTCTAGTGACCCCTGTGGTTCTTGGACAACGATCATGTCCTCACCGCGTTTTCTGTCGCGATTGTTCAGGGGCAAGGACCCCTTGGCATCGCCCGTTGCCGAGGAGCGCCTCACTGCGCTTGCAGCCCTAACCGACGAAGAGGCGACGGCTGAGCAGAAGCGGCTCGCCGAGCTCGCCGCCGATGATCCGGAAACTTCGGTGCGCCGCGCGGCGATAGAACGCCTTGAGGACGAAGCCGCGCTGGCTGCTTTGCTGGACGATCCAACCGTGGCCGCTGCCGCCGCGCAACGGCTGGGCGGCAAGGACAGCCAAGTGGACCATCCCGCCGTTCGCGAAGCTCGGATGCAGGCCGCTTCAAGTCCCGATGCCGCGTTGCGCATTGCCGGGCAGGCCACCGAAGCTGGAGAACTGGCCGAACTTTATCTGAGTTGTCCTGATGCCTTCCGGCCAACATTGATGGCCGTGCTGCGGAAATCCGGCGAAGCCGGTTTGTCGGCTTTGGAAAAGCGCTCCCGCAACCGGGACAAGGCGTCCAATCGCTGCGCTCGCGCCGAACTGGAGCGGCTGCGGACCTTGATCAAGTCAGTGGGTGAGTTTCGCTCGCGGGCCGAGGAACTCGCCACGGTCTTGAGCAAGGCCGAAGACGGGGCTCTGACGCCGCGCATCATCCACCTCAAGAAGGAGTTGCAGGGCTGTTGCCAGTCGATCCAATCCAAGGCGGCCGCGCTGGCTGAATACGGCACCGAGGCACCGGACTTATCCGCTTGGCTCACCGCCGCCCACTACGACGAACCGCCGATCTCCCCACCCACACCAAGGGCGAAGGCTGCCGGCGCATCGTTCCAAACGCTGGTTCAAGCCTTCGAGGAGTTGGCCGGGCAAATGGCTGCCGGCACCGCGTTCGACGCCGTCAAGGAACGGCGCGACGCGCTCACCGCCGAATGGCTGACCCTAGCCGACCAAGCGCAGCCCGATGATGCCCAGCATCGTCTCTTCGAATCGGTCAGCCACCAGTATCGGGAGTTGGCGGAGGCGGTGGAGCGATGCCAAGGCCTCGCCATCCCCACGGCTGACGGTCCGCCGAAGGTCACGGACTGGCCAAGGGAGCCGGAACCCCTGCGGGCCCTCTGGAAGCGGCAGCGAGCGGCGGCGCAGCAGCGCAAGGCGCTTGAACGGCAACTCGGCCGCCTAAGGTGGCCGGATTGGGCGAAACCTCCCGAGCCGCTGCGGCAAACCACTGCTCGGATTGCCGACCTGCAGCGCTTTGAAGATGCGGCCAAGGCGCATCAGGAGCGGCTCGCCGAGCAACTCGAGGCCGCTGTCCAGGAGATCAGCACCGCCATGGAGGCCGGTCGCCTGCAGGGTGCCGTCTCAGCCTTGGGTTTGGCCCGTCGTCTTGAGAAGTCGTTGCCCGACCACTTGGCGGCGGTACACCGCAAAGCCATATCCCGGCGCGCCGGCCAAGTGGAGGAGCTGCGCGATTGGCAAACTTTCGCCACGGCGCCCAAGAGGGAACGGTTGGTGCAGGCGATGAACGCCTTGGCCGAGCATCCCGATCCACCTCGGCAGCAGGCCGCACGGATCAAGGCGCTGCGCGGCGAATGGGGCGAGTTGGGCAACCCTTCCAACAGCCGGGAGCGCAGCCTGCACAACCAATTCAACCGCGCCGCGGAACGCGCCTTCGAGCCCTGCAGGGCCTACTACGCGGAACAAGCTGAGCTTCGCAGCCGGAACCTAGCAGGGCGCGAGCGCATCTGCGCACAGCTTGAGACCTACCTCGCCAACGTCGATTGGTCCAGCGCCGACATGAAGGCGGCTGAGCAAATCATGCGCACTGCGCGCGAGGAGTGGCGTTCCCTGCACCCGGTTGACCGCAAGAAGAGCAAGGCCGTCGAAACCCGCTTTGAGCGGTCGCAGGAACGGATTCACGCCGAAGTGAAGAAGGCTTGGGAAAGCAACCTCGCCAGCAAGCGTGAAATCGTGGCGGCCGCCGAGGCGCTGGCGGCGGGCGATGCCGACCCAGTGGCCAAGGTGGCGGAAGTCAAGCGTCTGCAGCAACGTTGGCGGACCGTGGGCGTCACCCCGCGCAGCGCCGACCAAAAGCTCTGGCGGCAGTTTCGAGGGCACTGCGACCAGATTTTCAGCAGTCGAGACGCCCATCGCCAGCAGGCCATTCAGCGCGCCGAACAACGGGTGGATGAAGCCGTGGCAGCCGCCGAGGACATCTGCCGGACGCTTCAGGAGGCCCTTGAGGCATCGGCCTCCCAGCCGCCGGATCCGGCGCTGGTGCATCGGCTTCGGGCTGAACTCGATGGCTTGGAACTGCCCGAACGCCGCCGCCGTCCGGCGCATCGCCGCTTCGAGGACCTGGCCCGGGACTACAGCGAAGTGCTGCGCATCGCCAAGCACAAGGCTGCGCTCGCCGATCTCGAGCAGCTTGAGGCTTGGGATGTGGAGGTCAGCCAAGCCGAGGCGGAGGGCCGCGCGGTCGAGGCGCCGGCTCCCGAGTTCAAAGGCCGCGAGCAGGGCACGGGCAATTGCGAGCAGGCTCTGCGGGAACTCACCGTAGCGGCAGAGATCCAAGCGGGCATCGAGTCCCCCTCGGAAGATGCCGAACTGCGCCTGCAAGTGCAGGTGAAGACCCTCAATGAAAGCATGAACCACGGAACGGGGCGCAAAGCGCCCCGCGAGCTGGCCGCTGAATGGTGCCGAACCGGCCCCAAAACACCGGCCAGCAACCCGCTTCGGGAGCGCTTCTTCGCGGCCTTGCGCGTTCTCAGCGAGGCAGCCTGACCTCGATGCTGGCGCCGCCCAAGGGGCTCGCGCCGATCTTAAAGGCACCGCCGTAGAGTTGGATCAGTTCCGACACCACGGACAGGCCGATGCCTTGCCCCGGCTGCACTTGGTCGCCGCGCGCCCCCCGGTTCAGAATGTCGTCACGAATTGCCGCGTCAACGCCCGGACCGTCATCCTCGATGCGCATGACGGCCATCGCCCCGGACCTGCCGCTGATCCGCACCTTGGAGCGCGTGTACTTAAATGCGTTCTCCAGCAGATTGCCGAAAATGTCCATCAGGTCGCGCTCGTCGCCACGCACGCTCAAGGCCGGGGGGAGGCGCACCTCAACGGCCAGCCCCCGATCTGAGTACGCCGTCTTGAGCGCCCGAATCAGCCGTTCCGCAAGGCGGGCGATGTCCACGGACCGGCTGACCACAACCGGGCCCGCCACCGTGGCGCGGGAAAGCTGATGGGTCACCACGCCCTCCATGCGGTCCAACTGCTCAGCGATCAGCCCGCGCTCCCCGTGCGGCTCACCATCCGCCGGCACGGAGCCGCCGAGGGCGTTGCGGATAACCGCCAAGGGCGTTTTCAAGCTGTGCGCCAAGTCCTCCAACGCATGTCGATAGCGGGTACGCCGCCGATGCTCGTGGGCAATGAAGCGGGCGAGGTTCTGGCGCAGTCCCGTAAGCTCCTTGGGGTAGCTGTCCGACAAGCCCTCCCGCCGCCCTTCCTCGAGCGCCCTGACCTCTTCGGCCATGACCCGCAGCGGCCTCAACCCCCAGCGGATGGCCAAGATTTGCGCGCCAATGACCAGAAGAATCACCAGCGCCAGTCCCCAAGCCAAGTTGCGGCGGAAGCTGCCGATCATGGCCAGCGTCGGCGCCTGATCGGCGGCCACCTGGAAGATGAGCTGTGACTCGTCCGCGTCATCCCAAATCACCAGGTAGGACAGCATGAAACGCGGAACCCTGCCGGCGTTGGTTTCAGAGAAGCGGAACTCACCGAGCACCGCCTCGACCGGTCCCTTGTCCACGTTGGTGGTCAGCGCCGAAGGCGAACGCCACTCGCGCCCCGTGCCTGGCTCCCAAACCGCGGCGTAGAGGCCGGATTCCGGCTGCGACAGGCGCGGTTCGGACAGCTCATCAACGCGTATGCCCAAGGCGTCGGCATGCGCCATGCCCATCAGTGAATAGATCACCAAACGCAATTGCTCCTCCACCCCGGCGAGCGTGCTGGCCCGAAAGGATCGATCGAGAATCCAGCCCGCCAAAGTGAGGATGCCAATCAAAACCAACGTGGTTACCGTCGCCAGGCGGAACTGAATGCCACTGCGCATCGGCGGCCGCGCCTTCCCGGATTCGGCTTTGTTCGATCTAAGCGTGTTCAAGGGCAAACTTGTACCCCTGCCCCCTCAAGGTGAGGATGGCGTTCTGCGGCGCCAGCTTCTTGCGCAAACGGCCCACGAACACTTCGATGACGTTGCTGTCCCGATCGAAGTCTTGACTGTAGAGGTGCTCGGTCAATTCAGCTTTGGACACCACTCGCCCCTGGTTGAGCATGAGATGCTCCAAAACCCGGTATTCGTAGGCTGTCAACTCCACCGCCTCGCCGCCGACGCGCACCTCCTTTCTGACCGTGTCCAAGCTGATCGGTCCGCACCGGATAACCGGCGACGCGTAGCCGGCAGCACGCCGAACCAGGGCGCCTAAGCGGGCCTTGAGCTCCTCCATGTGGAAGGGCTTGGTGAGGTAGTCATCCGCGCCGGATTCAAGGGCAAGAACTTTTTCCTGCCACCGATCCCGAGCGGTCAGAATCAGGACGGGAAAGGTGCGCTCGCTGGCGCGCAACGCCGCGATTAGGGCTCGGCCATCCATCCGGGGCAGGCCAAGGTCGACGACTGCCGCCTCGTAGTCGTATTCCTGGCCGTAGTAGAGACCTTCTTCGCCATCGGCGGCGGCATCCACCACGTGGCCGGCCGCCTTGAGTTGATCGGCAAGCTGGTTCCTCAGCGCCGGCTCGTCCTCCACAACCAGTATGCGCATGGCTTGTCGCTAAAGTGGAAGAAGTCAATGCCGTTCAAGGCGGCCCCGCGGACCCACCCGGATCGTCTGGATCCGACCGCCTTCCAACAAAACCCGCACTTCGTAGCCCCGTCGGCCACCTTCGATGGGGAGTACCGACAGCACTCGACCCTCCACTTCCTCACGCACCAAGTTGACCGCACGGTCCTGGGAAACGCTGGGCTGAGGGGCAAGGTTGCGCGGGACCGGTTCCCGTTCCGCCGCCGCCGCGGCCAAGGGAAGGCAGACCAACAAGGATGCCAGCAGTCGGCTCCGGGCGGCTCCTAGGATTTTCAGGCAGGGCCAGCCACCCCGTCGAACGGTCCATTGCCAAACGTCTTTCATGGCTGATCCCATTCCAAACCCGATTCGCTGCCGCGCCGCCTTCGGCGGCGTGATCGAGTTGTATTGTACGCTATGAAACAGGCGTGACCCGCACCCGAACGCGAATCCGCTCACCGGGATGATTGCGCATCCGGGTGGCGTACACCGTGCCGTTGTACTGGTAGCGCACGTGGTAACCCGCTAGGCGTTCCTCCTCGTGGACTTCCTCAACCAGGTCGCAAACCGTTTCCACCCGGTAGCCGCCTTGGCGGTTGCTGCGGCCGATGTCGGCGCCGATGCTGCCGCCGAGAATGGCGCCGGCCACCGCGCCCACCCGCTTGTTGGACTTCTTGTGGCCGACCGCGTTGCCGAGAGCGGCACCGATGATGGCGCCCAGGATCGGCGGCGTTGAGGAGTAGCCGCCCGAACGGTGCCGCACCCGCTCCTCGCGGCATTCCTCGACCGGCTCGATGCGCCGCACCGTCTCGTAAACCGGCTCCACGTCCACCACTTCGGCCCACCGATAGTCCGCTCCAGCCACCGCCGAAGCGGGAAAAAGCACCAACAAGGGGACGAGCCGGCACCAGCCAAAGGTTCCCATGGTCATAATCTGCGCTCCATTCCGGTAGGGTTGACAGTGAGGCTAGCCCAACCTGCCTGAACTGGGCATGAATGAGTCAAAAGCCGATGACGCGATGATCGCGGTCGAGGCGCAGTCGCCAATCCGCTTGAGCAGCGAATTTCGACTGCTGCCATTGGGTGAGGCGCTCGTAGTGGGCGATGAATCGGTCGAGCTCGGCCTCCGACATGCGCCGGCTTGAGGCAAGGGCGCGCTCCTGGGCCATTCGCCAACGCCGAACCGCGTCCATGTCCGGCACTTCGACGTAGATCCACCAGTCCACCCGCTGCCAGAGCAGGGCGTAGTCGGCGCAGGCTGCGTTCACGTAGGCCCGCCACCGTCCGTCCCCATCCTCCTCCGCCTCCAGTCGATTCACGGGCGAGCGCAGCATGGGCTCCGGCTGGGGTTCAACACCTAGGCACCAGCCCTCGAAGACCAACATGTCAACCGATTCCGCAATCGGCCACCGGGATCTTGGATAGCGCTCGTCGCGGCCCTTGTCGAATCGCGGCAAGCGGGTGCTGCGGCCCGCCAGAACGTCGTCAAGCACGGCTAGCGCCAACGCCACGTCATGGGTCCCAGGCGGTCCGCGGGTGGCCAGCAATGGGTGGACCGCCCGGGCCAGCTCCAATCGTTCCCGCTTGACCAGATAGAAGTCGTCCAACGAGCAGACTACGGCTTCGCGTCCCACCAACGCCAACGCTTGGACGACCAAGCCCGCCAACGTGGACTTGCCGGCACCCTGTCCGCCGCTCAATCCGATGCAGCGCCGATTCGGCAACGCGAGGGCGACGATGGCGGCAATGGCCCGCCAGTCAGCCGGCGCATCGGCAGGCAAACGGTCATGCAGATCCGCCAATCGGCGCCGGTCCAGTTCGGGCGCCAGATGATCCGCGATGGCGCTAAGGGACAATCCGCCCGTCGTCATGCACCGCGTTGTAACATCAAGCAAGCCCCCACGCCATGTACAATTCGGCCAGCGGCGACTTCCCGGTCGTCGCGCAAGCGCTGAACGATCAAGGAGTCCAGACCAAGATGGCCCAGATTCTGCAATCCGCCCAATGGCTTTATCATCAGGTTTTTTCCCGCGTCGAGCACCTTGATGGCGTCGCATCGCTGCTGCTGCGCCTCATTCTGGCCCCCGTGCTGATCGGAGCGGGCTGGACGAAAATCAACGGCACCAACTGGTTCGCCTCCCGGTTGGACGACTTCCCCTTTCCCTTCAACGTCCTGCCGCCGGATCTGTCTTGGTGGCTGGCCGCGGTCACCGAATTCGGCGGCGGCATCGCGCTGCTGCTCGGGCTCGGCACTCGCATCGTTGCCATACCCTTGGCGGTAACCATGTTCGTCGCCGCCTATGCCGTGCATCTGGACAACGGTTGGGCGGCGATAGCGCCATCAAGGCCGGCAGCGGCCTGCCTCGAGGGCGCAGACGCCGGTTTCCTTGAACGCGCCATCAAATGCCAGAAGGTCAACGAACGGACGCTGGAAGCCTCCAAGCGCCTGGCCGAGGCCAAGGCCCTGCTGCGCGAGCACGGTGATTATCGCTACCTCAACGGCAGCGGCGCGCTGGTCAAGCTGAACAACGGCATTGAGTTTGCCGCCATCTACATGGCCATGCTCATCGCCCTCATCATCATCGGCGGCGGGCGTTACTTCAGCCTCGACCACTACCTGAAATTCGCGCTACGCAGGCAGGGCCCCTGAAGCCACGCGGCCCGAGTCCGATCTGCCGAGCACCAGCGGGTAGTGGCTCAGTTTGAATTGCATCAGCCTGTAGACTCAGCTTGATGCAATTCAAACT